>CAYWGC010000004.1:0-114723 GCA_964457755.1 uncultured Thermodesulfobacteriota bacterium | reverse complement strand
CCCGGCCTATAGCTTAACATTACAAAAAGTTGTCTAGACGCTCGGGTCCACCGTAAAAAACACCCTTTTTTATTAGCTGATAAAAGTCAACCAACCTAAATGGTTACTCTAAAAACCTGGTAAAAAACCTTTTTGATTTGCATCCCTTCTGCAGGACTTCTTCAACTAACGAGGCAACCGCCTTACACTCCAGCCCAAAAGGAAGATAACCCAGATAACCGAGAATCGGCATTTCAAATATCTGGGCCTTCTCGACAAAAGGAATTGAATAAACCCAGTGCGCGTGACTTTTCACGTTCCATAACTCCCAGAAAAATCCGCAAAACAGTGCCGCCAGGGCAGGTATCCAGACAGACCTCCAGTCTCCATGATACAGGCTATCAAAAACTGTAGCTCGCCCCATCATCTTTTGCATGGTGATAATAATTAAGAGCGGAGAAAGCCAGAGCAACGGGAAAAGATAATCAGGCCAGATACTTATTCCGACAAGTCCTATCGAGCTTGCCAGTAAAACACTAATCTTGATAAATCTGGTTTCACAAAAACGTATAACAAAAGATGCTTTTAAGGGCTCAGTAAGTCTAGGATATGAAGATAAGAATTCTTCGGTGCTGAGCACCGCCGGTAATACTGTTGAAAAAGAAAGGGAGGCATAGAAAATATATTCAAGGACATTAAAATCATCAATCCCCACATAATACCAATTTTGCACAAACCTATTCAGATATTCAAAGAACCACCAAAAACAGCCACTTACTGGAAAAAGAATAAAAAAATAGATGGGTCGGCCAGTCAGAAGACAGGAACCACTGCGGAAATATGTAAAGCCATTGATGAACAGAATATAGCCCCACCAAAGAGGGAAAAAGGTATAGGGTTGCAAGTGATGAAAGAGGGAGAATCTATTCCAGGCCACGACCCAACTAACCAATATTAATAACAGCCCCAAATTCCCCCACCAAGGGAAAACCGCAGGGTTTGTTTGGTTTTTGAGGCCCGCTGAAGATTGCTTATGATGGAGCTGGAAAAAGAGTAAAGTAGATATGAGAATGGCAATTATCACCAAACCCAAAAAGAAATACCAGGAAAACGGTGCATGTGAAACGTAGTGAGTCAGGGGAGGAAATTCACAGTATTGAATAACGTTTTTTCCGACGACCAGAACCCCCATGAGAGGAAGGCCAACCAAAAATACAAAGAGGAGAATAACAAGCAAAAAGATCTTTTTCATAGACAACAGGGTCTGCTGATATTCGAGCTTCTTTAATACACTCGTAACAAGTCACGAGATGGCTAAGTAAAAATTTTATTCTATTTTTTGTCCATCTGCTCCAGAATTTCATACATGCTGAGGAGAGAAATCAGCCAGGAAAGGGTTGACTCCGCACCTTGATTGGCGTTGATGCCGGTGGGCTGAATAGCATCGCAACACCCTCCCGTCTTAAAGTCATAAATCTGTTCGTTCAAATCATTACTGCCCAGAAACCAGTCGAGACAACGATGCCCCTGGTCAAGCCATTTTATCTCACCGGTAGAACGGAAGGCCGCGGCACAAGCGCCGATCAGGCACATGACCTCAATGGGCTGTTGATCAAAATTGGAGGTAGGGCCATTTCGATTGTGCCAGTTCAAATTGCCGACAACTGAAAGATGGCCTTCCGGCGCCTGCTGTTTCTCCAACAGCCAGGAGAGAGAATCGATGCCCATTTTAAACATTTCGGGATTGGGGATCCACTGCCCGGCCAGAATCAGGGCATGGGGTAATTTGGCATTGGCATAGGTTAGCTTATTTTCACACCACAACCAGTCCGGGCTGGAACCTTTCTGAAAGAGAGCAAAGAGTTTTTCCGCCAGCAAAGCGCGTAACCGGCGGGCCGTGGTATCCCCGCCAAAAACCTCCATATAGGCATGTAGAGCAATGATGACAAAGGCCCATGATCTGGGGGACTTGAAATTTTTGACAACTGGAAGACCGTCGAGAAAGAGCCGAACGGCCAGATTCCTGATCGAATCATAGGGTGCATGCCGGATGGCAACCCCTAGTCCCCAGAGGGTACGCCCGTGGGAATCTTCACTACCGATCTCTTCGAGCCAGCGCCGGTCATAGGACATGAAATTTCTAAACCGTCCATTCTCCGGATTGAAAGAGTAGTGCAAAAAAGAAAGATAGGTCTGCATTCGGGGAATGGCATCCTTATCCTGGTAAAGAGCATAGTACATGGTGGCAACAATTAGCGCCCGGGCATTATCATCCACACAATAGCCGTGGTTGCGGTCCGGAATTGAATATTTGGCGTGCTGGAGAATGCCGGTGCTATCGGTCATGATGAGCATATGCTGGAGGTTGACCTCCGGCATGACACCCAGAAGCCGGGTGTCAGGTTCCAGAATTCCAGCATCCGGTCTTTCGGCATATTGTGGTATCGGCTGGTCGATTGTACGTTCCAATATCTCAGAAAGCAGGTCGAGATATTTTGTACCCACGGATTTCCAGACCGCTGAACGACCGGACTGATAACCTTTTTTCCTGATCTCTTTACGTTCTTTTTCGTGAATCAAAAGATGATTGACCTTTTTGGCCAAAGCCTGCGGATCGTTAAAAGGCACCAGGCATCCTCGGCCCTCCGCCAGTAGCTCCTGGGCGTGCCAGTAGGGGGTGGAAACCACGGCTGTACCCATGCCCACTGCATAAGCCAAGGTTCCGGAGACAATCTGTTCTTCCTTGAGATAGGGGGAGACATAGAGATCGGCGGCAGTCAGATATTGAGTCAAGGTCTCAAGCTCGACAAAACGGTTGTGAAACAGCACATGATCGTCAATGCCAAGACGGCGAACCAGTTGATAGAGGCTCTGCCGGTAGGCATCGCCAGTCTCTTTTATAACGTGAGGGTGCGTCTTGCCGAGGATAATATAGGAAACATCAGGGTGCTGTTCGATAATCGCGGGCATCGCCTTAAGCATGACTTCAACCCCCTTGCCGGGGCTCAGCAGGCCGAAGGTCAGTATTATCTTCCGACCTTTGAGCCCGAGCTGGGTCCGGAATGGACCAGAAACAGATTCAGCAAAAGGCACGTTCGGGATGCCGTGGGGAATAAAGGTGATTTTCGATTCTTCAATGCTATAGGAATCGATGAGCAGGGTCTTAGCTTTATGGGCCATGACCACCAGGGTGTCGGTATATTGGGCCAATTTTTGGGTAACGGCACGCTGCCCGTCCGTAGGATCCTTGAGAACCGTATGCAGGATGGCAATCACCGGCATGTGCAGATTTTTTATAAGCTGGATGATATGGGAACCATCCTCTCCCCCGAATATGCCAAATTCGTGTTGGAGAATCGCAGCATCAAATTTATGGACATTTAAAAATTCAGCGGCATGAAGATAATCAGACTGAACGTTGGCCCGTACCTGAAACCCGACCCGATCCGCATAAGGGTAACCTTTATCAATGTCATCCATGGCCACGACCGTAAGCCGTTCACCACTTTTTTCCAGACCCGGGGCGAGAGCGTTACACAGATCGGTAGTGAAAGTAGCAATGCCACACTGCCTGGGCAGATAATTGCCGATAACCGCTATCTTCATGTTTTTCATATAGGCTTCCTTGCTTTAGACTTACACTCCAGAAAGCCGGGCCAGCAGCTCCGGCACCGAAACCGTCGCAATACCGGATGAGGTATCAGACATGGCGTATGGTATGATCAATTCATTGTTGTGAATTATGGCGCCGCAGGTGTACAGAACATTCGGCACATAACCTTCACGTTCTTCTTCCATGGGGCTGAGCAACGGCTCGGCAAGATGGCCGATAATCCGGGATGGGTCTTGCAAGTCCAACAAACAGGCGCCGATACAATATTTTCTCATCGCCCCAACCCCATGGGTCAGCAGGATCCAGCCCGCCTCGGTTTCAAGGGGAGAACCACAGTTACCGATCTGGATAAACTCCCACGGATATATCGGCCCCTGCAGGATCTCGGCTTCGTGCCAGAAATGGATATTTTCCGAAGACATGATGAACATGTTTTCACCGTCCTGGCGGGAGATCATCATGTATCTGCCGTTAATTTTTCTGGGGAAAAGAGCCATCCCTTTATTCTGTACTGCTTTGCCGTTAAGGGTTCGGATTGTGAAGCTGACAAAGTCCTTTGTTTCGAGTAGCATCGGCAGAACATCAAAACCATTGTAAGCGGTATAGGTTGCGTAATATGTGATCTCACCGTTGGTATCGCAAAAGCGTACAAACCTGGCATCCTCAATACCCTGGCTTTCATTTTCCGACACGGGGAAAATAACCCTCTCCGATATCCGTCGATCACTTCTGAACTTTAAGTGGTAATTGGATCTCGCCAGCCAGAGCATTTTCTCTACCGTTTCATTAAGCCAAGGAACCGGTTCTTCAAGCCAGACATGGGTTTTCTTGTGGATAGCGTCCTCGAGCTCAATGAATGTGAATCTATCCGGCAGATCCTGCAGTATTTCACTGGCTACTCCATTCATAGCTGCCATATCGACAAATTTCAGTTGAAAAACATATTTGTCATAGGTAGGATTTTTAATGACTTTAGGAGTTTGCACAAAGCGGCTGACTTCGTCAAAACGGAAGTCGTTTTTTTCATCGAGAACGCCACTTCTGAATTCAAGAGATGATATGTGCCCTTCTCCGGTGGAGCGAAAACTCAAGATGAAACGCAGGCATTTTTCCTCAAGATAACTCTGGTCTGGATGCATAACGATAGAAGGGTTGAAAAAAGCGGCCGCCTGGATCGAATACTCATGCGTAAAAAAAGCCCCGAGCAGACAGATCTTCTCTTCTGAGAGGTCAAGACCTTCGGGAAGATACTCTTTGATCTTTTTAAAGTGCCGGTTAAATACTTGGCGGATATCATTATGGCGGGCTGCAAAATCAACCATAACCTGCTTCAGGTTCTGCCGGGTTTCTTCTTCTGATAGTCCGAGAACACGCGCGATAATGTGTTTGCTCCGCTCTTCACCTCCTGGAAGATAAAACTTAGTAATCACCCGGGTGGGCTCTGCTGAAAATTTTTTCTTTTCTCTTTCTACTTTCAAAGGTGCTAAAGACATCTGCCTAGTCCTAATATGGTGGCCTCGGGTTGCTAATACACATTTCCACAAGATCCCGGATCCGAGCTGACCCCGCACACATAACCGTGTCGGCGCCACCCCAGTAAATTTTCACGGTACCATCGTCTTCCGGAACGGCGCCGCAAGTAAAGACCACGTTGGGCACATAGCCGGTGATCTCCCAGGGGTCTTCGGGTTGCAGTATCCACTCATCTGCAACCCCGATAATCCGGGAGGGATCATCTCGGTCGTGCAAGGCCACACCGAGCCGGTATACGGCCCCGGCCATGGTTTCAAAGACCCCGTGGTAGATATGGAGCCAACCTGCGTCCGTCATAAACGGCGGGGCGCCCGGACCGATTTTCAACTGGTCCCAGTGATAGGTCACCGGCTTCATAACCACCTTGGAGTCCCCCCAATGAATAAGGTCGGGAGAATAAGAGATATGAATAGACCAAGGGGATATCTCGGAATGGGGCCGGTCGAGACGCACATATCTACCGTTAATTTTTTGCGGAAAAATGACCACGTTACGCATGTCCGGTTGAGAGATTAAAGCGATCCGCTCGACCTGCTTAAAATCCCTGGTCCGGGCACAGACAATTCGTACCCCGTGTCTTGAATAGGCGCTATAGGTCAGGAGATACTCGCCCTCCAAAGCGGAGATGCGCAGATCTTCCACACCGAACTCTTCATACTCACCGAACACCCCTTCCAAGGACGGCGTCAGAAAAGGTTCCGGCCGCACCGTAAAGGAGAAACCATCAACACTCTCGGCCAAGCCGATAATTGAGCGACCGTTTCGCCGGTGGGAACGAAAGAGCATAACATACCTGCCGTCATGCTTGACCATCCCGGCATTATGTACGGTTGCCACCGGATAGGGAACGTCATCTCTGGTCAAAATCGGATTTTTAGAATACCGTTGCACTACAGGATCTTGCATAATTTAACCCCCTCTATACCCGACCGAAGTCATCCTCCAACCTGACAATATCATCTTCCCCGAAATAATCTCCCAACTGAATCTCGACAAAGGCCATGTTCTCGTTGGTTTGATTCTCCATACGATGGACCGCTCCCTGGGGGATATCGATAGATTCGCCTTTTTTCAAGCGAATCCGTTGATCGTTCAAGGTAACAACCCCCTCACCGTAAACCATGGTCCAGCGTTCCGCCCGGCGCTGGTGCTTCTGCAGACTCAGACGCTTGCCGGGATAGACATGAATGCGTTTAACCTTATGATCCGATTCATCCGCAAGAACCGTGTAATATCCCCACGGCCGATGATCTTCACGTTTTGTCTGAGCAATGATCTGCTCATAGACCTTGATGTAATCGTCCACCATCCGCTCCGTGGAAAAATTCTTCTCAACAAACTTACGGCAAGCAGCCCGGTCTATCTGAGATAGTTCCTTGACGGCGACAACCGCTTCTTCGACATTGGTCACCAGAAATCCGTTTAATCCGGGGCGGATCAATTCCGGCATACTTCCTCGATTAAAAGCAATCACCGGCGTGCCACACGCCATCGATTCCACAATAGAAAGACCAAAAGGTTCATTAAAGTTGATCGGGTGCAATAAAGCACTCGCTTTGCCGAGCAAGACATTCCTCTGCTCCGGCCCAACACTGCCGACATACTCAACATCCTCACCAAGATGAGGTTCGACTTCAAATTCATAGTAGCTTTCATCCTGAATAATGCCAGCCATGATCAATTTTCGGCCGGCATCCCGAGCAATAGCAATGGCTTCTTTGGCGCCTTTGTCCGGATGAATGCGACCGAAGAAAATCAAGTAGTCCTCCGGATCAGGGTTAAACGTGAAATCGTTGAGGTCAATGCCGTGATGGATAGTTGCTGTGTAGTTGAGCTTTGGTGAACGGTCGGCTTCGCTGATCGCCACATAAAAGGTCTTGTCATTGTATTTTTCATAAACAGGCAGGATCCGGGGAGAGGAAAAACCGTGAATGGTGGTCAGCACCGGGGTTGTCACCAATCCACTGTAGGTCAATGGAGCAAAATCAAAGTGGTTGTGGATCAAATCATACTCATCAGCCCGTTCAAAGAGCTCTGATATATGTAAATGTTCCCAAACTTTTGGTTCCACATTACTGTTTTCCTCATAGCCGTACCGGCATACAGCCTGTAACATTCCCTTGGTTTTGGAATCCACAGTGGCAAAAAGAGTGACCTCCACTCCTTTGGCGACTAACCCCTCCGTCAAGAGGGAGACCACACTTTCCCAGGGACCATAATGGCGTGGCGGCGTTCGCCACGCAATGGGTGAAAGCATTGCAATACGCATAATTTTTTTTAAACCTCTCCCTCCAGTATCAGTCCCAACCTATTTCAACCTGATATTTCTCACCCTCACTTCACTCCATTACATCCTGATTTTTGCCTCGCTTTTCGCAGGATTTTTCTCCAGATGCTTATACCTTTTGATTGAGGTTTCAGTAAAACGCGTAATCACATGGGAGAGATCGGAGTTCTTCCAGGTCACGACAAAATCAGCCCGCTCCTTGACCCGTTCGCTCAGAGCAAAAGACTGATCCTGCAGCGGTTGCAGGGAAATATCACTATACTCCAGTTTGAGCTTACCGGAAAAAGCCTGATGGAAAAGCTCCTGCATGGTATAGACATAAAACTTTTTTACATCCTCAGTCGATTCTGCATCCCCGATTTTTTTCCTGAACCCCGGAAGCAGTTCATTCTCAATCTTGCTGAATGAAAATTTCGTCGTCATGGCAAGTTCTCCCTTTATTGTTGGTTTAGGATTCGCTCAAAAATCCTTAGCTTGAAAACTACCTTCCTCTTACAATTACGGGATAAGACCCTCCTCTTTATCATCCGGCAACACCTTTTCCAACTCAACCCCGTCAACTATCTCCTGCCGAACAAGGATATTTTCATCTTCTGCTTGCTTCACGACTTCTCCTAATGAGCTGAGCGTCTCCGGTTAAACTTTTTCATCTAGAAGGCTGACCGAGAATAGAAATTTTTTCACATAACAAAGAGCGTTTTATCACTCGTCCCGCCTGCGACGGTGCCGAGATGATGATTTTTTAAGTTTACTGACAATAACACAGATATTATTTTATTGTAAAGCGGGATGATTGATAAAATGTTGTTGATCTGAGGCACTTTTCAGCCTCAGCTTTGCTCTCTTGGTTCAAGATTTCTCGTAGTTTATCTCCTTTTCCACGCTAAACACCTCTCTTACGCACAACTCCCCGATCGCCATAAAACACCCCTCATAGACTTTAAGCTGTCTTGAAAAATCTCCGGGATTTTAGTCGAGGTATTAGAACCCTCATTCTATAGCACCTCCACTCTTTTTTCCCAAAAATGATTGGATCAAGTCCATGGGCAGGGGGAAAACAACGGTGGTCGCGTTTTCATTGGAAATGTCGTTTAAAGTTTGTAAATAGCGGAGTTGCAGAGTCTGAGGATTTTGGGAAATAACGTTAGCGGCAGCCAGCAGTTTTTCCGAGGCCTGCAATTCACCTTCAGCATGAATCACTTTGGCCCGGCGTTCCCGCTCCGCCTCTGCCTGCTTGGCAATGGCCCGAATCATATTTTCATTGAGATCCACATGCTTTATTTCAACATTGGTGACCTTGATGCCCCAGGCGTCAGATTGCTTATCAATAATTTCCTTCAGATCAGCATTCATCTTCTCCCGTTCAGAGAGCATCTCATCCAGTTCATGTTGACCAAGCACTGAACGCAGGGTGGTCTGAGCCAGCTGGCTGGTAGCGTTATAATAATCCTCCACTTGGATAATCGCTTTTTTCGGATCTACCACCTGAAAATAGAGCACGGCATTAACCCGTACCGTCACATTGTCCCGGGAGATAACATCCTGACTGGGAACATCCATGGTGATCACCCGCAGGTCAACCCGGACGGCTTGCTGAATACCGGGAATAATGATGCGCAGACCCGGTTTTTTAACCTCCTGAAAACGACCGAGAAAAAAGACCACCAAACGCTCATATTCTTTAACAACTTTCAGGGAAAGCGCCAATATAGCGATAACCAGTGCGATTATGACAAGATAATAAGATATAATCATTTTCCGTCCTCCTCCGATTCAACTTTCATTAGCAACACATCTTTTTCTATCACTTGAAATCCCTACTGCAAAAAAATAAAAACCTCATCGCCCTGAGTCTCTGAGCCGGAAGTTTATTCCTTTCACTCAGGATACTGCCACGGGGTTTACTATGCCTCGTGGAGTCAGAACAGATGAGGTTATAAGTTGGGCTTGGCCGACATTACCAAGCTAAATGGCTCCCCGTAGCGAGTTATCTTACGGATCAAGGCCTTCGGAGTGCACCCCGCTCATGCACCTACCAACTACCTACCATTATAACGAATGGTTTGCCTGTTGTCAAACCAACAGCCCTGTTGCAACCTCATAACCCTCCACCTGGATAATTGCTTTTCTCGAATCTGCCACCTGAAAATAGAGCACGGCATTAACTCGCACCGTCACATTATCCCGGGAGATATCATTCCAACAAGAGTCAAAAAAAAGGCGGTCTGGAAAAAATTTGCTTTTGAAATAATGCCTTACATAAATAGATATTGTAAAAATACAGATATCATGAGAATATGAAAAAACAAAAATATCAAACTTGATGTAAGAAATAACCATGCTCCATCCAATCGTTGAAGATCTCCTCTGGAGACACGCCACTAAAAATACGCTGCAACGAAAAAGATTCTTCAAGCGGACTACAGTGCAAAACTTCCTAAATCGCGTCGTAGTTTAGACAGTATTTTAATTCATATATAGCGGAATTATAACCAACTCCAGACAGCCAGTTAAAAGAAGAGAAATTGGATGAAATTCACCCCCAAGTTTTTGAAACTAATACTTAATTTATATCCACCCTACATCGGTGCAGGAGTGAAAATTACATCTATCAGTGAGGACTGGAGAGAACTGCATGTCTCAATGTCATTGCGTTGGTTTAATAGAAATGCGGTCGGCACACATTTTGGGGGAAGTCTTTACTCGATGGTTGACCCTCACTTGATGTTGCTTTTAATGCAACTGCTGGGAAATGAGTATTTAGTTTGGGACAAAGCGGCCAATATCGAATTTATTAAAACCAGCAAAAAAAAAGTAACATCAGTAATAAAGATATCGAATAAGGATTTAGAATTAATAAGAAACAATACTGGCAACGGAGAAAAGTATTTTTCGAAATTTACCATAGAAATAAGGGATGACGCTGATGTTTTGGTGGCATTAATAAAGAAAACGATTTATGTACGAAGAAAACAGCAGAACATAGAGAGCTGAGCTATAAAATTGCATGTATGCACAAAACCAGAGCTCAAGCAAATTTTTTAGAGCAGAATAAGCGAGGTAATATGGCGTTCAACTTTTCTGTCGATATCTGGCCGGGTACGGATCTGGTGGCAGCTTTAGCACGAGCAAAACAAGAGGCAAAATGATCATCGAACGACATCGTGATTACCGGAAATACTGTCTCTGGTTCGGTCAGGGGTGAAGTAGGGGGTTCCTACTATGTACGTGAAGGCGAAATTCACTTTACTATTTCAAAAAAGCCGGCCTTTGCAAGCGAGGGTTCGCTAAAGTATGTTGTAACTAATTTCTTCTAATGGCGGCCCGAAACGGAGGCGGCATGATCAGGATCGAGGGGCTGGTAAAAAGCTACGGGGCGACCGAGGTTTTGCGTCAATCTGGCCCGTGACTAGGAGACGGGATAAAGGAGACAACCACATGGCACAAAGATCAAAACTACCGGGAATCTTATTTGCACTGAGCATCGTAATTGTGGTGGTCGGATTTAAGGCATTGTTTCCCTCCCCTGAAAAACCGCAAAATCTGAATTCACTGTTCCCGGAAAGCATCGGCGAATGGCAGCAGGTTCAACTGATTACCGGCACCGAAGCCCTGGGGAAAATCAACCGCCTGCACGGCAAAAATATTACCGTGGAAGCAGGAGCCATCGGTAACTACGAAGCGGCGGGAAAAGGGCCGACCATGATCTGGATATCACGCAGCAAAACCTCTGCCCTGACCCGGGAACAAGCTGAAGTCATGGCGGATAAAATGGTGAGCAATCCCCGTTCACCCTTCCATGAGCCGGAAACCTTGAACATCAATAAAATTAAAGTTTATAAGTTTTTGGGGATGGGACAGGTACACTATATTTTCTGCCGGGGACGGCTGGCATACTGGATTTCCTCACCACCGGCGGATGGAAAAAAACTGCTGCTCTATTTCTTATAGGTTTACATCCCTCGGCAGGACTTCTTCAACCGATGAGACAACCACCTTACACACCAGCCCGAAAGGAAGATAACAAGGGAAAACATGAAACCAATACCCTTTTACGGTTAAAAAAACTCTATGAACTCGGAGCTATCAAAAAAGCACCTACAAAGAAACAATTGATGTATACAATTACTTGATGCAGAGTCGCTTAAAACATCAGATAATCATGATGGACAGCCATTTACCTCCTGATAATTTCATTGACCCCAAAAGCCTAACCGACATTGAACTGGCAATGCTGAAGAGGGCCCTTTCCCACCTGAATGAAATTTAGGCAAAAATCAGCTCTCATTTCAAAGTAAGCGGATAAACAAAACTGCACGACATATAGTTTAAGCTGTTGAATTGAATATATGTGTAAAACCCGGGGCCACAGACCCCAATGAATATTTTCTTTGAATATTAAAAGAGAGATTTTCACATATTTTATGGCCCATGAAAAAATCCTCAAAAAACCGTCTGACACCTCGACAGCAGTCACTGTTCCCCGGCAACAACCTTTTTGATAAAATCGCAAGGGCTGTCTGTCGGGCTGGAACCTTGCCCAGGAAAGAGCTCTATGAAACATGGGAGATGGCAAAAAGGGTACGACGAAGATACCGAGGCGGCAGGATTTTAGATCTTGCCTGTGGTCATGGACTCTTGGCGCATATATTACTCATACTTGATGATAGTTCAACAATAGCTATTGCAGTAGATAACAACATCCCGTTAAACGCAGCTACTTTGTCCGAGGCCTTGATCACAGCATGGCCGCGACTTGAGGAGAGGGTTATTTACAAAGAGATTCCGCTCCAGAAAATTGCCATTCTTCCCGATGATCTTGTCGTTTCAGCTCATGCCTGTGGTTCTTTAACCGATCTGGTTATTGATATGGCAACCAAACAGCATGCCAGATTGGCAGTCCTTCCCTGCTGCCATGATTTACAGGAATCTTCAACTGGAGGGCTTGAAGGCTGGATGGACAAAACCCTGGCCGTCGATACTTTACGAGCCGTAAATCTAAAAGCAAAAGGATATCAGATTGTAACCCAGAAAATCCCCGATGAGATCACGCCAAAAAACAGGTTGCTCATGGGAGAATATATAAAGTTATAATTCATAACTCAGATTGAGTTATGCGACAAGGCTTTACAAACAAAAAGCCCCGGCGTTAACCGGGGCTTTTTGTTTGTACTGAGATGTAATAATTAAATTAACGACCTAAAACCTTAACCACAGTTTCGCCGATATCGGCCGGACTCTTAACCACGTGGATACCGGCTTTAGTCATAGCTGCCATCTTTTCAGCCGCGGTGCCTTTACCGCCGGCGATAATAGCTCCGGCATGACCCATTCGGCGACCTGGAGGGGCGGTCTGACCAGCGATAAAACCGATAACCGGTTTGGTCATGTTATCGCTGACAAATTGGGCCGCTTCCTCTTCAGCGCTACCCCCGATCTCTCCTATCATAACAACCGCTTCGGTATCGGGATCTTCCTCGAAAAGAGCCAGGAGATCGATAAATTGGCTGCCGATAATCGGATCACCGCCGATGCCGATACAGGTCGACTGGCCGAGACCTCTTTCGGTCAACTGGGCAACCGCTTCATAAGTCAAGGTACCACTCCGGGAGATAACTCCAATGCTTCCAGCTTTATGGATAAAACCGGGCATAATGCCGACCTTGGCTTCGTCGGGAGTAATTATACCGGGACAGTTAGGGCCGATCATCCGGGTTTTTTTGCCTTTCATGAAGGCTTTAACCTTAAGCATGTCAAGGGTCGGAATACCTTCGGTGATACAGACCACAAGATCGATACCGGCATCGGTTGCTTCCATAATTGCATCCGCCGCAAACGGCGGCGGCACAAAGATCAGGGAAACGTTGGCACCGGTCGCTTTAACAGCTTCATCGACAGTATTGAAAACCGGAACCTCATCCATCTTCTGGCCGCCCTTACCAGGGGTTACGCCGGCAACCACTTGGGTACCGTAGGCGACACACTGCTGAGCATGAAACATCCCCTCATTGCCGGTAATCCCCTGGACCACGATTTTACTATCTTTATTGACTAAAATAGACATTAATCTATCTCCTTAAAAAATCATTTAAATGCAGCTACAACTTTTTCAGCAGCATCAGCAAGTCCACGAGCAACGATCATATCAATACCCGACTCATCAAGAATTTTCGAGGCCTCTTCGGCATTGGTTCCTTCGAGACGAACCACCAGCGGGACATTAACATCGACCATTTTAGTCGCTTCGATAATACCACTGGCGATTCGATCACAACGAACAATGCCACCAAAAATATTGACGAGAACAGCCTTGACATTGGGGTCGGAAAGAATAATGCGAAAGGCATTGGCTACCGATTCGGCATTGGCAGCGCCGCCCACGTCGAGGAAATTAGCCGGTTCCGCCCCGGCCAATTTAATAATGTCCATAGTTGCCATGGCTAGGCCTGCACCATTGACCATACAACCAACTTCACCATCGAGTTTGATGTAGTTAAGACCAAACTTGGAGGCTTCAACCTCTAAAGGTTCTTCTTCATCCAGATCCCGAAGCTCAGGCCAGCCGCCCTTATGACGATAGAGGGCATTCTCATCAAAATTGACCTTGGCATCGAGGGCTAACACCCGCCCATCTCCGGTTTCAACCAGAGGATTGATCTCGACCATCGAACAATCCTGAGCCTCAAAAACCTTATAAAGGTTCATAAACAAGGTACTAGCCTGGCGTACCACTTTACCCTCAAAGCCAAGCCCATAAGCAATTTTAGTCGCCTGAAAAGGACGTAAACCAAGAACCGGATCGATAAATTCCTTGATAATCTTTTCCGGAGTCTCGGCTGCAACTTTCTCGATCTCCATACCACCTTCGGTACTAGCCATGATCACCGGACACTCACTGGCCCGATCGACAACGATACCGAAGTAGTACTCCTTCTTAATGTCCATCCCCTCTTCGATAAGCAAGCGTTTAACTTGCTTGCCTTCGGGACCGGTTTGATGGGTAACCAACTGCATCCCTAAAATTTCACCCGCCACCTTTTGGGCTTCATCAAGCCCGTTGACAACCTTGACACCGCCACCTTTACCGCGGCCCCCGGCATGAATCTGGGCCTTAACAACAACCGTACCTCCGCCCAGCTCAGTTACGGCTGTTTCAACCTGGTTAAGGTCGAAGATCGGAACCCCGCGAGGCACTTGGACGCCGGCCTCTTTAAGCAACGCCTTGGCCTGATATTCGTGGATCTTCATCGCTCCTCCTGATAACTTTGTAAAAAGTCCACCTGTTTCGTTCCGCTCAAGCTTAGTCACTGCGGCGTACTGTACGCACACTGCATTCCAAAGTTTTCGCGCGCCTCACATCTGAACTTTTTACTTTGTCATCCAAATGGTTATACTTGAGGTTTAGAGAATCTTATATTTAAGTTAAAACAAAGGCGGGAACCACCGTCCCGCCTTTGTTGTTTTAAATAAAATCAAAGACTTATCTTTTATAAGGAATTATTCCCTGTTCATACAAATCATTGCCATAAATATCATTGATTACCACCACCGGAAAGTCTTCAACCTCAATACGGCGGATGGCTTCAGGACCAAGATCTTCATAGGCTACAACTTCAGCCTTTTTTATGCGTTGCGCCAAGAGGGCACCGGCCCCGCCGGTTGCGGCGAAATAGATACCGTGATACTCCTTGATCGCCTCACGGACTTCTAGGTTACGGCCACCTTTACCGATCATGCCCTTGAGCCCCTCAGCCAGCAGCCGGGGGGAATAGGAATCCATCCGGTAACTGGTGGTTGGCCCAGCCGACCCAATCGCCTTACCGGGTTTAGCCGGAGCTGGACCGACAAAATAGATAATTTCACCCTGCAAAGGAATCGGCAGTTCCTCCCCTTTATCAAGAAGATCAACCAAACGTTTATGAGCAGCATCACGACCAGTATAGATGGTTCCGGTAATTAGAACTTGGTCTCCCGATTTCAGTGACGCTACCATCTCTTCACTTAAGGGCGGAGTTAAACGTATTATATTTTCCATCAAAGAACCGCCTCCTTATGTCGGGCTGCATGACACTGAATATTAATAGCCAGAGGCAAGCTAGCGATATGACAGGGCAACATTTTAATATGAACAGCAAAACTGGTAACCCGACCGCCAAGGCCCTGGGGGCCAACGCCGAGATCATTAACCGCTTCCAGCAATTCGTCTTCCAGACTTTGCAGCTCTGGATCAGGATTAACACTGCCGACTTCTCGCAACAAAGCCTCTTTGGCCAACAGCGCAGATCTCTCAAAGTTACCGCCGATACCAACCCCAACAATGGTCGGCGGACAGGGATTACCTCCCGCCTGACGTACCCATTCGACAACCTGTTCCTTGATTCCGGCAATGCCGTCGGCCGGTTTTAACATCACCACCTTAGACATATTCTCACTGCCGCCGCCTTTGGGGGCCACGATTATCTTTAATGCGTCGCCATCGACGAGACGATAATGAATGATAGCCGGTGTATTATCACCCGTATTGGCCCGGGTAAAAGGATGACAAGCCGATTTTCTCAGATAACCTTCCAGATACCCTTGTCTAACCCCTTCATTGATTGCCTCATCAAGATTTCCGTCAATAACTCTGACATCCTGACCAAGTTCAACAAAGATCACGGCCAGCCCGGTATCCTGACAGATCGGCACCTGATCTCGACTCGCGATTGCGGCATTTTCTTTGAGCTGTTCAATACCATCCTTACCGGTGGGTGACTCTTCGATAGCTGCAGCCCAATCCAGAGCCCGAAGCATGTCTGCCCCCAGGTTATAGTTCGCGTCCACACAAAGACGGGAAACTGTTTTTACGACATCGGAAACGTTAATTTCACGCATTGCTTATCACCATACTAAAACTCGATACATTTTTAAACGTATAATATTCTATACTTGAGCACAATCACAAAAGCAACGACAGCTAAAACCATAAGACAGCCAAATGCTACTTTTTGGAAGGTGGCACGGGTACCGATATCCAATAATATTACCCGCAGCCCCAGGGCGACGTGCATACATATAAAGAATACCATGCAGGCTTGAATATAAACCTGATAAGGATACACAAGATGAAGCACCACAAAGAGAACACTAAGTAACGCTGAAAACCTTTGCAGAAGCCATGCCCACATTCCTGTCTGCGTAGTTCGCCATTCAGACAGGCTTAACAAATCCCTTTTTCGTACGATATTATCACTATTTTTTATCTCTTCCATCTTTTCCTCCTATTTGTAATGTGCAGCAAGGTACTTGGCAGCACTTGCAATTTCTTCACTTGAAGTCTCTGCAAGAGGACTTTTTTTCGCCAGTTCTTCTTTGTTTCGCGTAAGCAGGCTTATTATCTTCTCTTCCCTGCTCTTAATATCCGTATCGGTAATATCTTTACCTTCCTTGAATAAGATATAAGCGCTCCGAAAGACCGCAGAATCCACGACCTTGCTCTTATAATGCATAAAATCGATACTGCTAAGATAGCTGACCAAGGCATCCATGTCATCGGCATCAAGTTTATACTTTACCATCTTTCCCTTTTTCCCGATGGTCTTGTCAGGATCTTTCAGGAGGTTCCTTAAATAGTTCGCATCCCGCTTGGTGCCGACTTTCCAGAGATCCGGCGCATGCTTCATACCTATCCCTTCGATACTGTGGCAACAATAACAGACATTCTTCTCAAATAATGCCATTCCTGCCAATTCCTTGACCTCAAGCTGGCGATCCGGCGCAAAAAACTTTCCTGGCAAAGGAGAAGAAACATAAGCAACCAGGGTAAGAAATAGCACCACAACCACGATGCCCGCACCACAAGATACAGCTATCGGCCTTTTCGAATAAGCCCTCTCCGGATTCCTGTCGAAAAACGGCAGGAACACAACAATCAAAATCCCGATAATTGGAACAACGGTCAAGGCAAGAATAATCGACTTCCCTTCAAACATCTTCAATATTTCATAACCGAAAAGTATGAACCACTCCGGTTTGGGAACGGAATCAACTGCCGCCAAGGGGGCAGCCGGAATCTCCACAGGCACACCCACAAATCTTGCCAATAAAACCAAGACGATCAACATCAAGATAGAGACAATGACATCTTTTGATAATTGATAGGGAAAGAAAGGCTGAGTCCCCACTTCCTTATCGCCCTTTGGCGGCGGCCCCTTCTCGCCATATATCTGAATCAGAAACAGATGGATGGCTATCGTCATCACGATTAATAAGGGGAAAAGCACCATATGGAATGCACAATAACGACTTATGGTCATTCCTCCGGTTTGTAAACCTCCTGCTGCATTCGCGAGCCATACGCCGATTAGAGGTATAAAATCAAAGACAAAGGCGAGAATAGTTGCGGCCCAGTAAGATCGATCGGACCATGGAAGAATATAACCGCTAAGCGCCATCACTAAAGTAAAAAACACAAGGAAGACACCGGTGACCCATGTAAACCCATTCGGTTTCTTATAACCACCGTGGAAAAACACTCGTATCATATGGATAACCACCACGATTATCATCAGATGAGATGCCCAATGGTGTATACCTCTGATCAACCATCCCCACATCATCTCATCTTGTATATATTCTACGCTCTCATATGCGTTCTCCAATGTGGGAATATAGTTACAAGCCAGCAATATACCTGTCACTATCTGAATGATAAACAGGAAAAGACAGAGTGATCCCAATGTGTACCACCATCCTATATCCTTAGAAAGTGGTTTATATAAAATGGTCTTTACCAATCCCAATGCGCTTTTTTTTTCTTTAACCTGTTCCATAGATTACACCTCCTTCCGAAGATAAAGCGTCTTTCCTTCAACCTTAACACCTAGACGCTTAAGCGGGCTCGGTGGTGGACCAAGCTTCACATTCCCTATTTTATCAAATGCGCCGCCATGGCAAGGACATAGAAACATATCTATTGATTCGTCCCAATAACAGGTACAACCTAAGTGTGTGCACGTAGGATCAATGGCGCTTAACTCACCCGAATCACTCTTCACAATATATGCTCTTTTAGGATAGGAAATAAGTTTTCCTCTCTCCCACTTTTCCCTTGAGTAGATCACTTCTACTGGTTTTTTTGGATCAACTTCGGGAAGAGCTCCTACCTTTAACCAGCCCGGCACCCATCCACGTTTCTGCTTACTTATAAGAGGCGCCGCAAACAGAAACAAAATCCCCGCTGCAACAAGGCCTACTCCGCCATTGAATACCGTTTTAAAAAAGCTTCTCCTTGTCGTGAGAGGCTCGGGAGGAAGAATGGTTGGAACAACTTCTTTTACATCAGTCAGCTCTTTTTTCTTAGGTGAGGTAAAAGGATATTTAACGGCCTCTCTCTTAAGAGCATTTATCGCATCTGTAGGACTTAAATGCTTAGGACAGACTTCCGTACAATTAAGCTCATCATGACACCGCCAGATTCCACTTTCATCAACATATGTAAGAAGACGCTCCTGCCCTTGTGCATCCCTTGTGTCTTTAAGCTTTCCGGCAGCATTCAAAAGAGCAGCAGGACCAGGAAAATCAGGATCCCAATCAACCATGGTACAGGCAGCATAACAAGAACCACAAAGAATACATTCTACCAGACCATCAATCTTTTTTCGATTTTCAGGAGATTGGCAAAATTCCTTACCTTCGGGAATTTCTTTTGGAATCAGGTAAGGTTCAACACTTTCATACTTCTCATAAAACTTGTCCATATCAACAACCAAGTCTTTGATGAGAGGTAAGTGCGCAAGAGGTTCAACAACTACGGGTCTCTGTTTTAGGTTTTCTACCAAGTTTTGGCAAGCAAGGCCGAATCTCCCATTAATCTTCATACCACAGGATCCACAGACTGCCGCCCGACAAGAGCTTCGAAAAGCAAGACTGCCATCATAATTTTCCAGGATATAATAGAGAGATTCCAATACGGTCTGACCCGTTATAACAGGAACATCATAGGTTTCGTAATGGGGTTCTTTATCAACCTCAGGATCATAACGATAGAGCTTAAAGGTAACCATTTTTTCGTTTTTAGCCAATTTAAATTCCCTCCTTTCTACTTATCTCCATCTGTTTCATAGTTGTTTCCGCAGGTAGTAAGGACATACTGTTCTTACATGCCTCATTCAGCTTAGTCATATCAATGATCAGGTCTTTGTCCAGAGGAAGGAAAGAAAGAGGTTCAACTGTGACCTCAAGAGTTTCGAGATCTTTTACCATAGTATGACAGGCAAGTTTATTCTTCCCATTTATCTTCAGTCCACAGCAACCACACATGGCTCTCCGACAAGACGACCTAAAAGCAAGACTACCATCATAATTACTCTGGATATAATTTAAAGAATCCAAGACAGTCAAATCTTCAGTCAGTGGTACTTTAAAGGTGTCAAAGGTAGACTTTGCAGACTTTTCAGGATCAAAACGAAACACCTTAAATTCAACGGTATCCATGCTTAATACTTTCTCTCTTCAGGTTGCCATTTTGTGACGGACACCGGTTTATAAGAAAGTTCCGGACCCTCTTCCGTGAATCTCGCTATGGTGTGTTTTAACCACTTTTCATCGTCACGCTTAGGAAAATCTGTTCTTGCGTGGGCTCCCCGACTCTCTTCCCTGGCAAGGGCTCCCAACGCAATAACCTCTGATATATCCAGATTGGCCGCAATCTCCAAAGTCCAAGTCTTATCAAAATTAAAAACATTCCCCGGGGAGACAGACCTGATATTCTTGAACCGCTGTTGCAAATCTTTAATTCCTTTTAAAGCATCCTCTAAGTCTTCTTTACACCTGAAAATCTGCACCTTTGTATCCATGATATTGTGCAGTTCATCCCTTATATGGTATTGGTTTTCGGTTCCTCCCCGGTTATACAACTCCTCAAGTACTTTTTCCTGTTTCTTCAAGGCGTCATTCACCAAACCATCGACCTTGGGTTTTCCCTTGCCCAACACTTCCTTGCCGGCCATCTGTCCGGCTATCTGCCCAAAGACGGTTGTCTCCAACAGGGAATTTCCACCCAGTCGGTTGGCACCGTGAACACTTATACACGCGCACTCTCCAGTAGCGTAAAACCCTTTGACCTCACTCCTGCAATCATTGTCAACATCAATCCCGCCCATTGTATAATGCTGGGCTGGACGGATAGGGATAGGTTCTTTGATAGGGTCAATCCCTAAGAAATCAAGGGTGATTTCCCTAATTCCCGGGAGTTTCTCCATGATCTTCTCTTTGCCGAGATGTCTTAAATCAAGATGAATGAATTTATCATGATTGATACCTCTTCCTTCTCTGATCTCGGTCTCAATCGAACGGGACACCATATCTCTCGGGGCTAATTCAATTACTTGAGGCGCGTATTTCTTCATAAACCGCTCACCATCATTATTTATGAGGTAGCCACCTTCGCCCCGGCATCCTTCCGTCATCAGGATATGTTTCCCAATAATAGCGGTAGGATGAAATTGGACAAACTCCATATCCTTAACCGGAATACCAGCCCAATAAGGCATCATTATTCCGAGGCCCGTAGAGCTGTAAGAGTTTGTCGTATTTCCATAGTTTCTTCCAGATCCACCAGTCGCAAAAACCACAGCATTTGCTAAAAATATCTCAATCTTCCCGGTCTTCATATTAAAGGTCGTAAGACCTTTGCATTCCCCGTTATCGGTTATCAGACCTATTGCATAGTACTCATCGTAAAGTTTGATATGTTCCTTCATAGTGAGGTATTGCTGAAAGAGCGTATGCAGGAGAAAATGCCCGGTCCGATCCGCCCCATAACAGGTCCGAGGGAAGCCCGCCCCCCCAAATGGCCTCTGACAAATCGTACCATCGTCATATCTGGAAAATGGCACACCCAAATGTTCTAACTCAATAATTCTGCCAGGAGCCAAGTTGGTCATAAGCTCGACGGCATCCTGATCACCAAGAAAATCACTGCCTTTGATCGTATCATAGGCATGCCTTTCAGGGCTATCGTCTCGGCCATCGGGATTATTAGACAAAGCAGCATTAATACCACCCTGTGCTTCTCCGGAATGAGACCTGACCGGATAAATCTTCGAAATCCAGGCGGTATCAACGCCTAACAACCCGGCTTCATTGACAGCCGAATTCCCCGCCAGACCCCCACCGACAACGATCAACTCATGGACATGGACATTCATCAATATAACCTCCCTTGAAAAGCCTTTGAAAGAAGCCTCTCACTACTTTAAAAATTTCTTTTCTGCTCCAGCCAGAGCAGTTACCTGTATTTTGCCACAAAGAGCACAAAGTTCACAGAGTAAAACATAAATGATTTTTTCTCCGTATTATCTGTGGCGAATATAAAACTCGATGCAACTTGTTTGGTTCCGGCTCTGCCGGGTCAAGGAGACTTTAAACGAAACTTACTTATCTTAATTCCGGACTATTGTATACAATCGGCACATGCTTGTCAAGAAAAAATTACAAGCTCTAAAAAAAACTCCAGCAAACAAAAACCCACTTCCATATGGTGATTTTTCAGTAACTGTTCAGACCAACACTCTCATCATCGACGCTTTCGATTACTGTACTTTTTGCCCACTCATGACCACATTCCGGACATACATAAATAAGTCCATCTTCATATGTATATTTCGAGTCACATTTCAGACAATTCGGTAAATCACCCATCTACACATCCTTACACTTGAACAAATTAATTAAAAAAGATAATCGATGTTATGGTTTTACTGCTTTGGCATCAGGCGCGATTAGCTCTCCCTTTTTAGAGTTGCGGATTATATCTGTAACCATCCGTTGAATTTCTTCACCAGTTAGTGTTTTTTTAAACCCCGGCATAGCCAGACCGAAGAACTTCCCCTTCAAGATGGCTTTCACCATCTTTTCATCACTCGTACTCCGTTGCCAATCTGGATCGGTCAAGTTCAAGCCTCTAAGCTTCTTACCCTCAGCGCTATAAGCTGAACCGTCCGCCCCGTGACAACTGGCGCAGCTCAGCTGATAAAAAGCCCCCAGATCCTTCTCCGCAACCGCCTGGACCAACACCGGAGTCATGCTGACAGCAAAAATAATTACAGAAAAAAAGACTATGCCCAACGCTCTCAGGCGCTTCACCGGCAATTTAATTTCACTATCCTCAGCTTGCTTCATAATATCTAGATCAATAATAGATTTTTCCATCTTTGCTATTCTCCTTATCGATTTTCATTCGTCAAGGTTACGTTCTGAGAAAAAGGTCTGGTGTTACGTCAACTCTAAACTCATTTATCTGGCTTGTAGTATCAAACTATCATTCCTAATGTCAATGCCTACTGAAAACCTAGTAACATAACGTAAAACCCAAAACCTCTACTAATTTTAACTTGAAATAATTTCACTGGCGTGTATTATCGACAAACTCAGAAGACAACATGGTGCCCGGCCAACTATTATTTTTACACTCTAAAATATTGACATTGAAATCTTTATGGATGAGAAACTTACGACTTCAGCAATGACACAGGAAAGAGTTCTTTCCAATCTTATAGAGATCTGTCCCGATGGAATTATCGGCGTTGATCTTAAAGGTACGATCACGATCTTCAATCAGAAGGCCGCTGAGTTGACCAAGCGACCTGAAAAAGAGGTACTGGGTAAGCTTCACATCAAGGAAATTTACGGTGGATTAGATCAAGCTCGGAAAATCAAGGCGCAGATTTCTGCTGAGGAAAACGGTGGCCGAGGTCTTCTGGATGGTCTTGACACAGAGATCGTCGATGCCAACGGCAATACTATTCCGATTCGTCTGTCAGCTGTAATTTTTAAAGAGGGTGGTCGTGAACTCGGCAATGTCGGCTTTTTTCATGACCAGTCCCAGCGCAAGGCCATGGAGGAAAAACTACATCTGCTTTCAATCACTGACGACTTGACAAGACTTTATAACCAACGTTATTTCTATGATGCTTTAAAACAGGAATTATGGCGGACTTTGCGTTATAAGCGACCGTTGAGCATGGTCTGTTTCGACCTCGATAATTTTAAGGCATGCAATGACCTACTCGGCCATCTCGAGGGCGATAAGGTCCTGCGCCGAGTAGGCGACTTGTTAAAAAGTATGACCCGCAAATCGGATAAAGCCTTCCGCTACGGCGGAGATGAGTTTTTTATTCTTTTACCGGAAACCGATCGTGAACAGGCACTGGCAACGGCTGAAAAAATCCGCAAAACCTTTAATCAGAGTTGGCATCATGTTCTAGCCGAGGGGAAAGCTGGCAAAGTACGCGTAACATTAAGTATCGGGGTTGTTGAGCGGATTGATGAGGAAGACGGACAAGCCCTTATAAAACGGGCTGACTCGGCCATGTACCAGGCTAAAAGCCGGGGTGGTGACCAAGTTGTGCTTGCGTAAGAAGCTGTCTAGAGCTTAAGACGATACAGGCGCAGGGAATTCATGACGACCGAAACTGAGCTAAAAGCCATGGCGCCAGCGGCGAACATCGGATTTAAGGTAATGCCCCAGGGAGAGAGGAGACCGGCAGCGATCGGGATGCCGATTGAATTATAGAAAAATGCCCAGAAGAGATTCTGGCGAATAACTTTCAGGCTCGCCCGAGAGAGGCAGATAGCGGACGCCACCTGATTAAGGTCGTCACTGACAAGGGTGATATCACTGGCTTCGATGGCGATATCACTCCCGGCACCGATAGCAATTCCAAGATCGGCTACAGCCAGGGCCGGGGCATCATTAATACCGTCCCCAACCATGGCGACGACTTCGCCCTGTTCTTGCAACAAACTTATTTTTTCGGTTTTTTCAGCCGGCAGGAGTTCGGCATGGAGTTCGTCGAATTTGAGATAGCGGGCCACCGCCGCCACGGTTTGACGGTTATCACCACTTAAGAGAATAAGTTTGATTCCCATGCGCTTAAGAGTTTCCAGGGCTGATACAGCACTAGGGCGCAACTCATCGGCAAGGCCTAAAAGACCGACGACCCTCCCCTCCTCGCCCACCAGAACTGCAGTTACTCCCTCTTCAGCCAAAGATGATATACGTTCGACTAAATGTGGCTTAACAACAACTCCCTGTTCGGCAAAAAATCTCACATTCCCCAGAAAAACCGATTTGCGGTTACAAGTGCCATAAATTCCGAGACCGGGGTGGACCCTGAAATCGGTAATCGGGTCAGCGATAAAACTTTTTCTCTCTGCAGCTTTCACCAACGCCATCCCCAGAGGATGTTCCGACATATTTTCCAGGGAAAAAGCGAGTTTCAACAAACTATCTTCGGTCCAATCCGCTTCAGGTTCGATGGCCGTTAAAGATAGTGTTCCGGTCGTTAAGGTTCCGGTTTTATCAAAAACCACGGTCGTTAAGCGCTGGACTCTCTCTAAGACCTCTCCCCCTTTCAGGATAATCCCCTGGCGGGCGCCGACGCCGGTACTCACCATAATCGCGGTGGGGGTAGCCAGGCCCATAGCACAAGGACAGGCGATAATCAGAACTGAAACCGCATTGAGCAGGGCCTGATTAAATGAGGGCTCGGCAACCAGAAAGTTCCAGACCAGAAAAGTAATAACCGCAATCACCAGAACCACCGGCACAAAGATGCCGGCGACCTGGTCGGCAAAACGCTGAATCGGAGCTTTACGTGTCTGGGCCTCATCAACGAGTTTGATAATCTGCCCCAAAGTCGTATCAGCCCCGATACGAGTAACCCTGAAAGTAAATGTTCCCAACTGATTCACGGTGCCGGCAAAGAGCTCGTCACCCGGTTCCTTGCGTCTGGGCAGGCTTTCACCAGTCAGCATCGACTCATCAACGCTCGAAGATCCGTTGAGAAGCAGACCATCAACCGGCAGTCGTTCACCGGGACGAACCTGGATCTGATCGCCAACTTTCAGAGCTTCAATCGGCAGCTCAAGAAACTCATCACCCTTTACCACGCGAGCTGAAGGAGGTTGCAGCTCGAAGAGTTTGCGAATCGCCTGCGAAGCTTTACGCCGGGCCCGAAATTCGAGTAAACGCCCTAAAAGGACCAGAGCAACAATCATGGCCGCACCATCAAAATAGAGATGCAGAGGCGTATTGAGAGAAGTATGATTCAGACTTGAGGTAACAAAACCGGGAACCAGAAAAAGCAGGAGTGAGTAACAATAGGCCGCCATAGAACCCAAAACCACGAGGCTGTTCATGTCGGCTGAACCCTGCTTTAAGGCGGCAAAAGCGGCCCGAAAGAAACCACCGCCAACCCAGAAGACAACCACACTGGTCAAACCCCAGGCAATCAAGTTCAAGCTCAAAGGTGGCATTTCAGCCAGTCCCGGAACCATCCCGGGCATTGAAACCGCCATCACCAGAAGGCTTAGACTGATTCCCGCAGCCACCTTGATGGTCAGGGTTCTCTCTTCGCGGCTCTGCTCTTTTTCCTGATCTGTAAGTGAGCGGCTGGAGGCTTTCCCTTGATAGGTAAAGCCAGCTTTTTTTATCGCTTCTGCAACCGCAGCAAGATCTATCTCAAGTTCCCTCTCCGGCAGCAAAAGGGCTCTGCCAGTGGCCAAATTGACCCGGGCATCTGCGACCCCAGAAACTTTCTCCAAGGTCTTTTCAACCCGCCGCACACAAGCAGCACAAGTCATTCCCCCAACAACAATGGTTTCAGGTGAGCTCATAACCGGCGTCATCGAATTTTTGGGCCAGCCGTTGACGGTCGATTGCAACTTCCACCTGAAAGGTCACTTTTCCTGAATCCAGATCGACAGCAACCTCACTGACACCATCAAACTCATCTAAAATAGCGGTCACGGCCTTGACACAATGCTGGCACGACATTCCTTTAACTATAACACTCTCTTGCATCACCTCTCCTCCCTGGTCAAAACCAGATCTCCCAACTGCACGCCAAGGTGATCGGCTATGACCGAACATTTCGCTTTCAGAAAGAAAAATATCGGGGCCTTAACATCTGACAGGGTTTCATAGTTGCCCTGACCTTTACTAACGATTAAGGGAGCCTTATGAAAAAGATTGAGAAACTGGAAACTACAGAGATCAAGAACGGTTCCCGGTGCCGAACATCCTGAAGAGACAATTTCGGCACAGCCATCAAGACCGGCCGCCAGGGCATCTTCTAAAATCGCATCGTTGATAATCGGCGCTTCCCGGACGACATAAGTTACCGGCGTACCGGTTTCCTTGGTGATAGTTTCTATAAAGAGCCGATCCATGACCGTCTCTCCCGTATTATCACCAAGATAGAGCAGCCACTCTGCATCTTTGAGAGCGCTAAAAAAATCATTCTCCTGCCAGCGTCCGAAAGCCCCACTGTCGACGACGCGATCAAGCTCGGCCCCAAGGTCAAATTGCGAAGCCACCCCAAAATCTATAACGTTACCGGCAACCGCAAATTTTGCCGCAAGACTCATTGCCGCAGAACTCGTGGGAGTCGTAGCGAGATCAACCCTTTTTTTGAGCCCAGGATAGAGGCTCAGAGCTTTTTCGGTACTCTCTTTTTTAATTGCTTTAAAAGGATCTTTGAGACCTGAATAACGACTGATCATGTCGTAAATCATAATTGCGGTCTGCGGAGGTGTGTCGTCGAGCTCTAATTCAGCAAAGTGACCGGAAAATTCACGCAACATCGCCAGGCAATCGGCTTCAGGAAGGTTTAGCAAACGACCAACACGAACGATCTGATTCATAAAACAGGGTAGACAGTCAAGATAGGTTTTCATATTTATTTTTCAAATTACCTCTTATTTGTGATGCCATAAAGTCATGACAATGCCAGAAAAAATCATAACGATACCAACGCCATGAAACCAGAAAAACGTTTCCCCCAGAAAAACAATCGCCATGATTGTCCCGAAAACCGGCATCAGATGGATAAAGAGTCCGGCTCGATTGGCCCCGATCAGTTCAATACCACGATTATAGCAAAAATAGGAGATAATTGAGGGGAAAATCGCAACATAAGCAATCGTCAACATGGTCGGAGTATTAAATGTCAGCATCTTAACCGTAAGCGCCTCCCAGAGATAGAGAGGCAGCAACATCAGGGTACCGGTGACAAAAGTAAAAGCGATGAAACTTAAAGGGTGGAGGATTGGCCGCTTACGCAGCAGTACCGAATAAACGGCATAGCCGATCGCCGCGATAAAGATCAAAATATCACCACGATTGAGCGAAAGCGAACGTAAGACCTCAAGATCACCTCGAGCGATCACTATCACGACTCCGGCGAGGGAAAGGAGCACCCCGATTCCTTGTAGATGGTTGATCTTGTCGCGGAAAAAGAAAAAAGAGAAAAGCATGATCAAAACCGGCATCGTCGACTGAATCAGAAAGCCATTCAAAGCAACCGTTGACTGCAGACCGGTATAGAGCAGCGTATTAAACATCGCTATCCCGGTCAGGGCCAGCAGCAGGAGCAAGGGCAGATCCTTTCTTATAATCGGCCAATCCTCTTTAACTTTAGGCCAGGCGAAATAGGAGATCAGGATTGAGGCCCCGACCCAGCGCCAGAAGGAGAGCGCTATGGGCGGCACATCGAGTCGCATGAAGCGGCCCACAATACTGTTGACCGACCAGAAAAAGACTGCCATCGTCAAAAGCAGATAAGGGTTAGCGTAGAGCCGCCGAAAAATATTTTTCAACAGTTAAAACCTCAGTTCATCAATCAGGGGTGAGGGGTAAATATTAATCGCAAAATCGGAACAGAGATAGAGGCAATTCAGACATCCGACACAGTGACCTGAATTTACCAAAGACATTGGCGCTGATAGCCACTTAGATTAAAGGCATAAGAGTATTGAAAAACCTCTAAAATGCATACCTCTTTACAATATCCGCAAGCCTTACACAATACAGAATTTACTTCAATAACATAATTGTGTATATCACATGACAAACAGAAACCCGCCTCAAGCGCATCAATTCTTCTATCATAACCTTGATCAGCAATAGCTAATTCACAAAATATTTTCTGTAAAGTTGGCTTCCACCTAGACGTATCAATAGATATCACAATATCTCAATAATTGCTACGAAGTGTAGAACAACCTTCTCTATAAAAACAAAAAAAAGAACTGGTTTTTAAATGAAAAAATTGTGAGGCCAAGTTATTAACTAAAATTTTCAAATCACGTCAAGAAAGAACCTTAAAGATTTAATCAGTATCTCTTGCACTAAGACTGAATTTTATGGTAGCGATAGATGAATCAAATAATAAAACAACAATTTAAAGGAGGAGAAAATGAAAAAAATAGGCTCAATTTCACTTGCGGCACTCATCATTTTTATATTCTCTCTAACGACATCACTGTGGGCCGGAGAAACCCTGGACACGGTAAAGAAAAAGGGTTTTGTCACGGTTGGCGTTAACGGTAGTCTTTTTGGTTTTGGGCAACCCGATGAAAAAGGGGCCTGGAAAGGTCTTGACGTTGATACCGGACGGGCGGTTGCGGCAGCGGTTTTCGGTGATGCCACCAAGGTTAAATTTATCCCACTGACTGCGGTGCAGCGCTTTACGGCTCTGCAATCTGGTGAAATTGATGTGTTGTGCCGGAATGCAACCAGAACTTTGAGCCGGGATACAGCCATGGGCTTAAATTTTACGACGGTCAACTATTATGATGGCCAGGGCTTCATGGTCTCCAAAAAACTGGGTATCAAAAGCGCTAAAGAACTTGATGGCGCTACCATCTGCGTTCTTCCGGGAACCACAACCGAGCAGAATGCGGCCGATTTCTTCCGCTCACACGGCTTGAAATGGAAACCGGTTGTGATTGAGCAGACCGCCGAGCTGGCCAAAGCTTTTTTTGCGGGCCGCTGCGACTGCTTGACTTCTGATGCATCCCAACTGGCTGGGGCGAGAGCTGTAGCTCCCAACCCTGATGATTATGTCATTCTGCCCGATATCATCTCAAAAGAGCCTCTGGCTCCAGCGGTTCGCCATGGTGACGATCAGTGGCGCGATGTGGTTGATTTTGCAGTATTGACTATGATTAATGCCGAAGAATTGGAAATCACTTCCCAGAATGTCGACGCAATGCTGAAAAGTAAAAATCCGAAAATCCAGCGTTTCCTGGGAGTCACTGAAGGCAACGGAAAAGCCTTAGGCCTGGATGAGAAATTCGCTTATAATGTCATCAAACAGGTTGGTAATTACGGCGAAGTTTTTGAACGCAACGTTGGCGTAAAAACCCCTCTGGGGATTGAACGGGGTCTTAATTCACTATGGACTGACGGTGGACTGATGTATTCACCTCCTTTTAAATAAAGTCAAGTTAAGGAGAAAATCAGCGAACTCTACCACAGAGGGGCCAGAGAAAGGCAAAAAAAGTTTCCTTTGGACTCTCTGTGAACTATGTTGTTTATAAAAATTTTTCAGTGCCCACCATAAAGTTATAACAAATAATATCGAGCATCGCTTCGCCCTAATAAACGGGGTCAAAGCTGGGGTGCTGACGCACCTTGTTCCAGCAATGACCCCAATCTCGGTAATTTATGGGGCAAAGTCTGCTGAGTTCCACCAACATACTTACAAACTCTATGACTCAAAAACTACCGCCCTCGAACAAGACCTCTTTCTGGCAAGATCCTGATAAACGCTCTATAGTCTACCAGGCTTTTGCCTTAAGTGCAGTTCTTCTTCTGGGCTATTACCTCTTCTCCAATACCCTGGCAAACCTGGAGCGGCAAAACATTGCCACCGGTTTCGGCTTTCTCGACAAGGAAGCCTCTTTTGAAATTGGTGAATCATTGATTAACTATTCAGCCGCCAACTCCTATACCAAAGCTTTGTTTGTCGGCATCCTGAACACCCTTAAAGTCTCACTTGTCGGCATTGTCCTGACTGTTATATTTGGGACAATAATTGGCATAGCACGTCTTTCCAGTAACTGGCTGGTGGCAAAATTAGCCGGTCTATATATCGAAATTCTCCAGAATATTCCGGTTCTCCTGCAACTTTTTTTCTGGTATGCCATTTTCTATCAGTTTTTCCCCTCTCCCCGTCAGGCTCTCAATCCGATCAACGGGGTCTTTATCAGTAACCGGGGACTGGTTTTCGCGGTGCCCCAAACTCATCCGGCCCACACCTGGATGCTGGCAGCTTTCCTGGTGGCCTGGGTTGGCATCTTCTTTCTGCGGCGTTGGGCGCTAAAACGCCAGGCAGAGACCGGTCAAATTTTCCCCCTGTTCCGGACCTCTTTGCTTATGGTGGTTGTACTGCCTCTGCTTGCCTGGATTTTAGGTGGCACCCCGACCACCATGAACACGCCGGTTTTAAGAGGTTTTAACTTTAGCGGCGGGATAAATATTTCGCCCGAATTTACGGCTCTGCTCATGGGTTTAGTTCTCTATACGGCCGCCTTTGTCGCCGAGATTGTGCGGGCCGGGATTCAGTCGGTAAGTCATGGTCAAACGGAAGCGGCCATGTCGATTGGGCTCAAACCGGGACAGATTCTTAATCTGGTTATTCTGCCCCAGGCTTTGCGTGTAATCATTCCACCTTTAACCAGCCAGTTGCTGAACCTGACCAAAAACAGTTCTCTGGCGGTTGCCATCGGCTACCCCGATTTTGTCGCCATCGCCAACACCACCATCAATCAGACCGGTCAGGCGATTGAAGGTATCGCCATGATTATGGCCGTCTATCTTTTTATAAGCCTTACCACTTCAGTCTTCATGAACTGGTATAACCAGAAATCCCGTCTCGTCGAAAGGTAGAAAATGGCGGTCAATTTATCATCCCCTGAAAAATATAGAGATCTCAAGCCCCCAACCTCCACGATCGGCGTTATCGGTTGGATCAGAGCGAATCTGTGTAACACCTGGTTCAATTCTCTGATAAGCCTTACGGTTATCTACCTCCTCTGGCAGGTCCTTCCGCCCTTTATCAACTGGGCCTTGATTAAGAGCTGCTGGACTTCGACCAGTGCTGAATGTCACAAATCCGGCGGCGCCTGCTGGTCCATCATTCATGCCAATATCCGCTTTATTATTTTTGGTTTTTATCCGCCGCCTGAGCAGTGGCGGCCGTTATCAGCAATGCTGATCCTTTTTGCTCTGCTGATAATCTCTCGCAACCGAAATTGGTGGTCGAAAAATCTGCTTTTTGCCTGGTTTGTCGGGATGGTGCTTATGGGAATACTGCTGAGCGGTGGAATCTTCGGTCTTAAAGCGGTTGAAAGTGATCAATGGGGCGGTCTGCCCCTGACTCTGATGCTCTCAGTTTTCGGCCTGGCGGCAGCCTACCCTCTGGGGGTTGTTCTGGCGCTGGGGCGGCAATCGCGACTTCCGGTCATCAAAAGTCTGACCGTCATCTACATAGAAATGATCCGCGGTGTCCCCCTGATCAGTATGCTTTTCATGTCGGCAATCATATTCCCACTCTTCCTGCCGGAAGGGATTACCATAAACAAAATTTTACGGGCCCAGGTTGCCATAATTCTATTTACGGCGGCCTATGTCGCCGAGGTCGTCCGTGGCGGCCTCCAGGCCATGCCTCAAGGTCAGTATGAAGCGGCCGACTCCTTAGGCCTTAACTATTCACAAACTATGCGTCTGATCATCCTGCCGCAGGCCTTAAAAATTGTCATTCCACCAACCGTCAGCATTCTGATTTCAGCTTTCAAAGATACCTCCCTGGTAGTCATTATCGCGCTCTACGATCTTTTAAAGACTACGCAGTCAACTCTCTCCAACCCCCAATGGATGGGTTTTTCGACTGAGGCCTATCTCTTTGTGGCCTTAATCTATTTTCTCTGCTGTTACTTTATGTCGACCTGGAGCCGACGCCTGGAAGAAGATCTTGATACGAGCAGATAAACAAACATTTACAGATAACGGAAAAGAGCATGGACAGTAAGCAAAAAAACGCTGCCGAGAGCCCGCAAACAGACGCTGCCGAAAACGATGACACAATTATCAAGCTTATCGGACTACATAAGTGGTATGGTGATTTTCATGTTTTGAAAGATATCAATCTCGAGGTTAAAACTCAGGAGAGAATTGTTGTTTGCGGCCCTTCAGGCTCGGGTAAATCGACCATGATCCGCTGCATCAACCGCCTCGAAAAGCACCAGCGCGGCCAAATTTTTGTTGATGGCACCGAGCTCAGTAATAATCTTAAAAATATTGAAAAAATACGCGAAGAGGTGGGCATGGTTTTTCAACATTTCAACCTTTTTCCCCACCTGACAATCTTAGAAAATCTGACCGTGGGCCCGATTTGGGTAAAAAAGGTGCCGCGAAAAGAAGCCGAAGAGCTGGCCATGAACTATCTTGAAAAAGTCCAGATTGCGGAACAGGCAAAAAAGTTTCCCGGCCAGCTTTCCGGGGGGCAACAGCAACGCGTAGCTATCGCCCGAAGCCTCTGCATGAAGCCTAAAGTCATGCTCTTTGACGAGCCGACATCAGCCCTTGATCCGGAGATGGTTAAAGAGGTTCTCGACGTCATGATCAGTTTAGCTCACGAGGGCATGACCATGATTGTCGTCACCCATGAGATGGGATTTGCCAAAAGTGTGGCGCATCGGGTTCTCTTTATGGATGAGGGGATGATTGTGGAGACCAATACCCCCGGTCAATTTTTTGACCACCCCGAACATGAACGCACCAAACTCTTTCTCAGCCAGATCCTCCATTAATGCAGAACCCCCACAAAGCCACGACGACATCCTACATAAAGCTCATCCTGACCGCTTTTTTATGGGGCGGTACCTTTATCGCCGGCAAGGTCGTGGTCCGTAATGTCGGCCCCGCTTCGGCGGCCTTTTTACGTTTTGCTCTGGCCTTTACGATCCTCTTGACGCTGACTTTAAGGATCGAAAAAAAACTTCCTAAAATCAATTTCAAACAGTTTGCTTTTATTTTCCTCTTAGGGTTCTCTGGAGTTTTCACCTACAACATCTTCTTTTTCAAAGGTCTTAAAATCATCGCTGCCGGTCGCGCGGCCTTGATTATAGCCCTTAATCCAATCTGCATCTGTCTGCTCTCAGCCATTTTTTTTAGAGAACGCTTAACTCTTTTAAAAATAACTGGCATCCTGATTTCAGTTTGCGGGGCTATGGTGGTTATTTCACGTGGGGATTTCAGCGGAATTTTCGCGGGCGGCCTGGGCCTGGGAGAGCTCTATATTCTAATCTGTGTTTTGAGCTGGGGCAGCTATTCGGTTATTGGTAAAGTCGTAATGAAAGAACTTTCGCCTCTGGTTGCGGTCACCTGGTCGACTCTGATCGGCACCCTGCTACTACTCCTGCCAGCATTTTCAGAAGGGTTAGGCAGCAATATCCTCTCTTTTTCCGGCCGCGACTGGGCCGCTCTCTTCTACCTTGGATTTTTCGGTACAGTCTTAGGTTTCGTCTGGTACTATGAAGCGATCCGCGTTATCGGAGCCACGCGGGCCGGGCTCTTCATCAACTTTGTCCCGATCAGCGCTATCATCCTGGCCTTCTTCTTCCTCGGGGAACCAATCACCATGTCACTGTTCAGCGGAGCTTTACTCGTAAGTTCAGGGGTTTATCTGACCAATTTGCCAGGCAAAGATCCGAATCCGGCTGTTTTAAGGAAATAAATTTGATTTTTCCTTCTCGATAACTTACAATCTGGATTCCACAATCAACTCGTCTCATTTATACGGTACAGATAATGCAAAAAAATTCCGAACAAAGCATGCGCAAACGATTATGTGTACAGCTTGTTATTGTTTCAATAATTATCTGCACGACCTTGACGGGTGGTATGATCATACCCCGGGGTGCCTGGGCGAAAAACTCACAACCTATAGAGTGGCTCAAACTCAAAGTTGGCGATCTACAACTACCCACACAAATTGGAAGCCTAAAAACGCAACATGAGCCCTTTTTCAGAAAGATCTTGCGCCCTCAGTTTACCGCTGTCGTCTCTGAAATATCGCTTAGATATGAGTATCTTGAATTCAGAACCAAGGCCTCCATCCACATCATTATGCCCACAACCAGAGCCAATATCGGTTGGGGTCGTAAATATTTTCAATCAAGAAAAGAGAAATGGTTGGAAGTTGCCAGAAGCGACCGTTACAAAGAGCTGGAAGCGTATGATGGTGGCGACTCTTTTGCTGTTGAATATACCTTCCTCAAAAACCCGGACAGCAAATGGCGTTCACGACACATCGGCAAACTGAATGATGATTTTGCTTATCTGATTAATGCTGAAGGTCATGAAGGAAAAGTTGACCACGCACTGGCTGAAGCTGAAACCGCTGCCGAAAAAGCTTTGAAAATTCTCCAAAAAGCCCTCAAAGACAAAACCAATCCGGGAACCACTCAAGTTGGCAGTTATAATCTTAAATTAGGAGAATTAGGCTTTCCAGGCATTGCCGGTGAGTGGGTATTTGGAGATATAGCTTTCATGAAAACTGATGTCGAGCATATCGCCGGAGTTCGAGTTACCTACGACAACTCTTGGGCAAAAGGGACCCTTTATGTTAACCTTTTTTTTCCGGATGATTGGGGAAGTCGAAGAATTAATAAAGATGAGGGAGTGAAACTGGCCTACACAAAATTTTACGATAAAATCGTAGAACGTATGCGCTCACAGCCGGTTAAAATAATCCAAGAAAAACCAAATAGACGTATTGGACCCTATGAGTTTGAGTTCGAGTACAATGATCCAGAAATCGGTATGCGTAATGTGTTAGAACAGGGAGATTTGAAACGGATCAGAAGTTTCCATCTGAGTAGCACAGTCAAGCAAGGCACTGCGGTTCCGGGACACTCAAGCTTAGCCAAAATAGCATTAGAGGCTCTACAGCGCATCCTTGACGCAAAAAAACCACCTCTTAAAAGTGGCTTTCAAAATGTAATAGGAGGCGATTTTAGAAATGGAGCTCCAAACAGCAATAGGACTCTTCCTCAATCAGACGAAGGCTGGAAAAGTATTGTTGATTAAGCGTTATTAACAATACTAGGGATTTTCAGCCGACTCGGGAGAAACCCGAATATTCATCGGCATCGGGATCCATTTTGAGACCGTATTTATCTTCGCCGGCGAATTTGAAGACGATGTGGGAGGGGTCGATGGTAGCGTCAGCTGTCGCATTCTGGGTGACTTTGAAGTAGACGGTTGCCGTCAGCTGATCGGCATCATAGTAGATATATTCAGGATTTGCCGGAAGTTTTATCTCGGTATCCGGTAAGCTCATGCCAAAATTATAAAATTCGGCCGGCCCGCTTGAGGTCGAACGATTTATATTCCAGTTGAAACGATCCTCGACCGATTCGCGATCCATCTCTTTATCAAACTGAAAAGTCATTTTGAAATTTTTCGAAGCGTTGGCGGTTTCCAGATAGCTGTCAAAGGAAGCGACTTTGGTTCCCGGAGGCTGCATGTAAGGAAATGCGCCATCGGCATGCACAAAAGAAAATTTTGGCGTATCAACCTTGTACATGTAGCGGCTCAGAATATCAGCGAGATCGGGTCGCGGCCCTTCGAGTTCTTCAAAAACCTCCTGCGCCATATCCATTTCACCCATGTCAGCATAAGCGTACCCCATCTCAACATAGGCATCGTAAAATTCACTGTCCAGGTCGATGGCATCTTGGAACATCTCTATAGCTTCATCATAGCGGCCCTGAGCACTATAGTTCAAACCTCTACCATAGGGCCCATTGACAGCCTGGGGGGCAAGTCGCTGAATCTTTGAAAACTGATCTTCGGCGTCGTTATAGCGCCCGGTTTTGATATAGGCCTGCCCGAGTGAGTAGAAGTTGACGGGATCAGGATTGAGTTTGGCAGCCTTGAAATATTGAGCCTCAGCCTCTTGATACTTCTCTTCAGAAAAATATAGATTACCAAGTTTGATATGGGTATCGTCACGTGACGGATTTAAGGCGATCGCCTCTTCATAGGCTTTGGCAGCATTATAGTTATCGCCAAGCTTGAGGTAAGAGCTGGCAACATAATTGGCAGTGTCAACAGCATTGGCAGACTGTGGAGCCAGGCCAATCGAATTGCGAAAAGCAATAATCGCTTTTTCGTAATCACCTTGCTGGTAAGCCGTAATCCCGGTATTTAAGGCATTACCCGACAACTGTTCGAGTGAAGCCTGCTGCTGCAAGGCGCTGACAAACAGTGAATCAGCAGTTATCGGTGTAAAAAAATCGTTCATGGCTGGCCTTAGACAATTCTATAAAACGATATCTATCATTTTCTCACAATCTTTTATACCTTTAAAAGTATCTCGGCAATAATCGGAAAAACTTTAGTGCTTTACAGGTTATTTTCTTGTTTTTACAAGAAAATGTTCTGATAAGAGCACTTATTTGCGGGCTTTGCAGTAACTTTTGGGTTGCGGGAGTAATTCCCGCATTAGTATTTTATTAACGATTTATGTATTTTTTTCGCTGTGATTGCGGTTGGCTTTATAGACCATTGCCAGAACTTCAGCAACCGCATGAAAAACGTTTTCAGGAATTTCCTGATTAATCTCAAGTTTCATGAGGATCTGCAGAAGCTCGGGATCCCGTTGCAGGGGAATATTATGCTTTTTCGCCATCTCAATGATCTTTTCAGCAACCGCTCGTGAACCTTTGGCTACAACCACTGGAGATTCGTGACGTTCCTGGTCATACTGTAGAGCCGCCGCCTGCAAACGCCGGGTGGTACTTGGACTCTGTTTTTCAAAACTCATTTCAACTTAAACTCCGCAAGAGAGCCCATAATTTACATTACCAGATTCGGAGCTTTATAAGTTAGCATGTATTACTTTTCGTCATAAAGAGAAAAAACTTGAGGACCTCTTGAGAGCTTAAGCTAACATACGGGTCATTCTTTCATCGTATCGAGGAGCCATCACAGACCAGTCGTAATGAGCTACCAGAGAGCTGAAATTGCTTGAATCGACCTCTCGCATACATTCAAGTAAAGATTTAAGTTTTAAATATAAATCTTTGGTATCACAGTATAAAAACTTACCATGTTCAGATTTTGAAAAATGCTCTGGATAAGCTAGACGGTGCGGCAAAAGCGGGTAACAGTTACAATAAACCGCTTCGACCACGCTGGCCCCGAAAAAATCGTGATTTGAGGTGACCGGTAAAATATCAGCCCGCCAGAGCCAGGCGGCGTAGTCGGCAAAACTTTCGGCATAGCCAAAATGGAGCAGGCGAGAACCGAGCAGTTCCCGGTTTTCAAGAAAAAGCTCAGGCGGAGGCTGATAATGTTCGCCCAAAATGACAACCTCAAAATCGACCCCTGCTACCATCAATTTCTGTAAGATAGCAAAAAATTCAGCGGGATTTTTATCGTACTCCCAGCGATGATTCCACAAGATGAGAGGTGGCCGGCTGGTTTTATCAAAAAGATCTGCGGATGATTTTAATGCCGCCAAGCGCTCAAGATCAAGACCTAAGTGGAGAACTTCAGACTTTTTTTCAATTTCTGCAACCGCGTCAAGCTCCTGATAATCAGGAGAACGGCCCAAAAAAACCGGCAGGGCTTCGAGAAAACTCTGGCGATGAAAGGCGGAATTAAAAAAACAGGCATCGGTTGCTAAAGCACTGGTGAAATTTATCAACCCGAACTTGCGATCACGCCCAACCGAGCGAACCTGATCATTAGGTGATTGTGGATAGGTCAATTGGTTTTCGTGAAAATAGAGAGCCACGGGCGGCCTGGAACCGGGGAGATTGCTGACCAAACCTAAGAAAACTGCAAGATCAAACATGTCTGAAGCCAGAATCAAGTCGTACTGCTTGCCGCTGGCAAGCAGTACCCGGTATTGCCGCGCCAAGGTGACCGCCGCCCCCAACATCCGCCACTTCCAGTTTTTTCCCGGCAACCCAAGAATTTCAACAATATGGGAGCTGTGACGCTGGTACCCTTGAGCCCAGGCAGCATGTGAACCCCCGTTAAAGGGTTCTATAATCAGAATTCGCATGGCTAGGAGGCTGCCCGAGAATAGAAATTTTTTCTCAGATCGAGGCATTTTTTGAAAATAAGCACAGATATACACTTAGTATTTCGAGCATTATTTTCAAAAAATAACGCTGAGATGGGGAAAAATGGCATTCTCGGACAACCTCCTAAACCTTTACAGCACCATCAATGCTTAACCCGAACCCTATAGCTAAGCACAGCCTCACCCTTTGCCGCTACCGGGATGCGCCAGGAAGCGTTGCTGCTACTCTCCTTATGATGACTGTGAGATTCAGTCAAGACTTCCCAATCTCCGGGGATCGGCTCAACAATTTTGATCTCAACCTCTTCGGCTTTGGCATTTTTCAGCTTAATCTCAAAGGCAGCTTCATAGATATAGTTATAACGGCCATCGCCGCCAATTTTTTTGAAACTGGTCTGTTTCTTTGTGGCCGTCAGGTCGAATGCATCACCAAGCTTGAGACGCACGGTCTCATTTTCCGGGGTATGGTCGATACGATCCTCGCCAACAAACTGCAAAGCCCCTTTTGAATCCTCCTTATAGACCCGTACAACCCCCTTGGGCAGCGGCATACCAAGATGGTTTTTTTTGCGGTTTTCAATCTCGACAAAGACCCCAACCTTAAGCTTGCGATCGATCTCACCATAAGCCCGGCGATAATAGTAAGAACTCCCCTGTAGGAGAAACTCTTTTTTACAAGGAACTGATGACGCTTGCAGAAGGGCAACCTGCTTACTCTGATTATCGGCAATCGTCGTCGGCCTTCCTAAAGTATAGAGATGGTACTCAAACATCTCCTCTTGTGCCATATTCGGAGCTGAAGCCGGCATCGCCTTCATCATCATCTCCTGCCTGACACCACCATCAAATTCCCGTTCGGGTGGGGCTTGATTAACATCACCGGCAACCAGTTGCAGTTTCGCATGCTGATAACTGGCGCCACTGGTATTGGTCAAGGTGACCCAACCACTGAGATTAACTGCATCATCGGTCGCGTTAAGCTCAGCCACATAGTCAGCCTGCCAACCTAAACCGCCGGTCAGATAACTCAACTCAATATCCTTAACCCCGCTTTCACGGCTCTCCATAAGCATCGTCAAGGTCGGCCGATCCCGCAGAGTTTTGGGAAGGTCGGAAAAAGCGAGACGCCCGGGAACCCCGGTCTCGATATGGTCATCAAATTGAAGCACAACCCCACTGTTAGAACTTAAAACTTTGGCTGCTTTCCGACTCTCGACTCCAGTCGTCGGATGCCGACTGATAACTTCAACCTGATGGCCAACATATTTTTTTAAAAGAGCTTCAGGAGTTAAAAGATCAAACTCAAAATTCTGTTCAAGAACCGCAAGGCCTGCGGCCGTCAAAAGTGCGGTTTCGGGTCGCATCTGGGCACTGACTTCTCGAAAAGCGAGTTTGACTTCACCTTTGGCCAAGGGCAATTGACGCTTATCTTTAACTAATGCCAGATTCTGATTATAAATTGTCACCGCCACGCCAACCTGATCAGCAAGCGTCGTCACCACCTCTCCGGACTGAGTTGTCGCAAACGCCGCTCCAGCCACCATAAAAACAGTTAACGAAACCGCAACAATCATGCTACAAATAAGCCTACGATATTTACACAACATCTCTTCTCCCTCCCGCATTTTTTAAGGTAGAACCTGTTTCAGCTTTTCACGTAAATCGGAAAACTGAAAAGGCTTTTGAATAACCCCAGCCAGCCCCTTACCGGCAAACCGCTCACTAATATCATTTTCACTATAGCCGCTGGCCACTACAACTTTAACATCTTTATCGATCTGGCGTAATTCACGATAGGCTTCCACACCATCCATATGCGGCATGGTCATATCCAGGATCACTGCCACGATATCGCTCCTATTCGTTTGAAACACTGCCAATGCCTGACGACCATCTTCAGCCACCAACACTGTAAACCCCAACATATTAAGCATCTCTTTACCCAACGCCCGTATAGTCTCTTCATCATCAACCAGTAAAATAGTACCGCGACCCTGCCAACCATTACTATTTTCTTTGATTTGATGATTTATTTTAGAGGCTGGACGCCCAAGAGCCGGAAGTAACAATTTAAAGGTCGAACCTTTTCCCGGTTCACTATAAACCTTGACTGCTCCCTGGTGGCCACGAACGATTCCGAGAACCGCCGCCATGCCCAAACCCCGACCCGTAAATTTTGTTGTAAAGAACGGGTCAAAAAGTTTACTTTTAGTATCCGCATTCATGCCGCAACCGGTATCGGCAACCTCTACAAAAACATATAAACCAGTTTTAAGGTCATCGTAGGCAAAGGTTTCATTCAAATAACCCTTGCTGCAATCAATCAAACCTGTGGTCACAGTGACCACCCCACTACACTCGCCGATAGCTTCTGTAGCATTGGTTATCAAGTTCATAACCACCTGTCGAATCTGGGCGGCATCGGCATCTATCAAAGGAAGGTTCTCGGCCATATGGTAACGCAAAACCACTTTTTTAGAAATCGCCACAGCCAGAATATGGCCCATCTCTTCGACCAATTCATTGATCTCAATATCTTCGGAAACAAATTTACCGCGACCCGAATAGGCCAGCATCTGCTGCGCCAAACCGGCCGCCCTCAAGGCCGCCTTATTGATCGCATCAATGCGGGGAACGGCTGGTGATAACGGAGATATCTCCATTTGGGCAAGATCGGCATTACCCAAAATAGCGGTCAAAATATTGTTAAAATCATGAGCAATCCCACCGGCCAAAACCCCAAGACTTTCAAGTTTTTGGGTATGCTGCATCTGGGATTCAAACTTAAGACGTTCCTCCTCGGACTTTTTACGATCAGTAATATCAAGATGAGCGCCAACAAAACGTTCCGGCTGACCATCTTCTGTGTATTGCAAAACGCGACCTCGATCAAGAATCCAGAGCCAATCCCCGCCCTTACTCTGCATACGATATTCAGCAACATAGCTTGGGCTTTCACCCTGCAGATGGTTCTCAAGCAACCTCTCTACAGTCGGAAGATCCGCAGGATGGACAAGTTTTTTCCAACTCTCATAAGAGTATATCATATCGCCGAACTCATAACCCAACATCTCCAGAAAATAATCATTCCAGACCAACTCATTAGTTATAATATTCCAGTCCCACAATCCCAGCCCTGAGCCTTCTACAGCCAGGGTAAAACGCTCCCGACTTTCGACTAAATCCTCATTTACCTGCCGCAATTGAGCAGTTCTGGCGGCAACTTTCCTATTCAACAAAGCATTGATCAACAAAAGAGCCAATAAGAATATCCCAGCAAATACTACAAGCCATACAAGCCATACCGGAGCCCGCCATTGACCTTTGGCTGAACCTCCCATCCAACGGTCCATTGATTGATGATAAATAGAACCATTATCAATCTTCATAAGCTCAAGGCGTTGGTCAATCTTTGCCAACAAAGTTTTCGAACCCAGAGGTGCGGCAAAACGAACTTCAATGGGGTTCAATATCATTGAGGTTCGCTCAACCTCATATTTACCGTCATTTAAACTTCCATAGAGCCGATTTACAAGGCCGGCATCAATCTCACGGCGACCAATTTTATTAAACACATCACTGTAACTATCGACTTCGATCAGATGCGGCTCGGTCTTGAATTGGGCCAACAGTTCAACCAAGACTTTGTAATGGATATCTCCTTTCAAAACGGCAACCTTACGATTAGCAAGATCAACGATCGACTCTATATGGGAATCCGGCTGAACGTAAAGGGCGCCCCAGTTTATAAAGAGCGGCTCTTGAGAAAAAGAGTAGTTTTTAGCCCGTTCTTTCGACCAGGCAATTGCAACTTGCAGATCAATTTCGGCAACCCCAAGACGCTGTAGGCACTCCGGCCAAGTTCCGGCGACAAACTCCAATTGCCAGCCTTCACGTTGGGCAATCTCAACTAAAACATCGATGCACAGGCCCTGATATGCACCCTTTTCACCTTTAAAAACCAACGGCTTATTTTCATAAACCCCGACCCTTACGGTTTGCGCCGCTGAGACCAGCGTTGCAAAACAACAAAAAAACAGAATCAATGACAATAAAGTTTTATTTCTCTTAAAAAACACCATCGTCTCCTCCCCCACCAAGTGTTGATGAGGTCACGACTAACCCTAGCAAAATATTTCAATATATCAGAATAAAGACATCAGAACTACAGAAAAAAGTCAAGTCAAAAAATGGTGAATGACTACCTCTTGGCCACAAGCAGTCTTACCAGTTATGCAAAATGTTAAAAAATTGATCTGAAATCTGTGTTTATTTATGCTCATCTGTGGTAAAAAATGTCAACTATTCAGCCGTCGCCCCCAAACTACCGGGATTGGGGTCATTGCTGGTACAAGGTGCATCAGCACCCCAGCTTTGACCCCGTTCATAAGGGCGCACCCCAAGGGCACTTCCTCGCTGCGCTCACGGCGAAGCGATATTCGACGTTGATAATTACAACTTTACGGTGAGTTGGCTGAATAGTTACAAAAAAAGAAACCACAAAAGAACACATATAGACATAAATTTGGTCCGACACTAATACTAGAAAAAGCTTATGGACATAAAAATTCCTCAGCGAGGAGATGTGATTAATGAGATCAGGAAGCAGGGAGGATCAGTTGCGGCCGTACTGCCTATCCACTATCCCCGGGCCCTGTTACGGGCTTTTGATATTTATCCGGTTGAAGTTTGGGGGCCACCAAAAGTTGATGTAAGCCTTGGCGGGACGCACCTGCAGCCCTATGTTTGCTCTATAGTCCACAACGCGCTCTCTTTTTTAAAAATGGGCGAACTAAATGTTGCAAACCTGGTCTTAATTCCCCACACCTGTGATTCGCTTCAGGGGTTGGCCAGCATTCTTATTGATTTAATCAAGCCCGATCAGACAATCATCCCTCTCTACCTGCCCCGGGGACAACGTGAAGAGGACGTAGTTTTCCTGGCCGGAGAATTACGCTCTCTCTACGTTCAGCTTTCCGATTTAACCGGCAAAAACCCGGCAAATGAAGAGTTGTTGACCGCAATCCAACGGGAAGAGGTAGGCGATACACTCTTAGCCAAACTATACAAAAGCAGACTACAATCAGGCTTGAATAATATTGATTTTTACAGATTAGTACGCTCGCGAGAATATCTGCCGACTGAACAATTTTCCGAACTTGCTGAAAAAGCCCTGCAAACTACCGTAGAACCGCTCCCAGGAACTCGGGTAATCCTTTCCGGCATCCTCCCGGAACCGATGGAATTGTTTAATTTAATTGATGAAATGAGTGGGCAAGTAGTTGCCGATGATCTTGCCTGCTGCGGACGCCGACTCTATAAACCGGGACCCAGCCCGGAACCTTTCCGTCGCATGGCCGAAACTATCATCTATGCTCCACCCGACCCCACCCGGGGCAACCCGATTGCAGAACGAATCCAACATCTGACTGCGATGGCAAAGAGCAGTGGGGCTCAGGGTGTTATTTTCTACGTGGTTAAATTCTGCGAGCCTGAACTCTTCGACCTGCCTAATTTGCGCAGTGGACTCAAAGAACAGGGCCTGGCTTCAATCATTGTCGAAGTCGACATCAACAATCCCTTGCCCCGCCAGGTGGCTACCCGGATTGGGGCATTCCTGGAAATGCTGGAAAACCAGTGTTAAGTCGCAGCTGACAGTAACGAACTTTGCTTCGCCCACTTCGAGGGGGACACAGCTCAGACCGGCTCGGGCTGAAGCCCTGCCTCAGAGCAATGTCCCCGCATCGAGACAGTTTGAGAGCGGCACCGAAAGAAAACAGCAAAGAAAGGTAAATAAAAAAGCTATGGCATTAAGTGATTCATTAAGATATTACTGGAATGTAAAAATTACGGGCCAGCCCTTTTTGCATTGGCAACGCCTTAAGGCGGAACGAAACCCCAAGACTCCTTCGCGGTGGCGTTCCGATATTCTTGCACCACCTTTGCGGATTGGGGCTCAGACCAAAGAACTCGTTTCTCGCCACTATCTGGAAGGACGCTATGCCAACGGCCACCGTCCCGTAGCCTGGGTGACCTCGGGCGGCCCCGTCGAGATCTTGCAGGCCCTTGACTTTTATGTGCTTTATCCAGAAAATCACGGGGCTCTTTGCGGGGTCAGAAAAGCCGTTGTCGAGATCTCCAGTGAAGCTGAAAATGCCGGATATTCAACCGACATCTGCTCTTACGCCCGAACCGATATCGGTTCGGTACTCTCCGGAAAAACTCCGGTAGGCCGCCTGCCCAAACCCGATCTATTGCTGGCATGCACCAACATCTGTCAGACCGTACTCCACTGGTACCGGGTTTTAGCTGAACATTTCAAGGTGCCCCTGATCTTGATTGACACCCCATTTGTCTATACCCAAGCTTCCGAACATGCCCTCGAATATGTAAAAAAACAGTTGGAAAACTCAATTCCAATTGCGGAAAAAGCCGCTGGCCGCAGGCTTGATTACCGGCGCCTGAAAGAGATAATTCATTTAAGCAAAGATGCCTCAGAACTTTGGCAGGAAATCATCGCTCGGGGCCGGCACCAACCCGCCCCGATTTCGGTTTTCGATCAATTTATTCACATGGCTCCAATCGTCGAAATGCGGGGCAAAAAAGAGACGGTAGATTTTTATGCGGAACTGCTCAAAGAGCTGGACGAGAATATCAGCAACGGCATTGGCGCCGTCCGCAATGAGCGTAAACGACTCTTGTGGGACAATCTGCCGATTTGGTATCGTTTGCGCTATCTCGCCGAATATCTGGGCGAACATGGCATCTGTGTAGTGGCCTCAACCTACACCAATGCCTGGGGCGAGTTAGCGCCATTGATGGATAAAGAAAAACCACTGGAATCAATGGCCAAAACCTACACTTATCCGATTCTCAACCAGGGCACTAAATACAAACTTGATACCATGCAGCGGATGGTCGAAGAGTTCCAGCTGGATGGAGTCATCATGCATTCGGATCGCTCCTGCAAGCCCTACTCCATCGGCCAAATCGATCAGCGCAATAAACTCATTCAAGAATATGGCATTCCGGCGCTGCTATTGGAAGCGGATCACGACGATCCCCGGGCATACGCCGATGAACAAGTGGCCTCACGCCTGGCCTCTTTCGTCGAAATGCTTATGGCTTCGTAAAATGCCCAGATGCGCCCTGAGCGTTAACGAAGAAGTACTCTTGGGGTGCTTCGTTGCTCAAAACCCTCGTCTTTGCGTCGTACTATTCGTACGCCTCACTCCTCAGGCCTTGAGCGCCTCGCATCTAAACATTTTACTTTGCCATATCAATCATGAATTTATAAATAATTTCTTGGAGAGATGTTGAAATGAAAATTGCTGCACTGGGAATTGATGTAGGCTCAACCACGGTTAAAATGGCCGGCATAAATGCCGGCGGCAAAATAATCTGGCGTCACCTAGAAGCGGTTGAACCCAGAGTAGAAAAACAGGTTGATTCCTTTTTAAGCTTGCTTAAAAAGGAGATTAACTCCTTAGAAGGGATCCCTCTGATCGCAACAGGTTACGGCCGCAACCTGGTCCACCAGGCAGTAAAAAATGTAACCGAAATAACTTGTCATGCAAAAGGCGTCTATCATCAATTAGGCCACGGTGGGACCTTGATCGATATCGGTGGCCAGGATAGCAAAGTGGTTGTCATCGGAGATCATGGCCAAGTCGTAGACTTTGCCATGAATGACAAGTGCGCGGCCGGAACCGGCCGCTTTCTGGAGAACTGTGCGGCCCGCATGCAGGTAGCGATTGAGGATATGGGCTCAGTTGCCCTTTCGGCCAAGGAGGAAGTTTCTATCTCCAGCACCTGTACGGTATTTGCCGAATCTGAAATCATTTCGATGGTGGCCAACGGGGTTGAGGTCGAACCCATCCTTATGGGCCTGCACCGCGCCCTGATCAGACGAGTAGTAGCCATGGTACGCAGTGTCGGGCTGGTGCCACCGTTGCTGCTTTCCGGCGGCGTTGTCAGAAATCCCGCAATCCGCAAAGTCATCGAGGAGGAAACTAAAGAAAAAGTTTTCCTGCCTGAGTACCCCCAACTCATGGGCGCTTACGGGGCCGCCCTGTTTGCCTTAAAATTAAAATAGCTATGTTTTCTCAGGCCCAGATTTCCAGCCTTGCAAAGACCCTCGTCCTGGCCTTGATGATTTCGACCTTAGTCGCGATTTTCTTTGGCCCCGGCCTGAACTACGATTTCTTTTTTGATGATTATAACAGCCTGATGAATGACCAGGGCCAGGTCAATGCCCTGATTAAAAGTCCAGCTCAATCTCTTAACAACTTGCGGGCCCAACCACTGCGACCGGATCGCAATTTAACCTGGTTAAGCTTTGCCGCAAGTTACAAAATAAGCGAAATGAGTCCGGCAGGTTTTCGCAGCATCAACCTTATTTTACATGCTTTATGCTCGTTTCTGGTTTATCTGCTACTCGCTCTCTTTATTTCCCGAAATAATAAGTTGCGTGAACCCTCACCGGCTAAAGTTATTTCGATCTGTTGGCCAGCCCTTATCGGAACTCTCTTTTTTATCTGCCATCCACTGGCTTTAAACACCGTTCTTTATGTATCCCAGAGATTTGGAGCTCTAGCCTCATTTTTCTACCTTCTCGGATTTTTCGCCTGGCTTAAAGGGAGATATAATCAAGCAGAAGGATCTTCAAGCTGGCAACCGTGGCTATGGTATTTAGTAACTGGCCTGGCATTCTTAAGTGCCCTACACTCTAAAGAGATGGCGATAACCCTGCCTCTGACAATTATAGTCTACGAACTCTATGCCGGAAAACTACGCTTTACAAGTCGCAAAAAGATCCTGATCTTTTGCGGCCTTATTGGCTTGACCGCAGGGCTGTTCTGTTTTTTTGCTTATAAAATTGGTCTTTTCAACCAGACCTGGATCAATATCGGTTTTCGCTCAAAACGCCTCTGGTCACCCGGCATTCAGTTTTTAAGTGAGGCCCGGGCCTTTTTCCATTACTGGCAGATGCTCTTTCTGCCTTTGCCGCAGACCTTAAGCCTGCATCACGAATTTTTTCCGAGCCCAAAATTCCTTGACTCGGCGTCCTTGACCGCAATTATTGGCCACATTTTCCTGCTTGGATCAGCCTGGAAAATGCGCTGGAGATACCCTGTAATCGGCTTTGGCATCCTCTGGTTCTACCTTGTCTTAGGACCTCCCTACCTTTTTCTGCCCCAAAAAGAGCTCCTCGTTGAGTACAAAACCTATCTCGCAGCCCCGGGTGCCGCCCTGATGATCTGCGGTTTGCTCGATGCAATAAAAAATAAATTATTCTTGGCAAAAAAAATCCTGGCGGGCCGACTCATATACATCATCTTTGGTTGCTGGTTAATTTTGCTAACCTCTGTCACCTGGCAAAGGCGCCCAATTTTTCAGAACCAACTCACACTCTGGAGCGATGTGTTACAGAAATATCCGGCCAGCCGCAGAGCTTTAAATAATCGCGCCGTAGCCCACCTCAAAAACAAAGAACCGGAAAAAGCTTTAAACGACCTCGATACCCTGCTCAAGAATCACCCCGATTATGCCAGGGGCTTTGAAAACCGAGGACGCTTACGCCTCTACCTGAAAGATTACCGGGGTGCGGTTGCGGATCTCCAGAAAACTTTAAACCTGCTACCGGATGAACCGGAATTGAAAAACACCATTAACCAGATAACAGAACTTAAAAAACTGGCTCAGCGAGCTGTCCAAAAGGAGAATATACGATGAAAAGTTTCCGTCAGGAACTATGGTTTGAAACCAGTAAGCGGCAAGAGTTTATCAACATTACACCAGAGATCGAACAGTGCCTTAATAAAAGCGGAATCAGAGAGGGCCTGTGCCTGGTCAACGCCATGCATATTACGGCTTCGGTTTTTATCAATGATGATGAATCTGGTCTCCATCACGATTTCGAAGTCTGGCTGGAAAAGCTGGCCCCCCATGCTCCGACCTCGCAATACCGCCACAACGGCTACGAAGACAATGCCGACGGACATCTCAAACGTCAGATCATGGGCCGCGAAGTGGTGGTCGCCATCACCGGAGGGAAACTTGATTTCGGCCCGTGGGAACAGATTTTCTACGGCGAATTTGACGGCAAACGGAAAAAACGGGTGTTACTCAAGATTATCGGGGAATAAATCTTATTCCCTAAAAAATACAAAAGGTCAACCTTGACAGAGTGACCTTTTGTATTACGTATATTCGCAGAGAAGGTTAAAGTTGTAAAGGTTGTGGGAAATAATAGCTTGCTGCTGCCAACCTATAAATCAGGAGACCAACTCAACTGTTAGGACGAATAGCTTAAACACAATTTTACTGTTGTTCCAATTGCAATGATTGAAATTGGAACAATGCATTGAACATCAATCAGCTGTTCTAGTCATGACCCTTCATTAAATCTACAAAGATATTCTTCTGAATGAACCGAAATAACTGCAACTTATTAAAATTATCACTTTCTTTTCAACGACAAAAACAAGAATAGATGTTCTTTATTCAAAAGTACCAATCCGAACCAAACGTTCACAACACAATATTTCCGAATCCTGACCATCATAGAACATTATGTCGATTTTTACTGTAACCCGAGTTCCTTCATTCACTACACTTTATCGGTTTTGACCGGCGGCTCTCATCTTGGATAAAGATGATGGGAATTGTTGACTGCAATACTAAGGCAACCTCATTGCTATATTTAATTTGACTAAGATCCTAATCTTCTCACTTGATTTCAATAGCTTTGAAATGTCTGACATTTTCTATTTTTGCCTTAACCACAAACCTTACAACATAGAGATTGCCACTTTGTGGTTCAGGCAAGTCAAGAAACAACCCATAACTGAAATCTACATTATTGATAAAATTTAGCCCGGCTGGAGTAGGGTTAATATCTGCGGAACTAACTAACCCGCTACTACCATCAGTATCGTTGGAATATGTATTTGCAGTGAGCCGTTAAAAAACATTCTTTCCCAAACCATTGAAACGGTAGCGAAATAGTAAGCGTTCAGTAAACCACACCTTCGGTGCGCGGCCTAAGCTTCGGCAAAAAAATTATCAATTTGTTCCTGCGTAATTCTCGTGGGTAGTAGCTCTTTGAAATTTTCATCGTTAGTAACTGGGATCTTTTCCAGCAGGTAACGCATATATGTATAGGGCTCAAGCTTGTTTAATTTTGCAGTTTCGACCAGAGAATACAATGTGGCACTGGCGTGGGCTCCGGCCGGGGAGCCTGAAAATAGCCAATTTTTTCGTCCGATCACGAACGGTCGGATGGCATTTTCCGCAAGGTTGTTGTCTGGTCGAAGTCGACCATCTTCGAGATAGACATTCTGCCGTTGCCATTGTTGTAAAGAGTAGTAAATGGCCTTACCCAATTCACCTTTGGGCGGTGTTTTAGGATAGGTTTCACGCAACCAGAGGCCAAATTTGTCGAGAACAGGCTTGGCTTTTTCCTGGCATAGTTGAAAACGCTCTTCAGCTGTCAGATCTTTGGCTTCTTTTTCAATGGTATACAGTTTCCTAATGTGTTTTAGGGCAATATCAATTCAAATTCTAGCGTTACCCTTTCTTATTCTCTTCATGAGTATCAGATTGTTCTTGAAATAATTCGACAGCTGGCAGAATAATTCTAACCGTTGTACCTTCACCTGGGCTGCTTCCGACTTTAAGGGCTCCGTGATGGACCCGCATGATTCCCACCGCCAGAGCCAGCCCACGACTGATAAACCGTTGTCAATCAGAGAGCAAATGAAAGGGGCTGCCCCGATTCTTACCTAAAAAATGGCCTCAAAACTGGTCTTTAGACACTGTCAAAGAACTAATTGTCTACATTTTAGCGGCAATCGGAATATTTTCTTCAGATTATAGGGAAAATATCGTTATCAAATCACCGGGGGGGGTTATTTTAAGACCCTGACTTTTTACGAGTGCATCAAATCCGGGTTAAAATTAACCATTCTCAATCTTGACGGCACAAATCTTCAATTCCGGGACTTTTGCAAGGGGGTCTAACTCATCATTTGTCAAAAGATTAACCGCCGTGTCAACGGAGTAGAATGTAGTAAAGACAGTTCCCTCTGCAACACTGTCGATAAGTTTTACCGGCAGTTTAATTTCTCCTCTGCGGGAGCTGATTTTTGCCAGGTCTCCATCTTTCAAGCCAAGTTTTTCACCGTCTACGGGATTTATCTCCAGAATATCATGCGGTGACAAGCTTGAAAGTGTTTTTGACTGCTGGGTGTAAGACCCAGTGTGCATGTGGCAGATTGACTTGCCTGTGGTAAAAATAAAAGGATACTCAGCATCGGTCATTTCCGCCGGTTGTTCATAGGTTGCTGGAAAGAACTGGCCTTTGCCGGATTTTGTGTTGAATTTTTCCGTCCATAAATTTGGGGTACCTGGGTGATTTTCATTGGGGCAGGGGCATTGAAGTGCACCTTTTTCCAGGCGTGTATAAGAAATGCCGCCATAGGGAGGCGTTAATGAAGAAATTTCATCCATGATTTCGTTTGGATGATTATAGTTCATTTCATAGCCCATGCGTTTACTAAGCTCACAGATTATTTGCCAGTCCGGTTTGCTTTCTCCTATGGGTTCAAGCGCTTTTCGGACACGCTGCACCAAGCGGGCGCCGTTTACAAAGGTGCCGTCCTTTTCGGCAAAACTTGAGGCTGGTAAAACAACATCAGCGATTTCTGCTGTGGGGCTCATAAAAATATCCTGAACAACTATAAAATCCATGTCATCAAATACTTCTTTTATGTTGTTTAAATTGGGTCCGCTGCGCATGGGGTTGCCACCCGCCACATAAAGCCCTTTTATGTTTCCTTTTTTGATCAGCATGTCAGACATGGTTTTGCCGGGTTGTTCGGAAAGTTTTACTCCCCAAGCTTTTTCAAATTTTTTATTTATGTCAGGATTGTTCACCGGCTGAGCCCCAGGATAAGCGTTTGGTACACAGCCCATATCGCCGGCGCCGTTTCCGTTGTTTTGTTTTGCTATGGGGTTTACGCCGACGCCTTCCCGGCCAAGATTTCCTGTCAAAAGAGCCAGATTACAAATAGATGAAACATTGTTTGTACCATGACTATGTTGAGTGACTCCCATGCCATACATGATGGCGGCTTTGTTTGCTTTGGCATAAAGTCTTGCCGCTTCAATTATTTTTTCTTTAGGAATCCCGGAAATTTCTTCTACTTTTGCCGGCGTATATTTTGAAACGACCTTTTTTAACTCTTCAAATTTCTCGGTTCGGTTTTTAACAAATTCGTGATCATAAAGATCTTCATTGATGATTACATTCATGAGGCCGTTAAGCCAGGCAACATCGCTGCCAATATTAGGTCTCAGCCAAATATCCGCAGATTCAACCATTTTAAGCTTTCTTGGTTCAGCGAAGATCAGTTTTAGTTTGTTTGATCTTGCAAGATGTTCTATCCGGTCCGCGCCCACCGGATAATTTTCCGTAAGATTAAGCCCTGTAACAAGCAAAACATCGGTATCTTCAGCGACATTCAGAGGATTAGTCATGGCGCCGGCGCCAAAGGCACGGGTCAGCCCCACCGCTGTTGGTGAATGACAAAAACGTACACAGAAATCAATGTTGTTCGTTCCAAAACAGGTGCGAACAAATTTTTGAGATAAATAGCATTCTTCGGTAGTGGTTTTGGATGAAGCCACCGCTCCCAAAGCATCGCTACCGTATTTTTCTTTTATTTCTTTGAATTTCGAAGCTGTCAAATCAAGGGCTTCATCCCAGGTTGCTTGTTCAAATTTTCCATTTCTTTTAATCAGGGGAGTGGTCAAGCGGTCGGGGCTGTTGACAAAGTCCATGCCAAAACGCCCCTTTACACAGAGATGTCCTTTGTTTACGGTGTTTTCGTCTTCAACCCCGTAAACTTTTACTATTTTGTTATCTTTTGTCCAAAGCTCTATCTGACAGCCGCCGCCGCAGTGGGCACAGGTTGTTCTGACCTTTTTAAATTCCCAGTTCCGGCCCTGGAAACGTGCCGGTTTTTCAATGAGGGCACCGGTCGGACAAGCTTGAATGCAGGCCCCGCAGGATGTGCAGTCAGTCCATTTCAAAGGTTCATCCAAACCCGCACTGATGGCAAGCTTGGGGCCTCGTTCTGAAAACTCCCAAATATTTCTACCGGCTATTTCATTACAGGCCCTGACACATCTTCCGCAAAGAATACATTTGTTGGGATCTCTTATGATAGTATAACTTGATTCATCCAGCGGCTTTTTTTCTTTATTTATCGGAAAGCGAATGCTCTCAATTCCAAATTGATAGACCAGGTCTTGAAGTTCGCAATTGCCGTTACTTTCGCAGGTCAGGCAGTTATGCTCATTTTCCGAAAGAAGCATCTCCAGGTTCAGGCGGCGCAGGGCGTTTATTTCCTCGTCGTTCGTAACCACGTCCATGCCTTCTGAAACCGTTGTGCAACAGGACGGAACAATCCCTCGCAGGCCTTTTACTTTGACAAGACAAAGTCGGCACACGCCTGTGGGACTCAACCCTTTTTTATGGCATAGATGCGGAATTGGAAAGCCGTTGGCTTCACATTGGTCTAATAACACCCCGCCATCTTCAGCCTGGCAGGTTTTTCCATTGATTGTAATATTTACCATTTTACCCATTTTATTTTTCTCCTATGACTCCCACGCATCGCATCTGAGACATCTTCCAGCTTCTTCCAAGGCTTCCTGTTTTGAGTAATCACATGCTATTTCATCAAAGCATTTACATGCTGTGCCGGGATCCTTTTCAGTGATCGCCACCCTTGCTTTTTCCTGCGGTTCTTCTTCGGAAGCAAAGGGAACCAAATATTTTTCAGGGTCTTGCCGGTTCATTACTTCTGATAAAGGCAGTTTTTGCAAATACTGGTTTATCGAGAAAGCCGCCCTTTGTCCTTCAGCCACAGCTTCGCAAACCGTACGGGGGCCGGAAAAAGCGTCGCCTCCGGCAAAGATGCCTTCCCGACCTGTTACCAGGGTTCTTTTGTCAGCAATAATTCTTTTATTTTCGGCTATTTCTACCTTGCTTTCAGAAATCCAGCTGCTTTGTGGAAATTGTCCTATTGACTCAATTACCATGTCAGCATCAATAGTGTATTCTGAACCTTTGATTGGGCAGGTTATTTTTCGGCAGCTCGCATCAAAGTTGTCAAATGTCATACGTTCACATTTTACTTTTTCAACGCAGCCGTTGCCAATTATTTCAACCGGTAGACTGAGACACTCAAAAGTGATTCCCTCTTTTTGGGCAGCTTCAATTTCTTCTTTTATGGCGGGCATATCTTTTTCTTCTCTTCTGTAAACCACCGTCACTGAATCAGCGCCCATTCGTTTTGCAACTCTTGCGCAGTCCATGGCGCTGTTGCCGCCACCGATGACCACGACTTTTTTCCCGATGTCAACTTTTTCTCCCAAGTTCAAATTTTTCAAAAAATCCATGCCCAAACAGACACCCTTTAAATCTTCACCAGGGATATTCATTTTTCTTTCGCCGTGAGCGCCAATGGCAAGAAATACAGCCTTAAAACCATCATCAAGCAACTTGTCAATACTGTCAATCTTTGTGTTTAGTTTAATCTCAACGCCCATTTTCTTTATCTGCTCAATGTCGTAGTTCAGCACCTTTCGCGGGAGTCTATATTCTGGAATTCCAACGGCAAGCATACCGCCTGCCGTTGGCAGGGCTTCAAAAATCGTAGTTTTGTAGCCTTCAATCGCAAGATCGTATGCGGCGGACAATCCGGCCGGGCCGGATCCCACAATCGCGACCTTTTCAGGTTTTTCCGGTTTTTGGGGCGGCCGGTATTCAAAATTATTTTCATAAGCAAAATCGGCCACAAATCTTTTCACATGACGGACTGACAAAGCTTCGTCTAATTTTTGTCTTTCGCATTTGTATTCACAGGGGTTATGACAGACTCTGCCCAAAACCAGGGGAATGGGGTTTGTTTGTTTGATAACCTTGTAGGACTCTTCCATCCGATCTTCTTTAGCAAGTGCCAGGTAGGTTGGAATGTCCTGACTGATGGGGCAGGCGTTTTGACATTTGCTCTTAAAAAAGACTGCGCAGACCCCGGCTGGACATTTCTTGTCAATGATATGTGCTTCATATTCATCTCTAAAATGCTGAATGGTACTTAAAGTCGGGCTTGCCGCAGTTTGTCCCAGGGCGCAAAGAGAAGTTTTGGCAACTCCCTCGGCAAGGTTTTGCAGGGTGTCAAGATCTTCCAGTTTGCCCCGGCCTTCGGTGATTCCCTCCAGAATATCTACCATTAAAGGAAGCCCGCGCCTGCAGGGCAGGCATTGTCCGCAGGATTCATCCCGGTCAAATTCCAGAAAAAACTTTGCCGTATCAACCATGCATGTATCTTCATCAAGAACGACAAGTGCGCCGGAACCCATTATACAGCCAATACCTTTCAAAGATTCATAATCAATGGGCAGATTTAAATATTGGGCGGGAACACAGCCCCCCGAGGGGCCTCCCAGCTGAGCCGCTTTGAATTTTTTGCCGTTTGGAACTCCGCCGCCGATATCAAAAACAATTTCACCCAGGCTGATTCCCATAGGGACTTCAATCAAACCGCTGTTGTTGATGTTTCCTGTCAAGGAGAATACTTTCGTGCCTTTGGTTGATTCCGTACCGATGCTGCTCCACCAGTCGGCACCTTTTTGCATAATCAAAGGAATGTTGCATAACGTGCCGACATTATTTAAAATCGTGGGTTTTCCAAACAGGCCTTCGTTTGCGGGAAAAGGTGGTTTTGGTCTGGGATTACCACGTTTTTGTTCAATTGATGCGAGCAGGGCAGTTTCCTCGCCACAGACAAAAGCGCCGGAACCTAAGAAAATTTCGATATCAAAATCAAATGATGTGCCTAAAATATTTTTTCCCAACAGTCCACGTTCTCTAGCCTGGGCGATGGCATTTTCGAGAGTTTCAATTGCCAGGGGATATTCCGCCCTGACATAGATATAGCCTTTGGTTGCGCCGATGGCATAAGCGCCAATCACCATTCCTTCGAGCACGGCATGAGGATTGCCTTCGAGTTCGGACCGGTTCATGTATGCGCCGGGATCGCCTTCGTCCGCATTGCAAACCATGTATTTTTGATCACCTTTTGCTTTACAGGCAAATTCCCATTTTAAGCCTGTCGGAAAACCCGCGCCTCCTCGTCCTTTCAGCTCTGACTTTTTCACTTCTTCGATAACTGCGAGTCTATCCATTTCAAGGGTCTTTGCCAGAGCAAAATAACCGTCGTTGGCAATATACTCTTCAATTATCATCGGATCGATCAAACCATTATTATAAAGGATTCGGCGAGTCTGTTTATTGTAAAAGTTGATGTTATCCATCGAGCTGATATGTTTTTTCTTGACCGGGTCCCAATACAACAGTCGTTCAACAAATTCCTTTTTAATTACGTGCTTCTGTACGATTTCTTCAACATCACCGGCCTGAAGGTTGGTGTAAAGAGTTGCTCCCGGATGAATAACCGCTATAGGTCCCTGTTCACAAAGTCCATGACAACCGGTTCGCACAACTTCCACTTTTTCCTGGAGATTGTATTTCTCCAGAGCATTGACAAAAGCCTCATAGGGGTTTGTTTTCCCGGCCGAGGCAATGCAGCCGCTTCCCCTGCACACCATGATGCTGATTTTTCTGTCATCGTTTTTTTCTAAAGGACGTGAATCCAGTCTGTTTTCCAGTTTGGGTCTGAACTGGGCCTTAATTTTTTTTAGCTCTTCAATATTCATCTTTAACCTCATTATGTAATTTGTCTCAGTATTTCTCGTGTTTTGGCGGGATTATTACGTGCATAAGTGTTGCCATCAATCGCCATGACCGGGGCGAGTGCGCAACAACCCAGACATCTGACGGTTTCGAGTGAGAACTCTCTGTCAGGCGTGGTTTGGCCGGGCTCTATATTATAAACTTTTTTTATCGTATTTAAAATTGCCTTACCGCCCCTTACATAGCAGGCTGTTCCCAAACACACGTTTATGCTGTGTTTGCCTGGCGGGTTCAATCTAAAAAAATTATAAAAAGTTACAACTCCGTATATCCTGCTGACAGCTATCTGCAATTTCTCAGCAACCATTCTTTGAGCCTGCTTTGGAACATAACCAAGCTTTAGTTGAATTTCCTGTAAAATTTTTATTAGATTGTCAGAATCTCCACTGCCGTTCTCTACAATCTTATCAATTATAGAGAGTTCAGATTTATTTAATTCGAAGTCCCGCATTTTTCATACCTCTCGTTTTGGGGTTTTCGGAGTTGACCGGAAATTATTTACTAGGGGGGGCATTTTGAAGCCTTTTTTGTCTGAAGAAGCTCGATTATGGTTATCCGTATTTTCCCTTAAAACCAAATTTTTTGCTTATGCGAAGCAAAAAGACTTGCTGCTAACCAATTTCACAGGGTAGTGCCGGGCTGAAGGATGTGAAGCGATTGCCCTGGGTCTCAGGGTTTTCGACTTAGTAGATTCAATACGGACAACATATCTTAGTATATATGTATAGTAATTATTGCCACACAACTATCGAGTACTATTATTGCTGACAATTGTCAAGTTCTAATTATGATGATTTCGTAAAAAAACTCTCACTTGATTACACCAAGTTTCAGCAATCTGCAGAAAATCAATACCTCGTAAACTTGCACTTTATGCTCCAACTGGAAAAAGCTGTCAACGATTTTTACAAAAATTAATTTTGGGCAGTTGTTGGGATATCTGGCATCACACATAGTGTCCCAAACATCTTACATCAGAGCAAAAAAAGACGATAGAAAAACCTTTAAGTCCCAAAGAACTCGCGATCAAGTTAAACCTTGACGTCCGCACTGTTCGCCGCTATTACCTTGAATTAGGCGGAGTGCGCTTGGGACCCCGAAAAATACTTTTTTCCGAGGAGCGAAGCCCACGCCATGTACCAACTGAAAAAGATTTTTGGATGGTGTATGATCAAGCCTGGACCGATCAAGATGCTACGATGCTGCTTGCATATTTGCATTTAGCAGCGAGAAAATCGGAGTTGTTTAGATTGACGTGGGATGATGTGGACTTCGAGAAGGACAGGATCAGGCTTTACACACGTAAGACGAAAGATGGTTCCTGGAAAGAGGCATGGTTGCCAATGACTGACAACCTGAAAAATTCTTTAGCTACCCATAGTCGTACAGAAACTGATAAAAAATGGGTTTTTACTGATCTTGAATCAGGCTACCCGTATAGTCAACGGCGTCATTGGCTGAAATACTTATGCACAAGAGCCCAAGTCAGACATTTCGGTCTTCATGGTATAAGGTATCTCACAGCAAGCATTCTAGCTAAAGCTGGAACGCCGATGATAGACATCCAGACTATCTTGAGGCACAAGAACTTATCAACTACAGAAAGGTACATTAAAAGGCTTGATTCAGTCCGGCCAGCATTAAAAGCTTTACCCGGACTGAAACAAAAAAACCACCTGACAACCACCAGAACCCCGCAAGAGTTAATGATGGCCATCTAAGTGGTTGAATTTGTTGGCGTCCCCAAGGGGATTTGAACCCCTGTCGCCGCCGTGAAAGGGCGGTGTCCTGGGCCAGGCTAGACGATGGGGACGCATATTCCAGATCGAGCAAGGAAATTATCTCCAGCGCGAAACGGAGGCGTCTTTTAACTTAAATTCACACCCTTGTCAACCGCAAAAAACAACTAAAAGAAAAAAACTAGGCTGATCTCTTCACACACACAAATCCCGACCACTCGCCAATACATTCTGCTGGTTTGACAAGAAAACCGAGATCAGTGTAAACTTTTTTCACCTGAGGAACCTGTTCAACAAGAATTCCGGAGAGAATAAGACGGCCACCGGGTTTCAGAAGACGCGGAAATTCAGGGGCCAACTGCAAAAGTACAGGAACAATAATATTGGCGACAATCAGAGTAAACTCCTCTCGCACTTCAGTTAATGGGCGATTTTCAAGTAAAACCTGATCGCAGACCAAGTTATGCTCACAATTTTCCCGGGCATTAGCTAAAGCCTCATCATCAATATCAAGGGCTAGAACGCGGGCAGCTCCTCTTTTGGCCGCCAAAACAGCAAGGATGCCACTACCGGTACCAACATCGAGAACACTGACAAAATCAGACTTATCCAACAACAGCTCATCTTCCAGAGCGAGCGCTGCGAGACAAGTGGTTTCATGGGTTCCAGTACCAAATCCCTGACCGGGATAGATTTTGATTCCAAGCCGGGTCTCACCCTCGGGCAACTCCTGCCAAGAAGGAACAATCAAAGTTTTCTCGGTTAATGGGGTCAGAGTAAAATTTTTCCGCCAGCCATCTAGCCAATCCTCGTTTTCAACAGCTTGAACTTGAGACAACTCAGAAACCAACTTCTGAGCCTCAATTTGCTGGGCCAGTGACGACAACAGAGGCTGCATTTTTAGCGGGAAATAGGCCGTCAGAAGAGATGTTTCTAAATTTTCAGAAAAAACCTCATCCAGATCATTCTCAGAAGCATGATCCCAGACACCACCACATCCGGCAGAATACAAGATATCCTCCAATTGCGATCTCACTGCAGAACCCGGCAGGGGCGTACAAGTCAGAGAACACCACAAATCATCCTCTATAACCATCAACTAATCTCCCAACTTAACAACAACGAAGAGGCGACTCTGCTGGCGCTGTACCAGAAAACGAATATAGGGTTGAGCTTTACCCTGCTGCAGGGCGGCCTTGAAATCTTTAACCGTTGTAACCGATGCGTTATTAACCATCAACACGACATCAGCAACTTGCAGACCGGCATCTGCGGCCCGACCATCAGAGTCGAGACGACTGATAACTACCCCTTGATCAAGTGAGAGACGGTAACGAGTAGCTATTTCAGGAGTCAGTTGACGTACAGTCAGACCCAAATCCTCTAAGCGACCATCGGAGGAGAGGACATAATCTTCGCCATTTTCTCCTTCAAGATCATCCAGCACGACACCTATTTTCAAGACCTTGCCCATACGTAAAACTTTCAATCTGACCTTAGTACCCGGTTTTTTGGCCGCAACCATCCCCGGCAAACGTCGCATTTCTTCAACTTTTTCGCCATCAACCGCCAGGATAATATCACCAACCTGCAAACCGGCACGAGCCGCGGGGCTCTCATCAATAACTTCAGAAACCACCGCTCCATGTTTTTCTTCAAGGCCAAAAGAGGCTGCCAACTCCGCCGTCACCTCCTGGATATGAACTCCAAGACGACCACGCGAAACCTTACCGGTTTTCAGTTGAGGGAGCAGGTCTTTAGCCATATTAATCGGAATTGCAAAACCTATACCCTGGCCGCTGGCGACAATTGCAGTATTGATGCCGACAACTTTACCTTCGGCATTAAAAAGCGGCCCCCCACTGTTGCCGGGATTTATTGAGGCATCAGTCTGAATAAAATCATCATAGGGACCTGATCCGATAACCCGGCCACGGGCGCTGACAATACCGGCAGTTACCGTCCGGGCGAGGCCGAAAGGGTTACCAATAGCAATCAACCAGTCACCAACTTCAAGTTCATCCGAGTCGCCCAGCTTGACGGCGGGCAGATCATGATCGGCATCAATCTTCAAAACGGCAAGATCGGTTTTCTCATCGCGACCAACCAAACGTGCTGCATAAGCTTTTTTATCCGAGAGCGTTACTTTGATATCATCGGCATCTTCAACCACATGATTATTGGTCAGGATATAACCATCCTTACTGATAATAAAACCGGAACCAAGACTTTTCAAAGGACGCTGAGAGCGGCGCGATTGATCAAACTGGTCAAAAAAACGACCGAAGAAATCCTCAAATGAATCCCGGGAACCATGCCTTGGGAAATCAAACCCCCGCCCACCCCGAGAGGCGACGCGCTTTTCGGTATTGATATTGACAACCGCCGGAGTCAATTCGGCCACCAAGGGTGCAAATGAAGGCAGCAAGGGCGCCGCATTAATCGGGTTAACCAAAACCAATAACAAGGCTGCAAAAAGACCTACCAGAAAAAAACGTGAAAAATAGTTCTGTCGCCAAGCAATCATTTCAGACCTCCGCCATAACCTTTAAAAGTTAAATTAAAGCCATCTATTAAAATGGAATAATGCAAAAAAAACCACCCCTCAACCAACCTGATGGTTAAGAGGTGGTTGGCTGATCCCAAAATTTACTTTAAACTAAGCAAATCAAACAAGGAGGGGTCAGGGGTCAGCCGCCAACAAGGAAGAAAAGGAGCTTCTTTAAAATCAATATAACAGGTGAAAATTATATAAGCATTAGATAGAAATTATTTTTTCCTTAATTTCTATCTTCTCCGTTTCTCTACCCGCTGGCAGCACAACCCGGAAAACGCTACCTTCACCAACCACACTATCAACCTTAATCGTCCCTTGATGAGCATCGACAATCCATTTAACAATACTCAAACCTAAGCCACTACCACCATATTGCCGGCTACGAGCCTTATCGGCACGATAAAAACGATCAAAGATACGCGGAATATCTTCAGCCGGAATCCCAATCCCGGTATCGGCAATCGCAATTTCAACACCACCATCGCAACCTTTCAGGGTAAGATTAATCTTACCGCCGACCGGAGTGTAGCGAATCGCATTGGTCAAAAGATTAACTAATAGTTGCCGCAATCTAAGTTGATCACCAAAAACCGTTTCAACCTCAGCCAAAGTGCTGCCTAACTGAATCTGCTGTTCATCGGCAAGAATCTTGAAATGAGAAAGAAGATTGGTCAACAAAACCCGCAAATCAACCAGATCACAGTGTAACACCTCTTGGCCCATATCACTTTTTGAAAGCAGTAGCAGATCATTGACAATCTTAGACATGCGCTCAACCTCTTCGAGACTACTCCCTAAAGTTTCAAGATAATCTTCAACTGAGCGCTCGCCGCGCAGAGCAATTTCAAGCTCACCCCGCATTATCGTCAACGGTGTTCTAAGTTCATGTGAAGCGTCAGCTGTAAATTGGGTAATTTTCTGAAATGAGAGTGAGAGGCGATCCAGCATGCCATTGATAGTCGCTGCCAACTGCCCGACATCATCGCGGGCCACCGGTACCGTAATCCGCTCTTCAAGATTATTAACCGTGATATGGCGAGTGGTTCGGGCAATCTCCCGAATCGGCTTTAAGGCTTTACCAGCCAGAAAGAGACCAACGACACCTGCAACAAAGAGTAGACTGGGCACCAAAATTAAAAAAACAACCACCAGGTTGCTCATCGACTCGCGAACAAATTCAAGTGAAGTTCCCACTTGCACAACCCCGCGCACCTTATTGCCCTTAAAACTTTTTACCGGAAAATTGATAAAACGGATCGGCATTTTGGGGCCCAGCGGATACTGGGTCTCATAGAGAACTTCGCCAGTGGCGACAACCTCCCGGACAAGATCCTTATTGACTGGAATCTTGTCATCTTCAAGATTATCAGTACGCGAACCGATCTCGCCGGAGAGATCAAGCACCCGAACAAATTTACCAACCGGACGGGTACCAAAAATCCGGTTCAGGCGGCGCTCAAAATCGGGTGGCAAAAAGTTGGGGACAGCGCAAAGCTCAGTCTTAGAGATAAGCTCGGCCATAGTCTGTAAACGACGATCAACCGAGTGGAGAAGCTTACTCTCCATCATGACATAAATACTGATGCAAAAGCAGGCCAGCACCACACCGAAAACCAACACATACCAAGCCGTCAGTTTGACTCGGATACTAACTGGCCTCACTTCTTTCCGCCCTCTTTCAGAATATAACCAACCCCGCGAACCGTATGGATCAACTTCTGCGGAAAGCCGCGATCAACTTTATTACGCAGATAATTGACATAAACATCGATAACATTAGTAAAACTGTCAAAATTATAGTCCCATACGTGCTGGGTGATCATGGTACGCGTTAAAACCCGGTTTGGATTGCGCATTAAATACTCCATCAAGGAATACTCTTTGGCTGTAAGTTCAATCTCTTTGCCCCCGCGAATCACCTTATGCGAGATCAGGTCAAGAGTCAGGTCCGCAAAGTTGAGAACATTACTACTGGCCCCACTACGCCGGCGTAAAACGGCTCGAATACGAGCCAGCAATTCCTCGAAAGAGAAGGGTTTAGGGATATAATCATCACAACCCGCTTCAAAACCTTTGAGTTTATCGACCACCATATCCTTGGCTGTCAACATGATAACCGGGGTCTCTACTTTACGAGCCCGCAGAGATTCAAGGATCAAAACCCCATCTTTTCCCGGCAACATCACATCAAGAAGAATCAAGTCATACTCATTCTCTAGGGCCAGACTCTCCCCTTCAAGACCGTCGTAGGCAACGTCAACGACATATTGCTCTTCCTTGAGACCTTTCTGCAAGAAATTGGCAACTTTCTGTTCATCTTCAACCACCAGTACTTTCATCCGAGAAACCTCCAAAGCCCTTATCCGGCTTTTGTTTATCAAGCCTTTTTTAACGAACCTCGCAAGCTAACCTAGTCAAAGCCTCAAAAAAAGTAAAGGGGGTAGACCTTAAATCTACCCCCTTTAGAAAATTATAATCTAAGGACAAAGTTCAACATCCATCTGCGTCGTTGAGCAACACCTTCGTCAACTACGGCGTACTTAATGTACGCCTCGCTCCTCAGGCGTTGCTCGCCTAGCATCTGAATATTTAACTTTGCCCTCAGAATCAGTATCATACAAGCGTTATCTTTAAGCATTATCCGCAAACAACCACTTACCCACTCACCCTTTACCGCTTCAAGTTAACTACTTCATTGAGCAGTTCATCGCTGGTGGTTATCATCTTGGCGTTGGCCTGGAAGGCGCGTTGAGCGGCAATCATTTTGACAAATTCGGTTGCAATATCGACGTTAGACTGTTCCAGTGAGTTGGAAGCAATGGTTCCGCGTCCGGCGGAGCCCGGCAATCCGACACTGACATTCCCGGAAGCAATGGTTTCGGCCCAGACGTTATCGCCCTTCTTCTCTAACCCCCATGGACTGTTAAACATGGCCAAAGCGAGCCGGGCTAAGGCCTTTATCTCACCATTGGAGAAAATACCTGAGATTAAACCATCTGAAGAAATATTCACCCCTGAGAGCGAACCGGCCGGAAAACCGTCCTGGGTTTGAGAGAAGGTAGCGGAAGAGTCAGCATACTGGGTCGTTCCGTCAAGACCACTCCCACCTTCAATGGTACTATCTCCAAAGTTGACATCGATCTCCTGCATTAGGGTTGCCCCCCCGGCAAAATTGAAGTAGACATCATTATGGCCGGATTCACTTTTTAAAGAGCCATTCGAATTAAACTCAAGAGTCCCACCGGAACCTACCTCCATAAGACGGTCACTGCCATCATCACTGGGAATCCCGTTATCGAGACTGGAACTATTCATCACAGCATGCCATTCCCACTGATTACTCCCCTGTTTCTTGAAATAAACCGTCACCGTATGGGGTGAGCCCAAGGTATCATAGACATTCATGGCAGTAGAATAGGTTGCAGCAGTGGGGTCAAAAACCGTATTTGGCGAAAACACGCTCTCAACGCTCCCACTAGTTCCAACAACATTACCTGTAATTGTAAAACTGGTTACTGTCTTCGTATTATTGGGATCATATTCACTAGCAAAACCCACCAACTGCTCAGCTGATGTCCGCTCATCTCCCCATTTAAAACGAACCTCGTCAAAAACCGTAGTTGAACCAGCAATTATCGTAAATTTTCCGCTTTCATCATCATAATCAACTGAAAACATCGCAGGATCCACCAATGCTGTTACCCCATCACTGGTCTGAGTTGCTCCGTTCATTGCCGCAGCCAATGCTATAGCCATGGAATCTGCGGCTGGCACTTTTGCGTTCGGAGCTACTATATCCCTGGTAAAAAGGGATGTGTAAGGATCGGCCTGCACCGCAATATTGGCTTGATACTCTATTGCACCAATATTGAAAATTATTGTATTGTTATTATTATTGACATAAAAAAGTTTATCGCTAAGCCTAGGAAGGACATCAGAAATAAAATTAGTTCCATTAGCAATCGCAATATTGTCAACCCCAGCTAAAGTAGTGTCACGATCTTTTATCTCAAGACCGAGTACTTCTCTCATCGACATATCGGTATCTGGACCGAAATTTGAATCAGTGGTCACGTCTAGAGCAACCGGATTACCGGTGTTATTGGTAAATGTAAATTTACCGGTTACCTTACTATACGTTACGGTAAAATCTGAAGGTAAAGCGACACCAGTAGTCGCGTCTTTAAAGATAGGATCATCCTGAATTTTAGCTTGTATCTCATTGGCTAGAGTCTCCCCTGTGTAAGTACCGTTAATTAGCGACACTACAACAGAAGTTGGGGTCGTGGTACCTCCAACGGGACCAAACTTCAAGACGAAACGATTATTATAATCATTAAGAACAAGCTTGGTTTCAGCAGTTGAATCAAGGTTAGCTCCCAAACTGACACTGGATGTCGGTTTACTTGACGACGAGACATCGGAGACATTGATATCGCCGATGTCACCGGACGTCTGACCATCTTCATCAACTTTCCAACCCTGTACCGCAAGATCACTGCTATTAACCAAAAGACCTTCTTTATCAAAGATAAAATCTCCGGCTCTCGTATAGAAATTGGTAGCGCCATCGGCGACGATGAAAAAACCATCCCCATCAATCGCCAAATCAGTGCCTCGGGTGGTTGTCTCAAATGAACTCTGGGTAAACAAGGTACTGATGCCACCAGTCGTCGCTCCACGGCCGATCTGACCAGCCGTACCACCACCAAGACTGCTACTGACAATATCCTTAAACTGAATACGCCCCGATTTAAAGCCAATCGTATTACTATTGGCGATATTGTTACCAATCAGAGAAATTGCATCACTATTGACATTCAAACCGCTGATTCCGGCATAGAGAGATGTAAGAGCCATAACCGCCTCCTTCTTTATAAATTATTTTAGAGATTATATTATTTTAAAAATTGATAAATTTGGCGGCCTCAGAGCGCCGCACTGACACCCATAACCTGATCAATTCCAACCCGAGTACCATCAATTAACACCAACATAGTATTTCCATTTTGGCGGTCGGTTTCAACCCCCTGCACTTCACCACTACCATTTACGGATGTACCCACAAGCTGACCCAATTCATCTCTGGCAACCACGTCGAAAGTATAGTTCCCTTCGGCCAAGGCATTGCCATCGGCATCCTTGCCGTTCCAGTTGTAACTTTGTGAACCCAGATCATAGTAACCAAGTTCCAAGGTCGCCACACGCCCCCCGGCATCATTATATATATCAAACACAACCTCTTGTGCACTATCGGTAAGTTCAAAATTTAACGGTATCGGCTGGCCATCGCCATTAATTGTCGCTGAGCCGGCCCCACCTCCATCAAACTCAACCTTTTTGCCAATCATATCAAGCGCGCTCAAACGGTTCAAAGTCGCCGAATAATCCTGCAAGAGCGCCAGATTGTCATTCATGGCGGTCTGCTGTTCCAGAGAACTGAATTGTGCCAGTTGCGCTGTAAAATCAGTGCCATCCATGGGCTCCAGAGGATCTTGATTTTTAAGCTGCTCTACTAAGAGAAGAAGAAACTCCTCTTTATTGACATCATCTGACTTGTTTTTTACAGGAACAGCAAAAGGATCACTGTAAGTGGCACCTTCTACGATACCAACAGTAGGATTGAACATTGTCATAGCTAATACCTCAATATAAATTTACTCTGAAATGCTTAAGCCGTAATATGCAAAGATCCCGAAACCGCACCACTATCCATTATTGAAGGGATACCTTCAGCTAAATTGTCAGATAATAAGAGAGAATCGTTACTTCCATTTTCACCACTGCCTGACCTCCCCGAGCCCTGATTCGACTGCGAAAAATCATTCTGATGATATTGTTGCCAAACATCTGCGCTATCCTGATGCTGATCACCAACCGTCACCGATGGACCATCCCCTGATCTGGCTGGACTCACCTTAATATCGATCTCTTTAACATCGATGCCGCGCAGACTTAAGCCATCACGCAAACTATCAATTTTTCGCAACATCGCATCTTTGACATCGGATTGTTCGACCATAAAAGTAGCCGACATCTGCTGATCTCGCAACACCAGTTTGACATCAACTTTACCCATACTTTCAGGCCAGAGCCTGATCGTGACCGTCTGTCGACCTTTAGCTTGACGTGCCAGCCCCGATTGTATCTGCTCCATGAGATTCTCATCACTGACGGGTAACGGCTTTGTGGAAATAATATTAGAGCTATTTTTAACCAGACTATCTTTACCTGCTTCCAGATGAACTGCAGCCATCTCGTCGAATTGCAAGACAGTATGATCAGAAGAATGCTTCTCTTTTATTACTGACTCAAGCGATGATGACAAAGTGACTTGGTCCGCAAAAGTCTCTTTACTTATTTCCGAAAATGAAAACTTTTCACCATCACCGGCATCTGCCTTAAACTCGGAAAAATCTTTCAGGTGCTGTTGATCATTCGAAGTAAGAGTGGATTGGTTTTCCCGGGCTCTCCCCTGGAGATGTACTACACCTGTTTCGTCACCTGTAAGTGCCGCAGCTCGCGCTCTTTGACCAGGTCGAACAATACTATTTTCCGACTTGGCTTTTGCAACAGCAGACTCATTATTAATATGGATTTGAACATCTTCAGAAATTTCTGCTGCAACCCTGCCATTTTGCGAGATATTCTCCTTAGAAGGTGGAATATCAAACAGAGATTCATGACCATCTTTTACTTGTCGGGGAGCCTCACCTTCAACCTTCAGATCGGCAGATGCTGCCGTCACAATAACCGATTCTTGATTATCTTTGAGCGCTATTGGCTCGTTATCGACTTGCACAAAATTTTCTTCTAAATCATTGTTTGCCTCTGATTTCACAGACTCTACTGATTGAAACCCAAAGCCCCCATCTTCTGCCAGTGATATGGAACCCGCTTCATCACTTGGAATAGTTGAGCCCACACTCTTTTGCATCAACGTATCAACTTTACCTGCAAGACTCCCGATATCGTTTTTATTAGCACCTGGATTAATTAATGTCAGGGTTTCGTCGACCTTAACAGGATCACTGTTTTCCAGAATAAAATTATCAGTCACAGCGGCACCTTCCACCCCAGAATTTTCCCCGGCAACTGAATCTCCTATAAAAGAAACCTGAGCCCCATCATCACGTCCCTCAACCTCCACCAACAAATCATCATTTTTTACCAGCAAATCGGAGAACCCAGACTGTCGATCAAGGTTTTCAGCCTCCTTGCCTTCGCTCTCAACTACTCGAAATGCTTTTTCATCAAAAGATATCTCTTCAGTTGATGCTTTCTGAAAAGGCACTTCCTGAAAAAGATTATCTCCTTCTATTTCGACATCAGCATCTTCGGAACCCTCAGCATTTATCCGATTTCTCTCCACAGGATCAACTTTATCAGTTTGTTTAGGTTTTTGTTTGGCTGGTGGGATTTTGTCGTTTTCCGAATCAACTTCAAAGCTCTCCTGTTGCCCCACCAAAACCTCGGCAAAGCCACCTTCGTCTTGGTCTTGTGCATTAGAACGGGATAGTTCTCCGCGGCTATAAGCATCCCCAGAAGTCACTACAGCCAAAATTGTCATTTCAATATTTCCCACAACCGTACCTCAAACAACTAATCGAAAAACTCATTTGTAAACTTATAGATCTGCCAAAAATTAATTCTGGTTAGTACTTCAATCATCCAGTACCAGTTTCATTCGGTTGATTTCAGTTCCGTTATCGCCCGGGAAATCGCTATCGCCCGTTCAGATTCGACCGCACTCAACAGTTTAGCTGATTTCTTGACTGGCATTCGCAGTATTACTTCCACGGCCGAGTTCAACTTCAACTCACTTAAAAGAGGTGCTGCAGCATCAGGTTTCATAGCGCTATAGACCTCAACCAAACGACTTAGATCTTCTTCTTTCAAGGCCTTTAAATCAGCCATTGTTTTTTCAGCTGAAACCCGAATCTCCAACATTTCACGTTCTTGAGTCTGTAACTCCTTTTGCAACATTTCTATACGAATCTCTTTTTCAGCCAATGCGGCTTCGCGACTTTCGAGGGCCGCCTCTTTCTCTTTTAAGAGAGTCACCAAATCGAGTAAATTTTCATTCTGGCCCGACTCTTCAGCTAGAAGAGGTAAAGATGTCACCATTGACAATAAGATAAAGGATAGCAAAAGAGAAACAACTCTCAGCTGTTTAACAACTCGGCAAAAACCACCAGTAGATAACGAAATTTCTCTCATCTTCACAAATCAACCATTCTAAAAATTTATCTTACCAGGAAAAAATGACCCTGATTCGAGTTTACATGCAGACATTTGCAACAATAATACCAATATCTCATCAGACATTGGTATTATTGTTAAAAAACCAGTCACAACTATATAACCCTTTTAAATTAAACAATAATAGCTCGCATCGCGAAGAAAAATATGCTCCACAAAAATAATTAGACGAGAACTGAAACAGGAAAAAACAACTCTTTTAGAAAAGAAAAAAACAGACCAGGAAAAGATTGCCGAGCCCTAATTAAGAAGGGATTATTTTTTCAGGCGAGCAGCCCGGATAACTGCAATTTCATCAAGACTCCGCAGTTCGAGTTTTTCATTTTTTTGTTTATAGGCCAGAAAATGATCTTCCCGCAAGCGCTCCAACAGTCGACGATCCTTGACCCGAGAGAGAAGTTCCTCTTCTTTCTCCAACCTCTCTTTCTCGGTATCCTGGGCAAGATGAACAAGCGCACTGATCTCATGCATCACTTTAACCTCACGGAAACGAAAAAGTTCCATCTCCGCAATTGGCACACCTCTCTCCAGAGCCACCTGGCTGGAGTTCAACTCATCTTTTTGCAAAGCCTGGAGACGCTTAAGATTATCACGCAGCTGCTGCAACCTTTCGGTCACTTCAGTTAGCACAATAGATGCGTTCTCCTCACGAACCTGGCGATGTTTCAGAACTGTTTCAAGGGAAAACTTAAACATCTCTCACCAACTTGGAAAACCTCAATAACGACCAAAAAAGATTGACAAAAAATAAGCGATAACGTAAATCAGCCCCGACTTCAGGAGACATTTGAATTTTCTATCTGATATACACTTAAAATCTACCGCAAATCATCAATTCTGACAACCCTAACAAAATTCTAAGAGGAAGTATAGTATGATTGAACAAACTTTATCAATGATCAAACCTGATGCTGTTGCTAAAGGTGCTATTGGCCAGATCATCGATTGCTTTGCCAGCAACGGCCTAAAAATCGCCGCTCTCAAAATGATTCATATGAGTAAACGTGAAGCTCAAGGCTTCTATGCAGTCCATAGTGAGCGCCCTTTTTTTGACAGCCTGACCGATTTTATGTCTTCAGGCCCGGCCGTCATCATGATTTTGAGCGGCGAGAATGCGATCAGTAAAAACCGCGAGCTGATGGGCGCCACCAACCCGGCTGAAGCTGCTGAAGGCACTCTGCGTAAACGTTTTGCTACCGACATCGAAAAAAATGCCGTACATGGTTCCGATGCTCCGGAGACCGCTCGCGAAGAGATTGGCTACTTCTTTCCTCAACTTGAGATTGTTAATCTATAACTATTCAGCGACCCACCTTAAAGCTATAACTAACAGCGGCGGACATCGCTTCGCCCTCATAAACGGGGTCAAAGCTGGGGTGCTGACGCACCTTATACCAGCAATGACCCCAATCGCGGTAGTTTGTAGCAAAAATTGTCCCCAAAGTTTAGGGACAAACTTTGGGGACAAAATCCCTATTTACTACGTAGAATCAGGTTATATCCCTAGATTTTGCCACAAGGGAGCCAAGCTTGAATAAAGGCCTTTTCATTACCGGCACGGACACCGGGGTTGGTAAAACGATGGTCGCGGCTACCCTGGCTTACGCCCTGCAGCAACGCCATATCGATTTCAGCTACGTAAAGCCAGTAGAGAGCGGTATCATTAACCGTGAATATCTTGAAAAAGAGTCTGATGCTGCTCTCGTAAAAAGGGCCGGGTCTCTATCTGAATCGCTGGAAGAAATAGTCCCTTTTACTTTTCGCGAACCTCTGGCTCCCCTTCTGGCCGCCCGCCGAGAAGGGATCAATCTCCCGGAGAAAAAACTCAAAGAGTGCATCAGGGCTCGCATTAAACCTTCCAAACTTACTCTGGTTGAGGGAGCCGGTGGACTTTTGGCTCCACTTTGCCCCAACTATCTGGTCATCGACCTGATCAAAGACCTGCAGCTTCCGGTACTGGTCGTCTGTCGTACATCTTTAGGAGCTATCAACCATACCATGCTCACCCTTGACCGACTACGCCGTGAAAATTTAGAGCCGGTCGGAATCATAGCCAACCACATAACCGCAAACACCGGTACGGCTGAGGAGACCTTTACAACTCAGCTTTCCGAATTCGATCCGGTCACAGTTTTTGGAGAGTTCCCATTTCTCGGGAAGCACCCTACCGAGATTCACGCCTGGGAAAAACTTGCCGCTCATCTCAAACTTGACAAATTACTCAGCCGCATAACTGATTCCGTAACTACCTAAGAACATTTTCACTAAGCCGCGCCCAACCTCGGAGCACGGCCCCCGTATCAGATAAAAAATTACAAACACTTGTAAAAAGCGGGTTTTTCTGCTAGTTGGCATGGCTACATCTTTAACAAAGCATCCTTTATTTTTGAATCCAGCGTCCTTTTAAATAGAAGTTTACCCCAATGCACAAAACTCCCAACCGCCAAAACCTGATGACCGGCACTATCCGACGCCTTCTCCAGCGTGAAGCCTGGCATAATATCCAGAAGGCCATAGAGAAGCTCTACCCCGCCGACATCTCTCTGGTCATGCGTGAACTTGACGCCGAGATGCGTCTGACCCTTTTCAAGCAGATCAAAGATAACCCCAAAGCCGCCGAGACCTTAAGTGAACTCGATATTGAGATCGCAATACCTCTGGTGCAAGCACTTTCAGAAAAACAGACCAGAGTGATCTTCAAGGAGATGTCGGATGATGACCGGGCCGAGATCATCGCGCAACTGCCGGATGAAATCGCCCGGCAGATTCTCGACCAACTCGGTGCCGTCGAGTCCCAGGATGTTGAAACCCTCTTAAGCTATCCTGAAGACAGCGCCGGACGCATCATGACAACTGAGTTCTTTGCCCTCAGAGATGCAACCACCGCAACTGAAGCTATTGATATTATTAGGCGCCGAGGCGACGAAGCGGAAACTGTTTTCTATATCTATGTCACCGACCCCATGGGCCGTTTGACCGGTATCGTCTCTTTACGCAAACTGATTCTCACCCAACCGGAAACCCAGTTAAAAGAGATTATGAGTACGAATGTCGTCAAGGTCGACATTCACACCGACCAAGAGCTGGTTGCCCAGCAGGTTGAACGCTATAACATTCTTGCCATTCCGGTTGTTGACGAAGGTGATATTCTGGTCGGAATCATTACGGTTGATGATATCATCGACGTTATCCGCCAGGAAGCCACCGAAGATATCTTTCGTATGGCGGGTACCGACTCAATGGAAATTGTCTACGCTGACAACATCTGGAAAATCTCCCGGATCCGTCTGCCCTGGCTTCTGATAACCTTGATGGGCGGAATTGCTACCGGTTATTTCATGTGGCTATTTAAAGCAACTTTGCAGACCACCCTGACTCTGGTTACTTTTATTCCAGTCATTACCGGCATGGGTGGTAATGTCGGCACCCAATCCTCTTTGATCATTGTCCGCGGCCTGGCTACCGGCCGCGTAACTATGGACTCTATTGCCAAAGTAATCTGGCGGGAAGCCCGCATCGGGATATTGATGGGCATCATCTGCGGTCTGACGGTCGGTATCATCGCCCTTCTATGGCACCATGAGCCTATGGTTGGTGTCGTTGTTGCTGTCGCCATGTCAGCCTCAATGACGGTGGCAGCAACTATGGGCGCTTTCGCACCGACCTTTTTCCAGAAACTTGAGATAGATCCGGCCATCGCCTCAGGTCCTTTTGTCACAACCAGCAATGATATTATCGGCATCCTCATCTATATGGGTACAGCCACACTCTTTCTGAAGTACTTTTTTTAGGAACAATAAATGCCCCGCGTCAAAGACAACGCCTTCATTATCAATAAGATTGACTTTGGTGAAAGCGATCTGATTATAACCCTGTTCACGCAAGAGCGGGGTAGAATCAGCGCCATCGGCAAAGGCGCAAAACGCAGCCGCCGCCGTTTTCCCGGCTCTCTCGAACTCTTCTCTCTGGTCTCCTTCAACGGCTTCATTAAAAATCCTCTGGCCCTGACCAGAATTGACGAATGCCAGGTAATTGAACCATTCCTTGCGATTCAAGATGATTTACGTAGCTATTTCTGCGGCTGCTATTTCCTTGAAATAGTCAATCGCTGCTGTGCCGAACGTCAGGCTAACAAAGCTTTTTTCAATCTTTTAAATGATATTTTCACCTTTCTCACAACGGTCCCGCACAACCGCAACTTCAACTGCCGAATTCGACTTTTTGAACTCCAAATTATTACTTTACTGGGCTTTAAACCACAACTATCGTGCTGTCTTGACTGCGGGAAAGAGCTTGATAAGGGCCGGTTTTTTCATTTCTCACCCCAAACCGGCGGCCTTGTCTGCGAAACCTGCCAACCCCGTCATCCCGCCTCATTTACCATAAGCCGGGGAACTATTAATATGCTGAACGAAGCTCATCGACTTGACAATGAGCTCCGTAACAAGTTAAACTTTACGCCTCAGGTTGAACATGAAAGCGCTCGCCTCTGCCGCGCCCTCCTGCGCTGGCACAGTGGCTGCGAATTTAAAAGTCTGAAGATCCTGGAACGTTACAGCAACAATGATCTGCCGGTTGCCAAAGATCCAGAAACAATTAACATTACCAATAAAAAAATGAATTATAACAACTTGTAACTATTCAGGTACCCTCAATAAAGTCATAGCAAATGGCGACGAACTTTGCTTCGCCCACTTCGAAGGGGACACGGCTCAGCCCGCCACGGGCTAAAGCCCGGTCTGGAGGCATGTCCCCACATCGAGACAATTTGAGGGTGGTACTTGTAAAGTTATGACCATCTAACCACGGAGTTAAAGCATGAATTTTCAGGATGTTATTCTTAATCTGGAACGCTACTGGGCCGATCACGGCTGCATCATTCAGCAACCTTACGATCTTGAAGTCGGGGCTGGAACCTTTAATCCAGCGACCTTTTTAAGAGCTTTAGGACCGGAACCCTACAGTGTCGCCTATGTCGAACCTTCGAGACGACCGAGTGACGGTCGTTACGGTGAAAATCCCAACCGCCTGCAACACTACTATCAATATCAGGTCATCCTCAAACCCTCACCACTTGAGATCCAGAACCTTTATCTTGACAGTTTAAAATCTCTGGGTATTGATCCTCTCGATCACGATATCCGTTTTGTTGAAGATGATTGGGAATCCCCAACTCTGGGGGCCTGGGGCCTGGGCTGGGAGGTCTGGCTTGACGGTATGGAGATCACTCAATTCACCTACTTCCAGCAGGTCGGCGGTTTTGATCTGAAACCTATTTCAGGTGAGATAACCTATGGCATTGAGCGTATCGCCATGTATCTGCAGGGGGTCGACAACGTCTACGACCTCAAGTGGAACGATAAACTGCTCTACGGTGACGTCCATCACCAGAGCGAAGTCGAGTGGTCAAGATACAACTTCGAAGAGGCCGATGTCGAGATGCTCTTGAACCTTTTTAATATGTTTGAGAAAGAGGGCACCCGCCTGGCCGAAAAAGATTTTGTCCTGCCCCTGTATGACTGTTGTCTGAAATGTTCTCACGTCTTCAATCTCCTTGATGCCCGGGGTGCGATCTCGGTTACAGAACGGACCAACTATATCGGCAAGGTCCGCAACTTGGCCAAACTCTCGGCCACTAACCACCTTAAACAGAGAGAAAAGATGGGATTTCCACTACTTAAACGAGGCTGATCAGATACTTAAATTTAGCGCGGCACAAAAAAGAAGAGCCGTCCGGGTTGTTTCATGACGCCGGCTGTCAACTCGGCTGGTTTATCGTCACCACAATAGAGGTCGACCCGATGCGGCCCCTTAATTGCCCCACCGGTATCCTGGTTAAGCACCAGACGGTTAAAAGAACGCCACCCCGTAATTTCTGCGTCCGTAGAAAAAACCGGCAACTCCGTGCTTATCAGAGCCAGGGCGCCACCGGGAAAAACTTTACGATCCGTGGCAATTGAACGCCCCGCAGTAATCGGCACATTATAGCAACCCAGGGCTTCAGGGGTCGGCAATTCCCGAAAAAAAACGTAGCTGGGATTTACCTGCAAAATCTCCTTACTCCTTTCAGGATGATCCCTTATCCAGGCACGAATCGAGGGCATCGAAACCTCTGCCCTCTCCATTAAACCCTGACGTATCAACCACCCCCCGATACTGCGGTAGGGGTGCCCGTTAGTGGCTGCGTAACCAACCATCATGGTGCCACCTTGAGCCAGGCGAACCAGCCCCGAACCCTGAATCTGGAGAAAAAAACGATCGATCTCATCGTCAACCCAGACCAATTCAAGGGTTAAGCCCTGCAATTTTCCCTCATAATCGAGCTCAGTCCGGGTGTGATAAGGGACAATTTTTCCACTCTTCAGCAAACGCCCGCGCAACTTGGGGAAGTAAAGCTCATCAAGACGCGGCCCAAAGGGTAGTTTTTCCAGCCACGGCCAGAGTTTACGAACATAGCGACGGAGATCAAATTTCCCCAGATCAACCACCACCAGATCGGTCGGTTTTTGATAGAGAGGATAACGATAACGCGCATCCGCTTTTCGGGAGCCTTGCAGGGTCGGCACATAGTAGCCCGTAAAAAGCACCGGGTTCTCCTCTTTTTGCCAGGGCAAGTGACTCTGCGAAACCGATTCCAAGAGTTTAAATTTTTGCTTAAGAAAATTTTCAAGCTCTGGCAGATCAGGTTTACGGTCAAGAAACTCAAGCAATTCAAGCTGAGCCGCAAGAAGCTGATCTACCCTGACAACCTGCAAACCGTAATTAAAGGTTTTCTCTCCAGATAATTTGCCAAGATATCCAAGATTACGTTCAAGAGCTAAGCCTAGAGATGTTAAATCAAGATCGTCCTCAAGTTCCGGCCAGCGATTTTCCGAAACGATCTGCAAAACATCTTCAACCCTGAGCGAACAAGGGGTATTAAGATAAAGCACAGCTGCTGAGAAAGAGATAAGCAGCCCTGAAAAAAGCAGCAAAACCAGATAACGTCGCCGAATACGCATATCACAACCATAATTATTGATAAATATTTGCAGAACTCTTCATTTGCACCTTGCTTTTTAAAAGCAATTCACCATAAAAAGCAATAAGAATAAGCAAAACCAGAAAACTCAGCCTAGAAGAGGAACTGTGCCCCAGAAAAACAGTGCAAAAACGGAAACCAACCTGACCACCGACGGCCGGGTTCTGGTCAAGGCCGCAACCATCTACGATCTGGTCCAGCCTTTCGTCACCTTAGGCCAAGAAAAACGTCTGAACCGTTGGCTTGCGACTTACCTCAAGGCAACCCCAGCAAGCCGCATCCTTGATGTTGGCTGCGGCACCGGCCTGCTGACGGCAGCTATCGCCAGAGACTATCCTGAAGCCAAAGTCGTCGGAATCGATGCCTCAAAGAGCATGATTAGAGTAGCCGACAAAAAACGTAAAAGTCACAACTGTACCTACCAAACCGCTCTGGCGGAAAAACTCCCCTTTGCCCCGGAAACTTTCGAGATTGTCACCTCAGCCCTTTTTTTTCACCATGTCCACCTCCAACTTAAAGAGATCTGCCTCAAAGAAATTTATCGCATCTTAAAGCCCGGCGGCAGAATCGTTATCGCCGACATGGATACCCCCTACACAAAACTTGGCTGGGCCCTCTCCATCGGGGCCTGGCTCATCTTGCGGCAGCCGGAAATCAAAGAAAATATCGACGGCAAGCTCGACGATCTGATAACCAAATGTGGTTTTTCCGAGCTTGAAAAACCGGCCCGTTTTTCCGGTTACATCTCAATCTGGACGGCGGTTAAAGGAACCTGAAATTGAAAAATGCAAAAGAGCTCTTACTCAACTGGCCACTCTGGCGTGAGGCCTGTGCCATCCAGGGCCAGGTGGTAGAAAGTTTTCACCAGGAAGCCGGAACCGTCCTCAAAGATGCCTGCCGATTGCGCCCCTTTAAAAAAGATCTCGTGGAAATGGAGCGTAATCTTTTTTCGATCCTTTTTATCACCTGCACCCAACCCTTCGCCTTAACACCAACCAAAAATCTCTTTTACGCCCGCATTAATCACTGCCTGCGAGCCCTGGTCACCGGCTGTGATAATCTTCTGGATGACGAATACAAGGAGGTCATCCCTTTTGCTCTGGAAGGTTCCGGTTCCAAGTTTCGTTCGGTCATGACGATCATGACCGCCGACCGCCTGATTGCAGATCTGGCAGCAACCGAGATGGCAAATGACAACCTTTCACTGAACAAATTTAAAGAGCTCTCGCGAATGGTAATGACAGTTCTGACCCCAAGCGGCATTGAAGAGCATGAAGAGGAGTCCCTGACTGAACTTGCCATCCCCACTCCGGAAGAGATCATTGAAAAAGTCCACCACCGAAAAACAGGCCTCCTCTTTCGGGCACCACTCGATTTGATCGCCGGTCTCGAAAACGGACATAATAAGAACACCCTTAAACTCACGGAGGGCTTGAGGCTATTTGGCCTCGGCTGCCAACTCCTTGACGACCTCAAAGATGCCGGCGCAGATTTATCCGAAAGACGTTATAATGCCGTCATCTCCTATGCGAGACATGGCTTAGAAGAGCAGGAGAGGATCGCAATAAGCCGGATCGAAGGCCGTCGTGAGATCCCTCAAGATGAAGCTGAGCAAATCGTTACAAAACTACCGCAAGCCCGGCAGACATGCCAAGCTCAGGCCCAATCTTTCTTTATGCAGGCGCTTGTAAAAATGACTGCCGGCCTGCCCGGCTTCGACTACCCCAGAGCCCAGGCCCTGACACATCTAGTGAAAAACTCTATTATGCAGGAACATAATCTGACTAACAACCGCAACAACGTCGTTAACCAGGAACTTGAGCAATGATTTTCTGGCTCCGTTTTGCCCTGCGCTCCTGTCTGCGCCGCCGCCGCCGAACCATTATCACCCTGGCCGGGATCTCTTTCGGGATCGCCACTCTGGTGGTACTTGGTGCAATCATGGTCGGGGTTAACGATACGATGATCAAAAATGCGGTCGCCATCCACACCGGCAATATTGTGGTTAAAGGAGAAATGCTGCCGCTACCCCAAGCGCTCGCCAGAATTGATGAATTATCTTTAAAGCTTGAGTGCGACAATAATTTACAAACCATCCTGCCACGCCTGCACTTTCCGGCCCTGCTTACCTCTGAACAGGGTAATTGTCCCATCAATATCGTCGCTGTCGATCCTAAGCGCGAAACCCTGCAAACCCCGGTTAGCAAAAAAATTGTCGCCGGCACCTACCTCGAAAATAAGCAGGGCCTGGTTTTAGGTGAAGAAGCTGCCCAAAAATTGGCTGTCAAACCCGGCGACCGCATCTCTATGATCACTCCGAGGCGACGTTACGACCTTAAAATAAGCGGAATCTTTTCGCTGGGAATCGACACCTTCGACCGGAGCATGGCTTTCATCTCTTTAGAAACTGCCCGCACTATGCCTGATCTCATGGTAAATCACGAAATTGCCCTCTTTATCCAGCCGGGCAGTGATCTTGAAAAAACCGCAAAAACCATCGCCCGGAAAACCCAAGCATCAGAAAAAGTCCGACTCTGGTATGAAATCCTGCCGGAGGTTGCCCAACTGGTCAAACTTAACGAATTTTCGATGGCAATCATGATCTTTTTAGTAATCATAATTCTCGGATTCGGGGTCGCCAACGCCCTCTTGATCTCAGTCATGGATCGTTACCGCTATTTTGCAATTTTGAAAGCGATCGGGGTCCGCCCCCGGGAGATCTTTCTTATCATCATGGCTGAAGCATTTTTTATGTGCCTGGCCGCAGCCATCATCGGTACTATTCTCGGAAGCTCATGTACCCTGATCTGGGCTGATTACGGTCTTGATTTAAGCCGCTACACCTCAGCTAATCCCCATTTCAGCGTTAATGCAATAGTCTACCCCAGATTAACCCCCCTGATGGCCTTTACCCCCCAGGCTCTGGCTCTGGGAACCGGGATCCTGGCCGCGATCTGGCCAGCCCTAGTTGCCGGTAGACGCCCCATTAATCAAGTTATGCGGGGTTTGTAGATGAGAAATATTGCCGTCAATATTGAACAACTCTCCCGTTTCTACAAATCGGGCAAAAGTCGCATTGCGGCTCTTGACAATCTCACATTTAAAATTAAGGTCGGCGCTCAACTCGCCCTGATCGGCCCCAGCGGCTCAGGGAAGACTACATTGCTCTCACTGCTCGGCGCCCTCGAACGCCCAGATAGTGGGGAAATTACTCTTTTTGACATAAACCTGAATAAAATGAGCGAACGTCAAACCGCCGATTTCCGCCGCCACAATGTCGGCTTCATCTTTCAGGATGATGCCCTGATGCCGGAGTTGACAGTTGCCGAAAATATCGCTCTACCCCTGATCTTGATAAAAACCAGGACCCCGGAAATAAAGAGCCGGGTTAACAAAATTCTGGTCGACCTTGATCTCGAAAATTTCAGCCAATCTTTCCCTCCAACCCTCTCCGGCGGCGAAAAACAGCGCGTCGCTGTCGCCCGCGCCGTCATCCATCACCCCAAACTGCTCCTGGCTGACGAGCCCACCGCCAATCTCGACAGCCGCGCTGCCGACCTGGTTCTAAACGCCATCGACAAACTCGCCAACCAATACAGTTTGACGATGGTCATGGCAACCCACGACCCCAGAGTCTATAACCGCCTTCCGCAAAAACTGGAGTTGCTTGATGGCAAACTAGTCTGAACGATAATAAATTTCAGGATTAACGACAAGAACAATCAAAAAACCCCAACAACCGCATAACACCATCAAAACCACCCATGACAACCTTAAATTATCGAATAAAACCGAAGAAAACATTAATTTCTCCTTGCAATTTACAAGCAAGTCACCATAGAAAGCAATTATGACACAAAAAGCCTTGATGGCACAGAAAAAATCTCTGCAGAGCCAGATCGATGAGCTTAGGTTTATGCTTGAAAATCTGGTCGGAACAAGGATGTAAAAAACGTGGCTGAATTTGAATATGACAATCTCTCGGAAATCATGAATGAGGATCGAGAACGCCTTGAAGAGCCCCCGCTCTACCGGGTTCTCATCCATAATGATCACTACACCTCAATGGAGTTTGTCGTCGAGATTTTAGAGCAGGTTTTCCACCACAATCAGGCAACGGCCGAGCAGATCATGATGATGGTCCATCGCCAGGGTACCGGCTGCTGTGGTGAGTATGATCGGGAGATCGCTGAAAGCAAGGTTGTAAGTGTCAGTCGGCGGGCTTCAGAAGCGGGTTTTCCGTTGCGCTGTACCATGGAAAAAGTTTAGTATTATTGTCCAACAGAACTAAAACCTAAATATCTGAATAATCACCACAGAGGGCAAAATCACAAAGAAAATTGTTTCTGAAACCTCTGTGTTCTCTGTGGTTCAAAAAAAATTTTGACCACTTAGGCAAATTTTATTGGCAGGCAGCTATATTATATGATTAACCCAGAACTTGAACAAACTATCGTTGCGGCTTTTCGTGAAGCCAAGAACCGAGAGCATGAATACCTGACGGTTGAGCATCTGCTCTACGCCCTTTTACAGGCTGAAAGCGGTCGCAAGATCATTGAAGAGTGCGGCGGCGACGTGGTCACCCTTGTAGCCCGACTGGAAAACTATTTTTCCGCCAAGATGCCCAAACTCAAAAACGGCATCAATGACAATCCGACTGAAACTGTAGCCTTTCAGCGCCTCATTCAGCGCACTTTAATCCATGTCCAGATGGCGGAAAAACCGGAAGCCGAGATCGGCGACCTACTCGCCTCAATCTTTGAAGAGGAGGAGACCCACGCCTGTTTTTTTCTCAGAGAACAAAATATCAGCCGCCTCGATATCCTGCGCCAAATCTCCGTTCATGACGAAAGTGCTTCCCAGCCAAAAATCGACAACCGTCAACGAAGGCATCAAGGGCCAATCTTCAACCTGGAAGACCAAAACCCTGACAATCAAAACTCTGGCCCAAAAGATCAAACCTCAAAAAAGCCGGAAAAACTTAGCCCACTCCAAGCTTTCACGGTCGATCTCAAAGCCAAGGCCGCAGCCGGCAATATTGACCCCCTGATCGGTCGGGAAAAAGAGATGCAGAGGACGCTGCAGATTCTCTGCCGACGACAGAAAAATAATCCCCTCTTTATTGGAGAGCCCGGAGTCGGTAAAACCGCCATGGCGGAAGGGCTGGCACTTTGTCTCTATAAGGGACAAGCACCGGAAAGCCTGCTCGACTATGAGGTCTACGCTCTTGATCTGGGAGCAGTTCTGGCCGGCACCAAGTATCGCGGTCAATTTGAAGAGCGTTTGAAAGGAATTATAACGGAACTTGAGACAAAAGAGCAGGTCATTCTTTTTATCGATGAGATTCATACATTGATCGGAGCCGGCGCCACCAGCGGCGGCTCCATGGATGCGGCTAATATCTTAAAACCGATACTGGCCGCCGGCCATATCCGCTGTATCGGCTCCACTACCCATGAAGAGTATAAACAAAATTTCAATAAAGACCGGGCTTTAGCGCGGCGTTTTCAGGCAATAACCCTAAATGAACCGAGTATTGCCGAAACTTATGCGATCCTCAAAGGCCTGCAGCCCGGCTTTGAAAAACACCATCAAGTTCACTACAGCCAGACCGCCCTGAAAGCGGCAGCCGAACTTTCGTCCCGCTATATCAACGACCGTTTTCTACCAGATAAAGCAATTGATGTTATTGATGAGGCGGCCGCTGCTGTACGTTTGGCCGCTGGTAACCAGAAATTGCGGACAATCCGGGTGCCAGAGATTGAAAAAGTGGTCTCCCAGATGGCTCAGGTACCGGTTAAAAAAGTAACCGCTGATAACAGTGCCCGCCTAGCCCGTCTAGATGACCACCTGAAAAATCAGATATTTGGCCAGGATGAAGCGATCGCCGCTCTCTACCGGGCCTTAAAAAGAGCCCATGCCGGCCTCAACCAACCGGAACGTCCTTTAGGCTCTTTTCTTTTTACCGGACCAACCGGGGTTGGCAAAACTGAGATCTGCCGTCAGGCCGCAACCCGTTTGGGAATTGAACTCATCCGTTTTGACATGAGTGAATACATGGAAAAGCATGCCGTCGCCCGCCTCATCGGCTCACCACCCGGCTATGTCGGCTTTGAACAAGGTGGACTTTTGACCGAGCAGATTCGAAAAACCCCGCACGCCCTGGTTCTTTTTGACGAGATCGACAAAGCCCATCCCGATATCTTCGGGATATTGCTGCAGATCATGGATTACGCCACACTGACCGACAATAATGGCAAGAAGGCCGATTTTCGCCATACCATTCTGGTCATGACGAGCAATGCCGGAGCCCGGGAGATGGCTGCCAACAGTATCGGCTTTGGCGATGCCGATGACAGCCGACCGCAGGAAAAGGGCCGCAAGGCCTTAGAAAAACTTTTCACGCCAGAATTTCGTAACCGCCTTGATGAAATTATCTTTTTCCACCCCTTGAACCGGGAGATAATGCTGAAAGTCGTCGATAAATTCATGACCCGACTTGACACCTTTCTCAAACCCCGCAAAGTCAGACTTTCATTGAGTGAAGAAGCCCGGAAATGGCTCGCTGAAAACGGTTTTGACGCTAAATTCGGAGCCCGTCCTTTAGACCGCCTGATCCAGGAAACGATCAAGGATCAACTCGCCGACGAACTTTTGTTTGGTTCACTGAAACAGGGAGGGAGAGCGCTGGTGGAGATGAAAGAGGGCAAACTTAAGATTAAATGCGGAATGATGAGTGATGAAACGTAAACGTAATTCGCAACTTTAACAACATCTGTTGAAAACCGCTAAGCTAAAAACCTCTTTTACTGAATTACAATCTTCTCAGGAGTGATACTGCCCGTTGCAATCGTCATCGTGCCGAGTATATTAGTTACACCTGTCTGCACACTGAAACCGGCATCAAAGCCACCCGCCAGAAAGACATCAATAAAACGATCAAAAACCGGAGATTCGAGAAAATTACCAATCTGCACCTGGATCGTCTCACCATCACCAGCCGCGTCATAGCCATCTTGAATAGCACCATGAAATGTCGTCCCCTCAAGCACTTTCACAGTATCGGAAAAAGAGGGGCCATGGTTAGCAAAATTAATATCGCTTACCGTCTCCCCTTCTCCTAAAAAAACAGTATGAACAGCTCCGATCTCAACGGAGGGAGCCAGATGAATGACAGTTACCGCCAGGAGTGTCATCCCGGCATATGTCTCACCCCAGACCATAGAGTGCAGGGAATTATCCCAGGTATCATGGAGATAGATGGTCTGCGTCACACCATCATCATAGCCGACACCATTCATCGTGTGACCGGTGACATGGATTAAAACCGGATAGCGGTTGTCGATTTCAGTTTTAAAATCGGCAAAAGAGAACCCCTGCCCGGCTACAGTTGCCTGTGTGTCTACAACTTGATTATAATTTTCTGTAGCCGTATAACCCCGCGACTCGGCAAAAATTCGCAAACCATGACAGAGAGCGGTCTGTGGCAATCCCTGGCTAACCCCGGGAATATAGTCGTATAATTTTTCGCCGCTTGCATAGAAATAATAGGTCGTCGCCCCATCACTATTATGATCTGGAGGATCTCCCCATTTCCATTGGTTGGTGCCCAAATAATCAGCCGTACACCTCCCCCAGGTATGTTCATCACCACTACTTTCCCACGGGTCAAGCCCGATTTGACCATAAGCAATCCAGTAATCATCAACATGCCCAGGAGCCATACGGCCATCAAAACCAGCCATGGTCGCAATCAACGAACAAGAACCACTGACTGGAGAGTCTGGATTTGCCCCTTGCCCAAGATCCGTTAATGGCGCCACACCACCATTAGTCGGGCCACTATATATGTTAGAGTAACCGGTGCGATCATAATAGCCAAAAAGCATTCCGGCAGAAGTTGCTGAGCAACCATAGGTCCAAGTCGAGGTCGGCACATTATCGAGAGAAACCGAAGATAGAGAAACTTGCCGCACGACTGGCCGATCATAACCAGGCGGCGGTGTCGGCGGACTGTCCATCACCATATAGTCTATTTGCTCCCGCTCCATCTCTGAAAGATCATCCGACCAGGTCGATGAGCCACTGGCCGCACTCGAGGCTGCGGCCCCAGGCAATGGAAAGGTTTGCGACCAACCATCCTGCAACTCCTCAGTAATCACATAGGTTCCAGCGCCTAACCCAGACAATAAATAGTTGCCATCTTGATCAGTAATCGCATAACTCTCGCCACTATCCCACTGATTATTGAGATTTGCATCAATAAACATTTTCCAGTTGGCCAGTCCCGGTTCTCCCGCGCCCCAATAACCATCGGCAATATAGTCATTCCAATTGGATCCGGAGATCTGGCCAGGAGCATCATACACCATATAGCAGGCTTCACAAGCAACATGAGCACTACGGTAAGCAATTCTCATGTAACCATCTTCACCCCAACCACTCCCCCAACTGTTACGTAAGATCCAGTAACCGTCACCATCCGCACTGGTATCTTGCCAACCGACCAAAGCAATGCAGTGGTTAGTTGCTGTATAGTAACAGGGATCATAATTACACTCAGTATTATAATCGACAAAAACACCACTTTCATAAGCCGCGAAAGCAGATGTCACATAAACTGCGGCGTCAAGAACACCATAAGTCATAAGAGCGCTTTTGATCGCCAAAATATCACCGCAGGGGATCCGATACCAACCATTGAATGTTATCCGAGGGGCCGTCTCTGAACCGGAAACACATCCTTGATCAACTGCGGTATAGGGGTAGGCTGTCTCCAGACAAACTCCACGCTCAACCAAGGCATCAAGTTCCTCATAATCATAGCTGGAGCCATAACAACCAGAGTAACCGGTATAGTAGTCATCAAGGCAAAAAGCCAAAAAAGCTTCCGAGAGATCGAGACAATCACCATCATAGTGATTCATGGCAACATTATAGACCCCTTCAGCGGCAGCGCAGGCACCAAAAGCGTAACAGGAACCGCAACCGCCCTGATTACGAACCGGCCCGATATAGCTGTGCCCTTGATAATCTCGCCAATCAAAGACTGTCGGCAATTCCTCAGCCGAACGGACAACCAAAGGTCCATAGTCAAAACTGCTACCGGTCCGATAGGTGGGATATGGAGAAGGGTACCGCGAAAGTAACTTCTCTCTCTCCGCAAAAGACAAATTCGTCACCCAATTCGGAGCAACACTGAAACCATAACCATTAACCTCGATCTTTGCCTGAATAGTGGCAATACTATCTTCAGGTAAAAAGGGAACTTTTTCAGCTTCAGCATTAACGACCGAAAAGGTAAAAAATATCAATCCCAAAGTAACAACTGTATTAGCCAGTAGCCGACAATAGACCTGGAAAAATTTCATCAAAGATATTCTCAATTCAAAGCAAACTGTAGGCATGCAAAGCATTGCTATTTGCAATCCCTCCATACCAACCATTAACAGAAGTAGAGCATCGCTTTTCACATACAGTAAATAAGCATCGATTTCAAGCAGTTATACATAAAATACAGAAATCTTCAATAGTTCTTCCAGCCAATTTCCCACTAAAATCAGATCGAATTGGCATAATAATTGATGGTTACAGTATGATAGCTCTCTTAAGACCTCAATAAATTGTCTCAATATGCATTTTTAAGGTTGGTCACTTTTGGAAAAAATAGAGAAAATATACCACCGTAGTTAGCAGAGTAATTTTCTTTGCCCCCATTTATCGAAAAGCTTATTTCCAACACGGTTACAGGGACGTATTCATAAATGACACAATTGCTCTCTGCTTATGCGATGTACCCTGCAAAAACTACTCATATTCGGTGACTTTCAAGGAAAAACAGAAATATGAAACGTGTTTTTTGCCATTTTTTTTCCATCCTCTTAATCATGTTCATTTGTAGCCCCCTCTATGGAGCTGAGAGCGGACTCGAACAAGCACTCTCTCTTCAGCTCACAGCACCGGATTATACGATTGCCATTGACGCGAATGGTTACCATAAGATCACCCTGCCGGGCTATAAGTCTTACGCAGTGCCGGGCTATCCCGATCTACCAACCAAACTGCTTCGTTTTGCGCTACCACCGACTGCTCTGGAAGAAACCATCAGGGTTGAATATACGGAAGAGAAGACCGTGAGTCTGGGAACTTTTGTAATAGAGTTTCTGCCAGCTATGGCGACCTGGGTCGATTTCAACAAAATTATAGATCGCGTACCCGAAATCTACTCTCAAGACACTTTCTACCCTGAGCATCCAGTTGAGTACCACGGCCTTTCTCAAATGCGGAAATGGCGGATTGTAACCTTAAAATATACGCCGTTTCAGTATAACCCGCTAAGTCAGGAACTTAAATTTATCCCCCAAGCCTCAATCCGGATAATCTATGAGCAAGCCGGCATGAGCGCAACAACCCAAATTGCTTCTGTCGATACGATCATGGATAGAAGAGCCAGTGAACTTTTAGAGAACTCAAGACAAGGCGTGGAGTGGTATACCACTGAATTAGAAAACTTACGTCAGAACGTAGAGACTCATAACTATGCCATCATCACCACCAATACGATCCAAGATAACAGCACAAAGCTTGAAGATTTCCAGAGCTACCTGGTCGGTAAAGGATTTTCACCGATCCTGGTAACCGAGGATGATTACGGCGTTCTTACTGGACAAGCACCCGATGGTACAGCCGAAAAGATTCGTCAGTGGCTGATCAATAACTATCAGGGTTTGGGAATCGAATTTGTTCTCTTGATCGGCAATCCCGATCCCGATGATCCCAGTAGCGTCAGCGATTCGGTCGGCGATGTCCCGATGAAAATGTGTTGGCCGCGAAACCATGAAAGCAGCTATAAAGAGTCTCCAACCGATTATTTCTATGCCGACTTGACCGGCAACTGGGATCTCGACGGCGATGGCTATTTCGGCGAATACGACGGTGACCGCGGAGTGGGCGGCGTCGATTTTTTTAACGAAGTCTACGTCGGCCGGATACCGGTTTATGCGGGCGGCATAGCAAAACTCGATTCAGTATTGAGTAAAATCATCACTTACGGCAATGCCGTCGCCATCGACTGGCGTGAAAACGTCCTGCTGCCCATGAGCTTTTCTGACCCCACGACTGACGGTGCCTATCTGGCTGAAGAGATGGTTGATAACTACTTAACCCCCGAAAATATGACTATTTACAAGATGTATATGCAGGGCGGGGTCTGTTCAGGGGCCGATTCAGATTTTTCCAGCTCTGAAGAACTCATCAGCGGGGCAACCAAAAATCGATGGATGAATAACCCTTATGGTCTTGTCTGGTGGTGGGGTCACGGTAGCGATACTGGAGCCTATCTGGGCTATGACGGCTGTGGCTGGGGCACGATAATATCGAGTAGCGACACCACCTCGTTAGACGATGACCACCCCTCTTTCGTATACCAGTGTTCCTGTACGAACGGCTACCCCGAAAACAGTGGTAACTTGGGTGCAACCTTGTTAAATAACGGGGCAATCACAACTGTCAGTGCCAGTAGAGTGAGCTGGTATGTGCTTGAACAATGGTCGCCAAACCGTAAATACTACTGTGACAATGCCAGCATCGGCTACTATTACGGCAATGAACTGGTCACCAATGAAAAACCTGCTGCAGTGGCTCTCTATGATGCCAAAAGTGAAATGGGAACCGGCTCCTGGTTCGGCGGTACGAGCTGGATGAACCTCTTTGATTTCAACCTTTACGGTGACCCCGCACTCTCCCTCTTCACATCATTTCAAGGTACGCCACCAAATGTAACCACGACAAGTGCCGACACCATAACCACTAACTCTGCAACCATCAACGGCACGGTAAATCCCAATGGCCTTGAGACCACCTACTATTTCGAGTATGGAGAAACCACCTCTTATGGCTCAGAAACTATGCACTTAAGCGCCGGGTCGGGCAACATTACGATTAATGTTGCGAGCGTATTGTCAAACTTGACACCAAACACCCTGCACCACTATCGCCTTGTGGCCAACAATGCGACCGGAACCAATTATACCAACAATATTACCTTTAGCACTACCACGCCGCCCCCAGTTAGCCCTCCAGTTGCGAACTTTACGGCCGACCCGACGACCGGCCCGACCCTTCTCCTTGTCACTTTCACTGACATTTCAACAAACGATCCAACCTCCTGGGTCTGGAACTTTGGCGACGGTGACACCAGTTCCGAGCAGCATCCGAACCATCTCTATACTGAACAAGGAACATATACAGTTAGTTTGATGGCCTGCAATGCCAGAGGTTGCTCCAACAATGAAGTTAAGATCGAGTTTGTCGACTGTACCAGTGCCTGCGGCAATGACCATATAAAAGTGGGTGAGAATTATTATGCTACCTCTATACAAGAAGTTTACAATAACAACCTTGCACCAGGCGAAACCCTCCAGACCCAAGCCCTAAGCTTCACCGAAAATCTGACAATTGATCAGGATAAAAACATTAACCTCGCAGGAGGTTATGACTGCTCTTACACAAACAGTGATTTAACAACAATATTGAATGGGGTTTTAACTATCAATAACGGAACGCTTACTATCAGCAATCTTATCATTCAATAGACTATTTGAACATCTTCTGCACCAGCCACGACCTCTCTAATAGCATAAAAAAGGGAAACCGCCTGGTCTCCCTTTTTTCACCCTAAAATCTACGATCTATTGTTTATGCGAGCCAGACACAATAGATCATAACAATATACTTTTCTATTTTCTCTTTCCAGCAACTTTAGCCCAGGTATCACGTAGAGTAATAGTTCGATTAAAAACCGGTTGTTTTGTCACATTTTTGCAATTGTCAGGGGTGAAATAGCCCAAGCGTTCAAATTGAACCGTCACTCCGACAGAAACCTCAGCCAGAACTGGTTCAAGCTTGCAATCATCCAACACGACAAGGGAATCTGGATTAATATTTTCCGTAAAAGGTTTTCCATCCTTTTCAGCGCCGGGATCCGGGTCTGAAAAAAGCCGGTCATAAAGGCGCACTTCAGCCGCAACTGCCGTGGGGGCCGCAACCCAGTGCAGCGTCGCCTTGACCTTGCGGCCATCCGGGGCCGAGCCTCCCTTAGTTTCGGGATCATAACTGCAATACAAAACCGTTACCTCGCCATCAGCATCTTTTTCAAATCTATCGCAACGAATATAGTAGGCGTAGCGCAAACGGACTTCGCGACCCGGAGTTAAACGACGAAACTTTTTCGGAGCATCTTCCATAAAATCGTCCTGTTCGACATAGATTTCCCGGGAAAATGGGACTTTACGAATTCCAGCCGTAGAGTCTTCGGGATTATTAACCGCATCTAGTTCTTCAACCCGATCTTCAGGATAATTCTCAATAATTACTTTTAAAGGTTTTAAGACCGCCATATACCTTGGGGCCTTACGATTAAGATCTTCACGTACGGTGTGTTCTAAAAGAGCTACATCGACCATACTGTTGCGTTTGGCAACCCCAATCCGTTCACAAAAACTTCTAATCGAGTCAGAGGTAAATCCACGGCGCCTAAAGCCGGAAAGCGTCGGCAAACGTGGATCGTCCCAACCATCGACCAAGCCTTCGTTAACAAGTTGTAACAACTTCCTTTTACTCATCACCGTATAGCTGAGATTAAGCCGGGCAAACTCAATCTGTCGCGGCCGGGAAGGAACCGGCAACTGCTCGATAAACCATTCATATAAGGGGCGATGATCCTGAAATTCCAAGGTACAGATTGAATGGGTTATCCCCTCGATAGCGTCAGAGAGACCGTGAGCAAAATCATACATCGGATAGATACACCAAGTATCGCCGGTACGATGGTGGGTTGCCCGCAAAATCCGATAGATAACCGGATCCCGCATATTCATATTTCCCGAAGCCATATCTATTTTAGCCCGCAACACACGAGATCCATCAGCGAACTCTCCGGCCCGCATACGCTCAAAGAGGTCGAGATTTTCGGCTACCGAACGTTCCCGATAAGGACTATTGCGACCGGGTTCTTTTAAATTACCGCGATACTTGCGGGTCTCCTCCGGGGTCAAATCACAGACATAAGCCTTACCATTTTTGACTAACTGAAGCGCATATTCATAGAGCTGTTCAAAGTAATCAGAGGCAAAAAATTCCCTTTCAGCCCAGTCAAAACCGAGCCATCTGACATCCTCTTTTATAGAGTCAACATATTCGATCTCTTCTTTGCTCGGATTGGTATCGTCAAAACGGAGGTTACAAAAACCTTTAAAAGATTCAGCCAAACCAAAATTGAGACAGATCGACTTAGCATGACCGATATGGAGATATCCGTTAGGCTCGGGTGGAAAACGAGTATGCACCCGAGCCTCATTCTTACCTGCCTTAAGATCTTCGCGGATCTGCATGTGAATAAAATTTTCGACAACGCCACCAGCTCCACACTCTACATCTGCTGATTTATCAGCTAAACTATTTTTTCTCTTATCCTGCACAAATTGGCTCCTAAAAATCAAATCATAAAAACCATAACCAGCAAATTCAACCCGAATGAATACCGGGCAACAATATCCACCTAACTTCCTTAGTTGGAAACAACTTTACTGGATAAGGTTTCCAAAATCAGCTTAAGTTCTTTTTTATGTATATAAACTAAAGTTTCGCTAAACGCTTTTTTTATTTGAGCAACCATATGTTTGCTAATTCTCATCTACTTACTCCCCGGCAGTAAAGAAGAAGGCACTACGGCAGACTTTTCTCTAAAAAGGCCATGTCGTCCTCATATTGTCTGGAAACCAGAGAAACAAATTCTGCCCGTTTGCTACGATCACAACAAAAAAGAGATTTTCCCGAAACGGCTTCCATGGCGCTTATGGTCCCAGCCGTATTAAGTACCATTAAATCTATAGTATCAAATTCCAAAGCATCTTGGAGGTCGGCTCTAAGCTCGGCCAATTGCTCAAAATTTGGCAGAGAGGAGAAAAGTACCGCAATATCAAGATCACTACCCTGTACCACATCCCCCTCTTTGGCAGAACCAAAACTCCATGCCGCAACCAAAGAAGGATTGCTTTCCCATACTTTCTGGGCGTGCTTCAGGTCAACCCTGACGGACATAGTTCAGTACCTCGACTTTAAACTGCTTGAAATCTTTCAGATTATCATTAACCATTCCGGCCAGAATTCCAACCTCAACCTGTTCATAACGATGAACAATGAAATTCCTGAACTGGACCATTTTTCGAAAAGGATCTGTTCCCGACAAAGCACCAAGTTCAACACATTTTTTTACGGCAGCCGAACCGGTCGTGGCCAGTACTTCATCAGCAACGGAAATAAGACGCTGGCAAACATCCAAAACTATTTCCACTAAAACTTGAAGATCACGCTCAATAGCTCGCCAGGTAAGCCAGTCATCAGCCAAGATATCGATCGTAACCGGCCCCAATGATTCCAGCTCGCGCAAGACCTCATAAAGACTTTCCAGTTTTCTTAAAACAACACCGTTTATCATCAAACTTCTCCATGGCTTTCTACTATGGATGCCCAAAGAATAACGACTCACCCATGCACCAAATTGAAACCGGCAACACCATACCAAACAGAATTACCTTACCACAACATCTCTCATTTCTCTAATAATTTTAATATGACATCATAAAGAATGGAGAATTGTGGATATCTGCTTTGGAGGATATGAATTTAACATCACATATTTACGATTCCAGAAACAGCATCACCACTCTCCGGCAGATATAAAACTAAAATGTCTATCTTTATAAACATACCTTACATTTTTATTAAAAATGTTTACAATAGCAAACATATGTGTTAGGAAATCTAGCACAACCCAGCAGGTGAAAGATGTCAGAATCAAAATGAGACTCAGTGTGCTCTGGAAACTCGAACAGTCGAATATCCAAGGGCACTATCAATACTTTGGCTACTGGATGAAGCGATCGATTGAATTGTTAAGTGATATGGAAATTTTGGGTAGAAAAATTCGAGAAGCCCGAAAACAACGAGGCTTACTGCAATCACACCTTGCCGAGCTTGCCTCAGTGCGGCGACAAGTTGTAGGTGAGATTGAACGGGGAACTTACAAGGGCTCGTTTCGACAGGTTTTAAGTATTTTAAGGGCGATGGGATTACGCCTCACCCTTGAACCCGTGCGCTTTCCTACGTTGGATGAGTTGTCTGATGAATGAAAGGATAAACAGATTACGTGTCAGTGTGCCGGAAGGTAACAGTGGCACACTTGAAAAAACTCACCGATTTTCATTTGCTTATGATCATTCAGCCCAATCTGATTGCCAAATCTCCCTGACCATGCCGGTTCGCCTGCCCAGTTACAGCCGTGGAGTGGTACACCCTATATTCGAACAAAATCTGCCAGAAGGTTTTGTTCGTGAACGTATTACGGAACGGTTACGAAAACATATTCGCATTGATGACATGCTGTTTCTGGCACTGCAACGTGATTATGGTATAGGCCGGCTTCAATATCATTCCAGCCATTTCCCTGCTAACGATGCAGGTAAAGAGAACCTGGCAGAAATTTTACAGTGGCGAGGCAAAAAGTCTCTATTTGATGAGTTGGTCGATAAATACCTGCTCCAAACCTCTATTAGTGGCGTACAACCCAAAATTTTAGTTGGAGATGTTCGGGCAACCTTTAATACTCCGGGACTGATAATAAAAAGCGGCCTTAAAGAATACCCCGGGCTCGCCGTAAATGAGTACTTCTGCATGACCGCCGCAAAAAATTGCGGCTTACATGTGCCTGATTTTTACCTGTCCGATGATCACTCTCTATTTGTCTTGCGCCGCTTTGATCTCCGTGATAATGGCAGCAATCTGGGAGTTGAGGATTTTTCCGTACTCCTGGGGGAAAGAACTAGCGACAAGTATACAGGTTCCTATGAATCTCTTGCCAATGTTATTAAAATGTATTGCGCCGCTCCGCAAAAGGACTTGGAACTGTTTTTTCGATTGTTGGTTCTATCCGTAGCAGTTGGAAACGGGGACGCACATAAAAAAAATTTCTCCCTGATCTATGATGACATAAAAAAACCTGAGACAATACGCCTGTCGCCCGCTTATGACATTGTGTCAACATTATCATATTTAAAAAATGATACTCCAGCATTAAAAATGAACGGCCAGAAAAAATCTTTCCCGGGAAAAGCAGAACTTAACCATTTCGGGGAAAAAATCGGCATCAATAAAGCTTCCAAACTCATTGAACATACACTTGCCAGTGCCAGTGATACACTCAGACAGCACCGAGATTTATTACAAGAATATCCACCCATTTACAAAGCCATAAAACAGGCCATCGCTAACTGTTCATCCTGATTTTTCAAAACCATCAATTTCGATCCGGGAGCTGGCGGGAGCAGTTACCCTGAAAATTGAAGACCGAAATTGCTATAAAGATGCGTAATAGTGAATGTGGAGATCGTGAACTTGACATTTAAATATATATAATATATATTTTACTACATATTCAATACGATATCCTAGGAGACCAGACCATGGCATTAAGTATCAGGAACCCATATGCCGAACAACTAGCCCGGCAAGTTTCATCCATAACCAAAGAAAACATTACCCAAACAATTATTAAGGCCCTGGAAAATCGTCTGGAAAACTTGAAGGGGAAAAAAACCATCATTGATGTTGAACAACAGATACTTTCAATATCCCAACGCTGTAACACCCTTCCGGATCTGGACAACCGTAGCGATGAAGAAATTCTGGGCTATAACAAGAATGGGGTTTAGAGCTGATGGTTATTGACACCTCGGCCATCATCGCCATCCTGACAGCTGAACCGGAAACAAACCACTTGGCTCATGCCATCGCAACCGACCCCAAAAGAACAATTTGCAGCTTTAGCCTACTGGAAGCCGGAATAGTAATTGAATCGCGCAAGGGAGAGAGTGGAGGCCGTGAACTTGACCTCCTCTTGCACCGTATAAATGCTGATGTAATACCTTTAACTGTGGAGCTGACCCAATTGGCTCAAGAAGTCTGGCGCAAATTCGGCAAAGGTAGACATCCGGCCAAATTAAATATTGGAGATTGCTGCTCTTACGCACTCGCAAAATACAGCGGAGAACCTTTACTGTTTAAAGGAAATGATTTCAGTCAAACAGATATAACTACTGTAAAAGACTAGAAGATACCACAAAAAAAACAAATCTTAATCAAGGAGTAAATTCTGTAAAAAAACAAAAAATGAAAACATAGTTTTTTAACTTGACCACTATACCTAGATAACCTATATATCTCCAGGATAATGATGCAAAAATGGTCAGCCTGAACCTTTAAAGGCTAAGGATTTAATCAACCGAAAACCCAAGCTGTCAAACAATAATTATGGACAATAACCCTCACCACCACCTCAGTATCATCATCCCAGCCCTCAATGAAGCAGACAGCCTGGTTCTCCTGTTACCTGAGCTGAAAAGCCTCTACCCGAAAGCTGAAATTATTGTCATCAATGACGGCTCAACCGATAACACCAAAAAGGTCTGCGCCAAATTCAACGTTAAAACAATCACTCACCCTTATCGCAAAGGCAACGGTGCCGCCGTCAAAAGTGGCGCCCGGAACGCCACTGGCGATATCCTAGTTTTTATGGATGCAGATGGTCAGCATCGGCCCGAAGAGATCAAACCCATGCTGGAAATGGTTAAGAGTGGTTATGAGATGGTGGTTGGCGAACGCTCACCAGTTGACCATGCAGGACTTGGCCGTCGTCTGGCCAACGGCTTCTACAACCGTTTCGCAAGCTGGATGACAAACCAGAGGATTGGTGACTTGACCTCCGGATTTCGGGTGGTCGAAGCAAATAAATTCAAGGAGTTTCTGCACCTATTACCAAACGGTTTCTCTTATCCGACGACCATCACCATGGCCTTCATGCGGGCCGGCTACAATGTCACCTACTACGGAATCAAGGCCAAACAAAGGAAAGATAAGGGAACCAGCCACATCAAACCACTTCGGGACGGGCTGCGCTTTCTGCTGATCATATTCAAGGTCGGTTCACTCTTTTCTCCACTAAAGATCTTCGTCCCTTTCAGTTTCACAACATTCACAATAGGAATTTCATACTATTTTTATACCTTTTGGGATACCGGACGTTTCACCAATATGAGTGCCCTATTATTGGTCAGCAGTGTTCAAATCTTTCTTATAGGTTTGGTTTCTGAACAGATCACAACGCTACTCTACCAAAAATAGAAAACCTACCCCATAGGGTCTATAATTTTAAACCCCAAAAGATGGGGGGACTAAGCCTTGCCTCCGGAGAGGGCAAGGCTTAGCTACCCCTGTAATGCAATTTTACTTTTTAGTAAAACGTATAGCCCGATCATGTATTTTTTCAGATCTTTCACAGACCTCACAGATGACAAAAAACGTATAAAAACACTGGGGCGCATATAAAATTTTCTCAAGGCCATTTTTTGAAGGCCAATCAACTCTTCAGGAGTCCGGCCTTCAGCCACGAAAGGAATCCGGGCATCCTTTTTCCATCCGGACCAAGTATTGTAGTGTTCCCAATCATAAGTCTTGATTTTGTTTTCCCGATCAAGACTGTCAAACATCGGGGTTCCCGGGTAGGGGACTGTAATGGTAAACTGAGACCATAATGGATTTAGCTTTATTGCAAAATTAATAGTTTCCATACTTTCTTCTCGGGTCTCAGATGGAAGACCCAACATAAAGAAGCCTCGGATGGAGATGCCTACCTGATGTGTGTACCTTACGGTTTCTTCAGCCTGTTCAAGAGTAACAGATTTATTAATCATATCCAACAACCGCTGACTTCCGGTTTCAAACCCGTAACTAATCTGCCAACAACCAGCTTGTTTCATCAATTTAAGTAAATTGTAATCGACCGTATCCACACGGCTTTCACAGGTCCATTTAATCTTTTGGGCAATACCGGTTTCAATCAGGGCATGACACAAGCTGTTAATGAATTTTTTATTGGCAGTCAAGGTATCGGCTTCTATATTTAATTGGTGGATCTTATACTCAGCCATTAGAAAATTTATTTCCGAGATCACCCGTTCGACACTATGAAAGCGAAGTTTACGACCAAATGTATGTGAACAATACGTACATCCAAAGGGACACCCCCTGGCAACAATAATTGTAGGACAATAAGATTCATCTGCCACTCTAGATGCGGTCATGTGGTATTTCCCCATCGGCAAAAGGTGTCTGGCCGGGAAGGGGATTTCATCCAGATTTTCCACATACGGTCTTGGGCCATTTTTTTGCACGGCACCACGATCATCTCGATAACAGATACCGTTGATAGCATCCAATCCAGAGTTTTCTATATCCATTGCAACCTGTACAATAGTATGTTCACCCTCACCAAAACATACAATATCTGCTGATGGAATTTCTACCAGAGTTCTTTCCGGTAATGCTGTACAATGGGGTCCTCCCAAAATAATAGTAATGTTTGATCGACTATTTTTTATTTGGTGACATAGTTTTTTGACCACCCCAAAAGAAGGTGTCAGCAAGGATACCCCAACCAAACTACAACCGATATCTTTTATTTTCTGAACAACGGATTCAATATCCATATTTTCTGCCGGAGCATCAATAATGGAAACATCTATTCCTTTTTCCTCAAGGCAACCGGCAAGATAGGCAAGACCTAATGGTTCAGTTACAGCACCAAAGTGCTTCATGTCTTTTCCGTACCGGTCTTCCAATGTAAAGGGTGGAGCAATTAAAGCAACTGAATGTTTCATTGAAATCAATCCTTATTTTTAGCAAAAAATCCTTAGTGCTTTTCGCTTCTATTAATTTGGAGCCAGAGATTATAGATTTACACAGTTTTAAGACGCCCTCTCTGTTAATTTAGGCTTGTTGCAATTGTGCCAACCTAACTAAATTGCCTCCCAGGGTCACGCAAGAAACTAAATTCCAATCCTCTAGAAACATGAACCAGAAAAAAACCGGCCCCATTTAACCGGGCTACAGCTTTCTTAGTCATCTCCAACCCTTGTGAGCCGTCGATCAAACGATGATGAAACTCTATCAACAACTGATCAATATATTCCCGTTGCTCGATAATATCGTCAATAACCCCATACTCGGCCCCTTCTATATCCATCTTACAAATATCAATTTTTTCATGCCCAAGTTGCTGTCGAATAGTCGAAAGTTTAAGAACTTCCCCCTGAACCAACTCACCACCGCCCTGCGTGTCGAGCATCGTAAAAGATACGCTATGATTGGCAGGTAAGACAAACTCCGCCGTACCATCATAATCGGCCAGACCATAAGTGTGAAAGTGGAAACCTGGAGGCAAGGACTGCTCTGCTAACCACCGAATGGATGTCGGCGTCGGATCAAAAGCATGCACCTCAAAATTGTAACGTTTTATCAACTCAAGATCAAAGCTTATATCCTTTCCCACCCCGAAAGAGTAGACGATACCAGAAGAATCATAAAATTTGGGGTGGATAAACCAACGCCCATCACCACGTCCAAGCGCAAGCATTTCGCACTCAAAATCCATCTGCCAACGCTTCTCCTTACCAAGACTCAACCGAAGCAAGTAGTCACACCTGAAATAGAGTAAAGAGAGGAAACTTTTTAGCAAATTTATCACAGTAAACCACCGGGTAACTAATCTAGAAAAAATAAAAAAGATAACAAAAAAGGCCCTCTTTTCAATTTGAATCAACTGAAGTTGTTGCAGTCGTACCTACAGAGAGCATCTCTCGTGTCAACATATAACTAAAACAGGGACCCAACGAAAAAACCGGAACAATCGCCACCCCTCTCAATAAAATAGCTGCGATCAACCCTTCACCAACAGTCAAACCTACCAACGGGGCTGCAAAGCAGACCATAGCCTCGTAAACCCCTAAATTTGCGGGAGTTACTTTGACAACCACCGAAAAGACCGCCACCAGACTGACTATTGCCGCGGCCAAAAATGAAACAGAAAAGCCTAAAGCCCGGCAAGCAAACCAAAAAGAGACCACACTTAAAATAATGTTGGCAAGAGCTAAGACAACCATCTGAATCAACAGGCCGGAATCATTTTTCATAAGTTCCCAACCCTCAAACATGACATTTGCACTGACTATCAACCAATGCGAACCGGGAAATTTAACCACCGGCAAGAGTGCCAATAACGATATCGAAACCCAAACAACTAGAAAAAATATAAGAAGCACTTTGACAGAAGCCGCCGTCCAGGCCCAAGCTGTCACGCCAACCCCAAGCAAACTTATCACCCAGAAATAAATCAAGTAGTTTGCCCCCAAGATGGCGACAAACTTGGCAAACTGGAAACCATGCCGACGCTTCATATAGCTGGCACGCAATAACATCCCTCCGGAAAAAGGAGTCAGGTAATTCCCCATAGCTGTGACAACTGAAAGACCAAAACACTCCCAGTAGAACAATTGCAAAGAGAACTTTTGCGCCGAAAATTTAAGCAGAAGCCCATTTATCAAGAGCAATAAAACGTGGACAAGCATCAATCCCAATATTTCAATCAGCGAGATATTACTATACACCGCCAACAGGTCGGGATGACAAAAAAGGTAGTAGGCAATTCCTGCAAGCAAACTTACAAGCACCACGAAAGAAAATAAATTCCTCCTCTGCCTCAAACGATTCTCCCGTTTTTATCGCATTGTGCTTGACTTATTTTCATAATAACTAGATATCTATAATATTATTTCTTTGTCGAGATGAAATGATTCTTCTGAGAACCTCACGCAAGCGTTTCTCCAACACTGCAAGCGAAAATTGTTCATCATAGAGTCGGCGCCCTCGTACACCTATCGATATGAGCTCCTCTCTATGATGAAAAGCCCACATTACCGCATCAACCAGTTCCCGGGCATCACCTCGGGACACCATCAAAGCATTCACCTTGTCAACAAAGCCGTGACTTTCATCCGTGCGACCAACAACAACCGGCTTGGCCATAGCCAAAAACTGAAAAGTTTTACCAGTAACAATGCGTCTGGCTTGAGCAGTATCAGCAAAAGGCCCACCCAGACCAAGATCACATTCGGCAATCAATTCGGGTAAATCGGTAAAGTCAACCCATCGAAGATATCTAACATTGTCAAGTCCCAACCGATTAATTTTCTCCCTCAAACGCTGTTCATCCCGGCGAGCTCCTCCAATCATGGTAAATCTGATCGGTTCTTCACACAATAAAGATGCTGCGTCTAAAATAACTTCAATACCGTGTAAAGGGAGAAATGACCCATAGAAAAGAAGATTGAAAAATTTACCCGGTACCTTACCACGCGGTATTTGCACAGCAGGAAAAAACAGCTCCTCATCGGCAGCCACCGGAAGCGCAGCCACTTTTTCTTCGGAAAGTGAGAAAAAACGCATTAGAAAAGATTTGTGAGAAACGGTATCAGTAAGGATTAGATCTGCCACATGAAGTATCAATTTTTCGTACAAAAAAATTAACCGCCCCCCCCAAGTGCCCTTTCTGCTTCTCTTACCCTCATTAATAATGGCATCACTGGGTGACATCAACTCATCGAAGATAAGAATCTTCCCCCAGGCCATAATGCGAACCGGCCAAAAGATATCGTGTCCGCGGAATCCGAGGATATAACAGTCGGGATTATAACGCAGCCTAATATATAACAAACGGCCCAAGGTCTGAACATATCGCCACGCTCCAGGGGTGGTATTGCGAGCCTGAAACAGCTCAACTCCTTGAACCATTTTCAGCGCCGTGACCAAGGTCAAAGTCCTTATGTAGTCAGGTGAATAGTAAGCCAAAACATAGCAAACCCGTAATTTGCGTCCCATTCTAAACTTGAACACTCACTCTCTTATGGAAAAATCAAAATATATCATAGCACCTAAAAAGGCAATGTAATCGCTTCACAGCAAAAATCACAAATCAAAAAAACAAGCTGGGTAATCAGTCAAAAATCCAACTAAAAACAGAATAACCTTTAATTCCGGAAACCGAGGTGTCAAAAACCGGGTTGACATTGGTATCACTAATCGTCCAACGATCAGTAGCTCCACCCACAACCCTTATCGCTACAATCGAAAATGATGGGACTGTCGAAGCACTGGCACTAAGCGTATATTCACCTTTAACATAAGAGTTGTCAACCGTAGCATCAGAAAAACCAGGAAGGATATCTACAGTACTTGAATAGGCATTATTCTCACTAAAAAACTGTTCCTGAGCCATCTGCGCCGCTTTCAGACCAATAATTGCGTCGGCCTGTTTGGCACGATTGATGTAGTTGGAATATGCAGGGATTGCCACCGCTGCCAAGATAGATAATATGGCAACTGTAATCATTAATTCGACTAATGTAAAGCCATTATAATTTATCCGAAAGGCTTTACAACTAACAACAAATACCCTCTTTAAACTACTCATGATCATCCCCTTGACTATTTAATAACATTTTAACTTTGGCCTCAGCAATAAAAATATTAAGTTTACTGTTCTTCGGATTATCTGGATATAACTCTTTCGCCTTTGCAAGGTCTGATAAAGCATCTTCAACTCTTCCGGCGTCAATACTATACAGTCCGCGATTTATCCAGAGTTGAGCATATTCATTGTCCAGGTCTATGGCTTTATCAACTTCGCAAATCGCATCGTCAAACTGTGATCTTTGATAATACAACCAAGATCGTAACAAGGTAACATCAGGGTTATCCGGTTGTAATTCAGCCGCCAATTGCAAAAAATAGTCTATCAAAAAAAAATCCGACAGTCCAACCTTTTCCAGGCCATACACAACTGCCATATAAAAATTAAATTTGCCGGCAAAAGGGTGATGAAAATAGTTTGTTTTTATCGTTCCCCTCAGCTTCTGCAAAGCATTCAGTGAATATCTCTCTTCTAGTATCTTACTGACATCGACGCAACCCGGCGGCATCTCTCCTTCTTTAACTAAGCTGCGCTTACAATACAGCTCCGCCAATTCGGGAACATCCATCTCAAGACTAAACCTTGCCATTTTTTCATAAACCGACAGATTCGGACCATCAGCTATCAAACCCTCCGTATCCAGATGTATATTCTTTTCGGCGCAACTATTCAAAAAGCTGAAAAGATCGCCGGCAAAAAGATTCATATCAGTCTCCCATCTCGGGTCGGCATATCTATTTTTCGATGCCAACTTAAATCCCCGCAGAAAGATATCATAAGCCTTCTGGTACATCGACTCATCAATGTAGGTCTTTCCCAGATTGTGTAAAAATGATGTATGATCGTTAATTTTAGCATTTTCAGGAGAATTTTCCAGAAGGTTTTCCGCCCTTTCGATGGCGCACCGATCATCCCCCGTCTTCGATATGGCCACAATAAGATTGGCCGCGGTAACCCAATAACACTCATACCCTTCCACTCCCAGAACCAAAGCTTTTTCACACTCGACAACAACCTCTTTATAGGCTTTTTGTTCAATTAAGGCACGCGCAAGATTGGAGTGAGATCTAGCCTTGTTCGGAGACTTGAGCGCACAATCTCTGTATAGAGTAACCGCGTCCTGCCAGACCAGATTGCGCTTGAAGGTTAAAAGGGACAATCCCGACAAAACGACTACGATGGACGTAACAACTATTATTCCAAAATTGCGCCTATCCACAGCCCTTCCTGAAAAAAGCCAGATAATCAACCCGGCGACAAGTAATGATACAGCAAGATAGAGGCCTGCCGACGGCAGATAGAGACGATGTTCGAACTTCAGTTCCAGGGGAATGAAACTGGATTCAAGCAGAAGATTGATAAAGAACCAGAAAACAGCAAAAGTTACCAGCGGATAACGTTTTCTCGCACGCCACGCACAAATTATGACAATCGATAGAAATACCAGCGAGACAAAGGTCGAAATCGGCGCAAAAAGAGAGGTTGACAATACCGGATCATGTTCTAGATTGAGAAAACGCGACAGGGGTAACAAAAGGACAAATATGTATGATGAGACAATCCTTAATTCCGTAAGCAATCGTTCAGAAAGTGTAAAATGACGCTTGCCATACCCCTCCAGCAACCCCGGCAACTTGAAGTAAATAATCAGTATCAGTACCAGTATTGCCAGGATCAACACCACTATGTACTTCTTGAGAAACCTTGATACGGAACCATCGCAAACAAAGAGAAATTCAACCAGAGCTATCACAACCGGCAGGGTTACGGTATTCTCCTTACACATAAAACTGCAGATTGCGAACAGTGCAGTCAAAAAGTACCAGAGTAAAAATTTTCTATTGTCAACCTTTTGCAGATGGGCGGACCGCCCGCGCAGATAACATCCCAGAGCAAGAAAATAGAAGAGAGCAGCCATCGATGTCATGCGCTGCACCAGGTAGGTTACGACATTGGTCTGTATCGGGTTCAAGGCCCAAAGCCCGACCGTAGACAAGATTACAATCGAAGTCGTAAACCGCCCATCTCCTAAAAAAGAGGGATAATCGCCAGAAATTAATTCAAATAATGATTTAAGCAGGAAAAAGAGGGCTAAAGTCGCAAGGATATGGATAATGATATTCGTTATGTGAAACGCGATAAGTGTGCCGGAACCCCATTGCAGATCAAGGGCAAAGGTCAATACCGGCAGGAAACGCTTCCAGCCAAAAGGTGTCTCGGCCAGTTTGAGAAAGCTCTCCCAGGTAAAATCAAAGTTGAGCACCAGAGGCTGCTCAACAAAACTGTGCATATCATCAAGAACAAACGGGGCGTAAAGAGTATTCGCATAAGACGATAAAATCAGGATCACGATTACCGACAACAACAGGTATTCTATCCTTCTCTCAAAAAACATCTTCACCTAAAGACTCCCCGACTAACGTACATATTCCCAACTCAAAGAAGGGGCACCAGTTGACACCAGCACCCCTTCTTTTTCAATTCAGGACTTATGACCAGCTACGTGCTCAATCCATACCAAGACCTTCGGCGAGAGCGCCGGAATTATTCCACCCGATAATCTTCCCTGCGTCTGTTACCGCAGAACAATCTATGGTCGCACCATAAGCGGTAATCAGATCTGCGATGGTACCGTTACCAGAGTTCAACACAAACGAATACACACCCGCGGCGGTAGCAGTAGAAAGATCGATAGCTGAGGTTGAAGCCTCAGCGGTGAGTACGGTTATATTAGTTGGAAATAAATTTTTCAGTGAGAAGTGCGCGGCGGCATTGGTCTGCACCGCATGAATCGTCGGTGTACAGGCACTGGCAAAACGCGCTTTTTGAATATAGACTTTGTACATCGGGATCGCAACGGCTGCCAGGATACCAATAATGGCGACGACGATCATCAGTTCGATCAGGGTGAAACCTTTGTTGTTTTTACGGGTCTTCTTCATGACTTTCTCCTTTTTGTTAGGTTTGAAGATTTTACGTTAAAAGATAATTACTTTGAAAGAAAATTGTTGACTTTCCGTTGTTTATTTTACTGAAGAATAGTGCAAGGATGATACCATCAATAAGATTTATATTGAAAATCAAACAATATTTTTTTTATTCTTGATTTCAATGGTTTACCATGAGATTATAGCATAAACAGGAGAATTCATATAATACCATAATAAATCTGCACAATAGAGCAGGCTGACAATTTACGTCATCCAGCACTGACATTTTTTGTCAAGAACCATTCCTCATCCTCTATTTTTATTTACTTGGAAGCCCTTTTGTATGCTTTAAGTGATTGACGATTAAGTTTGATTGCTGTTTAGCAGAGTAAGGTTGAAATTTTCAATAATATTTACAATAAAGTAAATTGACCTGTATTGGCCCTAGATATCAACTGATCAGGTTGAATAGACCTGATCATATAAATGTTAACCTGAGAAGGTATTATGAAATTTGTTGATTATTTTAAAAGGCGTATTAAGAGCATAGTCTTCAATAAAACAAAAATACTTAAAGATAAGTATCCCCAATATGATATTGGACGACATAGCTATGGCAACCCAGAGATTAGGACTTGGAAGGAAGGTTCAACTTTGAAAATTGGGGCTTTTTGTTCAATAGCGAAAGGAGTCAAAATCTTTTTAGGAGGAGAGCATAGAATAGATTGGGCAACGACTTATCCTTTCCCAGCATTATGGGATTGTGCGAGAAATATCAGTGGGCACCCAAGAACAAAAGGTGATGTGACTATTGGCAACGATGTGTGGATAGGCACCGAAAGCATAATTATGTCTGGTGTTACCATTGGTGATGGTGCGGTCGTCGGTGCCAGGTCGGTAATAACGAAGGACTTAGATCCATATGCTATATGGGCAGGCAATCCCGCTTGCTTTATAAAAAAAAGATTCCCCGAAATAATAATAGAAGAATTACTACAATTGAAATGGTGGAGTTTAGACGATTCTGAATTGTCGCATATTTTGCCATTGATGTTAAACGATAATATAGAAGCTTTCCTTTCTGAAGCAAAACATAAAAAAACATGAGAGCTAAACCTGTCCAGCGCATTAAGTTAGATGACAAAACACCAGATTAAGTGTATTTTAAAATGTCCATGCCGGTGGCCGCTTAAAGTTTAGGCCTCGATTGATAATGGAGCAAGGTAAATATTCGTCTACAACCAACTCTCAATGAGGGTCTTGATGCTAACCGACGTACAACTAGCTGAAATATTAATAAAAAATCGGCTGCTCTCTGAAAAAGAGTTACGTAACGCCAGAGAGCGGCAGAAAAATGTTGAGAATGAGAGCCTGGAAGAGAGCCTTCTTTTTCTCGGACTGGCTGACTACGCCAAACTGGGCAAAGCCTACGCCTTACATTACCAACTGCCTTACTATCCGGTTTTCCAAAAGGGTATTGATGGTAAAGATGAATTTCAACTTAAGATCGTACGGCTCCTCCTGAGCCTCCCTATTGGTGGGAATGAAAAACAATTGGCCGTTGTCAGCTGCCAGCCCGAAAACAAGCTCTGCAAAAGTAAAATAAGCCACTTAGCAGACGGGGCAGGTATAGTTTGGCGGGTTGCCTCTCAGACCGAGATTAATGATTCCATCAACAAGTACTACCTAAACAAAGAAGTCAAACGGGAAAAACGAAAGATAGAACTCCCCTTCGACTTTAAAATCATCGATTTTGAGATTAAAGGAGAAGATGGCAAGACAGTCCCAGGTCAAAGAGAAGAAATTGCCTCTAAAAGCCAACTCCAGCCAGCCGGCAAAAGAGTCATCTTGATTGAACCCGACCACAGTGTACGCCGAGCCATCAGCACCCTATTAGCCCTTGAAGGATATCAAGTGGCGGCGGTAGTCGATGAGAGTGAAGCAATCAAGGAACTCTCCAAAAAAGACGCGGTTTACATCTTAAAAAGACGAGTCTTTCACTCACAGACACAAAATCTTGAGTCATTTCTCAAAAAACAAAAATGTCAAACTGAAATCCGTTATTTTGGCAATCTTGGTGGCATTTTACTCGGCGAAGAGATCGCTCCGGAGGAACTGTTCCGTAACTATCTGACAACCGTCAAACTTCTGCTCAAAACATTGACCAGAGACAACTTGGAAACCAGCCAGGCCTGCCATACAACTGTCCATTATGCCCGCTTGTTGGCAACCGCTCTGGGGCTTAAACGAAAATCGCAGCAAGCCCTCCTCCTGGCAATCTATTTAAAGGAGATCGGAACCTACGACAACCACCCTGACAAGGATCAGGAAAACAATATTTTTTCTCTTATTCCGGTACTTCCTTACGAAAAGTCGGCTGCTACTTTAAAAGAGATCGAAGACAGTTTTGGCCTTTCAGAGATCATCTCAAAAATCAATCAGCCAGCGGCCCAAGCTCCGCTCGAAGCGAGAATTATCACTCTGCTTCTCTGGTTCATTAACGGTCCTGGAAATAACAATTTAAAAGATATTACTGAGGTTAATTTCCATCAGCACTTAAGCAAAGAGCCTAGCGGACTGATCGATCACCAATTGGCTGAAGAACTTCTCCAGATCATTAATCATGAGCAACATCTCTCGGGGGTGAAGAAGAGCAACGGTACGATACTGGTTTTAGACCCATCTTTTGAACGCGATCAGGGTGATTTATATGAGCGTCTGATCAAGGAAAGTTACGAAGTCAACTTCGCCATAACCAGCGAGCAAGCCCTTGCCCGCTTGAAACAACAACAGACAATTCTGATTATCAGTGAGATCGCTCATGAAAATTACGACGGCATAAGCTTCTGCAAAAAGATCAAAGAACAAAATAAAAATTTGTCATTTGTCTTTTTCTCTTCCGAAAACCAGGAAACGACCATTTCGGCAGCTCTGCTTGCCGGCAGTGACGATTTCATTGGCAAAGAGAGCAGCTCTCAGATTGCTTTTCTAAAACTTAACCGATTGATTCAGCAGAGCCAACGCCGGGACAACGATGCCGTTCCCGATGGCGTTTCCGGGTCTTTGGAGGAGATGGGTTTTATGGAAACCATCCAGATTCTTGCCAACCGGGAAAAGGACGCCCTGATAACCCTTCAGGATCAGGAGAAAAATTCGGCTGAGGTTTATCTTCATCTTGGCGAAATCATCAACGCCCGCTGTGAAGAGCTGGAAGGAGAAACCGCCATCTACAAACTTTTAACCTGGGAAAGTGGTTTTTTTCAGGTCAAAACTCCCGAGCGCTTACCGGAACGAAATGTTTTTGGGAGCACGGAGGCGATCATGCTTGAAGGGTGCCGACTGATGGATGAGGATCTGCGAGATTTTAAGGACGCAGTAAATGATGAATGGCAGTTGATAAAGGATGAAGGATGAATGACTTCACTTGACAAACTGAGCTTTCTCTTCGGCATACAAGAAAGCTTCCTGAGGTGTAACCACGCCCTCGGCAACCAACTCTTTCAAGTGCTGATCAATACTCTGCATGCCCAGCTTCCTACCAGTTTGCAAAATTGAGGGGATCTGAAAAGTCTTGCCTTCACGAATCAGGTTACCAACGGCCTGATTACCGACCAGAATTTCAAACGCCGCCACCCGCCCCTGACCATCAGCTCTCTTAAGTAACTGCTGAGCGATTACCCCTTTCAATGATTCGCTGAGCATCGTCCGGATCTGACTCTGCTGATCTTGAGGGAACGCATCAATTATACGATCTACCGTTTTTGCGGCACTGCTGGTGTGCAGGGTACCAAAAACCAAAAGGCCAACTTCAGCGGCGGTTATGGCTAAAGAGATAGTCTCCAAATCCCGCATTTCACCAACCATAATAACATTCGGATCTTCCCTCAAGGCCGCTCTTAAACCGCTGGCAAAACTCTCGACATGAACCCCAACCTGGCGTTGCATAATCAGACAGGTCTGATTCTCGTGGATAAACTCTAACGGATCTTCAAGGGTAATAACGTGGGCTTTGCGCTCTTTATTCAAAAGGTCGATCATGGCCGCTAAAGTAGTAGACTTTCCACTGCCAGTGGGACCCGTAACAATCACCAACCCTTTGCGCAGACGGGATAGATTGCGGACTGCCGGAGGTAAACCCAACTCACTAAATGTCAAAATATCATGCGGAATCAGACGAAACACAGCCCCGACCCCCCCATGCTTAAAGTAAACGTTAGCGCGAAAACGAGCGACACCTGCAATTTCATAAGCGAAATCAAGATCAAACTCAGCTTCAAGGTGCTCAATGCCAGATTGTGTAACAATCTCATAAACCAGCAGTTTAACCTCTTCTTCACTGAGTTCATGATAGGCAATACGCTCAAGCTCACCATTTATACGCAAAAGCGGTGGCGCCCCCGAAGTTACATGCAGATCCGAAGCTTTATGCTCAATCATCAATTTTAATAATGCGTCGATCTTAGCCATTACAAATCCAGTGTTCAGCTGTCAGCGAGAAAAATAAAAGCCCGGCGACCAATAAACAACTGCTCTTTACGAACAGCTTATTAATTTTCCGGCAAGAAGCTGGCAAAAACGCTTTTGTCATTGGCTTTCTGGTAGGCCTCTTGGGGTGATATCTGTTTTTTCTGTAAGAAATCCATGATCGCCGTATCGAGAAGCTGCATCCCATCCCTTTTCCCGGTCTGCATAACTGAAGGGATCTGAAATGTCTTCCCCTCGCGGATCAAGTTGGCAATTGCTGTATTACAGAAAAGAAGTTCAAGGGCGGCAAGGCGCCCAGGTTGATCAATTCGCTTCATCAACTGCTGGCAAATCACTCCCTTCAATGATTCTGAGAGCATGGTACGAATCTGGGCCTGTTGCCCGGCAGGAAAAGCATCGATAATGCGGTCGATGGTCTTGGCGGCGGAACTGGTATGCAGGGTTCCAAAAACGAGATGGCCGGTTTCAGCGGCAGTAATGGCCAGCTCGATTGTCTCCAAATCACGCATTTCACCAACTAAGATAACATCAGGGTCCTCTCGCAAGGCGGCTCTTAAGGCGGCCGCAAAAGATTCGGTATGGGTACCGATCTCTCGATGGTTGACCAAGCACCCCTTATTCTGATGGACAAACTCGACGGGATCCTCAATCGTCAGGATATGATCTTTGCGATGACGATTAATATAATCTATGATCGCTGCCAGGGTTGTTGACTTACCACTTCCCGTCGGCCCGGTAACCAGCACCAACCCCCGGTTTAACTGCGTAAATTTAAGAATCTGTTCGGGCAGGCCAAGATCTTCGACTGACATAATCTTAGACGGGATCACCCTGAAAACGGCGGCAACCCCTCTTTTCTGGACAAAATAGTTCGCCCGAAAGCGAGCAACACCCGTAATCTCATAAGCAAAATCGAGATCACGGCTCTCTAGAAAAGTTTTTTTCTGTTCCTCGGTAACAATTTCAAAAAGCAGCGTTTCCAGGGCTTCATTGGCTATAAACGGATAATTAAGCTCCTCCAGTTCGCCATGTTTTCTGATTTTAGCCTTAGATCCGGCACTTAAATGGAGATCACTGGCATCATTATCGATCATATATTTAAAAAAAGCGTCAATCTTGGCCATTTGGCTCCTCAGTTCATAAACTTATTCATCGTTAAAAAGACTCTCTTCGAGCTCTTCTGGCGATACCGGTTGGGAGAGTTCCGTCGGAACCGTACCCTCTTTGAAGCACTCAAAAAAAGTTTTTTCACTCTCCGGAACCGCTAACAGCCCGGTCTTTTCATCGATATTGGCAAAGACAATGCCGGACGGCACAGTGAAATTTTCCGGCGGCAGGCCGGCCAAAGCAAATTTCATAAAATCGATCCAGATAGGGCAGGCGGTACGGGAACCAGTTTCATGACGACCTAAAGGTTCAAGATCATCAAAACCGACCCAGACCCCGGTCACCAGTTGTGGGGCATAGCCCATAAACCAGGCATCGTAATAGTCATTAGTAGTTCCGGTTTTACCAGCCAAGGGTCTTTTCAAGGCGCGAGCGGCCCGGCGCCCAGTCCCTCTTTTAACCACATCCACCAACATACTGGTCATCAAATAAGCGGTCTGCGGAGAGATAACCGGCTCTGATTCAGGCGGCATCAGCGACGACAATTCAAGACCCATAACCGTAGCCCCTTCTCGCTCTTCGAGAATTTCCCCGTGGCGATCCTCAACCCGTTTGACAAAAACCGGCTTTAAGAGCTGGCCCTGATTTGCAAAAACCCCGTAAGCCGCGGTCAACTCCATCAACGACACTCCAGATGATCCCAAAGCTAGAGTTAAATCAGCATTCAAAGTCGAGGTAAAACCCAATTTCCTCGCATAATTGATCACCTTTTTAATGCCAATCTGGCGCAGCATCTTAATCGTCACAAGATTACGAGAATGGATCAAGGCCTGGCGAACGGTTGTCGGGCCATAGAATCTCTGCTCGTAATTGCGTGGTTTCCAAGCTGAGCTCCAGTCATCCCCACCATCTTTATAGACTATCGGACTATCCATAAAAATTGAGGCCGGAGTCAACCTGTTATCAAGACCGGCGGAGTAGATAATCGGTTTAAAAGCGGACCCCGGCGAACGCCGTGATTGAATCGCCCGATTAAATTCACTGGCCTGAAAATCCTTACCCCCAACCATCGCCCTGACCAAACCACTTTTTGGCTCTAACGCAAGTAGAGCCGCTTCAGCCTCGGGCTCTTCTTCCAATGAAACCTGAATTTCAGGGATAACCTCACCGCTTACTTTTTTAATCTTAACCAGCACGACATCACCAGTTTGCAGTGCGGCAGAAGGTTTTTTTATCTGGGCCCGGGGATGGCGGGTGCCGTCGGGCTCGGGACGTCGGGCCCATGCCATATCTTTGAGAGCGAGCTGTGCCTGATAACCACCGAGATCAAGGGAAACAATTTTTTTCTCGTCATTAACGGCAAGCACCAGGGCCCGACTGTATTGCCCTGGCTTAAAACTTGAGTCGGCTATAATTTCCCGCTCTTTTTTCAACTCCTCAATAAATTCATCCCGCTCCGATTCATTTAGCAGCCGCTTAAGGGCGCCACGGAAACCCCGCCTTTTAGCAAGATCGCGTAAGCCTTGATCGATGGCGACCCGGGCCGCCTGCTGCCAGGCAACATCGACCCCGGTATAGACCTGGAGACCTTCCTTGTAGAGCTTATCGTAACCATATTTTTTCTCCAGGTAACGACGGACATGCTCAGTGTAGTAAGAAGTTTTTGCCGCAGGGTCACTTTTAGAAACCAATACAACTTCAGTCAAGAGAGCTTTTTTCAACTGCTCTCTTGTAATAAATTTATGACCCAGCATCTGGCCTAAAACATAACGCTGCCGTGCGGCCGAACGTTCGGGGTGGGTAATTGGCGATAAATTAGTGGGGGCCTTTGGCATTCCAGCGATAATTGTCATCTCAGCGAGATTAAGATCCCTGGTTTTTTTGCCAAAATATCTTAAAGAAGCCATCTCAACTCCATACATACCATGGCCGAGATAGATCTGATTGAGATAGATAAAGAGGATTTCATCCTTGGAGAGATATTTTTCGATACGATAGGCTAAAATCGCCTCTTTAATCTTTCTTTTAAATTTGCGCTCCGGCGTCAATAAAAGCGATTTTGTCACCTGCTGGGTTATCGTACTCCCACCCTGAACAATGCGACGAGCCTTAATATTCTTGACCATCGCCCGGGTAATCCCTAAAAAATCGAGCCCTTTATGCTCGTAAAAACGGCTGTCTTCACTGGCAATAAAGGCCTTTTTAAGAAGCTCGGGGATCTCCTCAATCGGTGCCACCTTTCTCTTCTCAAGCCCGAAACGGCCAATCAATTCACCGTCGTTGGCAAAAACTTCTGTCACTGTATAGGGATGATAATCTTTAAGAGAAGTTATTTTCGGCAGGTCTTGGGCATAATAGTAGAAAACCCCAACCACTGGACCCACGCCTAAAAGAGTTCCGAGGAGAGATAAAAGAAAAATTACTTTAATAGTTTTACGAATCATAAATTATAATTTTTGCCACACCGCCAGACAATCGGAAAGACGCACCAACTCGGCTGGACTCAAAGTTGCCGGACGATCCGTCGGTGAAAATCCGGCAGCCACCAGTTTTGCGCACAAATCCTCCCGTTTTAAGTTTGTCAGCAGGCCTTTTATCGGATTTATAATCTGTTTACGACGCTGGCTGAAAAGAGTGTGGACGAAGCGCTCAAAAAGCTCCGGGTCAGCTACTGGGTAGCGGGGTTTTTCGAGAAAATTAAAGCGCACCACCCGAGACCAGACCTTAGGTCGCGGGGAGAAGGCCGCCGGGGAGACCTTGAAACCGGAATCGATATCGCAATAGAGCCCGACATTAACTGTCAAACGACCATACTCCCGACTCCCGACCTCAGCCAAGAGCCGAGCTGCAACCTCCTCCTGCATCATCAGGATAGCTCGCGAAAAAAGGTGCCTATATTTAATCAGACGAAAAAGTATCGGGGTTGTAATCTGGTAAGGAATATTTGCGATAACCGCAACCGGGGTTGATAAATTCTGACTACCAGTAAAAGTCTGTTCGAGATCGGTTTTAAGAAAATCACCGCGCTGCAAACAAAAATCAGCCTCGTTAACCGAACTAAACCGATTCTCTAAGGGATCCCAGAGGTCGCTATCGGTCTCAACCGCCAAAACCCGGGCTCCACTCTCCAGCAGGGCTGCGGTCAGAACCCCCTCTCCCGGCCCGATTTCGAGCACACTTTCACCCGGTTGGGGTGCCGCCAGATCAATAATCCGGGAGATTGTTTGACGATCTCGCAAAAAGTGCTGACCCAGACGTTTCTTGGCCTGGCGAGCGGAAATTTTAAAGGTGGTTAAATCGGGGTTAGATTTCACAACGGCAGACGGGAACTAGGGTTAAGGGTAAGATCATCAACCTGACCAACGGCCAGACGTCGGCGGCCAGCCAGACCGATCATCGCCGCATTGTCAGTACAAAATTTCGGCGGTGCCAGAAATAAATCGACGCCCTGGGATTGGGCTGCATCACGCATGCGCTGACGCAGATAACCGTTACAGGAGACCCCGCCCGCCAGGGCGACTCTCTTGATCCCATAACGCTCCACCGCAATCAAGGTTTTGCGGACTAAAACATCGGTCACCGCCTCCTGAAAAGAGGCGGCTAAATCACTGACAAAAAGCTCGGAGATTTCTCCTTGACGCGCCAAAGCGGTACGGACCGCCGTTTTGAGACCACTGAAACTAAAATCGAGAGACTCCTTACCGAGCCAAGCCCGAGGAAGTTTTATCGAGTCGGGATCTCCCTGTTGCGCCCTTTTTTCAATCACCGGGCCGCCGGGAAAACCAAGTTCCAGCATTCTCGCGACCTTATCAAAAGCTTCACCGGCGGCATCATCGATAGTCCGCCCTAAAAGTTCATAGTCATGCCAGTCGCGGGCCAGATAGAGACTGGAATGACCGCCGGAAACCACCAGACCAATAAAAGGAAAGGTCAGATCAGGATTGGTCAATAATGGTGAAAGAAGATGCCCTTCGACATGGTTGACGCCGACCATGGGGATTTTTCGAGCAAACGCCAAAGACTTAGCATAAGCAACACCAACCAACAACGAGCCCACCAAGCCGGGCCCTTTGGTCACACAAACAGCCTCCAAATCTGCCAGTGTAATTGAGGCTTCAGATAAGGCTTGACCCACCACCCAACTGATATTTTCGCAATGGCGCCGCGAAGCCAATTCCGGGACAATCCCGCCATAGAGTTCATGAAGCGCCACCTGACTCGAGACGATACTGGAAAGAACTCGGTTTTCAGCCCCCAAGACGGCTGCGCAGGTGTCATCGCAGGAAGTTTCAATTGCAAGTAAAATCATAGCTCTCTTTTAACTCATTTGCCCAACTGTAACAAGAGAAAAGAGGAATTGATAAATCACGTCATAAAGTTTAATTTTCTTGACGGAGCCGTAAAAGTTCGACCCGATCATCGAAGAAGGTTTTGTTCCCGGCAATTTCCTGATAATCTTCATGGCCTTTTCCTGCCACCAGAAGAATATCCTGGAGTTCAAGCATTTGCACAGCTCTCTCAAGAGCTTGCCGGCGATCGAGAATAACCTCATATGATTTTTGCGCCGGGATACCGGAGACAATATCATTGACAATAACCTCCGGACTTTCATTACGAGGGTTATCACTGGTAACAATTATATGATCGGCGTAAGCTGCCGCCACCCGACCCATACGCGGCCGTTTATCACGATCACGGTCACCACCACATCCAAAAACAACCAAAAGACGGCGATGCGGAACCCCTTTAAGGGTCTGTAGAACCTTCAGCAGAGCATCATCAGTATGAGCATAATCGACCAGGGCCAGAGATTGATTGGAAAAGGGGACCGCTTGTAAACGGCCCGGAATTCCAGCCGTCACCCCGAAGGCTGCAACTATCTCATCCCAAGAGATGCCCAAACCTCGCGCCAATAGGGCCGCTGCCGCCATATTGTCAGCATTATAAAGACCAACCAGCGGCGCTCGCCAACGGCGCGCTTCACAAGCACCAGTCAACTGCGAGACTTGGCCAAAAAGACCTTCCCGAACCACCCGTAAATGGTAATCAAGATCACGGTACAAACGTCCCCAGGACATAACCCGACAACCGACCAACTCACGCTTAAGCCGCCGACCGTAGCGATCATCGCCATTTATGACAACTACCGCATCATCAAGCAGCAGATCTTTAAAGAGAACCCGTTTGGCAAGATAATAGTTCTCCATCGTCTCATGATAATCAAGATGATCACCGCTCAGATTGGTAAAAATTACTCCCTTAAAACGCGAGCTCCCAAGACGACTTTGCATCAAGGCATGGCTTGAAACTTCGAGTAATGCCCGGCGGCAACCGTTTTTTACCATGCGGGCAAAAAGAGACTGCAAAACAAAAGGGTCAGGGGTCGTCCGAGAAGCCACCTCCCAGGTACCACCGCAATCATAACCGACGGTCCCTACCATACCAACTTTGCCATCAATTCGCGAAAAAATCTCCCGCAACAGAAAAGCGGTGGTTGTTTTACCGTTAGTTCCAGTAATGCCGATCAGTTCAAGATCTCGAGCTGGAAAATCATAGAGAACCTCAGCCACTCCAGCCGCCGCGGCATAAGCATCAGAAACTCGTAAACTGGCAATACCAGGAGGTAACTCAAGTCCTTTCTCACTAACCACCGCCACCGCCCCGGCCGCTAAAGCCGGTTCCAGATAACAATGACCATCATCCAAAGCGCCGCTCACCGCCACAAAAAGCCAACCCGGTCGAACTTTGCGTGAATCATTACTCGCCCCAACAATCTCTGTCCGGCCATCACCCTTCACCTCTATTATAATGGGTGACAGGTGGTCAATATAGGAACTTAACGGTTTCACAAGGCAATCTCCTCCAGCTCAACCAACGAATGTTCAAAACAATATCTGAAACACAGCTAACCATTACCAGCAAAATAACTTAAACGCAAAAAAACCGCACAATCTTCAGACTGTGCGGTTTTTTTGTTGGTAGTTTACTGGTGAGCCGTGCAGGGGTCGAACCTGCGACCCTCTGATTAAAAGT
>CAYWGC010000003.1:110293-139935 GCA_964457755.1 uncultured Thermodesulfobacteriota bacterium | reverse complement strand
GATTGCGGGCCATTAGCTCAATTGGCAGAGCAACTGACTCTTAATCAGTAGGTTCTGGGTTCGATTCCCCGATGGCCCACCATTAATATTAAAGGCTTAGTTAACGTTTGTTAGCTAAGCCTTTTTTGTGTTTGAGGTTGGGTGACAGGATGGGTAACAAGATTTTGATTGCTAATGCCATTTTGTACGTCACTTTGCAATTTGAAAGTTGGTACTTGGTGGAGTTTAGGCATTCAACTGTATTCGTAGTATCTATTAAAGCCAAGTATCCTTGCCACATCATAACAATCGCTTTAAAAAAATAGAACTAGGGGGTATTTGCACTGAATATTTCAAAAAGTGAGTTTTTTGAAGTAAAAATGAAGAGGGAAGAGAAATCTTTCCTTACTTGACAATTACAATTTAATCTGATTAGCTCTCAATCTCGTAAAAGTACTGATAACAACTACAAAACAAAAACGTTGACGTATGTCAACGTTGGTGGTAAAGCGATGAGTAGCGCTAAACGATTCGACCCGGGTAGGGGTTCTTACTACGGCATTAAAAGAATCCATCGATATATCAAAGAAGAGAAAATATTTATCCACCCAGATGCGGAACGAGATGCAAAAAAATACTTCGGATGGACGTCTGAAGATATATTAAAAGCTGTACTAAAACTCCAGTCACAACATTGCACTAAAAAAGTCCCCCTCGATGGAAATCCAGATATTCCTGTAGAACATTATAAAGCCCGAAAAATAATGGGGGAAGATATCTACACACACCTCCATAAAGATCCAGACGAAGATGTTTTACTTATTAGGAGCTTTAAACATTATTAGAAAATTAAAGGCAATATGTTATGAAATGTCTTGATTGTGGTGGTGAATATATAGAGTTGATCGCCAATATTGATATAGAAGATATCTCTATTGGCGAATTTACCGTCGAGAATGTGACTCACCGTAAATGCAGTAGTTGTGGTGGGCTGCTTTTTCCCTTGGAAACCGTAAAAATCATTGAAGCCAAAGAAAAAGAGATTAAAGAGTATCGCCTTGGCCAATATCCAATAACTGATTTTATCGGGGCTGTTGATGCAGCGAAAATTTTAAGTGTTACGCGCCAAGCTTTGCATCGTAATCGTCGTATACGACGGGGTTTTATCTATTCAGTGCGTTTCGATGGCAAAATCGCCTACCTGAAAGAATCGGTTAGACTCTATAAAGATACCGGAGACGGGCGCTTTATGCTGGCTAATCCGGATATTGTTATCCAAACAGAATATATAACTGTAAATAAAACCCCATCAATAAAACCGGCTTTAATTATTTCAAAAACCAAAGGTCAACCCCACTGGATCAAGGAATCTGAGACTATATCTGAAGATGATTTTATTTTATCGGATGATTATGCGATCAACCTAAACCACTTTTAATCCTGATATCTCCCGGAGAATAACTATGGCCACTGCAAAAAAAAATCAAGCACCTATACAACATGCTTTAAATTCAAACCCATCGCTTCCAAATCTCTGGGTTGACAGTCTCAATGTCGCCGCCCGAGGTGATAATATCTGTGCCTTACGGTTTTTTACTTCTTTGCCTGAGGGTGTTTTCGAGCAAGTAAGGGTTATGACAGATAAAAAGAAACTGCAAAAATTCGTTGACGCCATCTGCAATACCATCGATTACTATCCAACTAAAAAACAGCCACCCAAAAAAGGGGAAAAAGAACCCATTTCCCATTAAAACTAAATAAAAAGCTCCGCCATATCGAGGCGCTGTTTTTGGTGTTGGGCGCCACAAAAACCGAGCGGGCTGGCTCGGCTGTAAGTTTCGTTCTAAACGATGTCCGGGCTGACTTTCACCGACCCCATCCCGATAAAGCGGCACTCAGATACCGGGTTAAAGATGCGCGTAAATTTCTACAAATGGTAGTAGTTAAACCATGAACACTATGAAATACAGGGGCTATTTCGCCAGTATCGAGTTTGACGATGAAGATCGTATCTTCATCGGCCACCTTGCCGGAATTCAGGATATTGTCGGTTTCCACGGTAGCACCGTCGATGAGCTCGAAACAGCCTTCCACGAGGCCACAGACAACTATATCAGCATCAGTGAGGAGACCGGGCGCCCGGTTCAAAAGCCCTACTCCGGCAATCTTATGTTCAGGGTGCCGGTCGAGATTCATGCCGCCGTTGCCATGGCCGCTGAAGCCAGTGGCAAAAGCATCAACCAGTGGGCGACCGGTATATTAAAGCAGGCAAGCAATGCCCATTGATACTATTGGCAGATCAGTTTGAGGAAATAATTCGACCCTGATCCCATTTATTTTGCACCCTATTAATGATTACAACCAAATCCTCTCTGCTTCAACTTCCCAATACATTACTACAGATCATATTTCGCTGCCCCCTTGGCGCTGTTTTGGCGGTAAAAAAAGAAGGGAAAAGAAGAAAAAGGAACAGGGCCTTTAAAAATGTTCCAACAGCCATTTCCAGGCTGGAACAGCTTTTATCTTTACGCTATTTATGCAGAAATCTTTTGCTTGATTATAGGTTATTATCAGATTGATTTTTGTTTTGAAATAATTTGCGGTAACGGCCAAGCTCTCCAACTCCCGCTGTAGAGTGCTTTTTTCTGAAATATCCAGGCAAACTTGCAATGTCATTATCGGGGTGCCATGGTTGTCAGCAACAATAAAATCAACTTCTTGTCGTTTTTTGCCGGTAAGATAATAGTGCACTCTGGGCCAACTTCGACGCAGGTGGAGAAAAATCATATTTTCCAGAGCCCGCGACTGCCCTCCGTCCCAGACTGGGCTGTTTTTATTGGCCAGGGCCCAATCAATGGCGTACAATTTTTTATAATTTCTTTCCTGCTCCTTTAGAGAATCAGAAAAGATCGGTATGCTGAATAGCAGCCATGAATCTTTACTCCATTCGATATAGTTTCGGATAGCATCTTTGCTGGTGGCATATCCTGATTGTTTAAGATACCGATATGCGCTTTGCAGGGTGTACGGTTTGCCGATATTTGCGAGTAGATACCGACAGAGTTGGATACATTGTTGAGGTTTGCTGACATTGTAACGCTGGATAATATCTTTGAGAATCATAGTGTCAAAATATTCACGTAAAACAGGTTCTCGTAGATATTTATCGAGGTTGGTGATTGCGGGGTAAGCTCCCCACGCCAAATATTCATCAAAGAGTCGTCTGGTTTCCGCTTGGCCTTTAGTGGACGGGTTGTTTTTGCTTTGTTTGAAGGTTAAGAATTCAGCAAAACTTAAAGGGAACAGATTTGTGGAAATAGCCTTCCCCCTAAGCTCCGTGGCAATATCCTGGTTCAACATTTTAGAAGAAGAACCGGAGACCACTACTTTCCAATGAGGATTTCTGGATAGATCAATGACATATTCTTCCCAGCCTTTTATTTTGTGAATTTCATCCAGAAGAAAAAGTAGAGGGGTCTTCAGGTTGATATCTGGAGTGAGTTTGAGGAATGTGCTTTGGATTAGAGAGAGTTCGTTTGCCTTTAAGCTGGATAAAATTGGATTGTCAAAATCGAGTCGACAAATATGGTTGATAGATTGAATCTTTTTTTGTTCAAGCCATTCGGAAGCTTCTTGTATCATCCTGAAGCTTTTGCCGGATCTCCGAGCTCCGACAATGGTTGATACCATGTATTCGACACTATGAATGCGCCCGTTTCGGGGAGAAAACCTTGGTAGTCCCAAATCTCTAAAATCGCCGATTTTCCGTTCGAGTTCCTGCTCAATCATAGGGAATCAAGACCTCTTTCTTTATTTTACAGTTAAAATATAACCTCAAAAATATCTTTTTATAACTAAATAATAGTCGGAATATTGCAGGATGTCAAGGCGCACTGATAAGGTTTGGTTTTGATGATAAAACGTCCATTTTTTGCTAGCACTTTACGGTAAAGTCTGTCAAAATAATAGGTTTTCAGGGAGATCTTAAAAAAAGAATCGCTTAAAAGGTTTTCAGGCAGGCTTTTAAAATTTAAGTTGAGGTGATTATGGCCCTTGATCTTGGTGCGGTAGGGCGCAAGATTGGCCCGTTGGTGAGAGAGTATTCGTGGCGGGATGTTATATTGTACGGGTTGGCGGTAGGGGCGGGTTCTTCCGAAATGGAGTACTGTTACGAGAAGGATTTGCAGGTTTTACCGACCTTCTCTTTGGCCACGACCTTTGATTTTTTCTGGGAGCTGGCGAAAGCGGCGAATATTGATCCTGGTGGTATCCTGCACGGAGAACAGGAGTTGATTTTTCATAATCAGATTCCGCTCACAGGGGAGATGGTCAGCGTCGGCAAGGTCTTAAACTATTACGACAAAGGCGAGAAAAGAGGGGCTTTGGTGGTTGGTGAATGTAAAACCTCTACGGCTTCAGGGAGCCCTCTTTTTACGAGTCTCTACACCCTTTTTGCGCGTAATGATGGCGGTTTCGGCGGGGCTTTTGCGGCTCCGAGAAAGAGCATTATTTTCCCTGAGGGAGAGCCCTCTTTTGCAGTTGAGGCCCACCCCTCTGTCGACCAGCATCTGCTTTATCGGCTTACCGGTGACTATTTTGCCGTGCATGTGGATGCAGAATTTGCGCAAAGATCAGGTTTTTCCGGACCGATTATGCATGGTGCCTGTACGATGGGTTACGGTTGTCGGGCGCTGGTCGGGAAGTTGATGCCGGGAAAACCTGAGAGGATGAAACGGCTGGCTTGTCGTTTTTCACGTTTTCTCTATCCCGGGGTGCCGATTCGAACCTTGATCTGGCCTGTGGCTAAAGGCAAAGTTCTGTGGCGGGTTGTGGATGCAGAAAGTGGTGTAATCCTGATTGATAAAGGAGTTTGTGAGTATGTTGCTTAGGAGGGCTAGCGTAGTAGGAGTAGGGGGAGTGGCGTAGATCTTTAAGCTAAGACATCAAGGCTTTGTCCTAAGCCCCCTTCGGCCAGCATCTGCGCGACTTGTTGTTGGACTTCAGCGATCTCTTTGAGCATCGCTACCTGGGTCTGCACACTCTCTTGTAACTGTTGGGCGGCTACGGCCATTGCCATGGTGCTGGAAGATGCGGTACTGATTTCCATGAATACTCCAATATTTTTGGATCAAATACTCCTAACATATCGGCAGTAAATTGAATTACTTTAGTTTTTTGCGCTGTTACCAACATTTTTGCAGTAGAGGTAAGGAAATATCATGGCTGAACAGATTTTGACAAGGGAACCGGCAGCAAGAGGAAAATGGTTGCCTCTGACTTTTTCGTTGCGTTTTATTTTTGGGCATATGAATCTTCTGGCTTTAAGTTTCTTTCTGATGCTTTGCACGGCGCTTTTGACCTGGTTAGGTTACTTGGTGACAGTGCATTTTGTTGATAGTTTGACCAGCCATTTTTTTCAGCATGTACCCGAGGTCTCTGGTGTAGTTGGCTGGTTTCAGGCTAAGGGTTGGTGGTTGCTGAGGTTGTTCTTTTTGGTGATTTCTCGAGTTATAGCTTTTTATCTGGCTTTTCTGGTTTCTTATAGTCTGACCTCTCCCGGCTATGCCTTTTTAAGCATTTCAGCTGAAAAAAGATACCTGGGTGAAGATTTTGCTGCGGATGAGGGTTTCAGTTGGGCTGGGATTTTGACGGACCTGCTTGAGGGTTGTAAAATAGCTGCTTTTGGTCTGCTTGTAACCCTTGCCGCTCTTTTATTTAATTTTATTCCAGTGGCCGGGTCGGGCTTGGTGGTCCTGCTTTACATTTTTTACTCGGCTCTGATGTTTATCGATTATCCGGCATCAAGACAGCGCTGGAGTTTGGGTGAAAAGTTAAACTGGATCAAAACTCAGTGGCCGCGAGCTTTGCGGCTGGGCTGGTTGCCGGCTCTGATCAGTATGGTTCCGGTGGTGAACATTTTTTTTATGGCTCTCTTTTTTCCTCTTTTTACGGTGCACGCAACCTTGAATTTTATTACCAAGGCCTCAGTCCGAAAAGTTTAAACCGTTTTTGCCATAAAGCTTAGGAAGGGGGGTGCTTATGACGCCAGCGATTAATTGTTTGAAAAAGGCCAAAATCAAATATCAGCTTCATCAATATGAACATGACCCACAGGCGGGTTCGTATGGTGAGGAAGCAGCCCATAAATTGTCAATCAGCTCAGATCGGGTATTCAAAACCCTGCTTGTAAAACTTGATGGTAAGGAACTGGCGGTGGCAGTTATTCCGGTATCAAAACAGCTCAATCTGAAGTTGGCTGCAGCGGCTTTTCGGGGCAAAAAAGCGGTTATGGCTGATCCTAAAGCGGTTGAACGAGCAACCGGATATGTTTTGGGTGGGGTCAGTCCCTTGGGGCAGAAAAAGCGGCTGCGGTCAGTCATCGATGAAAGTTCCAGTTCGTGGGACTCGATTTATGTGAGTGGCGGTCGCCGAGGTCTCGATATTGAGTTGTCTCCGGCCGACTTGGCCAGTTTGATAGGGGCTTCTTTTGTGAAGGTTTCTGGCTAAGCTTTGGCTGGTTCTATATTAGGCTCGATAAAGGGCTTGACATTTGTATACTGTATATATTAAATGGCCTCTTCTTGTGTTTTTTTTAGCAAAGCTGGGATGGTTTTGTGAAAAAAACATCAACTGACCTCTGGAACTTGTCCGAGTGTCGGGATGAACTATCAATGAGTGGTTTTTGTACATAAATTTGTAGCTTGATATTATCAAAGGAGTGGAACGTGAACAGGATTGTCGCGAAAGAGGAGTTCTCGCAGAACCCGAGCGTCAAGATGATGCAGATTGAAGCGCCGCGTATCGCCAGAAAGGCGAAGGGCGGCCAGTTTGTGGTTTTCCGTATTGATGAAACTGGTGAAAGGGTGCCGTTGACGGTCGCCGACACCGATCCGGAAAAGGGTTTGGTGACCATAATTTTCCAGGAGGTTGGTAAGAGTACCATGAAGCTTGGTAAGCTTGAAGTGGGCGATTGCCTGGCCGATTTCATCGGGCCGCTTGGCCAGCCTACGCATATGGACGATTATGGTACTGTCCTTTGCATCGCCGGTGGTATCGGGATTGCGCCGACCCATAATATTGTCAAGGCTTTAAAAGCGAATGGCAACAAAATTATCACGATCATGGGGGCCCGGACTAAAGAGCTTCTTTTCTGGGAAGATAAGATGCGTGATTTGAGTGATGAACTCTATGTCTGTACCGATGATGGTTCATATGGTATCCACGGTCTTGTAACCAAGGTTGAGCAGGAGCTTTTGGAGAAAAATCGGGAGAGTGGTGAGATCGGTTTGGTGATCGGTATCGGACCGCCAATCATGATGAAGTTTGTTTGTAAAACCTCTGAGCCTTTCGAGATTAAAACTCTGGTCAGTTTGCCGACGATCATGGTCGATGCGACGGGAATGTGCGGGGCTTGCCGGATCACAGTTGGGGGTGAGAAAAAATTTGTTTGTGTCGATGGGCCTGAATTTGACGGCCATAAAGTTGATTTCGATGAGATGCTGAAACGTCAGAGCATCTATCTGGAACAGGAAAAAGAGGCGGTTGAACGTTTTCAGTGTCAAGAAGGATGTGATTGCTGTAGTGACTGCGGAGGTGATCAGTAATGGCTGAAGAAAAGAAGGTAAATAAGGCGAAAAAACTACCCCGGCACCCGATGCCGGAACAGGAAGCTAAGGTCAGGGCACGGAACTTTGAAGAAGTGCCACTTGGTTATTCAAATGAAACTGCAATGTTGGAAGCGAGTCGTTGCCTGCGTTGCAAAAAACCTAAATGTGTTGAAGGTTGCCCGGTAAATGTTAAGATCCCCGAATTTGTCGGCTTGATTGCCGATGGTGATTTTCTTAAAGCGGCGCATAAACTGAAAGAGACCAATGCTCTGCCTGCAGTTTGTGGGCGTGTCTGTCCGCAAGAGAGTCAATGTGAAGCCCAATGTGTGCTCAATAAAAAGGGAGACCCCGTGGCGATTGGTCGGCTCGAGCGTTTTGCGGCTGATTTTGAGAGGGCTCATGGCAAAATTGAGCTTCCGGAAATAGCTCCGCCGACTGGTAAGAAAATTGCTATTATCGGTGGCGGCCCTGCAGGCTTGACGGTAGCTGGTGATCTGATTAAGCTTGGTCATCAGGTAACGATTTTAGAAGCTCTGCATAAAACCGGCGGAGTTCTGGTTTATGGTATCCCTGAATTTAGATTGCCGAAAGCCATTGTGCAAGCCGAGGTTGATTATCTCAAAGCCTTAGGGGTTGAAGTTATCGAGAGCTATGTTGTCGGTCAGATTGAAACTGTTGATGAACTTTTGGAACGTTTTGATGCCTTGTTTATCGGCACCGGCGCCGGCCTGCCGGTCTTTATGAACATTGAAGGTGAGAATCTTAATGGTGTCTACTCGGCAAATGAGTATCTGACCCGATCAAATTTAATGAAGGCTTATCTCTTTCCCGAATATGATACACCAATTGTTAAAGGCAAGCGGGTTGCAACTTTTGGCGGTGGTAATGTTGCCATGGACTCGTCGCGTACGGCTTTGCGTTTGGGGGCCGAGAAATCCTATATTATTTATCGTCGTTCAATGGATGAAATGCCGGCCCGTGATGAAGAGATCCATCATGCCGGAGAAGAGGGTGTTGAATTTCTCCTGTTGTCAAATCCCGAGCGCTTGATTGGTAATGAAAAGGGTTGGCTGACCGGGGTTGAGTGTATCAAAATGGAACTTGGTGAACCCGACGAATCTGGTCGTCGGCGTCCGGTAGCGATCGAGGGTTCCGAATTTATTGTCGATGTTGATACTGTAGTCGTGGCCATCGGTAACGGTCCTAATCCACTGGTTCCGTCAACGACGCCGGATTTGAAAACTAACCGCTGGGGTAATATTGACGCCGATCCCGAAACCGGTTTGACGAGTATGACAGGGGTTTATGCCGGTGGCGATATTGTCACTGGAGCCGCGACTGTAATCCAGGCGATGGGGGCTGGGAAACTAGCTGCGGTCGCGATGCATGAGTATTTGAATGCTAAGTAAGAGGTGCTGTTTGGTCTGAAAGTTAAAGACCGGCAGAGTTGAAACACAACCTTTTTTATAAACAAAAAAGGTTGTGTTTCGCAACAATGTTTTACAGGGGTGTCGTTTTTTTTTGCATTTAGTATACAATATTTGCTAAATGCTGGTTTTTGTTATTCTTTATAATTAAGTGGAATTATTAATTATTTTGCAAAGAGAAAGGGTGGTAAAAAAATCTTGACATTGATTTTTTAATGGATTATGTCTTTCCCGCTTTTCCACTTTGGTTGTTTTAAAATGGCCTTGCATAAGCTTTCTCGGACTTTTTATTTAAGCTCCGTATTTATGTAGATCGGGCCGCCTCAACCTTGCTCCAGGGGGTTTTAAATGCCTGCTCCGCACGTTCTAGATTTTGTCTATATTATCGTGGTTCTGATTGGTGGTATTATTGCCGGAGTTGCCCCTTTCGTTATTTCCGATATCTTTCGTCCCCGAACCATCAATAAGAAGACTTTGCTCACCTATGAGTGCGGCATGGATCCGTTTGGTTCAGCCTGGGACATTCGTTTTGGGGCAGCTTACTATCTCTATGCCTTGATTTTTCTCGCTTTCGATGTTGATATTCTCTATCTCTTCCCGGTGGCGGCTGCTTACGATCGTTTGTCCGCTATGCAGGGAGTGTTAGGGCTGTTTGTTTTTATAGGAATTCTGACCCTGGCGGTCGCATATGTGTGGGTTAAAGGAGTTTTTACGTGGGCGATCAAGAGAGAGGCAAACTAAACGTTCACTCATACTCAGCCGAGCTTCAGGCCCGGCTTGAGAGAGGGGCGCCGGGTGATCTTGTAGTTCATGATCCAGGGCCGCTCTATAAGCACAAGTTGGCTGATGATATATTCAATCTTTGTCGGGCCAATTCACTCTGGCCGATGACCTTTGGTTTGGCCTGCTGTGCCATTGAGATGATGAGTTTAGGTATGGCCCGGTTTGACATCTCCCGTTTTGGTTCGGAAGTTTTTCGGCCTTCACCGCGCCAAAGTGACCTGATGATTGTTGCCGGTACCGTCAACAAGAAGATGGCCTCGGCGGTAATGACCCTTTATGATCAGATGCCCTCCCCTAAGTGGGTGATCGCCATGGGAAATTGTGCCATATCCGGCGGGCCCTTTGCCGTCAAAGAGAACTATAATGTGGTTGAAGGAGTCGATAAGCTGATTCCGGTTGATGTCTATGTGCCCGGCTGTCCGCCGCGTCCCGAAGGTCTGCTTGAGGGGATCTTAAAGCTTCAGGAGAAGATTAGTGGGGTTCGTCATCCGTTCCCCCAGAGGAAGATATCCGATGCACCCAGCTACTGAGAAACTTGTCAGCGCTCTAAAAGAGCTTTCGATCCAGGTCGATAATTGTAACTACGAAGAGCGTGGCTATCATTTCGAGATAGATCTTGAGGCCGATAAGTTGAGAGTTTTGGCCGAATGTATGCTGGCCCAGGAGATGTTTCTGGGTTTTGTCGGTGGTCTCCATGTCAAACCGGCAATTGAGATTGTCTATCAGTTTGCCAGTTTTGAAAGAGCTTGCCGTTTTGTGGTTAGGGTGCCGGTTGCAGCCGACAACTCAATTCCGACAATCTCCGATATCTATCAGGGCGCTAATTGGCATGAGCGCGAAACCCGGGATTTTTACGGGGTCAACTTTACTGATCATCCCAACCTCGTACCTCTGCTTCTGGCCGAAGAGGATGTCGATTTGAAACCGTTGCTTAAAAAAGACGAGGATCTCAAGGAGTCGGCCGAGCTACGCTGGGCGGCTCCTGTAGAAGAAAAACCTGAAGCAGAGAAGGCGGAACAGGGCTGATGGGAAATTTAGTTGGAGATAACGCTGTGCATGTCGATCTTGAGCCGGTAACCGATATTCCTAACGATAATCACTTCTATCTCAATATGGGGCCGCAGCATCCGAGTACACATGGAGTTTTGCGGGTTCTTCTGGAGATGGATGGCGAGTATGTCGTCGAGGCCCAACCGGTTTTGGGCTATGGCCACCGTATGCAGGAGAAGATGGCCGAGCATAAAAACTGGATGGCCTTCATGCCCAATACCGGGCGTATGGATTACGCCGCAGCCCTGCCCTACAACCACGGTTATGTCGCTCTTTTTGAGCGTCTTTGCGGGATTGAAGTGCCTGCCCGGGCTGAATATATCCGGGTTATCACATCCGAGCTCAATCGCATTGTCAGCCACCATCTCTGGATTGGCGCGATGCTTCTTGATATGGGGGCCTTTACGCCGATTCTCTACACCTTTGACGATCGGGAACAGGTGCTTGATATTTTAGAAGATGTTACCGGTTCCCGTTTGACTTACTGTTATTTCCGGGTCGGTGGAGTCTGCAAGGATATCGATGACAAGTTTATCGAAAAAACCCGGGCTTTTATCAAGCGTCAGCGAGAGCGTTTTACTATCTATAATGACTTGATAACCGGTAATATCATCTTTATCAAACGAACCGAAGGGGTTGGTATTATCAGCCCGGACATGGCACGGCGTTATGGGATTACCGGGCCGGTCTTAAGAGGTTCTGGAATCGCCTATGATGTGCGTAAAAATGAGCCTTACTCGGTCTATCCCAACTTCGATTTCGAGATTCCGGTCGGTCAAAATGGCGACTCCTATGATCGTTACATGGTGCGCCTGCTGGAGATAGAGCAGAGCTTAAGGATTATTGAGCAGGCTCTGGATCAACTGCCTGAGGGCCCTTTTCTCGGCAAAGCTCCGAAAAAGATGAAGATGCCGACCGGTGACTGCAGTTTTACGGTTGAGGCGGCCCGTGGTGAGTTGACCTATTATCTGGTCAGCGGGGGTGGTGATATTCCGTATCGTCTTAAAATCCGGGTGCCCTCCTATTCGAATTTAAGCGTATTGCCGGAGCTTTGTCAGAGCATGTTATTGTCTGATTTGGTTGCGGCTATGGGTAGTATGGATCTGGTTATCCCGGAAATCGATCGATAGGTTTTCTTTTAGGAGTAGTGATATGCCCCCTGAGTTGTTACGAATGATCATCGCCGCAGTGTTAGTGGTGGCCTTTGTTTTTCTCAATGCCATGATTCTCGGTTATATGGAGCGTAAGGTTTCAGCCCATATTCAAAGGCGACCGGGGCTCATGGAGGTCGGACCGCACGGAGTCCTGCAGTTGCTGATTGATGGTTTAAAACTTATCGGTAAACAGTTGGTGGTCCCGGAGGGTTCGAACAAATTCCTTTTTCGTCTGGCTCCGGTGCTCTCTTTTGCCCCTTGTGTTCTCCCTTTTGTGGTCATTCCTTTCAGTAAAAAACTGCAAATTGTGTCGATGGATATCAGCCTGATATTCATTTTGGCGATGACTTCGATAAATGTGATTGCAATTCTGGTTGCCGGTTGGGCCTCTAACAATAAATATTCACTTTTTGGGACTTTTCGTTCGGTGGCCCAGGCGGTTTCATATGAGATTCCGATGCTCCTCTCGATTCTGTCAGTAATCCTGGTGACCAGCACTTTCAGCCTGTCGGGAATTATTGCCGCTCAGAAGTACTATTGGTTTATCCTGATTCAACCGCTGGCTTTTATCATCTATTTTATCTCTGGCATGGCTGAGACCAACCGCGCTCCTTTTGATATGCCGGAAGCGGAAAGTGAGCTTACCGCCGGCTTCCACACTGAGTACAGTGGTATGGGTTTCAGTTTTTTCTTTCTTGCTGAATATGCCAATATGTTTACGGTCTGTTCTATCGCTACAGTCCTTTTTCTGGGCGGCTGGAAGGGTATCCCCCTGCCCTTGGGCGACTATACCGGTATTTTCTGGTTTATGCTCAAGGTCTACGGCCTGCTCTTTGTTATGATCTGGGTGCGCTGGACCTTTCCCAGAGTACGGTTTGATCAACTTATGACCTTTTGCTGGAAATATTTGATCCCTTTCGCTCTGGCTAATCTTCTCATCACAGCTGTATTGGTTAAACTGATATGAATAATCGAGGATATTTCGGCGAGCTCTGGTTTGGCGCGAAGAGTCTGCTGATTGGTCTCAATGTGACCATCAGAGAGATGTTTAAGCCTATCGTCACCGTACAGTACCCGCGTGAGGAGTGTGAAATCACCCCAAACTATCGTGGTCATGTGGAACTGGTTTTTAACCTTGAAACCGGTGGTTGTGACTGTATTGTCTGCGGTATGTGCGCCAAAGCCTGCCCTTCGGACTGTCTGGTTGTCAAAGGTGAGAAAAAAGAGGGCGAAAAGCGTAAGTCGTTGACCGTTTTTAAGCTCGATTTTACCAAATGCAGTCTCTGCGGGAGTTGTGTCGAAACTTGCCCGAAAGGGGCGCTTGATTATTCACAGGACTACAATATCGCAGGCTTTACCCGCGAAGAGTTTCATTACGATCTCATTGAGCGGCTCGAGCGTCGGCATCCTCAACCCCTTGCTGCGGCCGCCGGAGGCAACTGATGGTTTACGGAACCTTAACCGAGATTTTTTTCTACCTTTTTGTCATTATGATTGTTTTCGGGGCTCTGGTTGCGGTCAGTTCTCAGATCCTTATGAAAGCGGTCCTGGGGCTGGCGATGGCCATGTTTGGTGTGGCTGGACTCTATCTCTATCTCAACAGTCCCTTTCTCGCTCTGATGCAGATTCTGATCTATGTCGGAGCGGTCTGTATCATGATCGTTTTTGGTATCATGGTCGGCTATACGCCGAAACAGTTGGCGGCCTATGCCATCGGGCCTAAAAATACGATTCTGGCTCTGCTGACGTCGCTTCTGACTTTAGGCGTTCTGCAGCTCGGGCTCTCGCGGACCCAATGGGTTCAAGCCAGCGGGGCTGGGGGTGGTGATTACAGTCTGGCCGCCCTCGGTGAAGCTTTGATGACTCGTTATGGACTTGCATTTGAACTTATTTCGGTCGTTCTCATGATTGCCATGATTGGAGCGGTGGCGATTACTTGGAACGGCAAGCGCAGGGGGCTTAAGTAAGTGATTAGTTGCAATCTCAATACCTACCTGATCATCGCCGTCTTCATGTTGTGTCTGGGTCTTTACGGCATGATGCAGCATCGCTCGATGATCGGCATGCTGATTTCGATTGAATTGATACTTAACGGGGCGGGTCTGAACTTTATGGCCTTTAACCGTTTTCTGGCTCCGGAACCGTTGACCGGGCAGATTTTTACGCTCTTTATTATGGGGCTGGCGGCGGCTGAAGCGGCGATTGCTGTAAGTTTAATCTTTGCTGTCTACCGGAAATATCAAACATCTGATCCCGAACAGATCACTGATCTGCGCGGATAGCGGGATAGGGGTATTTAACAGATATGGATACGATTATTACCAGTAAAATCCTGCTTACCTCCGCTCTGCCGATGTTGACTGCGTTGTTGGTCATGTTCTCCGGTAAAAAGCCGAACTTAAGGGAGGCCTGGTCGCTTATCGGGGCGTTCCTGACCTTTTTGTCAGTGCTTACTCTGCTGCCTTATATTCTCGCCGGTGGGACTTACGAATATACTTTAGCGACCCTCTATCCCGGGGTTAATATCAAGTTTCATCTCGATGGTTTAGGGATCATGTTTGCGGGTACGGCCTCCTTTCTCTGGATTTTGGCTGGATTCTACTGCATCGGTTATATGCGGGGGCTTGATGAACATGCTCAGACCCGCTTTTATGTCTGCTACGCGGTTTCAGTCGGGGCTGCTATGGGAGCTGCTTTTGCCGGTAACCTTTTTACCCTCTATCTCTTTTATGAAATTGTTTCGATCTTCACCTATCCTCTGGTTGCCCATCATCAGGATTCCGAGGGTTATGCTGGAGCCCGTAAATATATAGTCTATCTGATGTTTACCTCGAAGGCCTTTTTGTTGCCGGCTATGGTAATCATCTATCTGCAGTGTGGAACCTTAGATTTCTGTCATACTGGAATTATCAATGGGATTTTTCCTGCAGGGGCCAATAAACTGCTGATTGTGGTCTCTTACCTGTTGTGTCTCTTTGGTTTTGCTAAAGCCGGGATCATGCCGTTCCATAGCTGGTTGCCATCAGCCATGGTTGCGCCAACCCCAGTCAGCGCCTTGTTGCATGCCGTCGTCGTTGTTAAGGTCGGGGTCTTTTCGACCTGTAGGGTGATGCTTTCGGTCTTTGGTGTCCAGATGCTTCATGATCTCAATTTAGGGATCTTTACAGCTTATTTTGTCTCTTTTACAATTATTACCGCTTCGATTATTGCTTTGAGTAAAAGTAACCTCAAAGCTCGGTTGGCATATTCAACCGTCAGCCAGCTTTCCTATATCATTCTCGGTGTCGCTATGCTGACCCCGAACAGTATAACCGGTGGGCTCGTCCATATTACCAATCATGCTTTTTCCAAAATCACGCTCTTTTTCTGTGCCGGGGCAATCTTTGTCGCTTGTGGTAAAAAGGATATCAAGGAGCTCGGGGGCTTGGGGTACCGGATGCCGCTTACGATGATCGCTTTTGGGTTGGCTTCCTTGAGTATGATTGGGGTGCCGGGTTCGGCTGGCTTTGTTACCAAGTGGTTTCTCGCTTTAGGAGCTATGGACATTGGCAGTATTGGCCTGCTCGTAGTATTGTTGGCCAGTAGCTTGCTTAATGCCGGTTATTTTGTCCCCATTTTTCTGACCGCATTCTTTGGCAAAGTCGCGCCTGCAGATCAGGGCTTAAGTGGATCGTTAGAGAACAAACCTTTAATCATGTTTATGGTAGTCCCGCTTCTGATAACCAGTATTATTTCAATTATACTGGGTTTCTATCCGGATCTTGTTTTAAACATCGTTCATGTAATGATCAATTAATAATATAGTTAAACGTAGCGACAAAGTAAAATTTCAAATGTGCAGCACTGATGATATTTAAAGTAGGCGTTGGACATTATGAAGTCATTTAATATGGTGGTGGGAGCATGATGGTTACATTGTTAAGTTATCTGCAGGCTCATGCGAAAGTCTTGAAGTGGGTTTTCTTTGCCTATCTGCTGGGGACTTTACTCTTTGATTTCCTGGTTGAAAGACATCATCCCCATTTTTGGGGTGATTCGGTTATCGGTTTCTGGGCTCTCTTTACCATTTTCGGATGCCTGGGAATGATTGTTTTCTGTAAGGGGCTCTCGCACGTCTGGCTTGCCCAGCGTGAAGATTTCTACGATAGTGAGGACTCAGATAATGATGAGTAGTACGATTTTTCTTCATCCGGCCTCCTACTTTATTCTTGGAGCGCTGTTACTGCCGATCTTCACCCGCTTTAAAATGCAGAAGGTTATTCTGCTCGCGGTACCCTTGTTGGCTTTTTGGCAGATTCATAATCTGCCTGAGAGTTTTGGCATTTGCAACTTCATGGGTTTTGAGCTTATCTTTGGCAGGGTTGATAAACTTACCTATGTTTTTCTCCATGTCTTTACTCTGATGGCCTTGATAGGCGCCATATATTGCCTGCATGTCAAGGAGACCGGGCACCATATTGCGGCTTTTCTCTATGTTGCCGGATCTCTTGGAACGACGCTGGCCGGAGATTATCTGACGATCTTTATCTTCTGGGAGTTGATGGCTTTTGCCTCAACCTTTCTGATCTGGTACCGTAAAAGAAAACGATCGATCGAAGCTGGTTATCGTTATCTTCTGGTGCATACTGCTGGCGGTCTGATTCTTTTAGCCGGTATCTTTCTCCGCTATCAGAACTGTCATGATTTAAGTTTTGTCCAGATTGCGGTCGAAGGAGCGACCACGGCGGATTATCTGATTATGGTCGGTTTTATGCTCAATGCTGCCGTCCCGCCGATACACGCCTGGCTCCCGGATGCCTATCCTGAGGCGACCGTAACCGGGGCCGTCTTTATGTGCGCCTTTACCACCAAAACCGCAGTCTACGTTCTGGCCCGGGCTTTTCCCGGCTTTGAAATGCTGGCCATCATGGGGGCGATCATGACGCTCTACGGGGTCGGCTACGCTGTCATTGAAAACGATGCACGCCGAATTCTAGCCTATCATATCGTCAGCCAGGTCGGCTACATGGTTTGCGGCATTGGTATCGGTACGGCGATGGCCGTCAACGGTGCCTGCGCCCACGCTTATGCCCATATTCTCTATAAAGCTCTACTTTTTATGGGAGTTGGTGCGGTCCTCGAGATGACCGGCAAATCAAAACTTAATGAGCTCGGTGGTCTCTATAAACGGATGCCGTGGGCCATGACCTTTACGGTGATCGGCGGGATTGCAATCTCCGGCTTCCCACTAACCAGCGGATTTATCAGTAAATCGATGATTATCGCTGCGGCCGGTGTCGACAATCGTACCTTTTTACTGGTTATGTTGAGTCTGGCAGCAGTCGGAACTTTTCTTTCGGTCGGTATCAAACTGCCCTACTTTATCTGGTTCGGTAAGGATTCCGGGGTTAAAGCCAAAGAGGCTCCTTGGAATATGAACCTGGCCATGGTCATTGCTTCCTTTATGTGTATATTTTTGGGGATCTATCCAGAATATCTCTATCGGATGCTGCCATTCCCGGTGCATTACCATCCCTATACTGCCTACCATATCTCTGAAACCCTGCAGATTTTAGGATTTACTGGTTTGGGTTTTTATTTGATGGTTAAATATCTGCATCCAGAACCCAAAAGTAGCCTTGATGTCGATTGGTTTTATCGTAAAGGCGCCCGAGTTTTCATGTGGGTCGCCTGTAAACCGATCAGTATTGCCAATGATTGGGTCGGTGAAGTTTATCGGACGGTAGGCTTACGTTTTACCAAGGCTGTAGCCAAGGCCCTCTCCTGGTTTGATTGGGAGGGTATTGACTGGGCCATCGATGGTTCCGCCAAAGGCGTGGTCCAGGGCGGTGACAAAATGCGAACCCTGCAGACTGGGAAAATTCAGCAATATATCGGTGGGGCCGTTGCCGCTCTGATGATTGTTCTGTTAGTCGTTGTTTTTTTGTAATGGACTAAAAGGTTCTCTGATTTGTGTAACTTTGTGTTTATTTGTGGTTCCTTTTTTTTAACTACAAATGGACACGGATGTAAGGATAAAAGATTTTAAAGTTTTGACCATTTCGCGTTGAAATCAATTGTAATATACTAGAGACTTCGATTATGCACATGGAAAAATATCTGATTCTCAATACCCTGAGCTATCCGGTTCTATCGTTGATAATGCTGGTTCCGTTGGTTGGAGCTTTGCTCAGTCTCTTGATCAAAGATGAACAGCGCCTCAAGATCTTCGGCTTGCTGGTAACCCTGGTGACCTTTGTTCTTTCGCTGCCGCTCTTTACCTGTTTTGATCTACATACGGCCAAGTATCAGTTCGCTGAGTTAAGGCCATGGTTCTCGTTACTAAAACTCAATTATGTGGTTGGGGTTGATGGTATCAGTGTGCTTTTGGTGCTGCTGACGACCTTCATCATGCCTTTTAGTATTCTCTGTTCCTGGCGTTATATCGCTAAACGACTTGGGGAGTTTGTCTTTGTTGTCTTGATTATGGAGACCGCTATGATCGGGGTCTTTATCAGTCTTAACACAGTTCTCTTCTATATCTTCTGGGAAGCGATGTTGATTCCCATGTTTCTCTTGATTGCGGTCTGGGGCGGGGTGCGCAAGGATTACGCCTCAATCAAGTTTTTCCTCTATACCCTTTGTGGCAGTGTCTTCCTGTTGGTGGCGATTGTGGCCCTCTATATCAAGACCGGAACCTTCTTTATCCCGGCTCTGATGGATCAGGAGTACTCCTTCACTTACCAGATGTGGATTTTTCTTGCCTGTGCTTTAGCTTTTGCGATCAAGATTCCGATGTATCCGTTTCATACCTGGCTGCCGGCTGCCCATGTAGAAGCGCCGACCGCGGGCAGTGTCATTCTGGCTAGTATTCTTTTGAAAATGGGGGGCTACGGTTTTCTGCGCTTCTGTTTGCCGATGGCGCCGGCCGCAACTCTTTATTGTATGCCCTACCTGATTGCCCTGTCGTTGATTTCAATAATTTTCGGCGGTTATCTGGCTTTGGGGCAGACCGATATCAAAAAATTGATCGCCTATTCCAGTGTCGGGCATATGGGGTTTGTCACCCTGGGGATTTTTCTGCTCAATGATCAGGGTTTAAAAGGGGCCATCCTGCAGATGATCAACCACGGGATTACGACCGGCGGACTCTTTATCATGGTCGGTATGATCTATGAGAGAACCCATAGCCGGGAGATTGCCGACAACTCGGCTTTGGGGATGATGGTTCCCATCTATGTTACTTTTCTCGGGATTTTTTGCCTCTCATCACTGGCATTTCCGGGAACCAACAGCTTTGTCGGTGAATTCCTGGTTCTGGTTGGGGCTTTCAAGAAGAGCACCCTGGTCGGATTCTTAGCGATTCCCGGGGCGATTCTGGCGGCTGCCTATATGTTGAGATTACTTCAACGTATGGTCTGGCATAACTCCGACGGTCATGCCCACCATCATGATGAAAGTGAGGGAGATAAAGATCACGGGCACGCCCTGACCGATCTCAATTTTCGTGAAATCTCGATGGTGGTTGTCCTGGCCTTCTTTGTTTTCTGGATCGGTCTCTATCCGACCCCGCTCTTGAAGATTATGGATTCCAGTGTGGCTCATTTACTGCATCAGATCTCCGCTGGCGAAGCGGTTGTCCCGGTTGATCCCCATGCGGCTCATCACTCCATGCTGGAGTTGGGAAGCTGGTTTAAACAAATTGTGACATTTTAGGCACAAAAGTGCACCAAACCTCCGCAGGGTGGGGACATTGCTCCGAGGCAGGGCGTAGCCTGAGCCGGTATGAGCTGTGTTTCCTTCGAAGAGAGCGAAGCAAAGTAATAAATTGCTCTCAGGTAATTTATGGGACTGTATCTCTTGAAAGTTGCTGATATTTTGAATTGTAGGTATCTCACATGCAAGTAATGCTCATTCTTCCTGAACTTGTTCTGATTGTCATGGTGCTGGTTCTTTTTGCTGCCTCCTTGAAAAAGATACAGGGTGCGACCTTGACCAGTATGGCTCTGGTCGGCTCTTTCTTAACCTTGGTTGCAACCGTGCTTAGTTGTTGTGCTTCAGGGAGCCTGTTTGCCGGGGCCTATCAGGTGGATGGACTCTCCCAACTGATAAAATTTCTCTTGAGCGGCGGACTTTTTCTGGTCTTTATTATGTGCCGCAGTTTAAGCGGTATTGAAGAGGAGATGCAGAACGAGTTTTATCTCTTTCTTTCGTTGAGCACTTTAGGGCTCGTTATGATGAGCAGTGCGGTCGAGCTTTTGACCATTCTTGTCTGTCTTGAGATCTCCTCTTATGCGCTTTATGTTGTGATCTCTTTTCGTCGGGGAGAAGGGCGCCGCAGTGAGGTTGAAGCGGGTATTAAATATGTTCTTTTTGGTGCGGCGGCTACCGGTATCTCACTCTTTGGTTTAAGCTATATTTTTGGTTTGACCCATACGACCTATCTTAATGAGATCAGTGCCCAGTTGCCAAAGCTGATAAGCAGTCAGCCCATGGCGGTTATCGGCATGGTTTTGCTGCTTTGCAGCTTCTTTTACAAGCTGGCAATGTTTCCAATGCATGCCTGGACCCCGGATATCTATCAAGGGGCCTCGAATGAGACCACTACTTTTATTGCGACTTTGCCGAAGATCGGGGCCGCGGCTCTGTTGATACGTCTGGTGAGCATGACCGGTACCGGAATTACCGAGTTTACCTGGGTGCTGGTGGTGCTGGCGGTGCTCTCGATGACTTTTGGTAATTTTGCCGCTTTAGTCCAGAATGATATCAAACGCCTGCTGGCCTACTCCAGTATCGCACATGCCGGTTATATGATGATTGGCCTTCTGAGCGGCAGTCAATTGGGGATGGCCGCTGTGATCTACTATATTGCCGGTTACGTTCTCATGAACCTGGCCTGCTTTCTGGTTATCTACTATATCGCACCACAGGGTGAAAATATTACATTTGCTGACCTTAAAGGTCTTTATCGACGCTCACCGATCCTGGCTTTTACTTTGGCGGCCGGGGCGTTCGGTATGGCCGGGATCCCCCCTACAGTTGGTTTTACCGGTAAGTTTGTTATCTTTACTGCGGCCTTAGAGAAAGGATTTTATGGCCTCGTCGTAATCGCTATGGTCAATGCCTCGATCTCGGCATTCTATTACCTTAAAATGGCTCGAGCCGTCTATTGTCAGGGTGAAGAAGGTGAAGTAGAGAGACTGCAGTTAGGTTTTGGCGTCAAGCTATTTGGGGTTTTTTTAATCCTTGCAATTATCTTGGTCGGCATCATGCCGCAAGGTTTGATGAGTTTGGCTGACCAGGCTGTGGCGGCCCTCTTGTAGAATACTTTTTGAAAAGTAGTTTTTAATAAAAAAAGGGCAGTGAAAACTGCCCTTTTTTTATTATTACCTCTTTACACAAGAGAGGTTGAAAAATTGAGTGTTTATGTGCTATGGGAGACTGAATCTGAAAATTGTTTTCTTTTGCCAAACTTTATCGTGATAATAGGCTGAATCTTTTGTCTTTTTACCCCTTTGCGCGAAAAAATCTGCTGATTTTTACTCTTCTTGTCTTAATCGCAGGAATGATTGGTGGCGCGACTCTTTATGGGGCTAATTTAGAGATCCCGGCCGAAAAGACTTATAAGGAGGCAAAAGTTCGCTATAATCGCTTTATGGCGAATCCCAAGAGCTGGGGGCAGCGGCGCCGTTGGGAAGCACTGATCAAAGATTTTGATGGCCTGGCCCGTAACTATCCGCGGAGTAAAAGGGCCGATGATGCCCTCTATCTGGCGGGTGGGCTCTACTCGTCATTGCATAACTATTCAGGTTGGGGGTCCGATCTGCAGCAGGCAGCAAAACGTTATAAAATGCTGCTTAAGGGTTACGAACAGAGTCGATTAGCGGATGATGCACTCTATAACCTTGGCGTCATTGCTCTGAAATTAAAGGATGAGAAGAAAGCCCGACAAGCGTGGCAAAGTCTGCTCGATGATTTTCCGCAATCAGACATGCGGCAGAGAACTCAAGCCAGTTTAAATCGCCTAAATCCACCCGTAGCCCAGAAAAGCGGCAAACAAAACCAGGTTAGCCAGGTTAAGAGAATAAAGCCTAAGCTTACAAAAGCTCAATATCGCCGGGGAACTAGGCCCAAAGAGGTTGTTAAAGCAAAAGCAAAGGTAAAAAAAGTCAGCCGCAAAAATCTTTCCCGGGTGCGTGATCTGCGGCATTGGTCTTCGCCCACATATACGCGGGTGGTTATCGACCTTGATCGGGAGACGGCGTTCACTAAAGGTATCCTCAAGGATAAATATAACAGTAAAAAAACCAAGTCAATCTATCTGAACTTGAAAAATGCTGTAATTCCGGAAATCAGCAAAGAGTTGCGGATTAATGATGGCATTCTGCAACGGGTCAAGGTCTCCCAGTTTAACGATCATACCGTGCGCGCGGTTGTTCATGTCGGCGATATTCATCACTATAAAATTTTTGCCTTAAGTCATCCACCTCGAATCGTAATCGATGTTATTGGTGGTGATTATAAAAAGGGCCGTAAAAAGCGCAAAACCTGGTCTGCTGAAAAACCAGCAAAAACCGGAGTTCCGAGTCTCGCCCAACAGTTAGGGTTAGGGGTTGGCACGATTGTCCTTGATGCGGGTCATGGGGGCAAGGATCCCGGGGCCCTCTCCGCCGGCGGGGCTCGAGAGAAGGATATTGTTCTCGATATTACGAAAAGATTAAAGAGGGTTCTGCTGGATCGTCTTAAATGTCGGGTTGTAACGACCAGAGATAGTGACCGATTTATTCCGCTGGAAGAGAGAACTGTGGTAGCCAATACCAAGAAAGCGGATCTTTTTATCTCGATTCATGCCAATGCCAGCCGCAATCGCCGGGTGCATGGGGTAGAAACCTATTTTCTTAACCTCTCAACCGATAAAGAGGCGATGGAGCTGGCGGCCTTGGAGAATGCGACATCGACCAAGAATATCAGTCAATTGCAATCTATCTTAAATGATTTGATGCAGAATTCGAAAATTAAAGAGTCGAGTCGGCTGGCTGGTTTCGTACAGCAGTCTTTGGTTAAAAGATTGAGAAAATCACATAGTGATGTTAAAGATCTGGGTGTTAAGCAGGCTCCGTTTTATGTTTTGATCGGGGCCCAGATGCCGAGTGTTTTAGTTGAGGTCTCTTTTATTTCGAATAAGATGGAGGCCCAGCGTTTGGCCACCGGGGCCTATCGGCAGAAGATTGCCGAAGGTTTGGCCGATGGCATAGAAAAATATATTAATGAGGTCAAACTTGCTCGTTTATAAAAAGCTTAAAAATTAATTTAAACCTGGAGGTGTTTGCAATGATTGAACAAAAATTTGTTTTACGCGATGATGAAATTCCCCGGCAATGGTATAATCTGGCGGCTGATCTGCCGTCACCGATGGAACCTTTAAAAACTCCGGATGGGACCTTGGTAACTCCGGAGATGATGGCGCCGATCTTTCCCATGAACCTGATTGAACAGGAGATGAGCCAGGAGCGCTGGGTCGATATTCCAGAACCGCTACTGGCGCTCTTGTCCAGCTATCGTCCAGCCCCTTTAAAGCGGGCGGTAAGATTGGAAAAAGCCTTAGGAACTCCGGCTCGAATCTATTATAAGGACGAGAGTACCTCTCCGGCGGGCAGCCATAAACCCAATTCGGCTCTGGCTCAAGCCTGGTACAACAAACAGTTTGGTACCAAACGTCTGACCACAGAGACTGGGGCCGGGCAGTGGGGCAGCGCCCTCTGTTACGCCTGTGCTCTGGTTGGTTTAGAGTGTAAAGTGTTTATGGTGCGCATCAGTTTTGATCAAAAACCCTACCGCAAGATTCTGATGGAGACCTGGGGGGGGACCTGTATCCCTTCTCCCAGCAACGAGACCGCCGCCGGGCGAAGTTTTCTCGAAAAATTTCCTGATACTCCAGGCAGTCTTGGTATGGCGATCAGTGAAGCCGTTGAAGCCGCCGTCAGTGATCCCAGTGGAGACACTAAATACTCCCTTGGCAGTGTTTTAAATCATGTACTTTTACACCAGACAATCATCGGACTTGAGGCCAAAAAACAGCTTGCTCTGGCCGGCGTCAAAAAACCTGATATTATTATCGGTTGTGCCGGGGGCGGCAGTAACTTTGCCGGACTCTCTTTTCCTTTCGTTAATGATAAAATTAATGGCGCTGATATTACAATTATTCCGGTTGAACCGCAATCTTGTCCGAGTTTAACGAAAGCGCCTTTTGCTTATGATTTTGGCGATACCTCGGGGATGACTCCACTTTTGCCAATGCATACCTTAGGTCATAACTTTGTCGCTCCGCCGTTACACGCCGGGGGCTTGCGTTATCATGGTATGGCTCCGTTGGTCAGTCAGGCCACGGTTGAAGGTCTTTTACAGCCGGAGAGTATTCCGCAGATGGAGTGTTATGCGGCGGCGATTCAGTGGGCCCGAACCGAGGGGACGATCTGTGCGCCGGAGACCAGCCACGCTATTGCTGCGACTATCCGTCAAGCTAAACAGGCCAAAGAAGAGGGTAAAGAGAAAAATATACTCTTTGGTTACAGTGGGCATGGGTTGCTTGATCTGGCCGGTTATGACGCTTTTCTTAATGGCCGCTTGCACGATTATGAGATTCCGGAAGAGGATTTCGATGAATCGATAAAATCCTCTCTCGCAGGGCTTCCTGAAGCCTTGGCAAAGCGTACCGGTAAGTGGTAAGTTTGAAAGTGTAAGCTATTACTGAGCACCCTGCCACCTGGGAGGGTGCTCTTTTTTTTTCGGAGATCTTATTTTTACAATGAATTTGTCTGTCCCAAGTAGTTGGTTGAAACGTTGCTATCAGAAAAGGCGGAGACGTTTTAGATTTCTTCTGATTTTTTTAATGATGTTTGGCCTTAGTTTACTTTATCGTCATCATTTTCCCGTAGAGCCGTCCCCTGAAACTAAAACCTCAACTACCCTTGCACAATCGTCCTCAAAGAATTTGGATGAAAGTGAGGTTGTCGAAGAGAAGGTAGTTAATCGGGAAACTATAGAAAGCACTATCGAGAGGGGGGCAACCTTTAGTTCGCTTTTTGCTGAATATTTTAGTGCCCGGGATATCTATCGCCTGGCAAAAGAGTGTGAAAGCATATTCCCGGTGCGAGATCTATGTGCAGAACAGCCCTACTGTATGCTCTTTGAGGACGGAACATTTAAATGTTTTACATATGAGATTGACAGTAATGATCAACTGATCATCAACTATGAAAATGAGCAGTTTTCAATTAGTAAAGTGGCGATTGCCTACCAGACAGAACGAGCCGTAATCAATGGGACAATTGACAGCTCACTATTTTTATCAATTTCGCGGCTTGGTGAGAGGCCTGAACTGGCTTGTCGTCTGGCCGATATTTTTGCCTGGGACATCGATTTTATGCGCGATCTGCGGCAGGATGATTCCTTTCGCGTACTCATTGAAAAACGTTATCGCGATGGAGCATTTGCCGGTTATGGTCAGTTGTTAGCGGCTGAATTTGTTAATCAAGGGGAATCTTATCGGGCTGTTTATTATGATGACAAAGGGCAGATGGCCTATTACGATACCGAGGGGCGCAGCCTTAAAAAAGCCTTTTTGAAAGCCCCTCTTTCATATAGCCGCATCTCCTCTGGTTACAGTAATCGTCGTCTGCACCCGGTTCTTAATGTCTGGCGGCCGCATCGGGCAATAGATTATGCGGCCCCTGTAGGGACCCCGGTTATGGCCGTTGCCAATGGGGTTGTAACCCAGCGTAGTTACGACAAAAGTAATGGCAATAAAGTGCGTTTGCGCCACCCCAACCAGTATGAGACAACCTATATTCATCTCAGCCGTTTTGGCCGCGGTATTAAGATTGGTAAAAAAGTTGCTCAAGGTAAGATTATTGGCTACGTTGGGGCTACCGGTCTGGCTACCGGTCCGCATCTTGACTATCGAGTTTTTAAAAATGGTCGTCCTATCAATCCTCTAAAGATTGAACGTATCCCTTCAGCCCCTCTGCCTAAAGCCCTTCTTCCCGCATTCAAAATAGCTGTAAAAGAGTATTTCGATTTTCTCGACCGCGAAACTTTGGTTGCCACCCGCAATCTCCAGTAGCCGGGGGCCAGTGGAGATGCATAGCTAGATTTAGCTTACCGTTATTGGATTACAGGGGGTTCGCTTGGAGGATAAGAAAGGTGAAGATTTTTCACAGTTTGTTTGCGGACTACACATAACTGCGGATAAAAAAGATTCAAAGAAAATCATTTAGAAGAAGATTAACGACGCTGCAACTGTTTGTAGCTTCGCAGATTTAGAATCCCTTTTTACGGGTCTCAACTTTACTGTAGAAGTCAGAAATTTCAGGCAGATTAAACCTGTGATTTTCGTTTATCAGAAATTTCAGGTTTTCAGAGCAGAAAGAACATCTTCCGCGTTAAAAATCAATGCATTCGTAGAATGGAATTTGGAAGATTTTAAGCGAATTGATACATTGTACGCAGTATTTATCGTGAATCATGTAACTTCAAGCCGTAATTTTTTACCTAATGCATGAACAAAATTTTTGAAGCCGCTAACCGAATTGAAAGAAAATAGGAGGTTTTATGCTCGGAGCAATAGCCGGAGATATTATTGGTTCTGTTTATGAATGGAATAATATCAAAAGTAAAGAATTTGATCTTTTCAGCCCGGAGGTATTCTTTACAGATGATAGTGTCTTGACGATTGCCCTGGCGGAAGCGATTTTACATGAAGATGATTATGGACAGGTCATGAAAAGATACTACAACCGCTATCCTGATGCCGGGTATGGGGGTTCTTTTCACGAATGGGCAAAGGGATCTGGTCTAGAACCTTACAATAGCTGGGGCAACGGTTCGGCGATGAGAACCAGCCCGGTTGGTTACGCCTTTGAAAGTCTGGAAGATGTTTTGAGCAAGGCGAAATACTTTGCCTCTTTCACTCATAATCATCCGGAAGGTATCAAGGGGGCCCAAGCCACGGCTGCTTCAATTTTCCTTGCCCGAAAAGGGGCTTCAAAAGAGATGATTAAGTTATATATCACCCAGCAATTTCAGTACGATCTAAGCAGGTCAATCGACGAAATCAGGCCGGATTATAAATTTGATGTCTCATGCCAGGGATCCGTACCTCAAGCGATTACCGCATTTATTGAATCTGAAAACTATGAAGACGCCATAAGAAATGCAATTTCAATCGGTGGCGACAGTGATACTCTGGCCTGCATCACCGGTGGCATTGCCGAAGCTTTTTATGGAGAATTACCCAAAGATATCGCTGAAACAGCAATGAATATTCTTGACGAAAATTTAAGAGAAATGGTTGCCAGATTTTATAAAAAGTACATTCAAGTCTGATTTGACATGATCTACCATCCATTACTGGCTAAGTTAAATAATATTTAAGCATATAACTTGGCTGGATAGAAATGGGAAGTTTTAATTAATTGGATGAAAATCGACTTATCTATATGATATCATAGTGGATGATGGAAATTACAGCTGGCTAACTTTTGTCTATAAGTTAATGAGTTTTTAAATTGAGATAAACAGTGGGCAAGAATAATGCAATCTGCTTGGATAAGATGTCAGGCAAGGTTGGTGGGCAAGGAATCACGGGAAAAGTAAAACTATCTCAGTTGCAGCCAGCTAACAGTCAACATAGAGCGCTCAGGAGACATTGAAGGAGTATGGCAAGGGGCGGCTTGGCCCTCTAATGTACTGTAAGATCTAGCAGCCCCTCTCCCACAGTCCACAGCACGATTAGCCTCCCCCTGTCTTTATCTTTGGCTAGAGAGGCGTTTGTTGTGGGTAGGCTATCGGTCACAATATATTTTTGGAAATCTACTGAAAAAAGTTGATATCGGTAAGCGCAATTCTTTCGGGATACTGCACTTATTTAATAAGTTATTTTTACATATAAGTCACAAATAGGTGTTGCCTCGAACTGTGATTTGTGATTAATGACGATGAAGGTCAGGTTTGCTATTTGACCGAATGGCTGAGTTTGCCGGTGGATATTTTTGAGGATGCCGCAGTTATTGAGTCGATTATTATCGGATGCAAATCACAAAATAAGTATTGTATCGAACTGTGAAGTGTGATTAGTAAGAAATGCATATCAATTGAGAAAAGCCACACCCGCCGAAAGACGGGGTCGGAAAACCACGGGTCTTGTCTCCAAAATTTGCAAAGACAGCCGGGTCGCCTTTAATTAAGGTCGTCCGGTTTTTTTATGTGAGTGGTAAGTGGAAAAAAAGTTCGCAAAGATTTGCAATTACTTAACCGGTGGAGGAGTTACCAATGATGTCAAAGCTTATTCTAATCCCCTTTCTTATTATGATGGTCTGCTTGACAACATTTTTAACTGAACGAAACTTTTGTCATGCGGCCCTCATCCTTGAAGGCCAACTCTTTGAGCATGGTGAGAAACTGAGTCCTGAGCAAGCTGTCAAGATGACCTTGCGCATCTATGATGACAAGTTCGACGGACAGCTTTTGTTTGAGGAGAACCAGGAAGTCGTAGCCGGGTCGGGGAAACCTCTCTTCATTTTTGAAAAGGGTAATGTAACTGTACAAAAAAGAACCTCCGGGCTCTCCACTGAAAATATGTGGGTTGAGGTGGAGAGTGATGGCCAGATCATGACCCCCCGGCTCAATCTGGCGGAGATCGGCATAGTAGGTGATCTGGCTGGCAGCAGTCTGAGTTTACTTGAGGCCAACTTAAGAACTGCTGGAGAGTCGACCTTAATTATCAGTGATAATGGTATCACTTTAGGTGGTCTGCTTGATATGGGTTCAGAATCAATCAGACTGGGTGCGGTTACGCGTAATACATGGCCTGATGGTGGAAGTTTCACGGAAATCGATCCTACAGTGATAGCATCAGTCAAGGACGGAGTGTCTTGGACTGAAGTGGCTGATAAACCAAGTGTGATTGGGGATGTTACTGGGGTGACTGCCGGCACTGGGCTTAGCGGAGGTGGAACATCTGGTAATGTTACATTGAATGCCAGCATTCCGTTCATTCTTTCAGGATCAACCTCTGGTGGTGTAATCCAGGCAACCAATAGTTTTGGTTATTTAGGTTCTCCAGCTGCTTATGCGGTTTTTGGAAAAACAACCGGCGGGGGCGGCACTGGCGTTTATGGTGAGGCAAGTGGTGCTTTAGGAGGTCTTGGTGTATACGGATATGCTTCTGCAACTTATGCAACAGGAGTATATGCAAAAAGTCTCCACTACAATGGATTAAAAGCCACAACTGAAGCCAGCGACTATCATGCTGGTTTCTTTACTACAGATGTTGGAACGGGTTTGAGCGGAGCGGCTCTCTACGCTCAGACAAATAATGGCACCGGTAACGGCATCGCCCTGTGGGCCCATAATGACAATATCTTAAGTAGCGACGCTACGGTGGTTATCAGCAATGATGGTTCTGGCGCACTCCTCAAGGGGTTTGGCGGCTCCGGCGGAGAACATGAAATAGAGATATGGAACAATGGTGTGATTGGCATTTTCAATGATGTACATACGCGTACCATCATGATTGATCCCCAGGAGTCTGGTAATATCAGATTGTATGACAATGACGGAGGTCTTGGGGTGCATTTGGACGCAGGTGGTGACTTTGTTGCTGA
>CAYWGC010000003.1:0-110193 GCA_964457755.1 uncultured Thermodesulfobacteriota bacterium | reverse complement strand
ACAATGACGGAGGTCTTGGGGTGCATTTGGACGCAGGTGGTGACTTTGTTGCTGACTTCTATGGTAAAGTGCGCATTCGGGACAGTGTTGGTACGACAGTTGTGGAGATTGGAGAAGGGCTTGACTATGCCGAAGGGTTTAATGTTTCCAATGAGGAATTGATTTTATCAGGCTCTGTACTGGTCATCGATCCCGACAATCCCGGACATTTAAAATTAAGTGAATCAGCTTATGACACCAAAGTGGCAGGTATTGTTGCCGGAGCTAATGGAGTCAGTACCGGAGTGCGTCTCGGAGCCGATAAATTTGATAAAGATGTTGCTTTGGCCGGAAGGGTATACTGCAATGTTGATGCAACTCAAACAGAAATTAATACCGGCGACCTGCTGACGACTTCATTCCGGCCAGGATATGCAATGAAAGTTGATGACTTCAGTCGGGCTCAAGGTGCTATTCTGGGAAAAGCTATGCAACCAATTGCAAAAGGACAAAAAGGACAAATTCTCGTTCTTGTAACTCTCCAGTAAAGGGAGGTGGCTGAAATGAAAAAATCCATTCTGTCACTTCTGTTCATTCTTGGCCTTATATACGGTGCCGTCGGTTCGGTTATGGCACAACAGGTAACAGAGGATGAAGCTCTTGCGGTGGCTACAAGTTGGATATCTGCAATCATTGCAAAAAAAGGTGACTGGGGTACTGCCGAGACTGCGGAGGTCAAAGAGATCACAGCATTTTCTCGCAAAGGACACCAGGTTGGTTATTTCTGCAAGGTCAACCCTGAAGGATTCATTATTATCTCCCTGCGTAAAGAGATGGCTCCGGTTAAAGCCTATTCCGCAACCAGTGAATTGAACCCCTTGTCCGAAGAGGGGATGGCCGACCTTTTGAAAGGAAATATGGAACGTATCCTGTCTAAAATTCAAGAGGCGGAACAGCGTGACAGAAAAATTTTAGGATCGCCTTCGGCCCTGAGTGAGCTTCTGGAAATTGACTATCGCCCGGTCTGGGAGTCTCTTGAAAAAGGTGACCTGGAAACTATTTTAGCTGTTCCCACACCGGTTGGGCCGGCACAAGTATTGGGTCAAGGGGAAACAATGGATGATGGCGACACTTCGTCAGTGGGAGACCGGCTAAACTATCAGGAAGGAGAGGTATTGCTTACTTCAGACTGGGATCAGGTCGCCCCCTATAACAATGACTGTCCTGATCTTGATTGCGAGAGTCCTCCTAATGAACGTGCATTAGTCGGCTGCGTGGCTACCGCCGGAGCGCAAATTATGCGTTATTGGAACTGGCCGCCCTATGGCGAGGGCAGCAGCACGTCTGGAGGGGAAACAGTCTCTCATATAGATAGCTATGACTGGCCGAACATGCCGGACGATGCCACTACTGCGTCTTCTGCAGCTGAGCAGGCTGCAGTGGCTGAACTGTCCCACGAGGTTGGTGTCGCTGTGGAAATGAATTATGGTTGCTCTGTAGGTGGTACTGATGATGGTGGTTCATGGTCAACTACATCTGATATGGTAAATGTGTATGAAGATCACTACCGATACTCTACTAATTTGAATGGTACGGGAGCTGTAGTCCGCTACCGTTCGGGCTATACTGCAACGACCTGGTTTGATCTGATGAAGGGTGAGTTTACCTATAACCGACCGGTACAGTACAGGATTTACAAACATTCTATTGTCGGCGATGGCTGGCAGACCGTTAATTTAATCAACCAGTATCATATGAATTATGGTTGGACAATCGCCGGTTCGGATGCATGGTATACGATTGACACACTGACCAGCGGAGCGGGCGATCCGCTCGACCCGGAAGGTGAGGAGTATCTGATTGAGCATATTATTCCATCAACCTTTCTCACAACCCTGTCAGGCACCTTATCAAAAGAGACTTTTCGTTACCGCTATTTTTACCGAGACACCACAGGTGGAAATGGTACCTTTGAGGGTGGGCAATATCTCCAATTCTTGCCGGAAATAGTTATTGAATGTACCAGTGACACTGTCCGGTTTGAAAACTCGACCAATTATTATACGCGCCTTTTTAGTAGAGGCGACCGAAACCGTGGAATTTATATGCCCTATAGTGCAACCGGCGCAGCGGTTAAGCTTTATCCGGGCGGCGGATTAAAAATATATTAAAATTCGCCAAATGTAAGAGAGCAAAAAGCGGGACAGACCACGGTTTTTTACCGCCTCCCACGGTAAGAAATAGCCGAATAAAATATGCACTTGACCGGGAATCACCACCTGTTGTTTCTTCAGGAATCCCGGCCCGGAAAGTGGTGTCAGTCGTACTGCCAAGAGAGATGATAATGAAAAAGTGTCCCTTCTGTGCTGAAGAAATTCAAGACGACGCTATAAAGTGTAAACACTGCGGTGAGTTTCTGGATGCCTCCCACTACCCACGCTTTGCAGAGGAAAAGATTCAATGGTATTTCCGAAAATCATTTATTATCATTGCAGTCTGTTGTGCGGGGCCTCTGGCGTTGCCCCTTATTTGGTGGCGTCCTCAAACGACGCGGGCATGGAAGATCGGACTCACAATAGGAATCCTTGTTCTCAGTTGGATCTTGTTCCAAGCCACGATGGAATCCATTCATACTCTCAAGGAGTATTACAAGTTAATTGAAGGACTGTGAAATGATCGAGTAGAACGAAATATTCACTTGACCGGGAGCCGCCGCCCGTGTTTTCTTTGACAGTGCTGCCAGGCGGCTGATGCAGGTTGTTAAGGGCATGATTTAATGTAATCTCAAAATTCTGTAGATACCGAAATGAGAGCTTCTCTGGGAGAGGTCGGGGGTCGTATATTTAGTGCGCCAAGCTAAGCTTTGCGCTTCTTGCCGGGTGTAAGTCCCGGTCGGTTGGAGGTCTATTGCAGGCTTTCTTAGGGGCTAACCACCCATCCGTATCGAGTGTTGCGTCCCTTGCGGAGCGGTGTTTGCGGTAATCATACTGTTACACATGTATACAATTGGGTCGAAGCGTACACAGAGAATCTTGCAGGCCAGAGGGGTGATGTACCATCCTGAAGTGATTCAGCCTCGTTAACGTATGCAAAGCAGGTGGTGACGGTGTTAAATAACCGGAAGCCAATACAAAGGAATCGTTAGACGGAACCATGGTTGAGATATTGTGGCACTGCCGGGAAACCAGGCAGAAAACGGAGAAAACCAACATCAACCTAAAGATCTGTCATGGTGAGATTCCTGAGGGCCTGTCGGGGTCGCTAGCGCCTGGCAAGTAAGAAGAGAAGCGTCGAGAATTTGGGAGACCTCATAGGCTCCTGTAATCAAAGTAAGGTATGCGGATATTGAGACACGGAAAGGGAAACCTGGAAACAGAATTAGGCCGAAATCTAAGCAGTGATTAAACGGCGTACAAGCCGTAAGAAATACCGTGCTTTCCTAGCGAACTTTCAGGAATGGTGTCGAGACAATTGTCGTATGCCCAAAGAAGACTTTTACCGGAGGTTAAACTCCAAACTTCACGGATACTATAATTACTATGGTATTCGGGGTAACTCCAAGAGTCTGTCAGGTTTCTTTCATCAAGTGCAGTGTATTCTTTTTAAGGCGTTAAATCGTCGCAGTCAGCGGTGTAGCTACAACTGGAAAGGATTTACCGAACTGATGAAAGCCTTTAATCTTCTGTAGCCACGTATTTGTCATAATTTCTGAGTAGTCGCTACAATGTGTCACTTGAATGTCCGAAGCGAGTAACTTTGAAGAGCCCTGTGCGGGAAATCCGCACGCAGGGATCTGAACGGGGGTAGCCGGGTAACTGGCTGTTCTACCGTAATTCCTCCAAAACACCCATTCCATACAACTCTTTCTCGAACATAATTTCATACTTTTAATGATTGACTTTAGTCTGAGTTATAGATATAGCAATTTAGTTATTTATTTAATATAAAATATTGTATACTGTTTTTTCGAGACTGAAAAAGAGTTACGATTAATACTAAGTTTTCTGCGTAGCGAAAAAGTAGAAAGTTGACAATGGCAATATTTAACAAAGTTTCATACCAGACAAAGGCTGTTTGTGCTATTAGCCCATTATCGGTGAGGCCAACCGGCACTAACATTATGCACCTTGACACGATAACAATATCTCATCAAACAAAATACCATCTCAATACAAGGAGAATTACATCATGCCAGTTTTTGATTATATGCCCATGGGAGAAGACGGCCTGCGGGAAGTCCACGCATGGATCGACAATTTTGTTGAACAAAACTCCGGCATCGCCGAAAAAAAAGTGCTCGGTAAATCTGATGACGGTAAATGGGATATCCCGGCTGTCACTATTACCAACAAATCAATTCCAGACGATAACAAACAGATTGCCATGGCAACCCTGCTACGGCACGGTCAGGAAAGAGGCGCCCGGGTCGTCGGAGTAGAGATCCTTCAGTATCTCGCCAGTGACGAAGCTGCCGAGACCCGCGACAAACAGAAAGTCATCGTGGTTCCTATCGCCAATCCGGAAGGTTTTATTCGGGATAAGTTTAATTCAACCTTGGCCGGCATAACCAATATGGAAAAACGGATCTGGGGGGAACTGTGTAGAGCAGATGTTCCCGACATGATGATCGACTACCACAGTCTGGGAAGATCGGATGCGACCAAATATGATCGGGGGGACATGGAGGTCATCATTCCGGCCAACAGCACTAAATGGGGAATGGACGAACAGATTTATCAGCAGGTCGCCAATCGGATGCTGGAAGCGGCCGAGGCCAAAGGCTGGCCCTATGAAATCCATACCCTCGAAGATCTCTCCTTTTACTACTTTGGAGACGGTAAGACGGCGAGACTTCCGCAACGTTATCTTCAGGAAAAAGTGTTTCTGCTCCAGATTCAGAATGCCTACGAGCACTATGATGCATCCGCATTGCTTCCTGGTTACACCAATTACACCTGTGGCCCGGCTTACATGAAATGGCACACCATGGTCTTTGGCATGGAAACCAATCACTGGAGCATCAAACCCGCAGAGGGTCTGGCTGAGAGCGGACTGATTCCCTGCCAGGCTCTGTTGGATATGGGAAACAACCGCTTTCCGTGGGAGAAAGATTCCGGTTATCCTACCAACCTAGTGTGCGGCGATTTTAGAATTTCCATCCGGGCGACTGGAAACACGCCGGGCGAACGAAGGGTTTCTCGTGAAAAACTCTGGCCGGAAAGGGTCAATTTCGATATTCTCAAAAGGGAAATGCTCGAAGATCCCGAAACGACTCTGGCTGAGGTCGGTTATCTGGGGGAAAATGTTCCGCTCGATTTCGCACTTTGTCTGCGCATGCGGCAGGATGTCATTAAAAACGTGATGATCGACGGCAAAAAAGTGGATTTTGAGACCTTTAAAGACTCTTGTTCTACGTATCTGTATGTTCCCATGACGGTCGAAAAGCCCGGGCTGCAGAAACTGACCATCAGTCACGAGGCGTATCACAAAAAATAATTGAACCTCACCGAGAATTTCCTTATCTATGGTTGCAGGGGATTCTTGGAATAATTGGGGTCGGAGTAAAATTAAACTAGTGAATAAAGTCGTTTAAAAATATCAATGTATTTCCCAAGTTAATATTGAAGAGGGTAAGGTCTAACGGCAATCAACCTCTATTAACAAGAGCATCTCTGCGAATACCATAAGTGGTACGTATATGGAGCGAACACCTTAAGCCCTCATTTTGCCTGAAAATAGTTTCCATTTGAATTAGAAGCCCGGCATTCACACTTGCTGGGCTTCTTTGCGTTTAGGCTGGGTTAAAACTAATAGTGCCGCGAAATCAAGGTACTGTGACTTTGTTGTAATTATTCGTCAATGACACAGGGTATCGTCCATAATATATTTTTGAAATTTAGCTGAAAAAAGTTAGACGAATGAAAAAGCCAAATATGTTCACTGGAACTAACGCAAACCTATTAACCTTACTAGATATAGGCTAGATAAAAAGAAAAACATTTACAACAAAAATGTCATAAGTGCTTAATATTATTGGCGCGCCAGGGAGGACTTGAACTCCAGGCCTACGGATTAGAAGTTAGTTGTCAGGGGTAACAGCTTTGCAACAACATAAATTAGGCGTAATTTGCTCCAAAATAAATAGTGTTATTCAAAAATACCACAAAAAGGGGTTGAAAACACCCTCAGAGGTTGGAAATAGGGTTGGAAAACGAAAAAGGGGTTACAGGCTGAAACCTGTAACCCCTTGATTTTATTGGTAGTGGGGGTTGGATTTGAACCAACGACCTCCGGGTTATGAGAACAGAGATTAAAATTAAGTCGTTATCATTCTCTTGCCGAGTTTTAGAACGAAAAACCCCCTGTAGCGAATATCTCTATAGGGGGTTTTGTTTGATCGTGTTGTTGCAGAATTTTTTACGGTTCCATCAAAGATTGATGGTTATCCTAAGAAGCCCCAGGCAATCAGAAAGAGGCAGAGGACGCCAATCGCGACACCCGTTATACCGATGAGCTGACCGATGGCTTCAGAGAGGACACCAGGATATTGGGTTTGATATTTTTCAAGTTCACCTTTCTCTTTGAGTCGTTCAAATTGAGCCGGACGCTCCTCTTCCATTTCATGACCGCTGACGACACCGGTGAAGATCACCTGATCCATGGGGAATTTTTCAGGCCGGATATGGGCGTTGAAAAAGTGGACCGTAAAGATAAAGACCGCAGCCAGAAAGGCTTCATCTGAGTGAACAATGATAGCCACATTAAAGGCCCAACCGGGCAAGAATTGAGCGAAAAATTCCGGCATCCAGAGCATTAAACCAGTAAAACCGATTGCAAACATACCCCAGAAGACGGCGAGAAAATCAAATTTTTCCCAATAGGTCCAGCGGTCGAATTTGGGAACTTCGCCAGCCCCTAAAAACCACTTGGACATATCCGCAATATCTTGACCATCCTTGAAGTTGGGGAAGAGTGAGTCGGGCCCGAAAAGTTTTTGAAAGAAATTTTCACCGGTCGGCTTAATAAGCAGAAAATAGGCACTCCATATAATCGTAATGATGAAGTAGGTAAAAGTGAGGACCGCGCACCAACGATGGATCAAGCCTGCCATTTGCGGGCCACCCATGAAATGCGCCAGACCGATAGCCCAGGGAGCTTCGACGAATTTCAAAGGTAAACCTGAAAGCACCAGGCCCAGGAAGCTGACCATCATAATGAAGTGGAGAACCTTCTCCAAAAATGTAAAGCGTTTGTAGAAGACTTTGGGGTTATGGCTTTCATGGAAGATACCCTGACGACGGAGCTTATTCTTCTCAATGTAGCTCCGAATCAACCATAAGATGGTGTGCAGCCAGAAAACAGCAAAAACTCCGCACAAGAGTCCGGTCATTGTGATAAATGTCCAGTAGAGAAGCGGATAGTTTTCTTTGTCATGATGAGTTGCATGGGGTGCATATTTGACAAAATTGGCATTCGCTTGTTTATGGCATTTACCGCAGGTTGTAACAAGATTTTCAGATGAGAAAGAGGACTCAGGATCGGTGCTTGGCAGCTGTTTATGGGCGGTGTGGCAGTCGGCACAACCGGCGACGGCAACGGCGCCACCAAGGTGTTCGACTTTGCCGTGGTATTCCTGGCGGTATGATGCAAAAGAGTGGGTGCTTAAGTTGTTGCGGGCCATCATTTCATGGTTGTCATGGCATTGCTCACAACTTGAAGTGTTGAATTCACGGGCTTGAAGGGCACTGGCAGATTTTTTGTCATCAACCTTGAGCTCGATAATATTGTGTAAGCCATGACAGTCGGCACATGAGGGTGAATCCGGGTTGCCGACAACCAGGCCTTTGCCATGAACGCTTTGCATATAGTCAGCGTTATCGTGGCAACCGCTACACATCTGGACTGACTTACCTTTATCATCTTTAATCGAGACCAGGTCATGGATATTAGCGTGACAATCAGTACAGCTGACATCGTTGTTAACATGAACTGATTGAGCATACTGCTTGGCTTCATCTCGATGACAGAAGCCGCAATTGACCGGTTGCATGGGGACTTCACAGTCAGCATGTTTTTCGAGATCCCAAATGTCGCGGTGACAACTGGTACAGGCATTGGAACCATGGGCCGAAGCCGCATAGGTACCGGAATCAATTTCGTCATGACACTCAAGGCATTGAGCAACCGAAATACACTCGAGACAGATCTCTTCGGTATCGGTTTGTTTTGCCAAAGATTCTTTATTGATGCCGGTTCCAATAATGAACGAGACAATGAATAGTAACACGAGGGCTAAGCGGAAGGGGCCTTTATGCGCTTTCATGGTTTCCCACGCTCCTTTAATCGTTTTAATAGTTAATGTTATTTTGGATAATATTAATTAAAAACCGATCCTGACTAGCTTAAGAACTGCTAATCGGGAAGGGTCGGGGTATTCAATTCTATATATATGGTATTCTGGGTATTGTATATATCGGAGTGACAAATTAAGGCAGGCACCATTTGGTGCCTGCCTTATAACTTTACTTTACTGAACTTGTCAGGGTCTGTTGAATAAAACAGACAAATAGATCCAAACTAAATCTTGAGAACCAGCATCAGAGCGATAACCAGGGCGTAGATGACCAAAGATTCGATCATGGCTAGACCAATAATCATCGGAGTGGTAATCTTGCTGGCGGCACTGGGGTTACGACCGATGCTCTCGAGAGCACTTTTAATGCCGATGCCCTGACCAATAGCTCCACCAAATGCTGCAATGGCGATTGCGATTGCAGCACCGAAAGCTAAATTTCCTGCGGCACCATTATAAGTTGTTGCAGCAGCTTCGTTCGCCATTGCGGCGCTTGCCACACCCATGGTTGCGATCGCGGTAACGATCTGGAGTACTCTTTTCTTCATGTTGTCACCTCCTTCTTTAGTTACGGGTTTTATGTTATACCTGGTATCTAAATTACATACCAGGAGTTGACGGTGAAAAATTTAATTGCGGCCTAATGGTCGTGAGAAATTGCTCCCTGGAAATAGGCCAGAGAGAGCAGGGTGAAAACAAAGGTCTGCACAATTGCCACAAATAGACCAAGGAAAGCAATCGGTACCGGTATGAGAATGGGGCAGAGCATGACAAAAATTGCGGCGACCAGATGGTCTCCCATGATGTTTCCGAAAAGACGCAGAGAGAGAGACATGGGCCGGGCCAAATGGCCGATAATTTCGATCGGAATCATAAGCGGGGCAAGCCAGAGAAAGGGTCCGACAAATTGATTCAGATATTTTACACCATGCTCTTTCCAGCCGAAATAGTGGGTCATACAGAAAACTGTCAACGCGCAGCCTGCAGTGGTGTTAATATTGCCGGTCGGCGGGTTGAAGCCCGGGATTAAACCAGAAAGATTACAGAACAGGATAAAAAAGATACCTCCTCCAACAATAGTCAGATAACCCCTGGCGACATCGCTTCCCAGACTGTCAGAGATAAGTTTCAGAATCGCTTCAACCATAGTTTCAAGCAGGTTTTGAATTGTAAACTTGCCGTCAGGAATGATCAAATCTTCAGGATCACTGTTGCGGATTTTTCTGGTGCCCAGTAAAACCATAATGACTATTATAAGGGAGATTAAGATAGCGTTGGCGACATGTTCGGGCAGAGAGCTAAGCCCGGGGATTAATTTTACCCAAGTGATTACGGGATCATGATGCATGGCCATTCCTTTGTTGTGGTGAATGTTTTAATGGGGTTGTGATTTTAAAGTTCAATATTTTTATTCAGTTTTATTATCAGCTTCGGTCAGGGGTTTGCTGAAAGCCAAATATGCTATAGTCTCAAAAGCAATACTGCCAAATAAGGCAGAAAAACCGATCAGGAAGCCAAAAGGTTGGCAGAGCTTAGTCAGAATCACTATAATAGTTAAAATTGCTAAGCCAAAGGTGAGTAGTAGCAGTTTAAGCCCAAGTTTGCCAGCTGTTTTAGGATCAATTCCATCATCGGTTGTTCCACCAAAAGCTTTGCTGATCAAAATGCTGAGGGTTAGGAAATAGATAAATGCGAGTAGACCCCCAATCGCAACCCCGTTGACGCCTATCTGCTCGACATCGACGATCATGGCCGTTAATGTGAGAGCCGTGGTTATTGCGAGGATGAAAAAATTGATGCGGATCAATCTTCTGTCTTTCATTAGTTCATTAACCGGTCAACTTTTAAAATCTTCCTCTTCCTGTTCTCGTTCGAGACTTTTTAAGGCCATATAGATTCTTTTAAAGCCCGCTGCAACTCCACATAACAGTAAGAATATGGTTAACCATGGTGAGGTTCCGAGCCAGCGATCCAGGTAGTAGCCCGCGACAACCCCGATAGCTACCGAGAATCCTAATTCGAGTCCCACAGTGCTATAGCGGCTGACTTGGTTGAAAACCTTCTTGAACTTAGGTTTGTCGGGCACGGGGTAATCTCGCTTTGGCGCAACCGTAGTTCCTGGTTACAAACATTAAGGCGCAACTCTTTTGTTAAAGAACACTCATCTGCTAAATGCTGGGCTCCCTTAGCATAGCCTGGAAAGTGAAGTCAAGTTCAAATCTCCGAGAGGCAACTTTTAACAGATTCCAGGGTTCGGTCAAGGTCTTCCTGGCTATGAGCAGCCGAAACAAAACCAGCTTCAAACTGTGATGGCGCCAAGTAAATTCCACGTTTTAACATGCCTGCAAAAAACTTTGTGAAGCGCTCACAGTCAGAAGTTTTAGCAGCTTCATAATTGAGTACTTTCGTGGCCGTGAAATAGGTGCAGAGCATGGAGCCAACCCGGGTGCAGTAGTGCGGGATACCATATTCACTGAGAAGGGTGTTAATGCCGTCGCCCAGATAACCTGCACTCTCTTCAAGTTTGGGGTAGGGGTTCTCCTTTTTCAAGGTTCTAAGTGTCTCAAGTCCGGCGGCCATGGCCAGGGGGTTGCCGGAGAGAGTTCCGGCCTGATAGACAGCGCCTAAAGGAGCAAGATGTTCCATGATTTCACGACGCCCGCCAAAAGCTCCTACCGGTAATCCACCACCAATGATTTTGCCTAAACAGGTGAGATCCGGCTTGATATTGTAAAGGAGTTGAGCGCCGCCGTAGGAGACCCTAAATCCGGTCATGACTTCATCAAAGATGAGAACTATGCCAGCTTTTGTGCAGCGTTCGCGCAAACCTTCGAGAAAGCCCGGTTGTGGGGGTATAGTGCCCATATTGCCGGCTACGGGTTCGACAATAATTGCTGCGATTTCTTGGCTAAACTTATCTATTAACTCGTCGACTGAGGTGAGATCATTGTAGGTGGCGGAAAGAGTGTTGCTAGTAAATTCAGCTGGAACGCCAGCACTGTTGGGGACCCCGAGGGTGGTCGCTCCAGAACCGGCTTCGACGAGCAGGGCATCGACATGGCCGTGATAGCAGCCCGCAAATTTTACGATTTTTTTGCGGTTGGTAAAACCTCGGGCAAGGCGAATGGCGCTCATGGTGGCTTCGGTACCGGAGTTTACCATGCGTACCATCTCCAGACTTGGTAAAGCTTCGCAAAGTTCTTCGGCCATCTCGATTTCCAGGATAGTCGGGGCACCGAAACTGGCCCCTCGGGCAACTCGTTCACGGACAGCATAGACTACTGCAGGGTGAGCATGTCCCAAAATCATTGGCCCCCAGGAGCCAACGTAATCGATGTATTCGTTACCGTCGACGTCATAAATCTTGCTGCCCCGGCCGCGAATAATGAATGGTGGATCAAGATTGACTGAGCAGTAGGCCCGAACCGGGCTGTTGACGCCGCCGGGGATTACTTTACGGGCCCGCTCAAAAAGTTTTTTGGAGGTGGCATGGTTCATATTAAGCTCCTTTATTTTTACTGCTCATATCTTAAGGTTGGGACTTCAAATGTCGTAAACTAATCTGTGGTTTATAAATTCACGATTTTTATAGTTATGATTGTATGATGCTTTTAAACAACTAATCAAGTTTTGTCAATTGTGAGGAATGGATCAGGAAGTAAGAAGTGGTGAGGTTTACATGGGAGTTGTATGATTTTTCACGCTTTTACAACTCCCATGTAACTGCCAGTTGGCGGCTTGCTAGTTCGTTCCTTCAGATTGTTGCGGATCGACAGAAGTGAATGAGACCGCCAGCTACATTAATAGTTTGTCGAAATGTATACTGGGGTTTTTGGGGTTCACTGGCTGGCTGCCATCTTCTGTAAGCGCTTTATCCGTACCGTGGAGACTTTGAATTCCGGAATTTTGGCAAGCGGATCGACAGCGTTGGCGTCAGTCAGTACATTAGGTGGATTCTCACCAAAGTGAATCGGCAAAAAGAGGGTGCCTGGGGGGACGTTTTGCGTGATTCTGGCCGGGACTTCCATTTCACCCCGGCGTGAGATAATAACCAGTACCTCATTTTCACTGACTCCGACTTTGGCGGCGTCCTGAGGATTGATTTCGATATAGCCGGTTTTTTGTTCGATATCCAGGTGTTCTGATACCCGGGTCATGGTACCGGTATGAAAATGAGCGAACATACGACCGGTAGTCAGGAAATAGGGATAGTCCTGATCCGGCATCTCAGCTGGGTCCTGGTACTCGATAGCATGAAATTTACCTTTGCCACGGGTAAATTGATCTTTATGAAGATAAGGGGTCCCGGGATGATTAATATCTGGACAAGGCCATTGCAAGCCATTGATGCCGAGCCGTTCATAGGTCATGCCGGCATAGCTTTTGGGCGTTAACGAGGTCATCTCGTTAAAAATCTCTTCCGAATTCTGGTAGTTCATGCTGTAACCCATAGCCGTCGCGAGGCGGCTGATAATCTGCCAGTCCGGCAGACTCTTGCCGATCGGCTCAATCGCCTTGTGGATTTTCATGCAGCGCCTTTCCGTGTTGGTAAAGGTTCCCTCTTTTTCAGCAAAGGAGGCGGCCGCAAGCACGACATCTGCAGTTTGGGCGGTTTCTGAGAGAAAAAGTTCCTGGACGACCAAAAAATCAAGTTTTTTCAGAGCATGACTAAGATGATTCCAGTCTGGGTCGCTAAGTTTTGGATTTTCACCGATAACATACAAGGCCTTCAAACGGCCCTCCAGCATCGCCGGGATCATATCAGTGATCGTTAATCCGGGTTGGGTGGATAGTTTACAGTCCCAGGCCTGGGAAAACTTTTCCATGGTTGCCGGATTGTTAACTGGCTGATAACCGGTCATAACGTTTGGCAGGCCGCCCATATCACAGGCCCCTTGAACATTATTCTGACCGCGCAAAGGGTTGACACCACCGGAGGCTACCCCGACATTGCCGCAGAGCATGGCCAGATTGCAGCAGGATTTAACATTATCAACTCCGGTTGTATGCTGGGTGATACCCATCGCATAAAGCAGTGCTGAAGGTTTGTTATTGGCATAGAGATCAGCCATTTTAACAATATCATCAGGATCTATTCCGGTAATTCCCGCCGCTTTTTCCGGGCTCCATTTGGCAACCATTTTTTCAAGTTCTGCATAATCTTCACATCTTTCTTCAATATAGGTTTGATCCTGCCACCCATTAGCAATAATTACATGCATCATGCCATTGAGCAGAGCTACATCCGAACCTAAGCGTTGATTAACTGCAACATCGGCAAAACGGCCGAGTTGGATTTTTCTCGGATCAGCGACAATCAATTTGGCCCCTTTTTCTTTAGCCCGATAAATCCGGCTTGCAATCAGGGGATGACAGGCTGTGGTGTTGCTCCCGATAACAAAGATAGACCCGGAATTTTCAAAACCGGCTATCGAATTGGTCATCGCTCCACTACCAAAAGCGGCAGCCAGTCCGGCCACCGTTGAGGCGTGTCAGAGTCGGGCACAGTGATCGACGTTGTTAGTGCCGATGACCGCCCGGGCAAATTTCTGCCCCAGATAATTTTCTTCATTTGTGGTTTTGGCAGAAACCAAGACGCCGACGCTGTCGGGACCATGTTCCTCAATAATCTCTTTAAAACGTTCCGCAGTATAGTCAATTGCTTCATTCCACTCAGTTTTGACAAAACGACCGAACATCTTGATCAAGGGCTGTTTCAGGCGCAAAAAACTGTTGACATGTTCGTGCATATTCCAGCCTTTAATGCAAAGCTTACCTTCGTTAACCGGGTGGCTTTTCAAAGGGAGTGTGCCGATAAGCTTACCTTCAACGACTTCCAAAAGTACACCGCAACCGGTACCGCAATAAGGGCAGACTGAGGGTACAAATTTACAAAACATAAGTTTCTCCAACAAAATTATTCAGATTTAATTATTCATTGATCGGCTTAGGTTCAAGAACCACTTTGTCACCGAGTACACTGAAGGGAGATTGTTCCAGGCTATCTCCGGTTTCATAAGCAAAAAGATCGCTGACAATTTCGCCGACTTTTCGATAAAGTAGACGTAATGGAATATCGGCCGGGCAGGCTTCTTCACAGAGACCGCAGTCGATACAGCGCCCGGCCATATGCGTGGCCCTGACAAGATGGAAAATCGGCACTTCCGGCGGCAACATACCGGGTCCAATCAGCTCCTTATGTTCGAGACTGCACTCTTTACAGAAACAGACCGGACAGATATTACGGCAACCGTAGCACTTAATACACTTGGAAAACTCATACATCCAGCGCGGGAAAAGCTCCGCTTGGCTGTGTTCTTCGAGGTCTGCAGGGAGCAAGGTTTTACTTAATCCCTTTTCTTCTTTAAAAGGCAGTTCTTCGACCTTGGCATCAGATTCGGTGGTATTATTGGAATCATCTAGAATTTCTATTCGTTCAGGATCCAGTTGATTCCAGACATATAGTACATTAAGAGCTTGTTGGTTACATTTTCGGGCCAGTAGAAGGCCGATTGTTAAATCTGGATATCCGGCGGCAATTTTGGTTGCTACTTTTTCAAGTGCGTAGTGTTCCTGACCGCTTTGCAGATCTTTGATCTCATCCAGCTTATCTGAGGTGAAACAATGGGGAATGATATGTCCATCAAAGTTTTTATAGCCGATAAAGATATCGATCTTGCCATCTTTTAGCCATCGGGTTACCTGTGCCTGCATTTTCAGCCTCCCATACCGGCATCAGAGCCGATGCCTGGTGCCATCTCGCGATTGCTGAAATTATAAAGGTCAGCAGTGGCCAAGGGACTGGGTCCCATTTTTCTGATTTTTTCGGTAAATGCAGTTACGACCTCAACAAATTTATTAGCTTCGGCCGAAGATATCCATTCCAGATGGAGCCGGCCTTCGAAACCCATTACTTTACAGAGTTCCTGCATGAATGATACTCTTTTGATGGTCATGTGATTACCGTACAGGTAATGACAGTCGCCGACATGTCAACCGCCAACCAAAATGCCGTCAGCCCCGTTCTGTAAGGCTCTAAGGATGTGATGCGGCGACACTGTGGCCGAGCACATGACTCTTACGGGACGAATATCGGGAGCATATTGCATCCGACTGACACCCGCCAGGTCGGCGGCGCCGTAGGCACACCAGTTGCACAAAAAAGCAATTATTTTAGGTCTGAATTCTGCCGTCTGCACGGTTCCCTCCTGGTTGATTATTTGTTGTTATTGGATGTTCAAGATCTAATATTTTAGTTCTAAGAGCAAGCGCTTGTTGCCTTAAAATTTCAGTTGTACCCCATTCATTAAGTCGTTCACAAATTCGGGTGAGGTAATCCAGGTTGTCAAGGGTCTCGAGATCCTCCTGATGGTGCGAAAAGAGAGTTTCATATATTCTCATAGCTTGCAAAAATTAAGCTGTCAGGGGCCAGCTAAAATCTGATACCTGATTGTTAACGGTTAATTGTTTACTTCAAATTAACGCACCGGCAATTTGCGCATAAATCTGTTGGTTGTTAAAACCCCTGATCACCGGTACTTCTGAGGGACAGGCCGCAGCGCAAGCCCCACAGCCTTTACATAGAGCCGGATTAACTTCGACCGCTTTTTTTTCTTCGATAAAGGAGATTGCACCATAGGGGCAGACATTGACACAACCAAGACAGCCGGAACAGAGTTCGGGATCAATATATGAAACAATGCCGTCACCCTTGATGCTCTTTTGGGAAAGAATAGTTGCAGCCCGGGCTGCAACCGCATGGGCCTGGGCAATCGATTCATCGATCGGTTTGGGAGCATGGGCCAGACCACAAATAAAAACTCCGTCAGTCGCACAATCCACCGGCCGCAGCTTGGCATGGGCCTCCATGAAAAAATTGTCCTCGTTCTGGGAAATTTTATAGAACTGGGCCAGGGGGTTATGAGCTTCCGGAACTATGGCACTGGCCAGAACCAAAAGTTCAGGTCTGATCTGCATACGACGCCTCAGCACAGTGTCGGTAAACGAAACCATAAGCTGATTATTTTCATCCTGGTTGACGACAAATTCCTCGTCTGGATTGAAACGGACAAAAATGATACCCGCGGCCCGGGCCCGGTGATAGATCTCTTCCTGAAATCCATAAGTACGAATATCCCGGTAGAGGATGAAAATTTCGCTTTTGGGGTTGAGTTCTTTGAGTGTTAAAGCACTGCGGATTGATTGGCTGCAGCAGAGTTTGGAACAATAAGGTCTTTCGGGAATGCGCGAGCCGACACATTGAATAAAAACAACCCTCTGGCTTGGTTTCAGTTCAGCCCCCTCTTCAAGCAGGCACTTCTGTAGTTCAAGACCAGTAACGACCCGGGTATCGCTACCATAAAGGTATAAATCGGATTTTAATTCTTGGGCTCCGCAGGCAATGACAGTGACCCCGTGTTCAAGAACCCAGTGACCATTACGGCTTTCAACAGCGGTCTCAAAATTGCCGACAAAACCTTCGACTTTCTCGATCTTTGCATTAAAAAATATTTCGATATTCTTATGCGCGTTTACGAAGCTGATCAGTTGTTTAATATAATTACTGATATTGTCACCCTGCCAGGTCTGGTGAAGCTGCAGAGCCTGGCCACCGAGCTGATCCTCTTTTTCCAGCAGGTAGACCTGATAGCCCTGCTCAGCCAGGTTTTTAGCGGTTTCCATACCAGTCACGCCACCACCGATAATCAGCGCGGCATGGGTGACCTCAATTACCGGTTCCTCCAACGGTTCAAGCAATTGGGCTTTGGCGACCGCCATTTTGACCAGGTCTTTGGCTTTTTGAGTGGCAAGTTCCGGGGCATCTTTATGGACCCATGAACAATGGTTGCGGATATTGGCCATCTCAAAAAGATATTTATTGAGGCCCGCATTGATCAAGGTTTCCTGAAAAAGCGGTTCATGGGTTTTGGGTGAGCAGGCGGCGACTACGGCCCGGTTGAGCTCTTTTTCTTTGATGATGCTAGCAATTTTATCCTGGGTATCCTGGGAACAGCTGAACAGATTCTGTTCGGCGTAGACGACCCCCGGCAGTTTTTGGGCAAACTCGACAACCGCGGGGACATCGACAACCCCAGCGATATTGGTTCCGCAGCAGCAGACAAAAACTCCGATACGAGGTGTTTGGTCACGAACATCCTGTTCCGGCGGGATTACTTGGGATCGGGTTTGCGACCAGCGCACCTCCGAAAGCCGACTCTCCGCCATGCCGGCCGCAGCACTGGCATCAATCACACAAGAGGGAATATCCTTGGGGGCTTGAAAAGCGCCGCCCACATAGATGCCAGGCTTGGTGGTACTGACTGGAGTGAAGCCGCAAGTTTCGGCATAACCATATTTATTTAATGCAATGCCGGCCTTTTGTGCCAATTCAGCGCTGACACCGGTGGTTTCCAGGCCAACCGAAAGCACGATCAGATCAAATTCCTCGGCCTGACTGCATCCGCCTTCATCAATATAGGAGATTAAGTGGGTTTCGCTACCCGGTACCGGCGGCGCACTGGCAACTTTGGCTTTGATGAAGCGGACTCCGAGCTCATTTTCGGCGCGATTGTAATATCTTTCAAAATCTTTGCCGTTAGTGCGGATGTCGATATAGAAAATCGCGGCATCGAGGTCGGCTTTACTATGTTCTTTAGCCAGCATCGCCTCTTTGATGGCATAGGTACAGCAGATCGAAGAGCAGTAGGGATTGCCCGACGGCCGTTCATCCCGGGAACCAACACATTGAATCCAGGCAATTTTTTTCATCTCCTGGCCATCGGATGGCCTGAACAAGTGGCCACCGGTCGGGCCCGAAGCGGAAAGCATTCTTTCAAATTCAAGACTGGTAACAACGTTAGGGTATTTTTTATAGCCGAAGCTGTCGTTGCGACCGGGATCGTAGGTCGTCCCCCCCGGAGCCAGGATTACGGCCCCGACGTTAAAAGAGAGTTTTTTTTCAAGTTCGTCAAAGTTGATGGCGTCGGCTGGACAAACCTTTTCACAGACCTTACATTTACCCTTTTTAAAGTAAATACAGTATTCAGGGTCGATTGCATATTTCAAGGGTACACCCTGAGCGTATTCGAGGTAAATCGCCTTGCGATTGATCAGGCCCTGGTTGTAGGCATCGGGAACTTTCTTGGGACATTTTTCAGCACATAAACCGCAGGCAATACACTTCTCCATATCGACATAACGGGGGTGCTGCGTAACAGAAACCGTAAAATTGCCTTCTTCCCCACTGATTTCAGTAAGCTCGGAGAGAGTCAAAAGTTCAATATTGATGTGCCGGCCGACCTCGACCAGTTTGGGTGAGATAATTCACATCGAGCAATCGTTAGTCGGAAAAGTCTTGTCCAGTTGGGCCATCATGCCGCCGATTGAACTCGATCTTTCGACCAGGTAAACATAGAAGCCGGAATCAGCTAAATCGAGGGCGCTCTGCATGCCGCTGATACCGCCGCCTACTATCATAACGGCTCCAGATTTTTGCTCTAACATTTTTTACTCCTTACCCAAAAAATTTCTAATGTCACCAATTTCAAGCTGGTTTTGGTCGAGGCCCAGAAGATCACCGTCGATGCCCATGCCGAGACCGAGAAGCTGAGGGTAGAGAATCGCCGGAAGCGGCTCTTTAAGATTCTCTTGTTCAAGCATCATCGCCTGCACGGTATCAAACTGGAGATGACAGTAGGGACAGACCGTGCAAAGATATTGGGCTCCGGCTTTTTTCCCATCCAGGATTTTTTTACCGGCTAAACTGTTGGAGAGATCATCATCAATGCCCAGTGCCGGAGCGCCGCAACACTCAAGTTTCAGTGGCCAGTCGACACTTTGAGCTCCGGTAACCATTACCAGTTCATCGAATATGGAAGGGTTGAACGGGTCATCAAATTGTGTGACCGGGCTCGGCCGTAGTCCATGACAACCATATTGCACGGCAATCTTGAGGTCTTTAAAGGTAGAGCTAAGCTGTTGGCGGATGGTGTCGATACCGACATCATGGTTTAACACTGTGAGGAGATGCTTAATTTTAACATTACCTTGGTATTTGAGATTCTCGCTGGCTAAGAAGTTGTGCACTTCATCCTGTATTGAACCACCTTGAGCCATCAGTTGGGCGGCTTTTTTGAGGCTGCCGAAACAGCACTGGCAAAGTACCAGTATGTCAAGATTTTGTTCCTCGGCCAAGGCCAGATTGCGAACTGCCGAAAGCAGGTAGGCTCTACTATCGCTGTTGCGCAACGGGTAGCCGCAACAGTTGAATTGCCGGATATCAACCAGTTCGACGCCCAGCCTGTTTAGTACCATCCTGGAGGCAGTTTCATATTGACTGACCCGGGCCGGGATGTTGCAACCCAGAAAAAAAGCATATTTATTCATTTGTTAAATGTCCCTATTTAGTTAGTTCGTTTTTCATCGTTTTTAGGGTGTCTGCGTCGACCAGATTTTGTACTGCCTGGTTCTTCAATTCATAAAAGATGTCTGTAATCTCGACCTGTTGCGGGCAATTTTCCTGGCATTGGTAACAGGTCAAACAGACCCAGAGCATACGGGATCCAAGTGCAATTTCAGTCAGGCCTGAGGCCAGGCAATACATGATCTGATGCGGCAACAGTCCCAGTTCGGCTTCTGGATTTTCATAATTTTTGACCACTGGACAGCTTGTTGTACAGGTTTGACAACCGAAACAAGCGATAAAATTGTGATCCAGTAGTGTCGTATCCTGGTTCGGGACGGTATTTGTTGGTAACGAAAATATTTTGCTAGGCTCGGTTAAAATTTTGAAATCTCCGGCTAGAGCTTGGCCGGTTGCGGTTAACGGTTTCTGGTAATCCTCGGGGGGCAGCTCTTGACGATGCAGGCTGCGAACCAGGGAAAGTGGTGAAAACATGATTGGCTGTGTATCTCCCTGTTGCAATAAATCTTCCCGAACATTAAGCCATAACTGTTTAAGGTTGATGCCGGCGGGACAGACTACCGTACAGCGATCACAGTTTGTGCAGAGATAGACTCCTTCGAGAATGGCCCCGCGCTGGGTCTGGTTAAGGGATTTACCGTTAACCATGGCTTTCAGAAAAGTCATTTTTTCAGATGGTAGGATACAAACATTGCCTCGGGCTTCATAAACCATCATGGCGGAACAGTACTGGTTGCAGGTTCCGCAGTGGGTACAGGCATCAAGTTCCATCATCTGTCGGGTCTTGACATTGATCGGGTTGGATTTACCCGGCTCCATCACAGCATTGGTCAGTAGGCTGAAAGGAGTGGCGATAACATGGAACATCTTGCTGAAAGGTAGGTAGGCAAGGCCTAGAAAAACCGAAATGATGTGCAGAAAAAAGAGCATAGTAACAGCTCCGACCCGTTCCATGTGCAGGGCTGCTGGTTTTATGAGGGTGGCAATACCATAGCCGGCAAAGGCCCATTTGTTAGAGGCGTGGCAAGAAGCACAATTTTCTTCGTTCAGCTCGTGTCCTTGCTCTATCACGGCATTATCAAAAGGGCCGGTGATGTTTGCTGAAGCGAGACCGTAATCCTTGACCCAGAGGCTTTCCAGGGCTCTGATATCTTTTTCATCATCAAGGGCTGCGTACTCCTTTTCCATGTTTTGAAACTCTCTGTAGGATGATATTTTCAATCCCTCCAGACAGACTCCCGAAACAATAATGAGAGCGACAATAATGATCGCATAATAATCCATACGATTTGATTTTAAGCGGAGAGGCTTGTGGATGAAGCGGCGAAAGACAGCCAATACCAAGCCCGCCATAACCATGGCAGCAAAAAAGTCTCTTAAGAAAAGATAGGGGTTTAAAGTCGGAACGTAGTCGCTGAACAGTTTTTGCGTAATCAGCTGATCCAGGGCATGCAGCATGACCAGCAGCATGAAACCCCAATAGATGAGGATATGCATGAACCAGCGCCAGGGGTCTTCTTTTAAAGTTCTTATCTGAAAAATAATATCGGTGATAAAAATTTTCAGCAGAGTAAATAATTTTTTACTGAAAACAGTTTTCACGATCCCCGTAAAGCCAGCTTGCAGACGTATTGTCCAGCTTGACTCGGTTGTTTTCAACCTGGGGTTGCAGCCAAGCCAGGAAAAAATTTTGTAAAACAAGCCTAAGCTGAAGATAATTAAAGATGTATTTAGAAGTACTTTATACAGCATAGTAAACTCCGACTTTTCATAAAACTACATTGGTTGTCAGGTAGAACAAACCTTTTCGATGGAGGCCAGCAGCTCGTCTTCACTGAATGGTTTGGCAAGATAGTCTGCAGCCCCAAGTTTCATAGCCTTCAATGCATTGGCAACGGTTGAATAGCCGGTGATAACGATGACGCCGGTTTGTGGTGTTTCCTGCTTGATTATTTTTAGTATCTCCATACCTTCCATATCCGGTAGCATCATGTCAAGCAGAATGACGTCATAGTTGCCGGACTGTAGAGCTTTGAGTGCGGACAAACCATCGGTTTTGTGCTCCACCATATGCCCTTTTTCAGAAAGGATGAGATGGCAGGCATTGCAGATGACTTTTTCGTCGTCAATAACGAGTATTTTTAACGTTTTCATGTTAAAACCTGCTTTTTTACATCTCTGTCGTTCGAGGGCAGAACCGGCAACGTTATTGTGAAACGGGTGCCTTGCCCCGGTTTACTATCAACTTTGATGCTGCCCTGATGGTTGTTGATGATGCCGTAACTAACCGCCAGTCCGAGCCCGGTACCGCTGGCTTTGGTGGAAAAAAAAGGATCAAAGATCTTATCGATTTGCTCTTTGGCGATGCCGCATCCGTTATCGGAAATTTCAATTTTCAGATTGTCATGTAATGCTTTGGTGCTGGTTTTAATTGAGATCGTGCCGTTTTTGTCGATGGCATGTATGGCATTGATCAGAATATTAACCAGAACTTGTTCAATCTGGTTTTCATCCAAGGAAACCTGGATTAAATTTTTACCCAGCTCTTGCTCGATAGTGATGTGGTGAATGTAAAATTCATTTTTCAGGATTTGTAAGGATTTTTTTACGATGGTGTTGATATTTGTGGGAACTTTTTGCGGTTCCCGGTCACGGGCGAATTCGAGAAGACCCTGAATTATACCCTTACAGCGTGTTGTTTCACTCATAATGATATCAAGCCCTTCTTTAAGTGGACTTTGATCGGGAACTTTTTTGATAAGGTTGGAGCTGTAGAGCAGAATACCGGCCAAGGGGTTGTTAATTTCATGGGCAATGCCGGATGCCATGCGACCCAGGGACGACATTTTTTCGGTTTGTTTAACTAGCTGATCATACTGGGCCTCCATGATTTCAGCGCACTGTACCCGGCCGATGACGCAGGCGAACTGTTCTGATACCGTCAGGACAAAACCGAGCTCATCATCTGAAAATTGGCGGTTTTCAGTCAGATAGATGCGCATTACTCCCAGGATCTGGGTGTCCATGGCTAATGGAATCTCCATGATCAGGCGAATGCCTTCATCCCATGTCTGCTGCGCAGAAATAAGCTCCGGGGAGTTGAGGATATCGCTCATAAAATGAATTTTTTCAACCCCGGAATTAAGTTGCCGTAGCCTTTCGCTGGTTCCCGGGCCGTTACAGAAATAGGATTTATCAGTACGCCAAACAGCTCGTGTTTCAAGCTGCATAGTTGATGGGTCAAAAAGTCGAACCACTGCACCTTTTGCTTGTAGAATTTCAACTGTTTTTTTGACTCCCAGATTAAGCACATTTTCAAGGCTTTCGCTGGAATGCATCTCGCCGGAATGCATCTCGCTGATAATGTCTCTGAAGACACCAAAGTAATTTTTAAATACATTTACAGAATTCATCCACGCACCTGTTAGTTGCTATTATCTCTCGCTCAATACCGAATTCAACTGCTTTCTTACACCCACGATAAAAACCACTTTTGCCCTTGCCTTTTTCTGTGCCCGTCTGCGTGAGTCTGTGGCCAAAAACGCCCTTGATTGCATTTGCCTGTATGAGCCTGTGGTTAATCGAACAAGCCCAAGACTCACACAAACAAACACATAAATAAGTTTGGCTCCGGGGTACTCAACTTGGTCAATTTAGCCTACCAAGCTTCGGATTCAAGCCGTTTGTAAATGAACATCAACTGTTTCTGAGTCAGTTCTCCAATATTCTGGTTAATCCAGCGCAGATCTCCCGACAGGATTGCAGCTTTAGCTTCGCTTGAGAGGCTGTAGGTCTTAAGAGCTTCAGAACCATTTTCCACTAAGCTAGCCCAGAATTTACTGTCATCAGCAGTACGGTTTAAGACTTCGGTTACTTCTCTCTTCTGAATCAGCTTCTCTTCTTCGCTTTTGGCTGCGTTAACGGTCGGTTTTACTTCGCGAACATGAAGAGCTTTGCTGACCGCCGTTTTAATTTGATCTTCATTAAATGGTTTGGGAAGAAAATCATTAACTTTGAGCTTCATTGCCTCTACGGCTATGGCTGTAGTCGGATAGCCGGTGATGGCGATAACTTCAGTTTTTGGCTCAAGTTCTTTTACTTGGCGAATAATCTCCATGCCATTGGTATCCGGTAAGCGCAAATCAGCAATCAGAAGATCGAAATGTTCATCTCTAAAAGCATCCATTGCCATCTTGCCGGTTCCGGCGACATAAACGCCATATCCCGCCTCGGTTAACGTCATTTCAAGCCCTTTAGCAACATTACAATCATCTTCCATTATGAGGATGTGTGGATAGACTTCATACGGTTGGTCTTGCTTTAATTGTGCGTGTGCCATGATACGCCTCCTTTTTTCTCAAGAAATTCACTTTTATTTCTTAAGAATATAACCAGCAACGTTTGTGCCAATCATAACAAACAAGTCATAGTTTCGCTATTAAACTGTAATAACAATAAGTTACACATAAGAGCTGGATATAACATGACCTCTCAGATCCTATAAAATAGTATAAAATATTATATATACATAAATTTAAAATATAATATTTTACTGCTGTTTGCTCAGTTAGATAGCTGAATAAATAAATATACAGGAGGGAGCGACATATATACAGCAAGGTTGCAGGATGGAACAACTGGGTGGGGCTTTATTTTCAAAAAATGCCTCGATCTGAGAAAAAATTTCTATTCTCGGACAGCCTTCTAGTTGGAAGTTGTTGGATGATGATGATGTTTTTTCATGAGGGTGGAAAAATTGGATCGTTGCATACCGACCCGGCGAGAGGCTCGAGAGATATTACCGTTTTCGGCCGCCAACGCTTTTTGCAAGAAAGCATTTTCAACCTTGTCATACTCTTTTGTTAAGAGCTCGCGTTTGAAAGATTTTAGTTCAGTCAGGGTGTTGGGCACCGAATCCTTTTCCGGACATCGGCTTATTTCAAAATGGTTTTGCAGACAGCTGTAGTTAACCATCTCCTGATCCGACATGATGACAAGACGTTCAACCACATTTTTAAGCTGGCGAATATTGCCGGGCCAATCTTGGTTGACCATCATCTCCATGGCATCATCAGAAAAGCCATCAACTTTTTTCCCCATACTTTTACAGGCTAAGCGCAAAAAGTGGTAAGCCAGTTTGGGGATATCGCTTTTTCTTTCACGTAGCGGCGGTAGAAAGATTGGAAAAACATTCATGCGGTAAAAGAGATCCTCCCGGAACTCCCCATTTTCGACCATTGTTTTTAAATCGCGATTGGTAGCGGCAATAATGCGGACATTTGATTTTTTGACTTGGCTGCCCCCTACCGGCTTATATTCATGGTTTTCCAGAACGCGTAGCAACTTACCTTGAATTTCGAGGCTCAAATTGGCGATCTCATCGAGAAAAAGCGTACCACCATTAGCGGTTTCAAAGATACCGGGCTTATTCTGGATGGCTCCTGTAAAGGCTCCTTTGACGTGTCCGAACAGTTCACTTTCTAAAAGATTGTCGGAAAAAGTGTTGCAGTCAGTAATGATGAACTGGCGTGAAGCCCGTTTACTCAAGGTATGGATATAACCGGCAATAATTTCTTTGCCGGTTCCACTTTCACCGTCGAGAAGAACCGTGCTGTCGGTAGGAGCAACCTTGCTGACGAGGGCAAATACCTCTTTAAGCCGAGGATGTTCCCCCACAATTTTATTGAAGTCGTACTGTTGGTAAAGTTGCTGACGCAAAGTCAGATTGTCGGCTTTAAGAGTTTTGTGTTCGATTGCTTTATTAACGGCAATAATAAGTTCGTCGCTACTGAAAGGTTTGGAGAGATAATCGTAGGCTCCGAGCTTTAACGCTTCCACCGCATTTTGAACGGTAGCAAAGCCGGTCATTATAATCACATAAGTATCCAGCTGATTTCGGTGAATGGTTTTGAGGATCTCCATGCCGTCGATATCCGGCAATTTGATATCGAGCAGGATTAAATCAAAATTACCGTTTAAGGCCTGTTTCAGTCCATCCTGTCCCGTTGCACAGCTCTCGACTAAATAGCCAACTTCACCTAAAGCCATACTAGTGCCGCTGCGTATGGCTTGTTCGTCGTCAATAACTAAAACAGAGGAATTTTTCAATTTTGGTGTTTAACTTTTTAAATTTAAGGTTTTCGGTCAGAACAATATAGCTTAAATTAACCTTTTCAAGGGCCCTTGTTCTTCTATTCACGTGTACAGTATAACGTGTAAGTTATTTTGTCAACCTTTGAGGGGTTAAGGCTTGAAAAAGGGGTAATTATTTATCTCTGGAAGTTCTTCTGATGCTGATGATCCGCAAGTCGCGGTCGTAGGCAGCGTCAAGATAGATTATTAAATCTTTGGCATTACGAGTGTTTAAGGCTATGCGGCGCAGAACTTTATGTCGGAGTTCATCGAAGTGGGGGCGCTGGTGCAGAAAGTTGATAATGGCCTAAAGGTCGGATAGAGTCTGGGTATCCGTTCAGGGTGCGATCATGGTCGATTATAGTGTCAATTGAGGTGCTTATAGCTTGCCTGAAAAAGCCCCCATAATTTCTGGTTTGATTGATTGATAACAGCCAGGCAGGGACTGCCATCAAGGGTTATTTCAGAAAGGAGGTGCAGGATTGCAGTCGCTGGGTCCGTGCCGGCTGGCCGCAAGTTTTTTGCCAAGACGTAAAACCTCTTTATGTTCGCGGGAATTTGGGGCGTGGTTACGAGTCTTGGGGTGCATCTGGTGGAAAATCTCGAGAACTTTCCAGCGGAGCTGCCAATTTTCGATTAAGAGATCGTCAAGGATCTCAGGAGTTATTGGGATCTGCTTCATAAAGTATTGAAATAAAAGAGTTTATGAGTAATAAACGCTTGACATGTGAGCTTTGTGGATGTATGTTATTCAATTTAAATTGATTGCCTTATCAGTTTTGTCAGGTTTCAGGTATTGCATTAAAGTTTTGTTGCATAGAGTTAAGGAGTGTGCTTGATGAAAAAAATAATTATAGGTTTGATTGTTCTGACTTATGTTTTAGTAGGAAGCTGGGGCGTTTCCACCTCTTTTGCAGCGATTTCTGGGAAAGCTTTTTCAATCGTCTACTCTTCGGATGAACGGGGTGCCATAACCCCTTGTGGTTGACACAAAAACCCGCGTGGCGGTCTGGCCAAGCGTGCAACTTTTCTCGATGAGTTAGCTAAAGAAGGTACCCCCTACCTGGTTCTGAATGGTGGTAATCTTTTGTTTCGGCGTGAAGCCTTAAAACTGGAAAAGGCTATAGCCGGCAAGTTGTTGGCTGATTTGATAATCTCATCTTTTAATAAGATGGGTTGTGATGCGATAAATATCGGGGCTTATGATCTCTCGCTTGGGGTCGACTATTTGCGCAAAAAAGAGAAATCTGCCAAATTTACTTTTCTCTCTGGAAATATTCTCGATAAACACGATAAAAATATCTTTACGCCCTCTATAATCAAGACTGTTAACGGGGTTAAGGTTGGTATCTTGGGGTTGTGTGATGATAAGCTTAAATTAGCCAAGATTCCGGGTGGCAACAAATTTAAGGTTGTCGACCCTATTGTAAAAGCCAAAGAGATATCAGCTCGTCTCAAGCAAGAAGGGGCTGACTACGTTGTACTTCTGACCAATTTGAATACTCGCTATTGCCGGCGTATTGCCCAGCGAGGCATGGCGATCGATCTGATTATCGGCAGCAGTAAAAAGAGTCGTATATCTCTGCCGATCTTAGTGCAGGAGACATATATTGCACATGTTGAACGAGGTGGTAAAAGTGTCGGTCGTCTCGATGTAAGTTTTTTGGGCCCGGCTGGGGTTGAAGCATTACCGGCAGCGCTCCGTTATAAAGGAAAAACAGTTGGTGAAAATATCTTTCTCTTAAACCATTTTTTTCCGCTCAAAATTGCGATGCCGGATCACCCTGTGATTGGCCCTATGGTTAAGAAGGTCGAGGCCAAACTGAGCCGGCTGCAGCAGGTAAAAGCTACCAAATCAATGTCTATTGCAAACAGCGGGCGGCCAGTTTTAAAGCCTGGTGATAGTTATGTGTTTGCGAAAACTTGTGCCGAGTGTCATCCCGAGCGTTATCAGCGCTGGTTAAAGACCTCGCATGCCCAGGCTTATCAATCTCTGGTAAAGCAAGAGAAACATTTTGATGTTGAGTGTATTGCCTGTCATACCTTGGGCTATGAACAACCGGGCGGTTTTTCAGACATTCGTCAGGTTGGTAATTATGCCAATGTTCAGTGTGAATCATGTCATGGCCCTGGCCGGTTGCATGTTGCGGCCAAGGGTGGCGAGAAGATGGTTAAAGATCTGGCAGGTGGTGCAATGTGTCTGGTATGTCATATCGAGGAAAGGAGCCCGGAGTTCGATCTGGAGACCTATTTCAAAAAAACCTGTAGTCCTTTAAAAGCTGAAAAGAAGTAAGTAGAGAAAGTTAAGTTAATCTTTTGTGGAGGTTAAAATTTCATTTTTAAGTTGTTTGAACTCGTCTTCGTTGATGAGGTCGCGATCATAGAGGTCGGCCAGGCGTAAAAGTTCATTTTGGGGTGAGCTCGAGGGGGTTTCCGGCAGTGCCTGAATGATTGTAGATTGGTTTTCAAGGAGCAACTGTGAGCTCTTTGGCGGATTGTTAATGGAGACGGATGCCAGGCCACCGAGCAAGCTGATCTCTATGTTCTGGCCCTGGAAAGAGGGATTTTTAAGAGTATTGATAATCTGTTTCCCATTTTTCTTTAATAGTTGGTAGAAAAATACGGCTGATCCGAAAATCAGTAAGAGTCCACCTGCCAGTACGTACTCAATGTATTCCGCCAGGGTCTGAATGAATACCACGGCTGTTGCTAAGATGATGACGAGCAGCAGGTGGGCCAGTAGAACCATATAGCCTGCCATGATGCCGCTTAAGAGCGGGTTTTTTTTCTCTTCACTCATCAATTTTCTCTTAAAATAACGAAGTCTATTATTATTTTACGGAATTGAATTCTTGTAATTTTCTAAGGTTATCTATTTTTTCTTTTTTAAGCAATTAAAATATTTAATTTGGTGAACAAAAAAGAGGGGGTGCGACTTCATGTCGCGCCCCCTCTTTTTTGTTATCGGTGTTATAGCTTGAGTGAAAAAGGGTTAATACCTGTACTCTTTTTCACCCAGGGTTTTGATCGTGCTATGGCGCTGTAACTGTTTTCTCGCCTTGTCGATTAAGATTTTTACTTTTCCCGCCAGATCTTTAGAAAATTCAAGATTGTGGATCGGGTTGCCGTTAAGAAGCTGCTTCAAGTTTTTATCAGCATTGTTGATCAAATCCTGGGTGTCGTAGGTGTAATCGCCATTCCGGATTGCAGAGAGCACCGATTTCTGGACTTGTTGCAGCTGATCTTCCAGGGTTTTGATATCTAATGCTTTAACTTCACGGCGCCATTCATCAACCATGGTTCCATAAGCCGGGTCGTCATCATGACAGCTGATGCAAGCCTGTTTGAGGACAGCGTCAGTCATGCTTTCGCCCTCTTCAACCTGGCCGTGACAATCTTTGCAACTGACATCTGCAGCCATGGAGTTGGCGATGCCGCGGACATCACAGCTGATCTCATCGCAGGCATTTTGGCCATTGTAAAGATTAAATGCGGCGGTGTGACAGTCGGCACATTCAACTGCACCCATCCCCGAACCATGGTGGCAATCCTTACAGTTTTTGAGAATTGTCTGGCCGTGCTGTTCGCGCGGACTGTGACACTCCAGACAGGTAAGCCCTTCATCGACGACATGAACATCATGTGGGAATTGGACTTCGCCAAAAGGTACCGGCTTGGTTTCGATACACTCAACACAGCTGTGACAGAGATCAGTGCAGCCCGAAGGTGAGGTTATTGAAGCCGCCTGGTAGGCTGGGTTGATAATGGTTTTGGCTTTCTCGCAACGAGTTCGACAATCAGCCAGCAGGCTTAAGGCGAAATCGATATTATGGATACCATAACTGTTTTTGACAAAGGTATAATTCTTCTGGGCGATGTCATAGAGCTTCATGGCATCGCTTGAGTCACCTTTAGCAAGAAGCTGGTTAGTGTCACGTAGAGTCTTGGAGGTTTTCGTCAACTCCTGTTCGAGGACCTCTTTCCAGTGTTTGGCCATATCGTCGTAACCGGGGCCATGGCACTCAGAACAGGACTTGATCATTTCGTCAAATCCCTGGCGTTTAAGCTTGCGGGTTTCGCCGTTGACGTCATAGATAGCAAGGTGACAGCCAGCACAGTCCAAATGAGCCTGATACATGGGGCTCGGAGTGGCTTTGTGTTCGATGCCGCCTTCTCCAGCAAACATCTGATGGATTATGGTGTGCTGGTCGAAAGTATGGCACTTGGCGCAGTTGCTGTCGTAATGCAGGCCGCTGTTAATCGCTTTAGTTCGCAACAAGGCTTGGCGCTCTTGATATTTATTGGATTTTTCTCGGGGGATATAGTGTTCAATGCCGGAGTGGCAACGGAAGCACTCAACCTTATGGGCCGTGACATGGCTGAAATGCATCTTTTCGCTGCTGTAGCTACCCTCTAGCAGGTGGGGCTCAGAGTGACATTGGACGCAGACGTTGTCCATGACATGACCGTCACCGTAAATGATGCCAAAATGGCACTGTTCACAATTTACGTCCCGATCAAGATAATCTTTATGGACGAAAGGCATATTTTCATTGGCATCAATAAATATTTTAGCCTTTGAGTCGGTGTGGCAAGTTTGACAATCAGCAATTTCAGGATGATTCTCTTTGTCGTAAAAATGACAGTTAAAGCAGGTCGACTCGGTAACCGTGAGGTGCTGGCCCTGGACAATTTGGGAGTGGCAGCTAACGCACTTCAACTTTTTACCGCGGCGCAAATCACTTAGATGGGTGTCATGGCTGAAGGCTACACCCTTGAAGTTGACTGTATCTTCCTGGAGTTCTGTAGTAGAGTGGCAGCCCTCCCGCAGGCAACTGGCGTCACTGATGACCGTGTGGGGGCGAGGTGGTGCCGTACCTGTGATTTTCATAACCACATGGGTTTGAGCTTTCCACTTGCCTTTTAGTTCACCCCAGACGCCGGGTTCAAAATGGCACTCCAGACAACTGACATCTTTATGGGAGGACTGTTTCCAGGATTCAATATAGGTATCCATGTTGTGGCACATGGCGCAAAATTGATAATTAGCGGTGGCCTTAAGGAGCAAAACTATCATTAAAATGAAGATGCAAAAAGATACTGCAGCAAAAATTAGCAACCCTTTCCAGTGTTCACGGGTCCCGCGGGCGGCTTCGTGACCAAAATCACGAATAAAGTCAATGAGCAAATTCCACATTCGTTTAATCATTTAGCTGAACTCCTTAAATAAAATACATTTTTTTTTAATCATAAGTAATTTGATAAGGGATTGCGATTAACATGGATTGTTACTGGAAATCAAGGAAATATCTTATAATAGCGATAATTATAATAAATGCAGGATTAAGTATACTGTATACTTTTGTTTTTTTTGTAATTAGTAACGAAGTTAAGGGGGCGCGGCATAGTTGAAAGCTGGCTTGCGCTTCGGACTAAAAACGGTAGAACAAAGTTTGTTGTACTGGGGTGGAAATTGTTGAGATCTGAGTTGCAGGTTGGGGGGGTCGCAAAAGTGTCTAAGATCTGTCGATTGTATTACAAAAAAACCCATTTTTTTTCTTGACATAGGCAGAAGGGGTCGGTATATAAGCCGCGCTTAATAAAAAGCTTCACATAGTAATTATCTCGGGCTAATCCGATTGTTCAAAGATGTGACAATCGCTTATAGCCTCGCGCAACCAGGGGTGAAGAAATTATGTTGCAAGATTATGTACCCGTACTGCTGATGATGATTGTCGGGGTTGGCTTTGGAGTTGTCGCCGTAGTCCTTTCGAGTGTTCTCGGGCCAAATCGAAAATCCCGGGTCAAGAAAGAGACCTATGAGTGTGGTATGACAACGATCGGGGCGGCCTATGTGCAGACCCCGATCAAGTATTATGTTGTCGCCCTCCTTTTTCTGGTCTTTGATCTGGAGTGCGTTTTCCTCTATCCTTGGGCCGTACATTATAAGAGCTTAGGACTGTTTGGTTTTGTTGAGATGGCCATTTTTATGGTGATCCTCTTTGTTTGTTATATATATGTTTGGAAAAAGGGAGCCTTGGAATGGGAATAGAGAGTGCATTAAAGGGCGACGGATTCCTGGTCACCAACCTTGAGGGGCTGGTTAACTGGGGGCGTAAGAATTCGATCTGGCCCTGTACCTTTGGTTTGGCCTGATGCGCTTTGGAGATGATGGCTACTAGTTTAAGTAGTTACGATATCGCCCGCTTCGGCTCTGAAGTTTTTCGGCCGTCGCCGCGCCAGTCCGATTTGATGATCGTTGCTGGCACCCTGACCAAGAAGATGTCGGTCATGGTCAAGCGTGTTTATGAACAGATGGCTGAGCCCCGTTGGGTTATTGCGATGGGAGCCTGTTCTTCCTGTGGTGGGGTTTTCCAGAGCTATTCAGTAGTTCAGGGAGTTGATCAGATCATTCCCGTCGATGTCTATGTTCCCGGGTGCCCGCCGCGGCCGGAGGCTTTACTGGCCAGTATCATGAAGCTGCAGGACAAAATCATGCAGGATAAGTTTACTTCGCGGCCCGATTATAATGAGCCTTCAAGCAACAAGTCTGATATTGTCAGTTTGTGTTAGCAGATCAGGAAGAGTTTAAATCATGACTATGGATAATGCTAAAGTGCTGGAGCAGTTGCAGGGTGAGTTTGCAGATGCGATAATTGAGGATGTTGATTTCAGGGGTGACCTGAAAATCGTCGTCAGTCTCGAAAAATTGCATGACATCATGCTCTATCTGCATGACGATAAAACCCTGCATTATGACCTTCTCTCAGATGTGGTGGGGATTGATAAGATGCCGCGAGAGCCTCGATTTGAGGTTGTCTATATCTTGCACTCAATGGACGACTTTCGCCGTCTTCTGGTTAAAGTCATGGTTCCCGAAGATGTTGCGGTGCCAACCGTAACCGATATCTGGAAATCAGCAGACTGGCCTGAGCGTGAAGTTTACGACTTGATGGGGATTAGTTTCAGTGGCCACCCCAACCTGCGTCGAATTTTGATGTGGGATGATTTTGATGGACATCCATTGCGTAAGGATTTCCCCTTAAGAGGGAAGGACTTCGATGAAAAGTGGGATCCTGATACAATTCAGGTTCTCTAGAGTTACGATTTTACATTAGTATTTTTTAGATAAAATAGAGATAACTTATACTGAGGTTGGTAGCGATGGCTGAGGGAAAATTATTGACCATCAACATGGGTCCGCATCATCCAGCGACTCACGGGGTCTTGCGTCTGGTTCTGGAGCTTGATGGCGAAACGATCGTCAAGGTCACGCCCCATATTGGTCACCTGCACCGGGGAATCGAAAAGATCGCGGAGAGCATGAACTACCAGCAGGTCATACCCTTGACCGACCGTTTGGACTATACTGCGGCAACACTATGTAACATGGGTTACTGTACAGCGGTCGAAAAACTTCTGGGTATCGAAATTCCCAAGAGAGCCCAGTATATTCGTGTGATTATGGGAGAACTGGCTCGGATCATGGGGCATCACCTTTGGATTGGTAGCCATGCTCTCGATATCGGGGCTATGACGGTAGTCTTTTATACCTTCCGTGATCGTGAGATGATCATGAATATGACCGAAGAGGTTTCCGGTTACCGTTTGACCCCATCCTATCTTAGGGTTGGCGGCGTCGCCAAAGATATTACCCCCAATTTCATTAAATTCCTGCGTGAATTCATTAAGTGGTTTCCGACTGCGGTCGATGGTTACAATACCCTGCTGACAGACAATATTATCTGGCGTAAAAGAACCATGGGGATCGGTAAAATCTCGGCCGAAGATGCCATTAATTACGGCCTCACCGGTCCTTCACTGAGAGGCTCAGGGGTTGCTTACGATATTCGTAAGGCGATGCCTTACAGTGGTTATGAGGATTTTGATTTTAAGGTTCCGGTGGGAGATAATGGTGATGTCTATGATCGTTATCTGGTGCGTATGGAAGAGTTTACGCAATCGCTTAATATTATAGAACAAGCTCTTGAAAACCTGCCTGAAGGGCCGGTTAATGTTGATAATCCTTTGATAACCAACCCCGACCTTACTGATGTCCAGGAGGATATCAGTGCTTTGATCCGGAGATTTAAGATTCAGGCTCAAGGACCGCAGGTTCCTGAAGGGGAGATCTATCATTCGGTTGAAGGCTCTAAGGGTGAGCTTGGTTTTTACTTGGTTGGTGATGGTACGGAGAATCCTTACCGGATGAAGGTACGCTCGCCTTGTTTTATCCTGGTTAGTGCTTTGGAGAAGATGATGAAGGGTCATATGCTGGCCGATGCCATCTCGGTTATCGGAAGTATTGATATTGTCCTGGGTGAGATTGATCGTTAGTATTTAGTTTCTAGTTTAAAGCGAATATATATTGAGTTACTTTGAATGGGAGTCGGTTAATGGCTGAGATTTTATTTAGTTCCTGGGGCGGTGAAGTAGTTGACAACCGCGACAAAGAAGGCCAGGACTTAGAGCCGGTCAACAGTGTTGAACTGCCGGAATATTTCAGACAGGACGAAGCGGTTAAAGCCCTGATGGGCTGGTACGGATTAGTGATACGTGATCCGGAGACCGATGTCGTTGATTTGAGCCGGGCCTACATGAAAGAGGTTCAGGAAAAATCTTGTGGTAAATGTTTCCTATGTCGTATCGGCACCCGGGTTATGGCTGAAACCCTGGAGAGGATTTGCCAGGGGCAGGGTAAATTTCAGGATTTGGAAATTCTGGCACGGCTCGCGGAATCGATCCAGGAATCATCAAAATGTAACATTGGTCAATCCGGTCCATTGCCCATTCTTCACGCTTTAGAACATTTTGCCGCTAAATTTGAAGCTGCAATCAATGATAAAAAAGCTTTACCTGTGGGCTCCTACCACTCTAAAATGACGGCACCCTGTATGGATGCCTGTCCTATTCATCTCGATATCCCAACCTATGTAGAGTGTATTAAAGAGGGTCGTTTTCAGGATTCTCTGGATGTGATCCGCGAAAAACTACCCTTGCCGGGCATTGTCGGCCGGGTCTGTGTGCGTCCCTGCGAGGATCATTGTCGGCGCATGAATCTGGATGCGCCGATCTCAATTAAATTCCTCAAACGTTTTGTTGCCGATTATGAACTTGGTAAGGGTAAGGAACCAGAGTTTGTCATCGAGCCTTCAGAGAAAACCGGTAAAGTCGCAATCGTCGGAGCCGGTCCCAGCGGTGCAACTTGTGCATACCACCTGGCTCGTAAAGGCCATGATGTGACTGTCTACGAGCGTTTTGACGAGCCCGGCGGCATGTCGGCTATGGGAATCCCTGATTATCGTTTGCCTCGAGCTATTTTACGCGAAGAGGTCGACCGGATCGAAAGAATGGGGGTTACGTTTAATTACGAGACCATAGTTGGTAAAGACATAAAACTTTCCCAGCTCGAAGCTGACAATGAAGCGGTTTTTATCGCCATTGGCGCCCATCTTGGAACCACCATGGGAGTCGAAGGTGAAGAGGAAAATTACGACGGTTATATCTCTGGGGTACAATACCTTCTAGATATAAACCAAGGGCGGGTTCCCTTTCCGGCCGGGAAAAAGGTCGTGGTTGTCGGTGGTGGTAATGTCGCGATTGACTGTGTGCGCTGCTCCTTCAGGGTCGATAAACCGGATGTCAATCTGGTCTATCGACGCACCAAGAATGAGATGCCGGCGGATGCTGTCGAGATTCACGATGCTGAAGAGGAGAAGGTAAATTTTCATTACCTAACTCATCCAGTAAAGATTCTGGCGGAAAACGGTAAGGTCGTTGGTCTTGAATGCGTTCGTATGGAACTTGGTGAGGCCGATGAAAGCGGCCGCCGGCGGCCGGTAGCGGTTGAAGGCTCTGAATTTGTGATTGATTGCGATATAGTCGTGCCGGCAATTGGTCAGACTATGGATCTCTCCCTGCTTGAAGACCGCGAGGATGTCAAAACTACACGTTGGAAAACGATTGTTGTCGATGAGTTAACCAAGCAGAGCGATGAGCCTAAGATTTTTTCTGGTGGTGACTGTGAAACCGGTCCTGGAGCCCTCATAACCGCATGTGCGGGGGGGCGGACGGCAGCATTCAGCATCGATAAATTAATTAATGGCCAGTCTTTAGAATATACTGAAGATGACTATTTTGATAAATTCTTCAAAAAAGTCAAAGTCTATGATCAATCCGAAGATATCGGTTTTCTGGGCGGGCGTGAGCGCAAAGAGTTAGAGATGCTCGATCCTGATACGAGAAAGTTTACCAACGATGAAGTCGAGCAGGGATTTTCCATTAATGAAGCGATGGCTGAAGCTGATCGTTGCTTGCGTTGCTACCGGGTTGCGACGGTTAAGGTTTAATCTTAGTCTCTTAGTGAAATTTAAGTAGTACTTAATATAAATTCTGTAAAATTTATTAAGCAGGGAAAATTAGTATGGTCACGTTGACGATTGACGGTAAAGAAGTCACCGTCCCCCAGGGAACGACCATCCTTGAGGCGGCCAAAAGTGTCGATATCAGAATCCCGACTCTCTGTTATCACGAACGCCTGAATCCGATTGGATCTTGTCGTATGTGTGTGGTTGAGATCGATGGCTTTGCGCACCCCATGGCGGCGTGTACAACTCCGGTGGATGATGGTATCGAAGTTACAACTATTTCCGATCGTCTGACCCGGATTCGCCAGGATTCATTGAAGTTGATCCTGGTCAACCATCCGCTTGATTGTCCGATTTGTGACAAGGGTGGTGAGTGTCTGTTACAGGATCTGGTTTATGAATACGGTATTGATAAAGTTGAATATACGGCTGCCAAGGTAGATCGCGATTCTCTTTATGCGACCCCGTTGATTCGTTATTGGCCGGATCGTTGTATTATGTGCCTGCGTTGCGTTGCCGCTTGCCAGGAGATTAAAGGGATTGGGGCCATCAGTATAGTAGGTGATGGTTACGGGGCCCAGGTCGTTGCGGTTGATCCCGAGAAGTGTCAATCCTGTGGTGAATGCCTGCAAGTCTGTCCGACCGGCGCTTTGACAGCTGATCTGAGCCGTTATAAAGGTAGGACTTGGCTGATCGAGAAAGTACCCACCACCTGTACTTATTGTGGTTGTGGCTGCCAGCTCGAACTTAATGTGCAGAACAACCGGGTTATCGCTGTGACGACCCAGGATGGGGTTGGTGTAAACCAGGGCAGTCTTTGTGTCAAAGGGCGTTTTGGTTATGAGTTTATCAACAGCGATGAACGTCTGACAACGCCCATGATCAAGAAAAATGGTGAGTTTCAGGAAGCCAGTTGGGATGAGGCTTTAAGCTTAGTCACCGAAAAGTTTTCAGCCATTAAAGCTGAACATGGCCCTGGTGCGATTGGGGGCTTGACCTCAGCCCGCTGTAGTAACGAAGAAAATTATCTTTTTCAAAAATTTATGCGCGCTGCGATCGGAACTAATAATGTCGATCACTGCGCCAGGCTCTGACACTCCTCAACGGTGGCCGGACTGGCCGCCACATTTGGAAGTGGAGCGATGACCAACCCGATTGCAGATGTCTTGAAATCCGAGACCGTTTTAGTAACCGGGACCAATACTACTGAAAACCACCCTATCTTTGCCAACTATCTTAAAGAGGCGGCTCTTAAACACGGAACCAAGATCTTGGTCATAGACCCGCGGCGTATCGATCTCGTTGATTTTGCCGAGCTCTATCTCCAGCCTAAGCCGGGTACCGATATCGCTTGGATTAACGGTTTGATGCATATTATCGTTAAAGAGGGTTGGGCGGCACAAGATTATGTTGACGAGCGCTGTGAAGGTTTTGCGGATTTTGCCAAAAACTTGGAAAAATATACTCCAGAGTATGTCTCCGGCATAACTGGATTATCTGTGGAAGAACTTTATGCGGCTGCTAAACTTTATGGCCAGGCGCGCCCGGCATCAATTCTCTATGCAATGGGTATCACCCAGCACACTTGTGGCACCGATAATGTCAAATCCTTAGGTAATCTGGCCATGCTCTGTGGTAATATGGGGGTTGAGGGTGGTGGCGTTAATCCTCTGCGCGGTCAGAACAATGTGCAAGGTGCCTGTGACATGGGGGGCTTGCCCAATGTCTATACCGGCTACCAGAAAGTCGATATTCCCGAGATTCAGGAGAAGTTTGCCAAGGCCTGGGGGCTTGAGGTCGATGCTCTTGATGCAAAACCGGGAATAGTTTTGACGGAAATGTTCCCGGCTGCAGCGAGTGGCAAAATTAAGGCTATGTACATAATGGGCGAGAACCCCATGGTTAGCGATCCGGATTTAACGCATATTGAACATTGTATCGAAGCACTCGATTTCTTTGTCGTCCAGGATCTCTTTATGACTGAGACCGCAATGAAGGCTGATGTGGTTCTGCCCGGGGTCTCCTTTGCCGAAAAAGATGGAACTTTTGTCAACTCTGAGAGGGTTGTACAGCGGATTCGCAAAGCCCTGACGATTCCCGGGGAAGCCCGCGAAGATCGAGAAATTATTGCTGAGCTTTCGACTCGTATGGGATATGAGATGAAATATGAGAGTGCTCAAGCGATTATGCAGGAGATCAATCAGGTAACCCCGAGTTATGCCGGCATAACCTACGAACGGATTGCTGAGAAAGGTTTGACCTGGCCTTGTCCTGATACCAATCATCCCGGTACTCCGATTCTCCATGTTAACACATTCTCTCGAGGCAAAGGGCTCTTCTTTGCCATAGATCACCAGCCTCCGGCCGAAGAGTGCGATGCTGAATACCCATTTATTTTCTCGACTGGCCGTGTGCTTTCGCATTTTCATACCGGAACTATGACGCGTAAAGGAGAGGGCCTGAATAAGGTTCATCCTGAGATCAAGGTAGAGATTAATCCAGAAGATGCGGCGCGTTTAGAGGTTGAAGATGATGATCTCCTCACAATCACTTCCCGTCGGGGCAGTCTGAAAGTGAAAGCGTGGGTGAGTCAACGGCCGGCTGCTGGTTTGGTCTTTGTCCCATTTCATTTTAATGAAATAGCGGTTAATCGCTTGACTAATGCAGCCCTTGATCCGGTCGCTAAAATACCGGAGTACAAGGTTTGTGCTGTTAAGGTAGAAAAAGCTGTTTAAAAAAGTTTATTCCGGTTGCTTGCTGACTGGATTTGTGAAAAACGCAATCTCAACCGTTCACCGTTTGAAGAGGTATGACGGATGCTAGAGTTTATGACCATATTGATAATTAAGACATTGGTGGTTTTCGTTGTTGCCCTCCTGATTGTGGCTTACTCAACTTGGATTGAGCGGAAAGTCTTGGGTCACGTCCAGTTACGGCACGGGCCCTATCGGGTTGGCTACCATGGACTTTTGCAACCTATCGCCGATGGTGTTAAGGGATTTTTTAAGGAAGAGCTGATACCAGATAATGCTGATAAGCCGCTATTTTTATTGGCCCCAATAATCAGTATCGGCGCCGCCGTTACCTTAGTTGTAATAGTTCCTTTTGGTGACAAAATTACAATCATGGGGCGTGAGATAACTTTATATCTGACTGATCTTGATGTTGGTATACTTCTGGTACTGGCAATCTCGACAATTGGCTCCTATGGTGGTATTCTTGGGGGTTGGTCATCCGGCAATAAATATGGTGTGATTGGCGGACTTCGGGGAACGGCCCAGATGATCAGTTACGAACTTTCCCTGGCTCTGGCGGTAATCGCAGTAGTCATGGTTAGTGGCTCTTTGAGTTTGATCGATATTGTTAATTCACAAACCGGACTTTGGAATATTGTCAAGCAGCCTTTTGCCTTCATCCTCTTCATTATCTGCGGTCTGGCTGAGCTCAACCGAACCCCTTTTGACATGCCTGAAGCCGAAGCTGAACTCGCTTGTGGTTTTAATGTCGAGTACAGCTCGATGAAATTTGCCCTCTTCTTTATGGCTGAATATTGTCATATGTTTGTCTTTGCCGCTTTGGTCACGACCCTTTTTCTTGGCGGCTGGCATGGTCCTCTGATTGATGGTCCGCACTGGTTCTTTCTCAAAGTTTTTATCATTATATTCTTTTGTGTCTGGGAACGCTCCACCTTTCCACGTCTACGCTACGATCAGGTGATGAGCTTCGGTTGGAAGATTCTGCTGCCTTTCGGTTTGTTTAACATCCTGCTCACGGGATTGTGGATGTTGATCTTCAACATCTAAAACAGAGCCCCAAGTTATGCTATTTAAATGACCTGATGCTTTCATGGCAATAAAGATTTCGATGAGGATAATATGGCAGACAAAGATTACGTACTAAATATAAGCGACCGGCGACCGACAGGAAAATTTATAACGCCGATTTTGAAAGGATTGGGCTATACCCTGAAGAATTTTTTCAGTAAGCCGATTACGATCATGTATCCCACTGAGCGGCGTGAAGTCAGTGACCGTTGGCGGGGCTTACATCGCTTGAAAGTCGATGCTCAGGGCGAACTCAAATGTGTAGCTTGTGGCCTCTGTGCCAAGATCTGTCCCTCTCAGGCAATTACAATCGTACCTTACGAAGAAGCTGGCGGTACCCGTTATCCGAAAGTGTTTGTCATTAATGAACTGCGTTGTATCTTCTGTGGTTTTTGTCAGGAGGCGTGTCCGAAGGATGCGATTGAGTTATCCAAGGTCTACGATTTTGTCGATTATCAACGTGAAGATTTCATTTTTGATATTGAAAAACTTAAAAACCCTGAAAAGTATATCTTTAACGGTAAATAGTGCAACTGGCTCAGGAGTGAATTGATGGAACTGGTATTCTTATTGATATGCGGCGGTCTGGCGGTTATCGCCTCGTTGCTGGTTATCTTTGCCCGCTCGACGTTGCATAGTGCCTTGTGGATGGTTTTATCTTTCTTTATGGTAGCTATACTCTATGTTCTGCTGCATGCCCAGTTTCTGGCGATGTTACAACTTATCGTCTACGCTGGTGCGATTATGATGTTTATCGTTTATGCGATCATGATGCTTAATATTCGACAGGAGCAAGACGCTAAAGTTGCGCCCCGGATCTCGAAGATTGTTGGCGTCGGAGCCTTGCTAGTGCTGTTTCTGGAACTGCTGCTGGTTGGATTAGGGCATAGTTTAACCGCCATGCAGGGACCGATTACCGATACACTGGTTGCAACCCATGGTCGGGTAGCCGTAATCTCAAATTTCCTTTTTTCAGATTACTTGTTACCTTTTGAAGTTGCTTCAATTCTCTTGACTGCTGGTGTTGTTGGTGCCGTAGTCTTATCCAAACGCGTTAAGTAGAGGTGAGGGAGCAATGATTGAAAATCAAAGTATCTATCTAGCACTTTCGGTAGTTCTTTTTATTATCGGTGCCGCAGGTGCCATCTGCCGTCGCAACGCTATTGTCGTCTTCATGTGTATTGAGATTATGCTGGCCGGAGTGAGTTTGGCTTTTGTCACCTTCAGCCGAACTAATCAGTCTCTTGATGGCATTTTTATGGTTCTTTTTATCATGGCAGTGGCCGCGGCTGAAGCTGCAGTTGGCCTTGCTATTTTTGTTTTGATGTATCGTAAGCATGGATCGATCGATCTTGATAAATTTAATCTCTTAAAGTGGTGATAAATGAGTTAGTAGGAAATTTTCCAACTCATTATTGCAAATCTGAAAGCTTTTAAAAGATAAGCCCAAAAGAATTAATTTCATCTGGAATTTTAAGGAGTTATAGGTATGTTCGATTATATCTGGTTGGTACCGGTTTTTCCGGCCATCGGAGTCTTGGTCAACGGTCTGCTCGGACGTCGTATTGAAGCGGTCAACAAGAGTCTGATCCACTGGATTGCCTGTGGGATGATTGCCCTCTCCTTTATAGTCACCTGTATTATATTTTTCCAGCTTCAGGCTTTGCCTGCGACTGAGCGAATCTATCAGGTAACCTGTTTACCTTGGATCAACAGCGGGGTTTTGCAGACTAATATTGCTTATCTTATTGATCCTCTCTCAATGATGATGGCAATGTTTGTTATCGGTATTGGTTTTCTCATCCATGTCTATTCTATTGGCTATATGGATGGTGATCCGGGACGCTACTATCGCTTTTTTGTTTACATGAATCTCTTCATGTTTTCCATGATCAATCTGGTTCTGGCTAATAACTTTCTCTTAATGTTTTTGGGCTGGGAAGGGGTTGGACTCTGCTCATACCTTTTGATCGGTTTCTGGTTTGATGATGAAGCTAATGCGATAGCCGGGAAAAAAGCTTTTATAACTAATCGAGTTGGTGACTTTGCTTTTCTGATCGGGATGTTTCTGCTTTTTACCGGTCTTGGTGAGCACGGGGTTTGGAGTCTCCAGTTCAACGAAGTCTTCAGTAATGTCCATTATCTATCGACTAATCAGGCAACGACTATATGTCTCCTTTTCTTTATCGGCTGTACGGCTAAATCAGCCCAGATACCTCTCTATGTCTGGCTCCCTGATGCTATGGCCGGTCCGACCCCGGTTAGTGCATTGATCCATGCAGCTACGATGGTTACCTCTGGCGTCTATATGATCGCCCGCTCTAATGTTCTCTTTTCAATGTCACCGTTTGCGATGGGGGTTGTTGCTACGGTGGGAGCCTTAACTGCCCTTTTTGCTGCTTCAATCGGTTTGGTGCAAAATGATATTAAGAAGGTACTCGCTTATTCAACCGTAAGTCAGCTAGGTTATATGTTCTTAGGATTAGGCGTTGGCGCCTTTACAGCGGGGATGTTTCATGTTCTGACTCACGCTTTTTTTAAGGCTCTAATGTTCCTAGGCTCCGGTGCCGTTATCCACTCAATGCATTATGCTTACCATAAGATTCATTCCCATGATGATGCCCAGGATATGCGGAATATGGGTGGCTTGAAAAGTAAAACACCAATTACTTACTGGACTTTTTTGGTCGGCTGTTTGGCAATTTCTGGAATTCCAGGATTCTCAGGGTTCTTCAGTAAAGATGAGATCCTCTGGAAAGCTTACAGCAGCCCTCAGGGACATTGGTTACTCTGGTTGATTGGCGTAATTGCCGCTGGCATGACCGCATTCTACATGTTTCGTTTGCTCTTTATGACCTTTTTTAACGATAGTCGGGCTGGGGATGCGACTGAGCATCTTCACGAGTCGCCGAAAACCATGACTGTGCCGCTTATCATACTTGCTTTTTTGGCCGCAGTTGGTGGTTACCTGGGCGTTCCGCATGCCTTGGGTGGCAGTAATATGTTTCATAATTTCCTTGACCCTGTGATGGGGCTTGGGGATGGAAAGCTCTTGCATGATGCGACCACGGCAGTCGCGCATGGGGCCCAACAGGCAGCTCTTGCTACAGGACATGCTGTACATGCCGCAGCGGGACATGTAGCTGCAGCCGGTGGCCATCATGGGGCTCATCATCCGCCTCTGTGGGTAGAATATTTGCTGATGGCAGTTTCTGTTGCCATAGCCAGTTTCGGTATTTTTGTAGCCTACATTTTCTATATTAAAAAACGTGAGGTTCCGGTTGCTCTGGCTGAAAAGTACGCTTTTATCCATCGTCTCCTGCTCAACAAATGGTATATCGATGAACTTTATGACATTGTTATTATCTCGCCTCTGCGTGGCTTTAGTTACTTTCTTTGGAAAGGGGTTGACGTTACCGTCATCGATGGCATAGTCAATGGAGTAGCTCGGATAGTCGGGTGGAGCAGCTCGGCGGTACGTTACATTCAGTCCGGTTATGTTCAGAGCTACGCGGTCTCGATTGTTTTTGGTACGGTCGTGCTCCTTGGTTACTACTTTTTGAAAGCGCTTTAGAAAATTAAAAGACATTTGATAAATTAGAATTTAGATATAAGTCCCAGACTTCACTAACCGCAGGGAGAACGATAGATGAATGAGTTCGGTTTTCCAATTATCAGCTTTGTGACCTTCTTTCCGATCTTCGGGGTCTTGATCCTGATGTTTATCGATAAAGAGGCGAAAGATACGATTCGGGGCACAGCCATGGCTTTTGCTATGATTGAGTTCTTCATTTCCCTGCCCCTGCTTTTTAGTTTCCAGAACGGCACGGCTGCGATGCAGTTTGTGGAGCGTTACACCTGGGTTAAAAGTGCTGGTTTAAGTTATTATGTCGGTCTTGACGGCATCAGTATCTGGATCATAATCCTAACCACCTTTTTGACGCCCCTTTGCGTTCTCTGTTCATGGACCTATATTCAAAAGCGGGTCAAAGAGTTCATGATCTGCCTGCTCCTTTTAGAAACTGCAATGCTTGGAGCCTTGGTTTCTCTTGATCTTATTCTTTTCTACGTTTTTTGGGAATTGATGCTGATTCCGATGTATTTCCTGATCGGAGTCTGGGGTGGCGATAACAAAATCTATGCGGCTGTTAAATTCTTTCTCTATACTGCGGCTGGCTCGGTTTTCATGTTGCTTTCAATTCTTTTCCTCTACTATCTGAATTACAAAACCACCGGCGTTTTTACTTTCGATCTTCTAGAACTTTATAAACTTCATATTCCAGTATCGACTCAGTTCTGGCTCTGTCTTGCCTTTTCTGTCTCTTTTGCGATCAAGGTGCCGATGTTTCCTCTGCACACCTGGTTACCGGATGCCCATGTCCAGGCTCCGACCGCAGGTAGTGTTATCTTGGCCGGTGTTCTTTTGAAAATGGGAACCTATGGTTTCATGCGCTTTGCGATCCCGCTTTTTCCCTATGCCAGTCACCAGTTTACGCCGGTTATAGCCTTCCTTGCGGTAGTCGGGATCATCTACGGTGCCTTGGTGGCCATGGTCCAGCCTGACATGAAAAAATTGGTTGCCTACTCCAGCGTCAGTCATTTGGGCTACGTTATGCTCGGCATCTTCGCTTTCAATATGCAAGGGGTCCAGGGTGGTCTCTATCAGATGCTCAACCATGGGATTAGTACAGGTGCCCTCTTTCTTATCGTTGGCATGCTTTATGAGCGTCGTCATACCCGGATGATCAAAGATTTTGGTGGTATAGCTAAAGTTATGCCGGTCTTTGCGACCTTCTTTATGATAGCTACTCTCTCTTCGATCGCAGTTCCTGGAACCAACGGTTTTGTCGGGGAATTCATGATTCTGGTGGGTGCCTTTAGAACCCTGCCAGTGCTTGCTGTATTTGCAACCTCAGGGGCAATCTTAGGGGCTCTATATATGCTCTGGATGTATCAGCGGGTCATGTTTCAACCGCTCGATAAAGAGGAAAATAAAGTTTTAAAAGACCTCAATGCTCGTGAGATTCTAACGCTTCTGCCCCTCGCCATCCTGGTTTTTGTCATGGGGTTTTTCCCGGGATATTTCCTGAGGAAAATGGATGCCTCCTGCGAACATTTTTTGAAGACCTATCAACAGCAAGTTGCCATGTATGAACAAGACCTTGAAGAGACTGGAACTGCCAAGCTGGCCAGTGTTCTTGAAGAAAATAATTTACAGATCGCCGTTGTCGATTAGTAGCAAGATTAGAACAACCAGAAACAAATTTGAATTACTATTTTTACATAATTTTGGAGGAGAGTGATGGAAATGCTGGAATTTGTTGTCCCGGCACTCAATCTTAAGGCGATTTTGCCTCAGGTTTTGCTGGCAATGACGGCGTTGACCGTACTTTTAGTCGATGTCTTTGCTGGAAAAGAGGGTAAAACCTCGCTTGGAGCCCTGTCGCTGGTGGGGGTTGCATCGGCCCTTATTGCTCTTCTGCTCTCACGTGGTAGTTTTGAATCTGCTTATTCAGGAATGCTGTTGGCTGATGGCTTTGGTTTCTTTACAACCCTGATTGTCTGTATTGTCACCTTCCTGTCGATTCTGGTGGCGATGAATTATGAGCGTATCTGTCCCGAAATTAAGTCCGGTGAATTCTATTGTCTCCTCCTTTTTGCGGCCTTTGGCATGTCCTTTATGGGTAGTGCCGGCAATCTGATCATGATTTTTGTGGCGTTAGAAACCATGTCAATCTCGATCTATGTTCTGGCCGGCTTCAAACGTGAAAATCTCCAATCAATCGAGTCTGCGCTTAAATATTTTCTCCTGGGTGCTTTTGCTTCTGGATTTCTGCTCTATGGCTTTGCCTTGGTCTACGGGGCCAGTGGAACCCTTGATATTGTCAAACTTGGTAAATTCTTTACAGCTCACCCCGATACCCTGCACCACCCCATGGTCTTGGGTGGAATCGCCTTGATGACGGTCGGTTTTGGCTTTAAAATTGCGATGTTTCCGTTTCATATGTGGACCCCTGATGTCTACCAGGGGGCCCCGACCGTGGTCACCGGTTTTATGGCAACCGGGGTTAAAGCTGCGGCATTTGCTGCTTTGGTCAGGGTATTCTTCGTCGGCTTTGCCCCTCTTCAGGTTGACTGGACGACGATAATGTGGCTCGGCGCTCTGCTGACCATGACCGTTGGTAACCTGGTTGCCATATCTCAAACTAATATCAAAAGGATGCTGGCCTATTCTAGTATTGCGCATGCTGGATATATTTTAATCGCCTTTGTTGTGGGCACTGATCTGGCTCGTTCCGGCATCCTTTTTTACCTGCTTGGTTATGCCTTTGCCAATATTGGTGCATTCGCTGTAGTTTCGGCTATGGGGCGTAAGGGTGAGGAGTACACTGAACTCAAAGATTTTGCCGGGATTGGTTTTAAGTACCCCTTTATGGGCCTGATGATGACCGTCTTTTTGTTCTCAATGGCTGGTATCCCGCCGGCGGCTGGTTTTATGGGGAAATTCTTTATCTTCTCAGAAGCCATAAAATCAGGCTACATCTGGTTGGCCGTCTTTGGTGTCATCAATAGTGTCATCTCACTCTACTACTATCTTGGCGTTATCGTTCGCATGTACTTTCAGGAACCGGAGCGCGAAATCACAATTATTGCCCCCGCCGGCACTCTGGTTGCTGCGCTCTCTCTGGCTGCTTTCGGAGTTCTGCAGATGGGTATGTTTCCATCATACGTCTGGGATATGGCCCGGGAATCAGTTAAAATGATTATGTAAATAATGTATAATCTTATTATAAAAAAAGGGGTATGGAGTTTCCATACCCCTTTTTTTATGCTCGATGTTGATTGTTCTAAAGAGAATTATATCCTTGACAAAAATGCTGTGGACACTATAATTATATACCCCATAATTAAATATCCAAGTGTAATTATAATAATTGGATACCCATGACTTTCGCAATTTTAGTGGTTGCAGGATCTTGTCTGTTGCTTGGGTTTTTTGCCGGTTTTATAATGCATCGTTCTGATTATTGCATTGCCGGTATGTTCCGCGACCTCTTCCTTTTTCGTTCAACCTTCATGCTGCGAACCTTGTTGCTTCTGATTGTAATTTCGATGGTGCTTTTCGAAGGGGCGCGGCTTTGTGGTCTTTTGCCCTTTTATCCGTTTCCTTTACTGGGTACGATCTCTGCGACCAATGTTATCGGCGGTTTTCTCTTTGGGGTAGGCATGGTGCTGGCTGGAGGATGCGTCGTTGGCACCCTCTATAAAATGGGGGCGGGCAGCATTCTCAGTCTGGTCGCCTTTATCGGGCTTGTAGTTGGCAGCGGTCTCTATGCAGAGATTCACCCTTTCTGGTCAAACTGGGCCCGTAAAACAGTTCTCTTGCAGGGCGTTATCACCTTGCCTCAGCTCTTTAACCTGGAACCTTGGGTAATTGTTTTGCCGGCTGTAGTAATCAGTGTCTGGTGTTTTCGGAAATGGCAAAGACAAGGTCTCTGGGTTCGGCAATCTTATGCCGAGGGTTATCTACAGCCCTGGCGCGCCGCGGTTGGGCTTGCTATTATTAATCTGTTTAGTTATATTGTTGTCGGTATGCCGATGGGCATAACGACAACCTACGCCAAAATTGCGGCTTATTTTGAACGCGGGTTTTGGCCGGAACACTTTGCGACGCTTAGTTATTTTAAGGCGCAACCACTCAATGCAAAACTCGCCTGGCTCGATCTCCAGTTACTCGGTGGGGCCGCTCCTGAAATCGATGCTATTGCTTTTATTCAGGGTCCGGTAATTATCGGTATAATTATTGGGTCTGCAATTTCAGCTTTAATACTTCGTGAATTTCAAATTCGTTGGCAGTTGCCTTTGCGTCAATATGCCAGCGTTTTGATAGGTGGAATTATCATGGGATTGGCTTCCCGAATGGCGCCAGCCTGTAATGTCTGGCATCTACTCGGCGGCCTCCCGATCCTGGCTCTGCAAAGCCTCATATTTCTAACCGGCCTCCTTGGGGGAGCCTGGTTCGGTGGACGTCTGTTGACCCGATTCGTCATGAAGTCGTAGCCCCTTCAATCTCGATTCTTGATTTTTTAAGGTTAAATTATGGGAAATCCTGCTCCTGCCATAATCGAATTTGATATTCGTGGACAAATTTGTCCATCATCTCTGCTCATCACCCTGCGGGAGATTAATATACGCCGAAAAGAGATCAAAGGCGGCCTCCAGGAGGTCATAATTCTGACCGACAATCGCGATGCTACCACTACTGTACCTGAGGCTTTAGTGAATATGGGTTATGTGGTCTCTGTGGTGAAAAAGCAGGGCTATTATTTGATCGAGGTTAAAGTATGACAACCTTTAAAACAAATCATCAAGCTCAGGGTGAAAACTACGCATCACAGTCACAAATGTTACTCGCAGAACTTGAGCAACTTCGTTGCGAAAATGCAATCTTTAAAGAGCAGCAGCAGGAAACTTTTCTCTATATACGTAACAAAGTAGATCAACTCCTGCAAGTGATCGGTACAGTGCCGTTAAAGCCCGAGGAGCTTGATGATGACACCTTGATTGAGCTCGATCCAATCGGTATCGTCAGTGACTCTTTTAGCCAAGTTATTGAACACCTTAAGGAGACTAATGAAGACCTGCGAGTCACCCATGATGAGCTTCAGGCAATTTTTGATTCGGCGCCCATAGGAGTTGTGGTGCTCGATCGAAAACGCCGTATAACAAATTGTAACGACCATGCGCGGAGACATCTCTTAAAAGGTATCCCCGAATTTATTGGTCAACCATGTTATGACGCCATATGCCACAGGGACACTCCTCTAGATCCATGTCTGATGCAACGCGCTATCGATGAGGGCAGTAGTTGTCGTCAGTTGGAGTGGCTGATTGATGGGTGTTATTATGATGCTATCGCAACTCCGATCCGGGATGATGAAAAAAACATCAGTGCGGTTGTCGTTGTCTTTGTCGATGTGACGACTCAAAAACGTCTGGATGAGGAGATGGCCAGAAGTCTGAAACTTGAATCTTTGGGGCTGTTGGCAGGAGGTCTGGCCCACGATTTCAACAATTTTCTGGCGTCAATCTTAAATAACGTAACCTTGGCAAGATTGCATTGCGGCACCGGTGACAAGGTCTGCGGTTGGCTTCATAAAACTGAAAAAGCGGCATCCCAGGCTCAGCATCTGACCCAGCAGCTCTTGACCTTTGCTAAAGGAGGGTTACCTGTTGTTCAAGAGGTTGAGCTTGAAAAATTAGTCCGCGATTCTGTCTCCTTTGCACTTTCTGGTTCTAATGTTCAATGTAGCTATAATATTCAACAGGACTTAAGCGGGGTTAAAATTGATTCCGGCCAAATCGATCAGGTTGTGCGGAACCTGATTATCAATGCTGATCAGGCAATGCTCCACGGCGGCAAAATCGAAATCTTTGGTCAAAATCGTACGGTTACGGAGGGTGAGATTGCAACGCTTGCACCTGGGAGTTATGTTGCTATCAGGATTAGCGATAATGGGGCTGGGATTGATTCCGAAAAATTAGCCAAAATTTTTGATCCCTATTTTACCACTAAAGAGTCTGGTAGCGGTCTGGGGTTGGCCATCTCTCATTCTATCATTAGTAAACATCTGGGACATATTTCGGTAGAATCCGAAGTCGGAGTAGGCACCAGTTTTGAGATATTGCTTCCGGCGACGGAGTCTCTGCAAAAGCCCATCGTTAAAGTTGAATCTCAACTGGAGGCGGGTTCCGGCCGCATTTTAGTGATGGACGATGATGAGGTCGTCTGTGAAACCACGTCGGAACTTCTCAGCTTTATCGGCTATAGGGTAATCACAGCGGCCGATGGACGTGAAGCTATCAGATTGTTTCAAGAAGCCCGTAACCAGGAAGAGCCGTTTAATGTCGTCATCCTCGATTTGACGGTTCCCGGCGGTATGGGTGGTGAAGAGACTATGCGCGAACTTTGTCAAATAGATCCCCAAGTAATCGGAATCGCGACCAGTGGTTATTGTAATAATCCGGTAATGGCAAACTATCTCGATTACGGATTTAAGGGCGTGCTGCCCAAGCCCTGTAAAATCGAAACAATGCAACAAGTCATTGAAGAATTAATACAGATTTGATCCCCAAGTGGGCCTTGATTTGAAAATCTTGTTTTTCTCTCTTGCACGCTTTCTCTCTTTCCCTCCATTCCTTTATGTCGATCTTGAATCGTTTCAGTAGCATTGTGTTTAAATAGGACCTGCTATCTGGTGACTAAAGTGTAGTTATTCTTGACGGGTAAAGTTTAACATTGTTATAGAACATTAAAGTTAAAGTATTTGTTTGCGGAACGTAAGTTGTCTGATTTCTACAGATATGCAGAAATCAGGAGTGAGTGTAAAAACATGTTTTCAAAAATTTATTTTAAGGTCCTTGCGGTAACCATATTGATTATTGCAATCTATACTGGGGTAATTGTTTTTTTTGTTGCCCCAAAGGTAGAAGAGAGAACCATTTATCTCGAAGAAAAAACCGGTAAAGCCCATTTACAGGAGATCGCGACGGTTGTCGATACGGTGGTTCGAGAATTGAAAAGTTACGAGCAGAACTCGATTACTATGCATAAGAAGGGGTTGGAGAATATAACTGAAGTAGCTTTTAAGTTGGTTGAAGAACTCTACCAGTCGTCGCAGCCTGAAGCGGTTCAAGATTATATAAAGGCCCAGTCAGATGCCTTTAAAAAGTATTTGACTGACTATTATAATGCAAATTATGAGCGCAAGTCGCCTGCGGATATTCAGACAGTTATAATGGAATTTATTAAATTGTATCGCTATGATGATGGGGCGGGATATTTTTTTATAAATTGCCAAACTACCTCTGTACTGCATCCTATAAAACCTTCTCTTGCCGGAAAAGATCTGGTTGATCTTAAAGATTCTGATGGCAAATATTTTATCAGGGATTTTGCTGAGATTGCCGCAACTCAAAAAGAAGGTTTCTGTACATATAAATGGCCGAACCCCACATCAAAACAGGAGGAAAATAAATTAACCTATATTTTCCATTTTGCCCCCTTCGATTGGATTATTGGTACCGGTTTATATTTGCCGCAAGTTGAACGGCAAAAACAGAAAAAAGCCTTAGATTATGTTGCAAAATTGCGCTACGGCGACAAGGAGTATTTTTTTATAAGTGATTACAACTCAGTTTTGATCAGCCATCCCTTTATCCAGAACAAGGATATGTCAGAGGTCAGAGACCCCGAAGGTGTCTTAATTGTGCCGCCTATGGTTCAGGTAGCCCGAGAACAGGGAGAGGGGTTTCATAGTTATTCCTGGCCTAAACTTAAAGACGAAGAGCGTCTCTTTAAGAAGTTGACCTTCTCCAAACATATTAAAGAGTGGCAGTGGGTTATCAGTACTGGGCTCTATCTTGACAGCGTTGAAGATGAGGTGCAGAGGAAGAAGGCTGAGCTTGTCAAGAACTTGCGCATCCTCCTGCAGGCCACAAAAATTGGCGAGACCGGATATATCTATATCTTAGATTCAAAAGGGAACATGATAATTCACTCAAACTCCAATATCGAAGGTACAAATATGGCCAAACTCGAGAACCCCGGACAGGGCACATTGATTTTGGATGATATAGTTGCCGCATATAATTCAGGCAGTAAAGTCCTTTACTATAGTTGGGACAAACCCAGTGATAAAGGCAAATATGTTTACGATAAGGTGTCATGGATAGATTATAATAAGGATTTTGACTGGTACATCTGCAGCTCAGCCTATATTGACGAAATCAATGCAACCGCCATCCAGATGCGCCAATATATCTGGTTTATCTCATTTATGCTGCTCTCGCTCACTTTGCTTATAGGTATCTATTTCTTTAAAAAACTACTGGGTCCGATAGAAACCCTGTCACGCCAGGCTCAGCGAGTCAAGGATGGAGATTTGAGTATACGAAGTCAAATCCACGCTCGGGATGAGATTGGCACCCTGGCCCAGACCTTTGACGGGATGCTGGAGACCATCGAAGAGAATATCAAGACCCTGGATAACAAGGTAGATGAACGTACCAAAGATCTGGCGGAACAGAAGGAGGTTTTTGAAACCCTCTTTTATCACACGGCAGATGCGGCGGCGATTATAAAAAAGGGAAAAGTCATTGATTGTAATGATGCCGCGTTGGAGATGTATAGGTGTAGTAGTCGAGAGGATTTTGACATTCCTCGCTTTTCACCACAATGTCAACCAGATGGTCAGGATTCTTTGAGCAGAGGGATGCAAATGGTGACCATCTGTATGGAGAAAGGTTCTCATAAGTATGAGGAGGTTCAACTCAGAGCGGATGGTGAAGAGTTTTGGGCTTCAGTGACACTGACCAAGATACGAATAAAAGGTGAAAACCTGCTTTATATGGTTACCAGAGATATCTCCGAGGCTAAAAAGATAAAAGATGAACTGATCGAAGAGAAAGAGAGAGCCGAATCCGCGACTCGTTCGAAATCAGAATTTCTTGCCAATATGTCACATGAGATACGCACGCCCATGAATGGAATTATGGGCATGACCCATCTGGTTCTAGAGACCGAACTGGATAAAAAACAGAGAAATTTCCTCCAAAAAATTGAAAATTCTTCGCAATCACTTCTCTCAATTATCAATGATATTCTCGATTTTTCAAAAATTGAGGCCGGTAAACTTGAGATCGAAAAGATCGATTTCGACCTCTTTGAGCAGATAGATACGATAATTGGTCTGATTGAATTTAAAACCCATGAAAAAAACCTTGAATTGATCGTCAGCTATGGGGATGATTTAGGCCATAACTTTAGGGGCGATCCCTTACGTATTTCACAGATCTTAACAAATCTACTCGGTAATGCCGTGAAATTCACCGACCAGGGTGAGATTGCTCTCTATATTTATAAAGTCGATGACAATCGAGTCTGCTTTGAGATCAGAGATACGGGTATCGGCATGACTGCTGCGATGCAGAGAAAGCTTTTTCACTCTTTTTCTCAGGCTGATGGCAGTACCACCAGAAAATATGGCGGCACTGGCTTAGGTCTGGCGATTTCAAAGCAGCTGGTCGAATTGATGGGCGGCACGATCCGCGTGGAATCAAAGGTTGGTAAGGGCAGCACTTTTATTTTTGATCTTGAACTGGTGCCCTCTGCGAAGACGACTGAAAAAAAGCACTCTTTTACTGGCAAAAGGGTGCTCATCGTGGATGATAATTCGACCTGGCAGAAAGTTCTGGAAAACCTGCTTATCTCCTTTGGGATTGAGCCTGTAATCGCTGATTCCGGCCAGGATGCTATTGCCCGTCTGGACGGCTGCCGCAAACCTTTTGATCTGATTCTTATGGATTGGAATATGCCGGGTCTTGATGGTATTGAAACGACCAGAATGATCAATCGTGAATGCTCAGTAGAGGGATCACCGCCGACCGTGATTATGGTTAGTTCTTTTAAGCAGGAGAGTATCGTCAATTTAGCCAGAGATGTCGGGATTGAAATTTTCTTACAAAAGCCGGTTAACCCATCGGTTTTGCATGATGTTTTGTATGAAATTTTTCTGAAAGGCCGTAAGGCTGATCTTTTAACAGGCCGGCAGGTACAGGCCAGTTTGAAGCGTGAACTCTTGGGTATATGGGGTAAAAAAATTCTCCTGGCCGAGGATAATCATATCAATCAGGAGATTATCCTGGGATTGCTGGAGGGCAGCGGTATCGAGATTGAGATTGCCGATAATGGCCAGGAGGCCGTGGCCTTAAATTCATCTAAAAGTTTTGATCTGATTTTAATGGACTTGCAGATGCCGATAATGGATGGCTATGCAGCCACTAAAATAATTCGGGAAGATAATCCTAATATACCAATTATCGCCCTTACCGCAAATGCGATGACTGCAGATGTAGAGAAAACCCGGCTTGCCGGGATGCAGGAACACCTTAATAAGCCGATTGAGGTCGAAAAATTATATGCAGTGCTCTTACGTTTTATGGCAGGAATATCGATAAAACTAAGTTACGGTGGAGATGAATCTGCGACAGTCAAGGAAGCTGATGCTTCAGTTTTTGCGAATAAAAACTTTCAGCTTATCGACGTGGCCATAGGTTTACGTCACCTCTCTGGCAATGAGGAGCTTTATGCTAAGATTTTGCAAAGTTTTATCGAAGAGTTTAAAGGGGTTGAGCTGGATTTTAAAGATTATGATAGAGCCGCCAGGGTCATCCATACACTTAAAGGGTTGAGTGCTAATATCGGGGCCCAAACCCTGCATCAGACATGTTTGGACCTCGAAGCGCGGCCGGATGCAACTCTACTGCCGCAACTGTTATCTCAATTGGAGCAGGTGATTGCTGAAATCGAGATAAACCTGCCAAGCCGGTTCAGCCAAAACGTGAGCGCAAGTAACCCCAGCCAGGATAGTTCCGGGAACGAGCTGAGTGATAATTTTTTTGCTGAAAAAATTGACTCACTTAAAGTTGCACTTTTACGGCGACGTTCAAGAGAGTGTGCCCCGCTCATTGAAGATCTTAAACAGTACCGGCTTAATCCGGCCCAAAAAAAGCGCTTTGACGGTTTAGAAGAGTTTGTCAAGGCGAGGGAGTTTAAGGCAGCGATTGCCTTTATGGAAGGTGATGAATGATGGTGTCAAGAAGCACAATTCTGGCGGTTGATGATACAGTTACCAATCTCGATATTCTGCTCGAACTGCTTTGCGACTATGATATCATCGAAGCGACCAGTGGCGCTGAAGTTCTGGAAATTGTCGCTACAGAGAAGATCGACCTGATCCTGCTTGACATTATGATGCCCGGCATGGATGGTTACGCAGTTTGTCGAAGACTTAAAGAAGATGAAAAGACGAAGGATATTCCCATCATTTTTATTACAGCCAAAACTGATGAGGATGCGATTGAGAAAGCCTACGATGAGGGCGGGGTGGACTATGTCACGAAACCCTTCAAGCCCAAGGAGCTTTTCGCCCGGGTAAAAATTCAACTTGAACATCAGGAGATGATTGCCAAACTCGAATTTCTCGCCTCGCACGACCCCATGACCGGTATCTATAACCGGCGTAAATTTTTTGAATTGGCAAAGCGTAAATTTACTCAGGACGCAGAGAACTTATATGCGGCCATGATCGATATCGACAAGTTTAAAAATATTAACGATACCTATGGTCACTCTGTGGGAGATCAGGTGATTAAGGCCGTGACCCGGGTAATTGCTGAAAACATTGATGCGGACTCTATCTTCGGTCGTCTCGGCGGCGAAGAGTTTGCCGTTCTCTGTCGCCACTCAGATCAGGGGTGCGTTGTCGAAAGACTTGATCTGCTTAGAAAAAAAGTTGAAGAACTTGAGATCATAATTGAAAATGGAGAGCTGGTTAGCTGTACTATAAGTGAAGGGGTGGCAAAGGTGGATTCCACCACCAGGAGCCTTGATGAACTTCTGCAGCGGGCTGATGAGATGTTGTATAAGGCGAAAGGCTCGGGTCGTAATAAGACGATTTTCAGGGTCCGATGAGTTTTGCTTCTCCTTCTCAGGCGATGTAATTTTTAACCTTTAGCCTAAATGCGTCAGGGATCACATTGGTCTGCTTGTTTTTGTGATCATAGAAAACCTGGACGGATTCACCGGTTGCAAAGAGGCATAAAGGATTTTTTGCATCATAGATCTCATATTTAAAGGAGAAACTTTTTCGGCCGATATGGGTGATCCAGATATCCACAGCCACGGTTTTGGTGTCGGGCTGGATCGACTTGCGAAAATCACAGGAGATTTTGGCGAGGACAAAGGGGAACTCATGGGGTGAGCAGACATCGAAAAGCTGGCCGAAAAACTCTTTTCGGCCCTCTTCCATATATGTCAGATAGGTTGAATTGTTAACATGGCCAATCGCATCAAGATCCCTGAAGCGGACATCCAGGTTGATGGTAAAGCGACATTTTTGTTCCACAGTTATTATCCTCTCTTTTGGTGTGTTTCCAGATAATTATCCCGGAAAATCTTTTGCAAGACGACTGGATCATTGATTAACTTTTGTACTGTTTTAATATACTGATTGACTAAACCGGGCCAGTCAGTGAAATTTTTGTATGCTTCAGGTGCTTTTTTCTTTAACGTCGTAAAATGAGGGGTACATTTTTCTGTGGAATCGCGCCACAGGTAGTGTCCATGAGCATCGTATATTTCCATATTACCGGAACCTGCTAATGAGTTAATTTGCACGCGTTTCAAACATGTCAGGTTGCCTTTTGTCAAGTCCTTTGTAGGATAATTTTTTGCTGAGTGTTATGGATGAAGACAGGGGATTGGATACAAAAAAACCTTGCGTCGACATTTTGTAAATCTTGTCGGCGCAAGGTTTTTGTGGTTAGCATAAAGATGGATCGGAAGTTGTTTTTTAAGCTGTCATATTTCAAAAAGATGTCTTGGGCTTTTTGTTAATAGCTCATTTCCATTATGACCTATTAAAATTGTATCTTCCAATTTAATAACTCCGATATTTTCATCCATCATATGCATTTCCAATGCAATCGTGTAACCCTCTGAAATTGTAGAATGTTCGTAATCTGAAATTATAGGAGGTTCATTCAGCTCTAAGCCAACGCCATGACCGATAAGTCGACTCTTTTTCCCTTTGCCGAAATTTAGAAAAGTTTCGCTTACGTTAAGTTCTTTTGATCTTTTTATTGCCATCTGATAAATTTGACTACACTCCATGCCTGGTTTTATGTTTTCTATAAGCGAGTCGGCAATCTCTTTCAATTTACTGTACATGATTTTAAGTTTTTCATCAGCTTTACCCAAGGTGTAGGTTCTGGTTTGATCTGCATGATATCCGCCTGTCATCGTTGGGATGTCAACAACGACTATGTCTCCGTTTGCAATAGTTCGTCTGGACGGACCTGCCGGGACCGCCGGACTTAATCCTACCCCTGTCACGGAATAAACTACACCACTGAATTTGAATAGGTTTGGCCCTGATGAAAGCGGGCCTCGACTCATAAAAAAATCGGGTAGTCTGACAAAAAAGATTCCTTCATGTCCTGCTAACCTATGGGCGTTTTCGACGGCAGCCGCAAGCTCAAGTTCTGTGATCCCATCTCTTAAGTCGGATAAAACGGCCTGATGTCCCAGGTCAATTATTTTGCAAGCCTTCCTGATATTGGTTATTTCAGATTCATCCTTCTTTTTTCTTTGTTCCAAAACAATGGGGGAAACATCACAAAACTCGTAACCTGAAAAGATTGTTTTAAATTCGTGAAGCTGTTTTGCTGGCAGAATGTCCATTTCAGTAGCGATTTTTTTCTCAGCAATTTTTGTCTGAGTAAACAGCTCGTTATAAATATTTGCCAATTTACGTTCTTCAATCACCTTATTTTTTTCAATAAATATATCGTTTACAGCAAATCCAAAACCGCTTCTGATAAATAAAAAAAAGTCTTCAGGAAGCACCACAAGATATGCCGGTTGCGCCGTACCCGTGTAATAAAATATGTCTCTGGAGTAAAACAATAAAGCGCCGCCCAGCTTTAGTTTTTGGAGCTTGTTCTGGAGGATTTTAATTCTGTTCTTTGGATTCACCTTAATTTTTATTTGCATGAATCATTGATAAATTTTATGGTTTTTTGCACGGGGGTTCCTGAACCAAAAACGGCTTTAATCCCAGCCTCTTTAAGTTTTGGAATATCATGCGGGGGGATGGTTCCACCGACAAATACGATGGTTTGTTCCATGCCCTGCTCTTTCAATCCCTCTACGACTTCAGGGGCTAGGAGCATATGGTTGCCGGAAAGTGTGCTTAGCCCAATTGCATCAGCATCTTCTTGTACGGCGATGTTAACTATATTTTCCGGTAGTTGGTTGCCTAAATAGATTACTTCCATACCTGAATCACGCAATGCTCTGGCAACAATGACGCTGCCTCGCCAATGAGCATCCATCCCGAGGCGGGCGATTACCACCCTTATTTTTTTATCCATTGTAAATATTCCTTGTGCAATTATTGTAATTGATTATTTTGCGTTTAGAAAAGAGGCATCTGCCATGTACCGCGCCGTTTTCTGATTGTCTGGGAGAGCTCTCCTTCGGTAGCGTAGCTGGTTACAGCCTTGAGCATGACTTCCATCATGTTGCCTCCTTCATCGCAACAGCGGGAAACGTCATCCAAAGCCTGTTGCACTGCCGAAGAGCTTCTCTCTTTTTTGATTTTTTCAAGTTTCTGTTCCTGGACACTCAGGGTTTCCGGGACCTCGAAGAATTCTAAGGGCAACTCTTCATCTTCTTGCTGAAAGCAATTAAGCCCAACTATTGGCATGTCGCCGGACTCAACAGCCTCTTGATATTTGAAGGCTGAGTCGGCAATCTCTCGGTGTATCCAGCCTGTTCTGGTCACCGTAATAATACCACCTTTTCGGTCAATTTCTTCCAGTTGAGCCATTATTTGTTTTTCAAGTTCAAAAGTTAATGATTCGATGAAATAGGAGCCCCCTAAGGGGTCTATGGTGTTTGTCGTCCTGGTTTCCATCTGCAGAATCTGGTTTGTGCGTAGCGCTGTCAGCGCTGATAGTTCAGTTGGCGTACACAGGGCTTCATCATAGCCGTCGATGTGAACCGATTGAGCCCCGCCTAAAACCGCCGCTAAACCGTGATAGGCAGAGCGGGTAATATTATTAAGGGGTTGCTGTGCGGTTAAGGCGACCCCGGCGGTTTGTACATGGAACCTGAAAGCCTGGGAGCGGGGGTTTTTGGATCCCAACCGATCTTTCATGATGCGTTGCCAGACTCTCCGGGCGGCCCGATATTTAGCAATTTCTTCAAAAAAATCATTATGGGCGGAGAGAAAAAAACTGAGGCGGGGAGCGAAACTGTCGACATCAAGTCCGCGCTTTGTCAGCTCTTCGGTGCAAGCGATGGCATTGGCAATAACAAAGGCGATCTCCTGGGTTGCAGAACATCCGGACTCTCTATAGTTGTATCCGGAAAAACTAATCGGGTTCCAGTTTGGAACATGATTAGTGCAAAATTCAATTGCATCACAGCTCAGTTTAAAAGACATCTCAGGTGTTAATACTTCCGGAGAGGCGGTGACCACTGTCTCCATCATAAAATCATTTTGGCTGGTGCCGCGAAGCTCTTTTAATTTGAGCCCTCTATTTAAGGCGTTGGCAAAATACATCGATTGAATTGTGATATTGCAGATTGGTTGGCTGGTCACCAGGGAGGTACTGATTTTTTCAATTGGGATCTGGTCAAAGAGGATACGCATATCATCGAGAGTATCAATCGCGACCCCGCCGCGACCAGCATCGGCTCTGGCAATGGCATCGGTAGAGTCATACCCTCTAAGGGTCGGATAGTCGAAAACCCCGTTTATGCCGGTGGCCCCCTCTTTTAAAAGAAATCGATACCTTTTATTGGTCTCTTCCGGAGGGCCAAAACCGGCCAATTGACGCATTGTCCATTTGCGTCCCCGATACATGGTTGGATGTACGCCTCTAACAAAGGGGGCTTCTCCAGGAAAACCGAGATCTTTTGCATAATCCATCTCGGAAATATCTTCCGGAGTGTAAATTGCTTTCAGATTCAAGCCGGACAGGGTTTGGTATTCTTTATCGTTGCTACTTCCCGCAAGTCTAGAACTCTCCTGCCACTTTTGTTTCTCTTCGGCTATCTCTTTGATAGCTTCAAGGTTGTAAAGTGATTCTGTATCTTTCATTTTAAACCTATGAATATTCTAAATTATTGTTTTGCGGTTATTTTGAGGACTTAACCTTGTCGATTGCTTCTTTGAGTAGGTCGATGCTCCCGGTATTCTCAAGTGAAGTCTGGTCGCCACTGATTTTTCCACTTACCCGGATATCTCTGAGAACCCGACGCATTATTTTCCCGGAAATAGTTGTCGGTAGTTGTTCAACAAAAATCATCTCCTCCAGTCTTGCGAAACTGCCGATGTTGTTTGTTATCTCATCGTTTATCTGTTTTCTTAAAGTATCGCTTTCACCCACGCCCTCTTTTAATTTTATGAAGGCGACCGGAACCTGCTCTTTTATGGGGTCAGGTATGCCAACTACACCAACGGCTTCAACCGCATTGCATTTGACCACCACCCCTTCGATCTCGGAAGTGGTTAATCTGTGGCCGGCAACATTAATAGTGTCGTCGAGGCGGCCCAGAATCCAGAAATATCCGTCTTCATCAATCACACTTTCGTCCTGTACAACCCAGAGCCATTTATCTTTATAAGCTTCATAGTATACGTCCAGATAGCGTTTATGGTTTTCCCACAAAGTTCGACTGGCCCCAGGAACCGGTTTTTTAAAGACCATATTCCCTCTGGTATTAAAAGGCAGGTCGTTACCGTCGTCGTCAATAACCGCAACTGCAACTCCTCCCATGGGGCTGTCTATGCGGCCCATGGCGCCGGGTTTCATGGGGTCGATAAAGGCTATTGGCTGTATAATGCAGCCCCCGAGTTCAGTCATGTCACCAACATTGTTGAGGAACATATTTTTTTTGCCGATTTCTTCGAAAGTCCACTTCCACAATTCAGGGCTTAAAGGTTCCCCCATGCAGAGCATAAGTTCCAGTCTGGAGAGGTCTTTTGCGGCAAAAAGCCCTGCGCCGGCAGCTTTTAACATCCTTAGTACAGTCGGTGCCAGATGAACCTTGTTAACCTTATATCTTTCAATAGTATTGTAAAATCTTGCCAATGAGGGTAACGCGAAAGCGGCGCCCTCCTGCCAGACTAAGGTGCCGCCGTTAAGCCATAGTGGCAAGAGAGCATGAAACTCACTGCCAGCCCAGGAATTGTCGTTAAGAGAGTAGAAAACATCACCTGGAGATAAGGCGGCTTCAATTTTCCCGCCAAGGCAGGTTTGTACAGCTAGACCGACCCCCGCCAGGGCTGCGCCTTTTGGTTTGCCACTGGTCCCACTTGTATACATGACGCACTGAATTTCATTGGCTTCGACTGGCTCGGCCGGATATTCATCGGCAGCGTTACTTGTGATATCGTCCCACCAGTAGTCTCTTTTGTCTGTCATGTTGATTTTGTTGCCAGCATTTCTTTTGACAATAACTTTCTTTATGCTTTGCGATTGTTTTAAGGTTTCATCAACGGTTTCTTTGAGCGGGATAACTTTGCCCCGGCGATAGGTGCCGTCTACGGTCACAATTATGCTGGGTTTGAAATCGTCGAACCTGACCCGTAGAGATTCGACGGGAAAGCCAGTAAACAGGGGCATGAATATAAGCCCCATGCGATAAGCCGCAAGGATCGCAATGGCTGTGGTGGGACAGTTCGGCATAAATATAGCTATTTTGTCACCTTTTTTAATCCCCATATCTTTAAGGGCGTTACAAAATTTGCAAACTTCATGGTATAGTTGTTTGTAGGTGTACTCTTCAACTTTGTCTCCGGACTCACTTTCCCAGATTAGGGCGAGGCGATTTTCGGCGCCATTTTTTAAATGGCGATCCAGCATGTTGTAGCAGACATTAGAGTACCCGCCGGCATAGAATTTAAACTCTGGTGTGCTTGGAATGCCGGCTTCTAAAGTTTTATCCCAGGGTTTAAACCATTCGATATCATGGGCTACCTCATTCCAGAAAGCGGCATAATCAAGTTTGATTAATCTTTTCAGTTTTTCCGCTCGCTTAATGGTGAGGGCTTTATTTCTTGTGTGATCTAAGGAGTAGAGAGTTCTCTCTTCCCACGGAAGTTTTGCAGTTTCCTCGGCCATGATAGTCTCCTTTGGGTAATTTGTCGTTAAACCTTAAAGTTGGTACCCTGCTGATCTGTCTGGAAAATAAAAGGTTGCTCTCTTTGAAGGTGTTCAGCTTACCGACTAGACGGTAAGCTGAACTGACTGGACGGTAGATTAAGTTATATTGTCAGGATTGTCAACTATTTTTTTGTTGGGGATTTGGTTTTATTTTAATCAAAAAAGTGTTATTCTCTTTTTTTATTATGGAAATGATCAGATAGGAGGTTGTGAGATGGCAGGTGCCCATGCATTCAAGGGCTTGGACAAGAGTATTCGCAAGCAGAAGATCATCGAAGTTGCAGCCACTCTTTTCTGCAAAAAAGGGTATAAGTCTACGTCTCTTGATGATGTGGCAAAGGAGATCGGAATCAGTAAAGCTGGGATCTATCATTATGTCTCCAGCAAAGATGATCTGCTCTCGATTATCTACACCCAGGCCTTTGAAAAAATTTTTCAGGAGACCTATGAAATTGGGCGTATGGATCTGCCACCAGATGAGAAATTAAGACGGATCATAGACAATCATATCAAAAATATCATCGTTAGAGATCTTTCCATGTTCTCAGTTTTCTTTAGTGAAGAGAGTCAGTTGCCGGAAAAGGACTTTCAGAAGATTCGTCAGGAAAAGAGGCGTTACACGCGGATTATAGAAGAGATTATTGAGGAGGGGATTGCTCTGGGTCTGTTTCGGGAACTTGACCCCCAATTGCAAGCTTATGCGATTTTAGGGATGTGCAATTGGATTTACAAGTGGTATCGACCGGAAAGAACAAAGTATGATCCTGAAGTAATCGCCAACAACTTTATTGCCCTGTTGGAGGTCGGTTATCTAAAGCGCGAAGTCAAAGAGAATCATGTATCAAAGGAGGAGAGTGGAAATGGTGGTGCTGGCGAGCTTTATGGTGAGATCAAGCGTCAGTGCGGGGTTTTAACAACATTGCTTGAAAAGGTTTAGGCCCGGTAATTGGTAATCCAAAATTTTTGCAAACGGTTGTAACTTGTCGTTTGTGGCTATCTGGAAATTTACTTGAAGATTTTTAGTGACCCAGGTAGGCTTTGTGGATGTCGGGGTTCTGCAGAAGTTCAGCGGCGTTGCCCGAGAGGATGATTTCACCGGTTTCCAGGAGATAACCGCGATGGGCAAAATCCAGGGCAAGCTTTGCATTCTGTTCAACCAGGAGGATAGTCATGCCATCCTGGTTGAGTTTTTTCAGAGCCCGAAACATATCGTACATCAGGAGCGGTGCCAGGCCCATCGAGGGTTCATCAAGCATTAAAAAGGTGCAGCCCGACATCAGGGCGCGGCCGACGGCCAGCATCTGCTGCTCGCCGCCGCTTAATGATTCACTGCGTTGATGGCGGCGTTCAGCCAGCCGCGGGAAAAGTTCAAAAACGTGTTCGTAATCTTTACTTAAATTGTCATCTTTAGGGCGTGAGAAGGTTGCCAGGGTCAGGTTTTCAGTAACCGTCAGGTTGCCGAAGATATGGCGGCCCTCGGGTGCTAAAGCGCAGTGAAGTTTGCGGACGACATCATGGGCCTCAGTTTTGATAATCGATTGGCCGTTGATTAAGATATCTCCGGCAAAAAGACGAGGCGCTTCGGGTGGTGGAAGCCGGCTGATGGCATGCAGGGTTGTCGTCTTGCCAGCTCCATTAGCTCCGATCAGGGTGACGATCTCACCTTTTTCAACCTTGAAACTGATGCCGTGCAAAGCCGCAATATTACCATATCTAACATCAAGGTCGCGCACTTCAAGCAGAGGTGTTGGTGGGGGTGTCATAGAATTCATTACAGTTGGTCGTCGCCCAGGTAGGCCTTAATAACCTCCGGGCTCTGCTGGATCTCGGTTGGGGTGCCGCTGGCGATGAGACGGCCAAAATCGATCACGCCAATGCGTGAACATAAGCTCATAACGACTTTCATCTGGTGCTCAATCATCCAGATACTCAAATCAAATTGCTCGAAAACCCACTCTATCAGGGAGATCAACTCGGTGACATCAGTTGATTGCAGGCCCGCCGCCGGTTCATCTAAAAGCAGGAGTTTGGGGCCCGAGGAGAGGGCGCGGACGATTTCAACCTTGCGCTGCATGCCGTAGGGCAGGTTGCCGGGCTTCTCTTCGGCAAATTTATCGATCTTGAAAATTTCAAGCAACTCCATCGCTTTGAGGCGAATTTCCCGCTCTCGTTTCAAATAGCGCGGGGTTCTGAAAAAAAGGCTGCCCAAACCGTAACCCAGATGAAAGTGCTGAGCGACAAGAATGTTGTCAAGGACCGACATCTCTTTCCAGAGGCGGATGTTTTGAAAGGTGCGGGCGATTCCCAGAGCTGATACCTGATGCGGTTTAAGTCCGGCCAGGTTGCGGCCCTGAAAAATAATCTCACCATGGCTTGGTTGATAGAAACCGCTGGCTATATTAAAGACGGTGGTTTTGCCGGCCCCGTTGGGGCCGATCAGGCCGACGAGCTCGCGCTTCTCAATGCTTAAATTAAGTTCTGAAACGGCACAGAGGCCGCTGAAAAGTTGGGTCAGATCTTTTATTTGCAGTAAAGTCATTGGTAAAAGGTGGCTATTTAAATTTGTAGAATTTTTTCAGGCGCGGGAAAATATCGCTGAGTTCGCGATTACCCATGATCCCTTCGGGGCGAAACTGCATGATAATGATAAGAAGCAGGGGAATTGCCACCCATTTGATGATTTGCAAGGGTCTTAAGAGTTCAAGCATCAGAGTGAAAACAACGGCCGCAATGATTGATCCGGAGATCGATCCCATGCCGCCGAGATAGACCATGACCAGGGCCTCAGTCGATTTTAAAAGGTCAAATGATTTAGGGTTGACATAGCCGATGGTATGGGCATAGAGGCCGCCCGCAATTCCGGCCAGCCCGGAGGAGATCATGAAGGTGACAAGCTTGATGCGGTTTGTATTGACGCTCATGATCTCGGCCGCGACTTCGTCCTGGCGGATCGCTTCGACCCCTTTGCCGTAAGTTGAACTCATGTAGCGGCGGATAATCAGGACGGAAAGAACCATAAAGAGAAAGACCCAGAGTATCATCCAGGGAATCTCAGCGCACTTCTCCATCGCAAAAATTACCCGTTTCATGCCCATGAAACCACGGGCACCCCCGATTTTGTCAATATTAATGATCGTCGAAATGATTATATAGTTGGCAGCAATTGTGATGATCGCCAGATAATCGTCCCGGGTGCGAAATGAGGGGAGGGCCACTAAAAGGCCGGTAAGGGCGGCGGCCAGACCGCCAATAATCAGAACCAGCGGGAAACCGTAAGCCGCCAGTTCCGGGGGTAGCAAAGGGGCCCCGAAAGTTCTGCTCTTGGTAAATAGAGCCACCGACAAAACTGAAGAGACATAGGCTCCCACCGCGATAAAACCGGCATGGCCGCAAGAGAACTCTCCCATATTACCGTTAACCAGGTTAAGGCTGGTCGAGGTGATGATGTTGATACCCATAAAGAGAATGATAGTCTGGATGTAGAGGTCGATAACCTCAAACCAGGCCAATCCCATCAGGGTGGTCAGGAGGACAACAAGCAGAATTGGGACACTGAAACGTTTCATTTAGTATTTTACGAAGCCATTATATTTTTGTGGTTTGGGCGACTCCAAAGAGTCCGGTTGGCCTGACCGTTAGAATCAGCAGGAGTATCGAAAAAGCGATCAGATCCCGATATGATGACGGAAAGACGGCAACGACTGAGATCTCGATAATGCCGAGAATAAAGCCTCCGGCAAAAGCTCCACGAATATCACCGATGCCGCCGACAACGGCGGCGATAAAGGCTTTCCAGCCGATTGACATACCCATATAGGGATCCAGAACCGGGTAGGAGAGGGCAAAGAGGATACCTGCCAGTCCCGCCATTGCGGAGCCTAAAACAAAAGTAAAAACAATAACCGTATCGATCGGAATACCCATCAGAGGGACGGCAAACTTATCATATGAGATGGCCCGCATGGCCATCCCGACTTTGGTTTTAGTGATGATTAAGTGGAGCACTATAAAACTCAAGATTGCCGTTAGGATCACCCCGATCTTGAGGTTGGTGACATAGACTGAGCCGAATTTATAGACAACCTTGTCGATCATTTCCGGAAATTTCTTGCGGCTTGCTCCGAGAACCAGGAGGTTGCCGTTCTCCAGGATTAATCCGGCCATTAGGGCCGTGATTACGACATAGAGACGGTTGGCTCCTTTGCGGCGTAAAGGACGGTAAGCGATCCGTTCCAGAGTGACGCCAACCAGAGAGGTCAAGACCATGGTCAGGGGGATCGTTAAGGCTAAGACGGCCCAGCCCGGCAAGAATGCCGGCATCCCATATTGTCCAAGCAGGAGACTGGAGATAAAAAAGGCAATATAAGCCCCGACCATAACAATATCACCATGGGCGAAATTGATCAGCCGCAAAACCCCGTAGACCAGGGTGTAGCCCAAGGCAATCAGGGAGTAAAAGCTGCCCCACTGCAGGGCGTTAAGCATATTTTGTAAAAGGATATCAAACACGAGATATGGTTTTTATTGGGGTTGAAAAGTTAAATGGCAAATTTTGGATTTGGGTTGTTTTTCTGCCGGGATTGGGGTTATTGTTGGTAAAAGGTGCGTCAGTACCCCAGGCTTCGCTGTGAGCTTAGCGAGCTAGCACCCTTGTGGTGTGACCCCGTTGTGAGGGTGAAGCAAAATCCCCAACCATCCTCTATGACTTTAAGAGAACGTAGCCAAATATTTACGTTGAATGGTAAATATTCGGCTTTGTTGTGATTGGCGCTTAACCCACAGAGAAAATGAGTGAGTTTCGCTTCGCCTGGCGCTCGACGGGGATATCCCAAGGGCACTTCTTTGCTCCGCTCGGGCGCAAACTGAAGGTCTGTTCCCACATCGAGGTGGCTGGACCATAAATCAGGGGCAGACCGATTTGGTGAAAACAAATTCGCCTTTTTCATTGATGCGAACAACTATGGCACATTTGATGGGATCGCCCTGTTCGTCGAGTTTCATGCTGCCGGTAATCCCGGCAAAACTTTTGATGTTGCCCATGGCTGCACGAATAGCTTTACGATCAGCTCGCAATTTGCCGCTCAGGTTACCATTTTCCTGGATGGCTTGCAGAACCAGACGGGTGGCATCCCAGGTCAGGGCTGCAACGTCATCCGGGACATAGCCATATTTAGCGCTGTAGCGGTCGATGAACTCTTTGGTTGCACCCTGGGCGCCAGCGGCAGCGTAATGGGTGGAGAAGAAGCTACCAATACAGTCGTCGCCGCACAGAGTCATAAGTTCGGCAGAACCCCAGGCATCAGAGCCCATAAACGGGCCTTTCCAACCTAGGTCATGGGCCTGTTTAACAGTTAAGGCAACTTCATTGTAGTTGTTGGGCAAGAAGATGAAATCGGGCTTAGCGGCAATAATCTTGGTCAACTGAGCACTGAAATCTTGATCTTTGTCACCATAACTTTCAAAACCGACAACTGAGCTGCTGCCGTTTTTCTTTTCAAAGTCAGCTTTGAAAATTTCAGCCAGACCTTTACTGTAGTCGTTGGCCAGAGCGTAGAGGACGGCCGCGGTTTTGGCTTTAAACTGTTCCATCGCGAAATCGACGGCAACCGGACCTTGAAAGGGGTCTAAAAAGGCAGCCCGAAAGACGAAGGGGCGATCCATGGTGGTATCGGGGTTGGTCGACCAGGGTGAAACCATGACAGTTTGATTCAAATCGCAGATCTCACCAGCCGGAACCGCCTGTTTGCTCGAGTTGGGGCCGATGATGGCTAAGACTTTATTGCGGTCGATCAACTTCTGGGCGACGGCTACCGCAGATTCGGCTTTAGATTCATTATCTTCATAGACGAACTCGAGCTCATATTTTTTGTCACCGACCTGTAAGCCGCCCTGGCCGTTGATGTCAGCTTTAAGCATCTCAGCGGCAAATTTTGAGGATTCGCCAACCTTTGGAATCTCGCCGGTCAAGGGGATATTAAAACCAATTTTAATGGTTTCAGCAGTGAGGCCGCTACCTAACATCATAAAGCTGAAAATTAGAGCCAGAATCAAGGTCGAAATCTTTCTCATAACGGTCTCCTTTAGGCAGAAATGATTGGGTGCTGATATTACGATTTAAGGCACTCGCATTAACAGGTTGTCTATATACCGTCAAGCTTTTTAAGGTTTCCCCCCTTAAATATAAGCTTGCCCTTTTTTTCACGGTCTGATAGTTGCGAGGTTCTTGTTGGTTTTACTTGATTCAGAAATTTTAAACGGTCAACTTTCAACTTAAGTGAGGTCTCAGTCATGGCACGTTTCAAAGTTTTAATCACCGACAATCTCGATCCCGATGGGGTCGCAATCCTTGAGGCGGACAGCGCCATTGCCGTCGATATCAAGGTTGGCATTGACAATCAAGATTTGAAAAAGATAATTGGTGATTATGATGCAATTGTTACGCGCAGCGGTACCACTATCACCGCAGATCTTATTGAAAATCCGGGGCGGCTGAAGATTATTGGCCGGGCCGGGGTGGGCCTTGATAATGTTGATATTGAGGCGGCCAGTATCAAGGGGATAATTGTTATGAATGCCCCGACTGGTAATACGATTGCCGCGACTGAGCTGACGATTGGGATGATGCTCTCGGCTTGTCGCAAAATTCCGGCCGCCAATAACTCTTTGAAAAACCAAGAGTGGAATCGTAAAAAATATATGGGGATTCAGCTCTATGGCAAGACTTTAGGGATTGTTGGGCTCGGGCGTATTGGCGGTAATGTCGCGGCCCGAACCAAGAGTTTCGGCATGAAAGTGATCGCTTATGATCCTTATGTCAAAAAGGTCAAAGCTGAAGCCCAAGGGGTGCGTTTGTGCGAGAGTCTGGAGGAGTTGTATGAGCTCAGTGATGTTATTACTTTTCACACCCCGCTTACCGATGAGACCACTGATATGGTTAGGGCCGCAGAGATTTCACGTATGAAGGATGGTGTGGTCCTGATCAATTGTGCTCGGGGTGGTATTGTCAATGAACATGCTCTTTATGAAGCTGTGAAAAGCGGAAAAATCTTTGCTGCCGGTGTCGATGTTTTCAGCCGCGAGCCGCTCGGTGAGGATCCTTTACTTGAGCTGGACAATGTTTTCGTAACCCCTCATCTTGGCGCTAATACGGCCGAAGGGCAGAAGGGGGTGGCTGTCATTATCGCCGAACAGGTGGTTAATGCTCTCAACGACCGATCCTATGAGAATGCTGTCAATATCCCCTACATGAGATCTCAGTTGCCGTCTGAGATGCGCGCCTATTTTGATCTTGCAGAAGCGATGGGGCGGCTGGCGGCCCAGGTTGTTAACGGTCGCCCGGAACGTATCGAGATGATTATGGTGGGGGCAAAATTTATTGATGACTTTGGTGAGCGCATTTTTGATTCACCCTTTAATTTTCAGCCCTTCACCAGTGCCGCTCTCAAAGGATTCATGGATCGTAGTGTCCCGGAGACGGTCTCCTTTATCAATGCACCTTATCTGGCTCGGGATCGTAATCTGGCGGTTTATGAATCAAAAAATAGCAGTTTCGATAATATGAACGACCTTTTTGTCGTCAAGATTAAAACCGATCTTGAGGAGATGATGGTTGCCGGAACCGTCTTTTCAGATGATCAGGGCCGTATCCTGATGCTCGATCAGTTTCGGCTTGAGATGATCTCAGCGGGCACCTATCTCTACTTTAAAAATGTTGATAAACCGGGAATTGTTGGCGGGGTCGGCACCGTGCTCGGTAATCATAAAGTCAATATCGCCGGATTTAATCTCTCGCGGATTAAGGGGGGCAAAGCAGTCTCTTTTGTCTCTGTTGACAATCAGATTACTCAGGAAGTTCTCGACGATCTGCTCAAGGTCGACGGCCTCCTCGAAGCCAAGGTTGTAAGTTTATGATCTGATTTTGTTTTACCTTTCTTTGCGGGAAACAAAGGAACTATCGGGGTCAGTTCTTGACTTTACACATCTCCCTTGAGACGCTGTGTAAAGTCAAGAACTGACCCTTTTCTTTTCTTTTTGTAATTGGGTCCACCGTATTACTTGACAATTTGAGCTGTTTCTGTTAAGAAATGTACCGAATGGTTGGTTTTTTGTAAGGGAGGGCGTATGGAAGCTGTAACAAAAGGTCAAATTACTAGAGCTCGGGTGATCCGGGAGACGACAACCCTTATCCATGAAAAAGGGTTTAAGGGCACAAGTATCAGTGATATTATAAAGGCTACCGGCGTTAAAAAAGGTAATCTCTATTTTCATTTTCCGAATAAAGAGGCGATTGGGATTGCTTTCCTTGAAGAGGTCAAGGCTGAATCAGCAACTTTTGTTGATGATTCTTTGCACGGGCAGACCCCGATGCAGAAAATTGCAAATTATCTTGATGCGGTTTTTATAAGGCATAAAAGCATGAACTTTGTCGGGGGTTGCATGATTGGCAATTCAGCCCTTGAAATGGGTGACAACAATCCCCTTTTTGCGAGTAAAATTGCCGATATTTTTGGTAACTGGAAGAGCGCTATTGCCGAGGTTTTATCCCAGGCAAAGGCCGCCGGTGAACTCAAAATCGAGATGGAAGCAGAAATCCTTGCTAATCATATGGTTGCGGTGATTGAAGGCGGTATCATGATGGCAAAAGTTACTAAGGATGAAAACGACCTCAAAAACAGCCTTTATTCACTGCGCTCGATTTTGGCGCTTAGCAACTGATTTAATGACTTTAATTTTACGATTGAATTAACTTTATAAGGAGAAACCCATGGCCCGTCTTGATAAATATTCAGAAGAAGAGAGGAATCATTTGCTCTCCCTGCCGTGTAAAGGTTTTGCGACGGCCCCTTTTGTGGCCGGTCCCCCGCTTTGTGAAAGAAAAGTGGCCTTGATCTCGACCGCCGGTCTACACCTTAGTTCTGACCGTCCTTTTGGGATTGGTGCCGCCGATTACCGGCTTATTCCCAAAGGGACTCCAGCGGCGGATCTGGTTATGAGCCATATTTCCACAAACTTTGATCGCACGGGCTTTCAGATGGATCATAATCTGGTCTTTCCCCTGGAGCGCCTTACGGAACTTGCCGAAAATGGCGACATTGGCAGCGTTGCCGATTATCACTACTCATTCATGGGGGCAACCGATCCTGAGCAGATGCAGGATACGGCCAGAAATGTTGCAGAAATCATGAAAAAGGAGGGCGTTAATGCGGTACTCCTGGTTCCCGTCTGACCTCACTGTACGCGCGCCGTTGGCGGGCTGGGACATTATATTGAGGAAGCGGGAATCCCAACTACTCAGATAAGTCTTATTCGGGAGCATACTGAGAGGATAAAACCGCCCCGGGCCCTCTGGGTTCCCTTTGATCTTGGGCGACCCTTTGGGGCGCCCAATAATCCTCAATTTCAAACCTCTGTCCTTAAAAAGGCACTCAAGCTTTTAGAGTCTGAAAACGGGCCCGTACTCGAGGATTTTTGCGAAGAAGCTCCCGACATGAAGGATCAGCCACAAGCAGTTCTGCAAATTGCCTGTCCGGTCAGTTTCGGTCCCAAAAAAGAGAACCTCTCTGAGAAAGAGCTCTTACTGGAGTTGTTTTTAGAGGAGTTTGCTCAGATGAGTACTTGGTATGAGCAGGCATTGTCAAAAAACAAGCAAACTACGGCAGGGGTTTCAGGGCTTTCACCGGAGGCGGTTGCCGAATTTATTGCGGCTTTTGTCAGGCTTGAAGTTGTTGCTGATGGTATCGGTAATATTTCAGTTGCCGATGGCTTGCGTATGGCGGCCGAGGACCTTAAGGCGTTTTATTTTGACGCGGTCTCAGCCCAGCCGGGCCAGCCGACCGACAGCCGGAGTCTGGCGGAATGGTTCTGGGGGCAGACATCAGCCGCCAAGGTGATCAATGAAATCCGCAAAATCAGTCTCAAGGGGGAGAGCAAAGAGATGCAGCTTCTGGGTAAGCTGCTTCTGGTTCCGAGAAACCAGCTACACCGCTTTGCAGCATGAAATTATCAAGGAGATATCAATTTTAACTGTAACTATTCAGCGCGTTTTGAGATTATACTTTAAATCAACGAATGAAAATGAATATTTAGCGTGTGTTATCAGCCACAGACCCACACGAACACACACAGACCCGAAAAGTTTTTGTCCGTGTGAGTCTGTGTGTGTCTGTGGCTAAATTTAAATTACGCTGAACAGTTACCTTTTAACTTACTTTAAGTGGGGCTACATTTATTGATTTAGTTTGACAGCGCCAAGTGATCTGATTATTCTCTTTTAGAGAAGCCTTATTAAGATTTAGAGGGGGATGGCTATGCGTGAACCGAGTCTCGAGTCGGGTTTGCAACAGCAGCAGATTTTGCGGCGTTATTGCCTGTTACTGGGTTTGGTCTGGGCCGTGGTTGTCAGTTTCTCTTTTATCAGTCACTACACTAAACATAAGCATTGTGCTGAAAAAACCGGCTACGATATCGCCGTCGCCAATCTTAACAAAGATCAATCTATCCGCCAATGGTTGACGGTTCATGGCGGTGTCTACGTGCCTCCTGCCGAAAAAACCCCGCCCAACCCCCATCTTGCTCATATTCCTGATCGAGATATCGTCACCGACAAAAATCGAAAACTTACCTTAATGAACCCGGCCTATATGATCCGCCAGTTTAACGAAATGTTCGGAGAGAATTATGGTATTCAAGGGCATATAACCAGTCTTAAACCGTTACGGCCGGAAAATGCGCCCGATCTCTGGGAGCACCAAGCCCTGCTCTCGTTTGAGAAGGGAGCTGTCGAAGCTCGGGCTTTGACCATGGTTGAGGGTCAGTCCTATGCTCGTTTGATGCGGCCCATAATAACTCTTGCGGGCTGTCTTAAGTGTCATGAGGGCTACCAGGTTGGTGATATTCGGGGCGGGGTTGGGGTGCTGGTGCCGCTGGCTGGTTTGTATGCGATTGCCGAGAGTATCAACCGTACAACGATCTTATGGCATGGGCTTATTTTATTGCTGGGTTTTGCCGGGATCGGTTTTGCTTTTGTCAAGCTTTCCCGGCAGATCGCGGCTCATGATGAGCCGGTCAAACGGGCTGCTAAAGAGCGCGAACTGTTTATTACCTTGATGAATTCGATTGATGCTCTGGTCTATGTTATCGATATGAAGAGTGATGAAATGCTTTTCTTGAATCGGGGCGGAGAAAAAATGTTTGGTGGGGCCGGTTTGGGTAAACCCTGCTGGCAGGTGTTGCAGAAAGGGATGAGCGGGCCCTGCAGTTTCTGTCCCCGGGAGCAACTTCTTGATGATCACGGAGAGCCCCAGAAGGAGCCCTATGTCTGGGAATTTCAAAGTACGATTAACCAGCGTTGGTATCAATCTCGGGATCAGGCTATCTTATGGCCCGATGGCCGCTTGGTCAGTTTGGGGATGGCTACAGATATTACCGAGCAAAAAGAGCAGCAACAGCATAAATTAGAGGCTGCTCGGATACAGGAAGAGCTTAAACGTTATGATAGTCTTAAAACCATGGCCGGGGCGATTGCTCATAAATTTAATAATTCGATGACCTCTGTCATCGGCAATCTGGAACTTGCCGAGATGACTCTTATGGCCGGATCGGGCGAACAGAAGATGATCGCCAATGCTTTGCGGTCAGCCCTTGGGGCCTCTCGGACCGGCTCCCTGATGCTCACTTATGTGGGCCAGAAAATCTGTAAGTTCAGGCGCGAAAATCTTGCCGACCTGGCTCGGGAGAGTATCACTGAACTTAAACATATCTTTCCGTCCTCAATCGCTTTAAAATTTATAGCGCCGCCGGAACCTCTCGGTTGTGATTTGGATCATGAGCAGATAAAAGAGGTGCTGGATACGGTTATCACCAATGCCATTGAATCTATGGATGGAAATATTGGCACGCTTGAGATAAGCTTCGGCCGCCAATTTTATCATGCCGACTCTTTTCCTCTGCCTTTTCAGACCTTGGATCTCGCTGAGCCGCTTGAGGATGGAGAGTACTCGTTTTGTCAGATCCGCGACAGCGGTCATGGGGTTAGTGAAACTGACCTCAAGCGGGTCTTTGAACCCTTTTTTACCTCTAAATTTGTCGGCCGCGGCTTGGGCCTGGCCTTAACTGTGGGGATCATGCGCACCCATTACGGGGCCTTAACCATTGACAGCGAGGATGGTACCGGCACCACGGTCAGAATCTTGCTGCCGGCCATTAAAATTTTAAACGATAAAAAACAGGTTTGAGGATGTTTTAAAGAGAATTCGTCAAGTTTTGGACAATTGATTTTTTGCTTTTTTCAGCTGCTCCAGCGGATCTCTGCCTTGCGGCGGCCGGCAGGTCGTGGGAAAGTGATGGCGGGATAGCCTAAAGCGATGACCGCATAGATCTTTTCATGGGCAGGTATTTTTAAGCTCTCTTTGATTTTCCGGTCCCGGCGCAGCGCTTCGACGGCAAAGCCGATCAAGCAGCTGCCCAGGCCCAGGGCCTGGGCTCCCAGAAGCATATTCTGGGTCGCCAACAACGCATCTTCCTGAGGGCAGCTGGCCCCCGGCTGGGATCCGACCAGGATCGCGGCGGGGGCCCCGTGAAAGAGCCGATCCTCCTTTTTCTCATACCAGGATATCATCCCCTCCTTGATTGATTCATAATATTCCCGATAATAGGTATCAAGTTCCGGCCGTCCGCAAAGCTTTAAACCTTTGCGGAGCCATAGAGATTCCGAAAGTCGGTTAAGTTTTTGGTAATAAGCCGCAATCATCTCGCCGAAGGAGAGCACTTTTACGCGCGAATTAATGATTGTAAAAGTCCATTTCTGGCTGTTGGTGCCGGAGGGCGCGGTCAGGCCGATTTTAACGAGATCTTCGAGAATCTCACGTTTCAGCGGGCGTTCCTTGTAGGCTCTGCAGGAGCGTCGAGCCCGCATTAAGTTGAGCATGCCGGGCATCTCGACAGGGGATTGTTTTGTTGGGGTTTTGTCAACGAAACTTGTGAAGCTGAAGGGCTCTCGGGGTTCTTTGAAGGTTACCGTGATCGCTACTGCCGGGCAGGCTGCCGCACAATGGTCACAGGCAAAGGAGCAACTGCCGCTGAGTTCAGCTTTTTCCGCGACGATTGAGAAGGCTCGGGCCGGACAGACTCGGACGCAGATTCCGCATCCATTGCAGAGGGTTTTTTGAATATCGATATGGGCGGCTTGCAATCTTTGCGCTCCCAGGAGTTTATGGTTTTTTCTTTTATTGAAAGGTACTTGTTTAATCCAGGAATGCGAGTACTCTCTGGTTAAAAGAGGCGACTTCGACAGGCTTGGTGATGTAGCCGTTACATCCCGCTTTCAGAGCTTCGTCAATGTCGTTTTGCATGGCATGGGCGGAAAGGGCAATGATACGAATATCTTTAAGCTCTTGATCCTCTCGGAGTAGCCGGGTTGCCGCCAAGCCGTCCATGCCCGGCAACTGAATATCCATTAAAATCAGATCCGGTCGCATCTGGCGGGCCAGGATGAGCCCTTGTTCAGCATCCTCAGCTTCGAGGGTCTCAATCTCATCAAGGCTCAAAATCTCCCGAAAAAGTTTCCGATTGAGTTCATCATCTTCAACAATGAGTATCAGGGGTTGCTTTCTTGACATATTAGTTTGCTCCTTTTCAAGACACCCTAAAGCTTGGTTGCAGCGCTGGCATGTGGGTATGGTTATTGTGAAGCGTCTTACTGATTAACGTCTTTACTGTTAGCCGCAAGGCTGAAAAACGGTCCAGCAATTTTTGCCTTGTTGTTTGGCCCTGTAGAGGGCTTGATCGGCACACTCAAAAAGTTCTGTGGTTGAGGTTGCGTGTTCAGGATAATTGGCCAGGCCCAGGCTCAGAGTTATTTTAAGGGGGCTGTTTGAGCTTTCGAGCGCAATCGCATGTGAGCTCACCGCCTGCAGGATACGGTCGGCCAGGGTTCTTGCCATTTCGAGGTCGGTATAGGGTAAAATCAGGGTAAACTCCTCGCCGCCATAGCGGGCTGCGACATCGGTCACCCTGATAGTGTCAGAGAGGATTTTGGCGATCTCTTTTAAGACAAGATCGCCGGTGATATGGCCGTAATTATCATTTACCTGCTTGAAGTTGTCAAGGTCAGCCATGATCAGCGAGATCGGATAACCCTGACGTTCAGCTTTTTTCATCTCGGTTTTGAGAAAGTGTTTGCAATAGGCATTATTGTAGAGTCCGGTCAGAGAGTCGCTGATGGCTTGCTGGAACACCGCATGGTATTTGTTCTGCAACTGGTCAAGATAGGTCTTTTTTTTGAGCAGAGCTTTAATCCTGACTTGTAGTTCCGTGAAGTTTATCGGCTTGATAAGATAGTCGTCAAAGCCGGCTTCGATGCCTCTGATTTTTAAGGAGAGCTCATTTTTATTGGTTATGCCGATGGTTTGAATATGACGGTAAGCCTCATTTTTTTGAATTTTTTCACAGAGGGCAAAGCCATGCATGTCGGGCAGCATGATTTCGATCAGGAGGCAGTCGACCGGTTCTTTCTCGATTATCGATAAGGCCTCGCGGCCGTTTTTCGCTGCCATGAAACGGTAGGGTTGTTCTGCTAGATGAGTTTGGATCAGGTCTTGGCTCTCTCGGTTTTCGGCAACCAGAAGGACGGTTTTGCTCTCTTGCAGGGACTGGTTATGCGCATTTTCAAGGTCGACTTGGCTGGTGAAGACCGCTTCGGTGCTACCTTTGCTGGAGAGGCGGTCATGATACTCCTTCATGCGCAACAGAGACTGGATGCGGGTCAGTAACTCCTCAGCCTGAACCGGTTTATTAAGAAATTCGTCGGCACCGGCGGCGAGCCCCTTGATCTTGTCGTTGTATTCAGTCAGGGCTGTAATCAGGATGATCGGGATATCCTTAGTTTCGGGACTCTTTTTAAGTCGTCTGGTGAGCTCAAACCCATCCATCACCGGCATCATGATGTCGAGCAGGATGATATCTGGGGTTTGTTTTTCGATGCTGGCCAGAGCTTCGGCTGCGTTGGCCGCCGTGGTCAGGTTGTAGGGTTCATCCGCGAGCATTCCGCAGAGCAGTTTTCGATTTAAGAGTTCATCGTCGACAATCAGGATCTTCTTTCGATAGAGCTTGGAGCTGTAACTCTTTTGCGAAAGCTGCGGAGTTTGGCTAAGTTCAGAAGCTGGTTGGGTGCTGTTTTGCAGATATTGATTAAGGGTGTCGCTGAAGCTGCGAACCTCAATCGGTTTTGTGATATAGTCGCAGCACCCGGCGGCATAAGCTTTGCGGTCATCTCCATCCATGGCGTGAGCGGTCAGGGCGATGACTGGGATGTCCTGTAAGTCTGGATTTTGTTTGATGAGTCTGGTTGCCTGAAGACCGTCCATGCCAGGGAGCTGGATATCCATCAGAATCAGATCGGGGTGCTCTTCGCGGGCTATTCTTAAGCCCTCTTCAGCGGTTTCGGCAACCAGAATATTAAAACTTTCCATTTGTAAGAGCGAACGGCAGAGCTTGAGGTTGAGAAGGTCATCCTCGATGACCAGGATGGTTTTAGCTGACATCGGTTTCCTCGGCTTGCTGAGATGTGTTCAGCTTTTACACTATCGGGAGAATTACGTGAAAAGTTGCGCCCTGACCTGGTCCCGGGCTTTCAGCCCAGATTTTTCCCAGATGAAGTTCGACTAGGTTTCGGGTTAAGGCTAAACCTAAACCGGTACCCTGATAGTTTCGGCTGAGGGTGCCATCTGCTTGTTCAAAGGAGAGAAAAATTCGTTTCAGATCTTCGGCTTTGATACCATGCCCGGAATCCTGTAACTGGATTTTTATCCAGTTACAGTAGCTCTTATCATGGACACCTGCCTGTTGTGAAGGTGTTTTTGTCATACCTAATGCACTTTTCCCTACCTTGATCACTATAGAACCGCAATCGGGGGTAAATTTGACGGCGTTGGAAAGTAGATTATATAAAATCTGTTTAATTTTCATTTTGTCGCCCCGGAATTCTGTCAATCCCTCTTCAATCTCCAGGCTCAATGTCAATTTGTGTTTAAAGGCTTTTTCCTTGATCATAACCAAACTTTGCGCGAAGAGATCTGCAATTGCAATATTGGTAAGTTTAAGCTCCATCTTGCCGGATTAAACCTTGGAGAGATCGAGGATGTCATTAATCAGAGATAGTAGGTGGCGGCTGCTGATGGCGTACTTGCTGTCGTTGATGCGGGTTACCCCCAGACCTGGAGCCTGGCGCAGGAGTTCAGGAATAGAGGTCGCCCCGGAGCGGTGAATATCTTCTGCGGTAATGACGTGGACGGCCGCTGCGGTCTGAAAAATCTTTTCGGGCAGGCGGGAGACCGTAACCACTTCGACATTAAGCAATTCTTCCAGGGAGAGCTGAGCCAGGTTTTAATTCTCGGCCCGGCTTAAACTGCTGTTAGTCACTAGTATTAGAATTACGAGCCAAAATTTTGACCATTGGTTACTCTTTTTAAGCATATATTTTCCTGGAGTTTACCGGTTTAATTTGTTTGTTCTTAATTGTTAAGACCAGCTTGATAAGGTCATTTTTGTTGAGCTTTCCAGGTTTGGGTTTGTGCCTACAGTGTAAGGAATGATAAACGAAAAAGTCGACCCTAAACCTGGCCCTTTACTGTCGGCCCAGATGCGGCCCTGATGCAGCTCCACCAGGCGTCGGGTCAGGGAGAGACCTAAGCCGGTGCCCTGATAGTGCCGGCTATGAGAGCCGTCGGCTTGTTCAAATGATTTAAAAATTCTCTCCAGATCTTCTTGCTTGATGCCGATGCCGGAATCTTTGATACTGATTTTAAGCCATGTTTGGGGCTTTTGCTCGAGATCTGTTAGGCTTACTTCGTGGCTCATAATTTCAGCCCGGACCCCGATGCTACCGCCATCAGGCGTAAATTTTGCGGCATTGGCCAGCAGGTTGTAGACGATCTGCTTCAGTTTACGCTTATCCGCTTGCACTATGCTGATCTCTGGGGCGACCTCAAGGCTGATTGCGAGGCCATGTTTGAGGGCTCTTTCCCGGATCATCTTCAGACTCATCTCCAGAAAAGGTTGCAGCTCAATGGGTTTGGTTTCAAGCTTCATCTTACCGGCCTCGACTTTCGAAAGATCAAGAATGTCATTGATCAGGGAGAGGAGATGCTGACTGCTGTTTGAGACATCGTTTAAGTACTCACTCTGGAGCTCATTTACGGAGCCACATTTTTCGGTCAAGACGAGATCGGTGAAACCGATAATATGGTTAAGTGGGGTCCGCAGTTCATGACTCATATTGGTCAGAAATTCACTTTTGGCTCTATCCGAAGCCTCGGCCGCATCTTTGGCTCGGGTTAAATCCAGCATGGTCTTCTGCAGATCTTCGGTTCGTTTCCAGACCTCATTTTCGAGGTGATCCCGGTGGGCTGCAAGTTCATCATCACGTTTCTGGATCTGTTTGAGCATATTGTTGAAGCCTGAGATGAGGACGCCAAACTCCTGCTGGTAGGGGTTTTTCATTCTGACTTGGTAGTTGTTGTGGTTTGAGATGTCGTGGATGTTTTTAACCAGGTTGGTGATCGGGGTTGTAAATAGTTTTTGTCCTTTCTGGGCCAGGAAATAGGCGATGCAGGTGGCGCTTAAGAGGATCAGTAACAGCGTCCAGAATCGAGTCAGTAACTGTGAGTAGAATTTTTCCAGACTTTGTTGGATATAGAGTTCACCAATTTTTTCATCATTGAAAATGATCGGTTCCATAAGATCGAGATAACGATCAAAAAAGGGCATACCTTCAAGCCAGCCTTGATGATCAATTTTCATTACCTGCTTCAGCAAGAACTCTGAATTAGGGGTGGTTTTTTTATGGGTTTGGTCTGGATGTTGGTAGACAGCAAAGGTTTGGCCTTGGTTGTCCAGAAGAATGGCTTTTTTTATATCATTTTCACTTGAAAATAGTTGCAGGTTTTCAGAGGCGTTATTATGATCGTTAAAGATCAGGGCGGAAGTGCAGTTTTTACCTACAACTTGAGCCAGGATTGAGAGGTTGCTCTGCATGATGTTTCGGTAGTTGAAAATCTCTTTGAGGTTGAAGAGAAAGAGAGCCGAGGTCACCGAGATAATTGAGGTGAGCATGATTACGCTGATTAGTTTATTGCGCACCGAGAGATTGGCAAAAAATTTTGACATGATCAGGGTCCCTGTGGGAGGATGATGGCCAGCTTGAGCAGTTGTGAGCTGATGCTGAGTCCGGCCCGAGTGGCGGCCTGAGGGTTGATGATAAAGCGTATTTTGTCGTCTTTGACAATCAATTCAATCATCCCTCCCGATTCGGCGAAATTATCCATGTCTGAGATTGTGAGAATATTTTTAGTCTTCAGAAAAGGCCATATATTTTTCAGGTTTCTGCTTTCCGAGGAGCTGATGTAGAGCAGGTGGCATTTTGTGGCTTGGGCATAGTTTTTGATTGTTATGACCTTCAGGGTGCGCTTATGAATCTTTTTGCCATCAAGTGCATTGATTTTTGATCCAAAGGGGTGCTTGCCTAAAAGGCCCAGGATTAGGGGCTCCTTTTTAAATGTAAAGGTTTTTTCAGGCCAGCTTACATATTTAGCAAAATTATAGATAAAGGCCGCCTTGATGTCATACTCCTGGAGACTGTTTTTGTCCGCATAGGTCTGCAATGGGGTCAGGACTAATCCAGCCAAGGCCGTGAGCAGTAAAAGGAATCGCAAACCTTTGCTTTCGCAAAGAGATTGTCTGATACTTGATGGTTTTGACCTGTTATATTTGTAGTAGTCAATCACTTAATATGACCAAGTATTGGGTTGTTGGTTTCTCTCGGATGGTGCTCTAGAATTCCAAGGTTGCTTTTAGATAAAATGAGCGTTCAACTTCTGTGTGATTAAAATTAATTGTCTCGTCGAGTTGCTCGAGCTGTTGGCTTTGCAGCAGGTTCTGGCCAACCAGGCTTAGTTCAAGGTTGTCGTGTGGTCGCCAGCCGATTCTTAGATCCAGCTGAGTATAGTCAGAGATCTCTAGTTGTTGAATTTCATCAACTCTTCTCAACCAGGCATCAAATTCGAAGTTGTGGGGCAAATCGATCATTGAGCGGAGAGAGAACTGATATTCGGGTGTCTCCTTGTCTCGGTAGTTGTCAGGGTCGGAGTCGATATCGATCAGGGAACCGACAAACTGCAGATGCCACCAACTAAGCGGCAGCCAGTCAATAACCAACTCCCCTCCGAAGGTGGTAGCCTTTGAGTTGTTTTCGGGATAGGTCGTGGCTGTGATATAGGGGAGAGTGATGGTTAGTGACATGTTTTCGCTAGAGATCAGGTCGTCGTAGAGGTTATAGAACAGAGCCACATCGATACTAAGGTTGTCATTTAATTGTATGCGACCCCCGGTTTCAAAAGCTAGGAGATTCTCGGATTTAAAATTCTTATTGCCGATATACATGACCTTGACCGGTAGTGGGATCGGCGGCTCAGGAGGGAGCGCTGCTATGGTGAACATTGCATTAATATTACTCGTTGAAGGGGTTCGCACGGCCCGGGAAATTGCAGTCCAAAAACTTATGCGTTTAGTTGGTGTCCATAGTATGCGGGCACTGGGTTGGAATTCAAAGCCGCTGAAATAATTATCCTCAAAGCGACTGCCAATAATCAGTTTGAGTCGTTCTGGGATCAGTGTGATCTCATCTTGGAAAAAAGCGCTGAAGAGATCAAGTTTGTGATTTCCTAAAACGACTAAATCGGGTTGGTATAGGGATACATCATGTTTAATATAGCGATAACCCAGACCCCAAGTCATCTCTTGATTGTCGCCCCAATTAAAACGGTGCTGGAGGTCAATATCAATGGTTTCCATTTTGAGGTCGCCGATAAACATTTTACGATTGTTAAGATCGTAATAGGCCTGTAAGCTGAGCTCGGAATTGTTGCTGAAAGTGTGTTCATAGCGGCTCAAAAGATTGCCGCCGTTAACTTTCATTTCAGCTTTTTCATGCTTACTCCATGGGGTTTGCAAAAGCGCCTGAGTTACCCGACTGTTGCTCTCTCCATCATATATATCACCTTGGATAGTCAGGCTCTGATACGCATTAGGTTGCAGGTCGGCCCGTAAACCAAAGTGTATTAGATCCTGGTCGTCCCAGGCTGCCTCGCCATGATGGTCGGTGAAGCTGTCCCGGTTAATGTATTTGCCGTAAATACGGTAGCTGCCTATGTTGTTCAGGTTGCCGCCATAGCGTAGCGAGGTTGTCAGGCGTTCTTCATCGCCGGCTATGACGGTTGCCTGAACGCCTTGAGTATCTACGCTATTGTGGGTGATAATATTAATTACCCCATTAACGGCATTAGCTCCCCAGAGCGCGGCTCCAGGACCGCGAATTATCTCGATGCGGGCGATATCTTCGAGCCGGGTGTCCTGGATGTCCCAGAACACCCCAGAAAAGAGGGCATTGTAGATGGTCCGGCCATCGATGAGGACCAGCAGTTTGTCAGAGAAAAGCCGGCTGAATCCGCGGATGCTTACGGCCCATTTGTTCTGGTCGATGTGGGCGACCTGAACCCCGGGAGCCATCCGTAAGGCTTCGGGGATTGAGGTGACGCCTGAGCGTCGAATATCTTCGCTGTTGATGACAAAGATGGCGGTTGCCGCCTGCGCCAGTGGTTGGGTTTTTTTAGCTGCGGAGGTGACCTTGATCTGCATCAGTTGTTCGAGACTCAGGTCGGTAAAATCGCTGTTAGCAGAAACTTCCGATGTAGGGCAGGAGATCAGGAAAAGAATTCCAACAATAAGATGTAGCAACCTTAAATTCCGGTAACCTTTATTGGTAGGCATTATCTCCTCTCCTTGATCATGTTGATAAATTCTTTAACTATGTGGCGGTCGAGTTTGCCGTTCTCGGCATCCTCTTGTAAGATGGTAAAAGTTTTTTCGTCTGAGAGGGCTTTGCGATAGGGTCGGTCGGTGGTCAGGGCATCATACATGTCGACAATTGCCATGATTCGGGCCGGGATTGAGATCTCATCGTCCTTGAGACCATCCGGATAGCCGGAACCATCCAGTTTTTCATGGTGATGGCGGATAATGTCGAGACTCATGCCTAAACTTTTATGGAGGGGCAGGGCAATTTTTTCTCCCATCTCCGGATGCTGGTGCATGATCTGCCACTCTTCATCGTTTAAAGGGCCATTTTTATTGAGGAGTTCATCTTTGATCGCGATTTTGCCGAGATCGTGGAGGGCGCCGCCAATGACCAGGGAGCGGAGCTCCGGCTGCGGGCGTTTAAGCCGTTTGCCAAGCCATTCGGCCAGGGCTGCGACCCGGCTGGTGTGCCCCTGGGTATAGTGGTCTTTGCTTTCGACGGCATTGGCGAAGGAAAAGAGGACATTCTCAATACTGGTGAGGTTTTCATTGAGCTGTTTGACCCGGATCAGCGAGCGGGTTCGGGCTAAAAGCTCAATGTTTTGCGGTGGTTTAGTTAAAAAATCATCAGCCCCGTTATCGATTGCTTTAACTTTGGCTTCGAGGTCGTCTAAGGCTGTGACCATGATTATCGGGATCATTCGCGTTGCTTCGCTGTTTTTAAGCGTCTGGCAGACTTTGTAACCATTCATGCCCGGCATCATAATATCGAGCAGAATCAGGTCGATATCATTTTTGGCGACAATATTTAGAGCCTCCTCACCGCCGTTGGCGGTGAGGACTTGAAAACCATCTAATTTTAAAGTGGCAGCCAGAAGTTTGCAGTTTAAGGGCTCATCATCAACCACTAAAATGGTGGCTGGTCTCTGATCTGTTTGGGGTTTCTGGCTACCAGCCATGATGTATCGGTTTTTGCCCATTTTTTTGGCTTGGGTCAGGGCTTCTTTGGCTTTTTCAATAAGGGGGAGGGGGTGGCGCGCGTCGCTGGGATAGAGGGCGGCACCGGTGCTTATCGTGATGCCGGTCTCGAGATGCCGGTTGATCTCTTTCAGGATTCTCGTGATCGGGATTGGGGTGGAAGCGTTATCGTTTTCACAAAGCAGGATTGCAAAACTGTCTTCGGCCAGCCGGGCCGCGATGTCGACATCGCGAATATTTTCCCGAATCGTTTGCCCCAGTCTTTTGAGGAGGCGGTCGCTTTTTACACTTCCCTCGCGGCGGTTGATTTCCGAAAAGTTATCTATATCAATGATCAGCAGGGCAAAAGAGCCGCCGTAGCGTTCGGCCTGCTTCACCTCCCGCTGCAGGGTAAGCTGGAAAAAACCGTGATTAAAAAGACCGGTCAAAGCGTCCTGGAAAGGGGCTTCGACGATTTCTTGATACTCTCTCTTTAAAATTTCCATAATTCTTCTCAGGGTCAGTTCCAAATATTCGAATCTTTAGCTTAAATTTTAAGTCTGGGCGTAGCTTTTTTTTCGGTTTATGACCCGGTTTTTTGCAGCAGTTTGTATTATATTTTTCTTTTTCCAGGATGTTATGGCTTAACTTTCACCCCCTTTTTTGTTGAAATACGATTTTTATATATCATGTATATATCGCTTTTGTATAAAAATTTATAATGAATTTTCATTAAGATAATGAGGGCATGGGATTAGCAAAACCAACCTCAATCGGATTTTTGAACCCTTTTTTACCTCTTTATAGGTAAGGGTCTTTTCGGGCCAGCATATTTATTTGGCAAAATTGTAGATAAAGGCCGTTTTGACGGCGTATTCCTGGAGCTCGTTCTGCTCCGCTGGGGCAGGTTGTGGAGCCCACAGTAGTCCCGAGAAGACCAGGTAAAGCCCCAGGAAAAGGCCCCAGCTCTTTTTGAGAGCTTGGCGGCGGCTGGTTTTCGCCGGTGTAATATGTTTGCGGCAAGTGATCATCTATTTAACCAAGTTAGAATTCCAGGGTTGCTTTCAGATAAAATGAGCGCTCGACTTCGGTGTTATCGAAGTAAAAGATCTGGTCGCTATACTCCTGCTGCTGTGAGTCGAGCAGGTTCTGGCCGGCGAGGCTGAGCTCAAGTTTTTCATGGACTTGCCAGCCGAGCCGCAGATCAAGTTGGGTATAGCTTGAGATATCGAGTTCCGGAACCTCATCAACGCTTCTCAACCAGGTGTCAAATTCGAAGTTGTGGGGCAAATTAACCATTGAGCGGACTGAAAACTGGAATTCCGGGGTCTCGCCGTTGCGCTCGTCCGGGTCAGCATCGATGTCGATTAAAGAGCCGACAAACTGCAGGCGCCACCACTCCAGCGGCCGCCACTCAACCGTCAATTCACCACCCCAGGAGGTCGCCTCCGAACTGTTATCGATGTTAATGTTGGTCGTCAGGTAGGGGAAAGTAACTCTTGTGTCCATGCCGGTGCTGCCGGCCAGATCATCATAACAGTTGTAGAAAAGGGCGAGATCGAAACTTAAATTATCGGCCAGTTCCATCCGGCAACCTGCTTCATAAGCCAAAAGCTCTTCGGCGTCGAAATCTTCATCTCCGGCAAAAACGATTTTGTTCGGCAAGGGGCTCTGCGGGTTGGGTGGGATCACGGCCATCGTGAAATCGGCATCATAGTTGGCGGTTGATGGAGTTCTTACCGCTCTCGAGATCGAGCCCCAGAAACTTAGGCGCTGATTCGGGGTCCAGAGCAGGCGGGCGCTGGGCTGGTATTCGAAGCCGGTAAATTCATTATCCTCAAATTTGCTGCCGATGATCAATTTCAGGCGTTCTGGAATCAGCGTGATCTCATCTTGGAAAAAAGCGCTGAAGAGATCAAGTTTGTGGTTTTCTAAAACGACGAAATCGGGTTGGTATAGGGATACATCATGTTCAATATAGCGATAACCCAGACCCCAAGTTATCTCCTGATTGTCGCCCCAATTAAAACGGTGCTGGAGGTCAATATCAATGGTTTCCATTTTGATATCGCCGATAAACATATCGCGATTGTTGAGATTGTAATAGGCCTGCAGGCTGAGCTCTGAATTGTTATCAAAATGATGTTCGTAGCGGGTCAGCAGATTGCCCCCGTCAACATTCATATCGCCTTCTTCTGTTTGACTGTAAAAAGGTTGTAAAGTTGGATAAGTTACTTGGCCGTCGCTGGTGCCATCATAGATATCGCCCTGGATAGTCAGGGCCTGATTTGCGTTTGCTTGCAGGTCGACCCGAAAACCACAACGCAGTAAATCATGATCGTCCCAGGCATCAGCGCCGGTTCTGTCGACAAAAGTATCCCGATCCAGATATTTACCATAGATACGGTAATTTCCCTTGGTTCCCAGGTTCCCGCCAAAACGCAAACTGCTGGTCAGCTTTTCCTCGCTGCCGGCTGTAATGCTGGCGAGAACGCCTCGGGTCTCTTCGGTATTTTTGGTGATGATATTGATGACCCCATTAACAGCATTGGCTCCCCAGAGCGCAGCCCCCGGCCCGCGAATAACTTCGATGCGCTCAATATCTTCGAGCAGGGTATCCTGGATGTCCCAGAAAATCCCGGAAAAGAGAGCGTTGTAGATGGTCCGGCCATCAATGAGAACCAGCAGTTTATCGGAGAAGAGTTGGTTGAAACCTCTGATGCTGATAGCCCATTTGTTTTGGTCGATGTGGGCGACCTGGACCCCGGGAGCCATCCGTAAGGCTTCGGGGATTGAGGTGACGCCTGAGCGCCGAATATCTTCGTTGCTGATAACATAAATGGCAGTTGCCGCCTGCGCCAGTGGTTGGGTTTTTTTAGCTGCTGAGGTGACTTCGATCTGCATCAGTTGTTCGAGACTCAGGTCGGTAAAATCACTGTTAGCAGAAACTTCCGAGGTGGGCCAGGAGATCAGGAAAAGAATTCCAATAATGAGATACAGCGACCGTAAACCCCAGTAACTTTTATTGGTAAGCATTATCTTCTTTCCTTGATCATGTTGATGAATTCTTTGACTATGTGGCGGTCGAGTTTACCGTTTTCAGCATCTTCAAGTAAAATGGCATAAGCTTTTTCTTCAGACAGGGCTTTGCGGTAGGGTCGGTCGGTGGTCAGGGCGTCATACATATCGACAATCGCCATGATCCGGGCCGGGATTGAGATTTCATCGTCCTGCAAACCATCCGGATAGCCGGAACCATCCAGTTTTTCATGGTGATGGCGGATGATATCAAGACTCATGCCTAAGCTTTTATGGAGCGGCAGGGCAATTTTTTCTCCCATCTCCGGATGCTGCCGCATGATCTGCCACTCTTCATCGTTCAAGGGGCCATTTTTATTGAGGAGCTCGTCTTTGATCGCGATTTTGCCGAGATCGTGGAGGGCGCCGCCAATGACCAGGGAGCGGAGCTCCGGCTGCGGGCGTTTAAGCCGTTTGCCAAGCCATTCGGCCAGGGCTGCGACCCGGCTGGTGTGCCCCTGGGTATAGTGGTCTTTGCTTTCGACGGCATTGGCGAAGGAAAAGAGGACATTCTCAATACTGGTGAGGTTTTCATTGAGCTGTTTGACCCGGATCAGCGAGCGGGTTCGGGCTAAAAGCTCAATGTTTTGCGGTGGTTTAGTTAAAAAATCATCAGCCCCGTTATCGATTGCTTTAACTTTGGCTTCGAGGTCGTCTAAGGCTGTGACCATGATTATCGGGATCATTCGCGTTGCTTCGCTGTTTTTAAGCGTCTGGCAGACTTTGTAACCATTCATGCCCGGCATCATAATATCGAGCAGAATCAGGTCGATATCATTTTTGGCGACAATATTTAGAGCCTCCTCACCGCCGTTGGCGGTGAGGACTTGAAAACCATCTAATTTTAAAGTGGCAGCCAGAAGTTTGCAGTTTAAGGGCTCATCATCAACCACTAAAATGGTGGCTGGTCTCTGATCTGTTTGGGGTTTCTGGCTACCAGCCATGATGTATCGGTTTTTGCCCATTTTTTTGGCTTGGGTCAGGGCTTCTTTGGCTTTTTCAATAAGGGGGAGGGGGTGGCGCGCGTCGCTGGGATAGAGGGCGGCACCGGTGCTTATCGTGATGCCGGTCTCGAGATGCCGGTTGATCTCTTTCAGGATTCTCGTGATCGGGATTGGGGTGGAAGCGTTATCGTTTTCACAGAGCAGGATTGCAAAACTGTCTTCAGCCAGCCGGGCCGCGATGTCGACATCGCGAATATTTTCCCGGAGCGTCTGCCCCAGCCTTTTAAGGAGGCGGTCGCTTTTTATACTTCCCAAGCGGCGGTTGATTTCCGAAAAGTTGTCTATATTAATGATCAGCAGGGCAAAAATGCCGCCGTAGCGTTCGGCCCGCTTCACCTCCCGCTGCAGGATAAGCTGGAAAAAACCGTGATTAAAAAGACCGCTCAAAGCGTCCTGAAAAGGGGCTTCGACGATCTCTTGATACTCTCTCTTTAAAGTTTCCATGATTCCTCAATATAGGGCAGTGTGAATGAAAAGGTTGCGCCCCGATTCAGCCCCGCACTCTCGGCCCAGATGCGGCCGCCGTGGAGCTCGATAAAGTTTCGCGTCAAGGCCAGTCCCAGACCGGTTCCCTGAAAGCGACGACTGTTTGAACTCTCTACCTGTTCAAAAGTATGAAAAACCCGTCCCAGGTTTTCGGGCTTAAGCCCTATGCCCGAGTCTTTAACTGAAATTTTAAGCTCAGGCGGAGCCCCGTTTTTTGCCGGATTAAGATCCGCTTTTTCACCCTTTTTTTCAGGGGCGCTGAGATACTCGGCGGTTATCGTTATCATCCCGCCATCGGGGGTAAATTTAGTGGCGTTGGCAAGTAGGTTAAAGAGCACCTGCTTGATTTTGCGCTCATCCGCCATGATTGCGGGGATCTCTGATGCAACCTCTATAGTTGTCTTGATTTGGTGTTTTAAGGCCTTTTCGCGAACCATCCTCAGGCTCTCGTCCAATAGCGTTGGGATATCAACAAGTTTGATTTCAAGCTCCATTTTGCCGGCTTCGACCTTGGCCAGATCGAGGATGTCGTTAATCAGTGAGAGCAGGTGTCGGCTGCTGCCCAGAATATCGCCCAGGTATTCACTTTGGGTTTCGTTCAAAGGGCCGCATTTGCCGCAGCTCAAGAGATCTGTGAAACCAATGATATGGTTCAGGGGGGTGCGCAGTTCATGGCTCATGTTGGCGAGAAATTCACTTTTGCTGCGATTGGCCTTTTCCGCGGAGAGTTTTTCCTGAAGCAACTTGTGCTCAATTTTTCTTTTTTCATCGATCTCATAGCTTAGCTTTTGGTTGTTCTCGGTGAGCTGTTCGGTCAGGTGGCCAAGATCCTGGTTCGCCTGGTTCAGTGAGGTGTAGGAGGTTTCACGAATCTTTTCCGCAACGTAAGAGAACATGATAATAACCAGATACGAGGCGAAAAAGCGGATCATTAAGTCGCTGCTGTAGAGGGCCAGGTGAAAAGTGCTGAGTCTGCTTATCAAGAAATATATAAGAGCAATCGTGAATGTGCCCAGGGAGGCGTACAGGCCCTTACGCGAACCCAGGAGGAACGAGGCAAACAGGGGGAAGGTATAGAGCCATAAAAAAGCCGAGTTGCCGACCCCGCCATAGATGTAGAGGTAGAGGTAGAAAACCGCACAGAAGCCAATCCCGGCATTGATAGCAAGGGTGTCGTTGTGGGTTTTCCGCTGGTAAAAAAAGACCGCTAAGAGAAAAATGGTACTGGCGGCATCAGCTCCGGCCAGTATCTTACTGCCCTGAACCCAGGCGACCACCGCCATGGGCGTAAGAAACAGAACCGCGATAAGCAGGATCAGATATAAGAGTTTAATCCTCCGCGATTGATTTTCCAGGGAGGCGAATTTTAGGGAGGAAGGTTTAAAATTGCGCGAGTTCGCTTTATCTGTCATGGTCAATTTATTTGATTCAAGATAGTTGGTGGGGATGTTTCTATTGCAATTGTTGTTTGCGGTTCAAGTTTATTCCGGTGAATTGTAATGTTGTATAGCATGTATATGCCTTGATTGTATAGGGGTTTTCTTTTTTTTGTTGTGTTCGATCTCTTGTCGTGAAAGGTTTAGTTCTTTCAGCATTTCATTGAAGCTCTCTCCTATTATCAGGAGTTTGCCACTGCCCGTAACTGCGATCTCAGCGGTTTGCTTTCCGGAGGCCGGATTACGGGCTGCAAGAGCTAGAGCGTCGTCTCGTTTCTGGTAGATATTCAGTACTGTCAACGATAACGCTGTTACCGTAATCAGTAAAATTGAGAAGAGGCTGAATTGAATGCCCAGGTTGTCAAGTTAGAAAAGTTCATCTTCGGGATCCAGGGTATAGACAATCAGGTCTTCAATGTCGTTAAAGAAAAATGAAACTGAGTTACGCAGATTAGGGTTGATTTTCTGCTCCCAAACCGCTTCATAGGATTGGATGGTTTCTGGATCTAATTGCGGACTGGGTTTGGTGGTTGAGTAGCCGGCGCGTCCGTAACTTTCTGCTCATGTTTGGAGGTCGAGAAGACGGACGGAATCTCATCGAAGAGGAGTTGGTCGGTCGCCGAAAGATTGAACTCCGAAAGCTCTTCGGCGACGACGATATTAGCCACCGTGAGGGCCAACAGCAGTAAGGTGATGAAGAAGAATATTCTTTGCATTTGGAGTACTCCGTCCTAAAAAGCAGAGAGGAGACAAGGGTTGTCATTTTGAGGAAGACGTACAATTTGTCTTGGATTGACAGAATTGTTCTGGTAGTTCTTTTCAGTTTTGTGCTAAGCTCTAGGGTTGTGCGGGTGTTTATAATATTGGCACAGGGAGATGTCTAGCCCTTTTGGGGTTGATCAGATCACAAACTACCGGGATTGGGGTCATTGCTGGTACAAGGTGCGTAAGCACCCCGGGCTTCGCAGTGAGCTTAGCGAGGAAGCACCCTTGGGGTGTGACCCCGTTTATGAGGGCACAGCAAAGTTTAACGCGATTAGATGTATCGTTATGGTGAACTGCTGAACAGTTATTATGATTATTAAAATTGAAAATAAGAGACAAAAGGAGACTTTAAATGGAAATCAAATATGATGAAATGATAGCTTTTCATGGCCACAGTTGTCCCGGTCTGGCGATGGGTTATCGTATGACTATGGCGGCGATGAATTACCTGGACCAGTACCGCTCGGAAGATGAGGAGCTTGTGGCTATCACCGAAAATAACGCCTGCGGGGTTGATGCTCTGCAATTTATCAGTGGTTGTACGTTTGGTAAGGGTAATCTGATTTTTAAAGATTACGGTAAACAGGCCTATACCTTCTATTCTCGTAAAACCGGCCAGGGTATCCGGGTTGTTCTTAAACAAGCAGCCATCCCGGCTGATTTAAGGGCCGATCGTAGCGCTTTTATAAGCTGGCTTCTGGCGGCCGCAGAGAGTGATATTGTCGCATTGCAACCGGTTGTGATAGATGAGCCTGAAAAAGCTCGTATCATGGTCTCGGTGGTCTGTGACTTTTGCGGAGAAGCGGTTATGGAAAGCCGTATTGCTTCGCGCCAAGGTAAAAATATCTGTATTCCCTGTAGCCAGAAAGATATTGCTCAGGCCGGGTAGATTGTCTCCATACTATATAGAATTTCGCGATATGCTGCCGAAGTCAAAAGTCGGCAAACTTTTACGCCGTGAAATCAGAGATGAAGAAAAACGCAAAGAGCGCCAGTAGATAAATTTTTTTGGCCGATCCTGTCTGATCTTTATAAAAGTTCGACAAAATTGTCGAAAAAATACAGTTTTGTCGATTGCTTTTTTTTAAACTTGAGCTATTCTCTAAAGAATAGTGCCGATATGATCACGGCACGATGGTTGCAATTCAATTATGGATTCGACACCAACCACATAACCTATAAATGTAGATTGGGAGGATCCAAGATGAAAAAAGTTTTAATACTTATGCTGGTTACAGGTATGTTGGCGATGACAACCATGGCTTTTGCCGGGGGCGGTAAGGTTCGGGGTGGTAATGCTAATGGATCAGCAAATATGATTCATGATACCGATGATGCACCAGGTACTCCATACCCCGGCTGGTGGCAGTGGGAGTAATAAGTTAAGATTTTCCAGTTCATTTTTAGAGATTTAGTTTGTTGGCATTTACGCCCTGTAAAGAGCCGGATGGAGAATTAACCTAGTTTGAAATAATTTACAGATCTGAGAAAATTTGAGGGTCAAAATTTGAGGGTCAGTTCTTGACTTTACACATTGTTCGTCTAACGTACTGTGTAAAGTCAAGAACTGACCCTCTTTTTGTTTTGTTTGTTTTGCGGTCCTCTTTTATTTTATCAACAGATATGTTACAGAATTATGGTTGTAGGTGTTTTTTACGGTTATAACAAAATGGAGGCTACGATGACTAAAACGGTAATATTTGCTTTTCGTGGAGATCCTATCTGTTTCGTTCATGTGCTTTTGAATGGTCTTGAAATGGCGAGCAAGGGTATGGGTGGAAAAATTGTCATCGAGGGCGATGCCGTTAAATTGATTTCTGAAATGGCGGTTCCGGGACATTTTCTCAACCAACTCTACGTCAAAGCTAAGGCGCAGGGATTGATTGTCGGTGCCTGTCGGGCCTGTTCGACTAAACTCGGAGTTGTCTCAGCTGTTGAAGCTGAAGGTATCGCTTTGATTGGTGAAATGTCGGGTCACCCCTCGATGTTAGCCTATATCGAAGATGGCTATAGTGTTATTACATTCTAAAAATATTGTTTGATATCTTTGTTACTTGAGGAGATTTTGTGGGGATGAAAAAAGTGCTTAAGATAGCCTCGTGGAATGTTAATGGTCTGCGGGCGGTTTTCAAAAAGGGGGAGCTTGACAACTTTTTGGAGGAGCACGATCCTGATATCTTGCTGCTTCAGGAGACCAAGGCCAAAGCGGAGCAGCTCCCCGCAGAACTTACCGAGCATGATCAATATTTGCAGTTCTATCATTCGGCCGTTAAGGCCGGGTATGCCGGAACTGCGATCTGGGTCAAAAAAAAGGCTTTTGAGGATTGCGAATTTTTAACGGGGATGCCTGGCTATGATGATAATGAAGGTCGCATCGCCCAGCTTAAATTGCCGGGTTTGAGGGTTTTTGGCGTCTATTTCCCCAACGGTGGTAAGTCGGAAGCGGCCTGGCAGGGCAAGCTTGCTTTTTATGAAATTTTTCAGGCCTATGTCAATGAGCTGCACCATGCCGGAGAGACCGTCATCTTTGCTGGTGATGTTAACTGCTGTCACGAAGAGATCGACATTGCCCGGCCCAAGGAGAATGATGGTAAAATCGGCTTTCACCCGGAAGAGCGCCGCCGCATATCTGATTGGGTTGCAGATGGCTGGGTCGACGTCTGGCGCCAGACCTGCCCTGAGAAGACCGACGTCTATTCCTGGTGGAGTTTTCGTGCCGGGGCCCGCAAACGTAATATCGGCTGGCGCATTGATTACTTCTTTGTCGATCGGGACTTTTTCCCCAAAGTCTTAGATATAAACTATATCGCTGAACAGCTGGGCAGTGATCACTGCCCGATTATTATGGAAACCGTTTTGTGAAGGTAGTTATAGCTATTCAGTCAACGCTCTCAAACTACCGGGATTGGGGTCATTGCTGGTACAAAGTGCGTCAGCACCCCAGCCTCGCCGTGAGTGAAGCGAGGAAGTACTCTTGGGGTGTGACCCCGTTTATGAGGGCGAAGCAATGTTCAACACTATTTGATATAGCTTTATATTGGATTCAGGGTGTGTTGTTTTATCCGAAAAACCTTCTACTAATTCAGTTTTTTAAAAAGGATGCCTGATAATGAGTCAAAAAATCTGTAAAAGTTTTGTTTTCTACTGTTCTCCGGCTGGGACGACCCGGCAGGTTGCGGGCTTGATCGAAAAAAAACTTTACACTTATAATCGCGAAGTGACGCTTTGTGAAGTTGGTAAAGACGAGACCTCGTTGACTCAGGTCTTGCAAAAGCTGGCTGAGATCGAAGATCCGGTTACGGTTTATATCGGGTCGCCGGTTTATTCATCACATGCTCTGCCGCTGATTATGGATCTTATCGACCGTTTACCCGTCAAAAGCCAAAGCTTTGCCGTGCCCTTTGCCACCTGGGGCGGCGCTACCAGTGCTCTGGCTTTGGAAGAGATGGGAGCCGCGCTGACGGGGCGGGGTTATGGCGTTATTGCTGCGGCCAAGATTCTGGCGGTTCATTCGTTGATGTGGCAACTTGAAAATCCTGTCGGTGCAGGCCATCCCGATGAAGATGATGAGCGTTTGATTGAGGAGTTGGTTGCGGCGGTGGAGAAAAACCTGGCTCAACCCGAATCTTTTATTTTGCCGCAAAAAGTGCTTGAATATCAGCCGCGAGCTATGGCCGCTGAGATGCGCAAACTCAACCTTCAGATGGCCAAAGGAATTCTGCCCCAACGTACAGTAAATCAGGAGTTATGCACGCAGTGTGGCGAATGTGTCGAGCAATGTCCGGTTGACGCCCTGACGCTGGGACCCTGGCCGGAATTTAGCGATTCCTGTATTGCCTGTTTTAATTGCATGCGACTCTGTCCGGAAAAGGCTATAGAGGCGGATTTGACCGTTATCTATCAGCGTATTAAGGATCGCGCCGAAGCCGCCCGGGAAGGTGCCCCAAGTCAAATCTATCTGCCTTAATACTATGTCTAGACTGAGGTTCTAAGACCAGCCTCGAAGAAGTTTGCTTATGCACTATTTTCGGGCCCGGGTACCAGCTTCACATCTTCTGCGCTTGCCGGCAGCGGTTGATCAAATTGTTGGTTGAACTGTCATGTTCGAGTTGTCTGGAGCTTGTCTTCTCAAGTTCGGGGATGATCCGTGCGGCCAGCACTTTCCCCAATTCAACTCCCCACTGATCAAAAGAGTCGATGCCCCAGACAGCTCCCTGGGTAAAGACGCTGTGTTCGTAAAGAGCGATGAGCTGGCCCAGGGTTTCCGGGGTCAGTTTTTCCAGAAGAATAGTGCTTGAGGGCCGGTTGCCGGGAAAGGTGCGATGCGCTACTAGTTCTTCCGGGGTTTCTGCGGCGCTGACCTCAGCCGCCGTGCGGCCGAAAGCCAGGGCTTCGGCTTGGGCAAAAAGATTGGCCATCAGCAGGGTATGGTGTTTGCCGAGAGCCTGAAGCGGTTGCATGAAACCGATAAAATCGCAGGGGATGAGTTTAGTTCCCTGATGCAGGAGCTGGTAGAAGGAGTGCTGGCCATTGGTGCCGGGTTCACCCCAGTAAATGGCCCCAGTCTGGTTGGTAACCTGGCTGCCGTCGAGATGCACCTGTTTGCCGTTACTTTCCATGGTCAGTTGCTGGAGATAAGCTGGAAAACGCTTCAGATATTGGGCGTAAGGGAGAACCGCTTGGCTTTCTACGGCAAAGAAATTATTGTACCAGAGTCCGAGAAGGCCCATCAGCACCGGCAGGTTGTCAGCGAAAGGCGTAGTGCGGAAATGTTCGTCCATTTGATGGAAACCATTTAGCATTGCCCGAAAATTAGCGGGGCCGATGGCAATCATGGTTGAAAGGCCAATTGCCGAAGTCATTGAGTAGCGGCCTCCGACCCAGTCCCAGAACTCGAACATGTTGGCGGTGTCGATACCGAAGCGGGCGACCTCTTTGGAGTTGGTTGAAACCGCCACGAAATGACGGGCCACGGCATCGGCCTCAGGCAGGGTCTGGCGCAGCCAGTTGCGGGCTGTATGGGCGTTGGTCATGGTCTCCAGGGTGGTAAAGGTTTTCGAGGCAATGATAAAGAGGGTCTCTTCGGGGTCAAGGTCGCAGGTCGCCTCAAGAAAATCGGTGCCGTCGATATTCGAAACAAAACGCAAGGTTAGTTCACGCTGGCTGTAATAGCGCAAAGCCTCATAGGCCATCACGGGTCCCAGGTCAGAGCCGCCGATGCCGATATTGATAACGTTACGGATGGCTTTGCCGGTGTACCCCCGCCAATCTCCGCTGCGCACCCGTTCGGCAAAGGCAGTCATGCGCTCCAAAACGGCATGGATCTGGGGCACGATGTCGATGCCATCGATAATCAGGGAGTGGGTTTTGGGAAGGCGCAGAGCGGTGTGCAGAACCGCCCGCTTCTCCGTGACGTTGATCTTCTCCCCGCGAAACATGGCGGCGATATTTTCCTTTAGGCCGGCCTCCTCAGCCAGCTGTAGCAGGAGGGTCAGGGTTTCGTCTGTGATGCGGTGCTTTGAATAATCATAATAGATGCCGAGCGCCTCTGTTGTCAGGCGCTTGGCGCGCTTGGGGTCGTCCGCAAAAAGCTGCCGTAGATGCAGTTTGTTGATCTTCTGGTAATGCTTTGCGAGGGCCTGCCAGGCGGTCATAGTTAGGGGCTGCTTATTATCGGTTTTCATGTTATTATCCCCTCTTTATTGTCAGAGCTCCGTTAAACCGTTACGAATGATTATGCTTTGCTCCGGAAGCTGTAGTGAGTGAGCCGTTTACGGTAATTCTGTTGTATTGACGTACACAACTCCATCATCCTTGTCAATTTTTCTTTAACCAGAATTCACACTTTTGCGATGAAAATACGCGTTTTAACGATCAATATCCACAAAGGTTTCTCTCTCGGTAATCGCCGGTTTGTCCTTCACCAGTTACGCCAGGCAATTCAGACCACCCAGGCAGACATCGTTTTTCTACAGGAAGTGATTGGGGATAATTCAAACCTAGCGGCAAAGCATGATAACTGGCCGGAACAGGCCCAGCACGAATTTATTGCCGATTCCTTGTGGGAGCACTTTTCCTACAGCAAAAACGCTTTTTATCCGCACGGCCATCATGGTAATGCGATTCTTTCAAGGTTTCCTATCACATTTTCTGAGCAGGTTGATGTCTCCACCAATAGCTTAGAACAGCGCGGTTTTCTGCACTGTCGGCTCTCCTTGCCAGGCTGTTTGGAGCCTCTGCATTGTCTCTGCATTCATCTGGGTCTCTTTGCGCTTTCGCGCCGCAAGCAGCTGCGTATGCTGGCGGAATACGCCAACCGCTGTATTCCCCATAGCGCACCGCTTATTTTGGCGGGTGATTTTAATGATTGGTGCGGTCAGTGCGTCGTCGATTTTATTTCACATCCCAACCTTAAGGATGCTGCGGTTACCGCTAACGGACGTCGGGCGCTGACTTTTCCGGCGCGCATTCCCTTTCTGCCGCTTGATCGTATTTATCTCAATGGTCTGGAGCCGATCTCTTCGACAACCTATTACAATGGTATCTGGAAAAATCTTTCAGACCATGCACCGCTCTTTGTGGAATGTGATATCTCATGATCATCGTCGACTGGTTCTTTTTTCATCTGCTGTCAATTATCGGCTTTTTTCTGGCAGTGATGCTGCTGGCGCACCATCAGCGCGAATCGCGTTCTCCTTCCAGTATAGTGGCCTGGTTGCTGGCGATTTTACTGGTTCCTTATCTCGGGGTGCCCGCATATCTGATGTTTGGCGGTCGTAAAACCAAGCGCATGATAAAACATAAAGCCGATCTGGCGGTTGGGATTAAAGATTGTGCTGAGCGGTCCATTGATCTCGATCTCGGCAATATTTTTCCTCTGCGGCCCGGTAATGATATTGTTCTCCTTAGTACAGGCGAACAGGCTTATACCGCACTTCTGAAACTGATCAATGAGGCCGAGAAAAACATCGAAGTCGCAACTTTTATTTTAGGTGATGACGAGACCGGGGCTGCGATTTTGGAGGTTTTGACCCGGCAGGCCGCAGCTGGTCTGCGCGTCCGTCTGTTGCTCGATGCGCTCGGCTCTTTTCGGATTTCGGAAAAGAAGCTGGCTGCCTTTCTTGCCAATGGTGGCGAATATGCCTTTTTCATGCCGATGCGTCATCTCCCCTTTCGCGGCCGTGCCAATCTTCGCAACCATCGCAAGATAGTTATCGTCGACAATCAGACAGCTATCGTGGGCGGTATGAATATCGCCCATGAATATATGGGTAAGACCAATGATAGCCATCGTTGGCAGGACTTGTCGCTGATTGTCAAAGGGCCGGTACTCGCTGATCTGATCCAGGTTTTTCGTTCCGACTGGCAGTTTGCGGCGCAGCAGAGTCTGCCGGAAAGTGATCTTCCGGTTCTGGTTGAAACTGGCGACCGGACGCCAGTACAGCTTATGCCGAGTGGTCCCGATATCGTCGGTGATCCGCTCTACGAGAGTATTATCACGGCCTTTTTCAAGGCCCGCCGGCGGGTGTGGATTGTGACACCCTATTTTATCCCGGATGAGATGATGCTCAAGGCACTTGGTATTACTGCCAGACGCGGAATTGATGTCCGTATTGTGGTTCCCCGGGTTTCCAATCATCGGCTTGCTGATCTGGTGCGGCGCAGTTATCTTAGGCAGCTGCAGGAGAGTGGTGCGAAGGTCTATAACTATACGCCCGGCATGGTACACGCCAAAGTAATTCTCATTGATGATGAACTCAGTATCCTCGGTTCAATGAACATGGATAGCCGCAGTTTTTTCCTCAACTATGAGATTGTCCTCTTTCTCTATAATGAAAACCTTGTCAGAGAACTCGAAGTCTGGATTCTGGATCTCATCAGCCACTCGTTTACCGGTGTCAAAAATGTCAATCTTTTTATCTCTTTCTGGGAAGAAGTGGCGCGGCTTATGGCACCGCTGTTGTAACTTTAATTAATGTCGGTTTTGGCGCGGCCTGGCTCTTCCGGCATCGCAGTCAGTAGCTGTCCAGCAGCTTTCGGCTGGGGAGGAAAACCGCTGGACCGATTATAATGAAGTTGTAAACTGTAAATTTATGGTTCAGGGTTTTGCACTATCTTCGGGTTGGGATGCCAGCTTCGCAGGGGATCTTGACCTGGCAGAGGCCGCAGCTGCTGACCGGCTCTCCCAAGCTCTTTTCCGCGAAAGGTGAGGTTTTTTCCATAATATAGGAAGCGCAGCGTTTTTTATCATGGCCTGCCTGACTGATCGCCTCAGCCGGGCAGCGTTCGATACATTTACCGCAGGTTCTTTGGTTATAGAAGAGACAGTAGGCGTTATATTTGTTATAAGGCCGGATCGCTGGAGCGACCGGCAGGCGGGCAACCACTGAGCCGCAGCGCATGGCTTTGCCGGCCGCTGTAATCAGGCCGTCACTGAGGCCGAAAGTGCCAAGGCCGGCTATATAAGTGGCATGCCGTTCCGACCAGTTTGAAGCAAAACCGTAACGTTTCAATTCCTGCATTTGCCACTCCGGTAAAAGAAGCGGGGCAACCGCCGCAATATCTGCCTCATGCAACCACTCAACTACCTGCGATCGTAAAAGTTGATTGAAATTCTCGCCATAAAGTCGGGCTCGACTCCAACCCTCTGCCGGCAGAGAGTTCTCCAGGCGTTGGGCCTTCCGGGTCGCACGGGTTTGCGGCAGGACCCAAGAGATTACCGCAAGCTCCTCAGCTGTAAATTCAAGCTCCGGATAAGCCAACCGGAAAAGTTCAGGCGGGGTCAAGTAGAAGGGGCCGATATCTTCTTTTTGTTCATCGAACAGGGCATCATCACCGCGGGCGAAAGCCACTAACGGAGTCCTCCAGGCGGCTTCACCCTTATCATTCTTAAGAGAATTTTCCGGCGATTTTTCGACAAAATCAACAATCTTTTTTCCGATCCATTGAGAAATTTTAAGCGCATCGTTTTCAGCCATTGTAAATCTCCTTGAATTATCAACACATACCTGTAAAATCCAGAAATATCGACATAAATTTTAGGTGATGAATCAGCCATTCCGTAGAATCAGGGAACCTCATCCCGATTTTCTTCGGGCGCTTTTTTTATTTTCAGGATTTTCAAATGGTGTTGACAATGACCCCTAACTACGGTATCTCTACGAAATTCATTGACAGCTTTACTACCTGTCAGCGTCTTTAAGTTTCGACTATTATATAGAGACAAAGTCGGCAAGGGTTACAGGCCGCATTAAGCTCCTCAAAAAAATAAAAATATTTTTTCAGTGGCGAACTCACGCGTTCGCTCCCTGTTTTATAGTGGTGTCAAAGTGAAGGTAAGATACTTTAATTGACATCAAATTTTAAAGCAGGGAGGAAGAAAATGAGTTTATCCAAAGAAGAGCGGGAACAGGCCTTAAGACTTTCACAGAAGCTGGTCGACGAATTTGATCCGGAAAGAGCGGCCAGGTTTTCTCAGGGGCACCGGGATAAAGAGTGGTATGATGATTTTGTCACCCTCTTCAATATGATTACCGATGCCGATTTCTTCATGAGTGCCGGAACCTGGGCCACGATCGCAGGGGCCTTGGCTTATGTCGTTTTTCCGGTAGATATTATCCCCGATTTCATTCCCTATATTGGCTGGCTCGATGATGTCTTTGTTCTGGGCTGGGCGATGAAAGTTGTAACTGATGAAATTGCCCTCTATCGGGAGTTTTGTCTCTCCCGACAAATTATTCATCCCAGTATGGTCACCTCCTGAGAACTTAATGGCTCTCCCGATCTGAGCATCCCGGAACTTCTCACAAGGCAGCTGATGGCCAAGCCCGAATATGATAAGGCGATGTACCGTTTGACGACAATTATCTGTCGTCTGAATATCGGGGAGGCGCTTTCGGTTAAAGGCCTGGCTGCCGAGTTCGCGGTAACCGCCAGGACGATTCAAAAAGATCTCAATGAGCGTTTAAGTCATCTCCCGATTGAGCGCAGCGAGGAGGATGGACTCTATCGTTTTATGGGCGACTACCGCCTGCGCGGTACCAGCGAGCCGGACGCCATTTTAGTCGCTGATCTCCTGACCGCCATGATCCGAAATGTTGATGCATCCTACACGAAGATTGCCGATAACTTTCTTAAAGGCCGCAGTTTCAGCACTTCATGTTTTCTTTTTCACTTAAACCTTGAAGACATCTCAAGCCATAGCGACCTCTTTAAACTTTTAAACCAGGCCGTGGCCCTGCGTCAGCAGGTGGCCTTCAGCTATCGCAACAATCAGCATGAAAACAAAGAGTACGCAGTCCACCCTTACCGACTCGCCAACCTCAAGGGTTTCTGGTATCTGCTGGCTTACGATCTGCACAGCCACCGCTTAAAAAGTTTCTACCTGAAAAAGATCTCCGCTCCAGTCATCCATCCCGGTAATTACCGGATTGATGCGGCTGTCATGGCCGAACTCGAGACCTTTTCCACTGAGATTTTCAGTCCCTGGGTCTGTGAGGATTGTCGAACGGTCCGGCTCCGCATCAGAGGAACCGCTCGCCTCTATCTGGAACGTAATCTGCCGACGGCTCTTAAAGTAGAGAGCGCCGATAGCGATGTCCTACAGGTCTCAATGACCTATTTTGCCGATGCCGAAGTCCTGGCCCTGGTCAAACAGTGGCTGCCGGATATCGTGATTGTCGATAATCAGGCTCTCAACGATAAACTTAAAGCTGAAATTGATGATTATCGACAGCAATTGACCTGAAGAGTTCCTTTTTCCTGTAAGAAAAGGTCTGGAAATGAGTAAAAAATTCGCTTCGATCGGTTTCCTGATACTCTTCATAATAATCTTCGCGACATCATCCCGGGCCGCCAGCGGGGCCATGATCTGCGGCAAGCGGATCATCCATGATGGTGACAGTATTCATCTCCTTATCGCTCGTTTCGGCCAGCCTGAAACCCGCGAATTTGTCGGCATGGTCCAGCGCGGTGATGCCTGCGTCAAAGCCGAAGAGTGGCTCTATATCTGCCGTGAGCACACCCAACCCAAAATCTATGTCATCCGCGTTATCGGCACCACCATAACCGCAATCCGCTGGCTGCCGGATGTGTAGTAAAGGATTTGAGTCATGAAATATGAAGAATTAATCGATTTTATTAGCAACAAAATGAGAATGTCCCATGTCTATCAGCCATTGCTGATCAAAGAGTTGGTTGAATCCGGTGGTGTGGCAACGATCAGGCAATTGGCGGCAGCTTTTCTTTCCCATGATGAAGGTCAAATCCAATATTACGAAAAACGTATAAAGGAAATGCCGGTCAGGGTTTTAAAAAGTCATGAGGTGATAAGGTCTGCAGGGCAATTGGTAGAACTTAATGTTGGAAAGCTGACATTTGAACAAAAAGCTAATATCAAAATGCATTGCGAACAGAAGATTCAGGAATTTCTTATCAAAAGAGGACTGAATGTTTTTCGTTTATCAGACCAGGATCCTGTGCCTGACAGTTTACGATATCGGGTGTTGAATGAATCCGGCGGTCGCTGTGCATTGTGCGGAGCGACCAAGAAAGAAACCATATTGGATGTTGATCATATCAAACCAAGATCGAAAGGTGGTACCAACAATATAGAAAATCTTCAAGTTCTTTGCGCTAAATGCAATCGTTCCAAGGGTAATAAAGATGACACCGACTTTCGCCACGATCCCATTGATAAGATTGATGACTGTGTTTTTTGCTATCATAACCTGCAGGATAGAATTAAGGATGAATATGACTCAATGGTAATGATCAATGATGGCTTTCCAGTTTCACCAGGCCATTCTCTGATTATACCCAAACGTCATGTGCCAGACTTTTTCATGCTCAGCGATAAAGAGAAAAAAGATTCTGACCGGTTGCTGAGGGTTGCCAGGAAGAGGATTTTAAAAGAGGATGGAACGGTGAAAGGTTTTAATGTCGGCGTAAATTGCGGTGGTGTCGCCGGTCAGACTGTTTTTCATGTACATATCCACATTATACCAAGAAGGGCAGGTGATACCCCTGACCCCAGAGGTGGAGTAAGGGGCGTTATTCCGGCCAATATGAGTTATTAAGATATCTGTGGAATCCCGGTTTTATCTATTTGTTGCTAATGAATTCTTTGACTTGCAACGCCCGCTGAACTGATCCCGCAGGTTTTTGTTAGACATGGTTTTAAGGAGATCAGCAGCTGATCTCCGGTTGGAGGAACGGTAAGTATCATTTATCTTGGAATATTACTGTAAATATGGCAGTAACAGGAAGCTTAAGGTTGTTTGTTTGAGCGTTTACAGGTGTGGTCACGACAGCTGCTTTTTTTCACCTTGAAAGGAATCTTTAATATCCGCAACCAAGCCTTCGGTCGATCCGCATCTTTTGCGGGGCCGCCTGCATGAAATCATCTTTGAAGCGGATACCGCTGCTGGCAAAGCTTTTGATCTTGTCCTGGTCTGGTGTATCGTTGTCAGCATCAGTGTGGTGGTGATCGACAGTGTCGCGGTAATTCACCAGAACTATGGTCGCTTGCTGCACCGGATTGAGTGGTTTTTTACAATTCTTTTTACGCTTGAATACCTGCTTCGGTTATTCTGCGTGCGGCGGCCGCTCCGCTACGCCACCAGTTTCTTCAGGGTGGTTGACCTGCTCGCGATTCTGCCCAGTTATGTTAGTCTGCTGGTTCCCGGCAGCCATTCTCTATTGACCATCCGTTTACTCCAGGTCTTGCGTATTTTTCGCGTGCTCAAATTATCGCAATATCTCAGTGAAGCCCGTGTTTTGATCAGTGCTCTTAAGGCCAGTCAGCGCAAGATCAGCGTCTTTCTTCTGGCCGTGTTCGCGATTGTCGTTATAATTGGCTCAATCATGTACAGTATCGAAGGTGAAGCCCATGGCTTCAGCGATATCCCGACCAGTATCTATTGGGCCATTGTTACCCTGACTACGGTCGGTTATGGCGATATTTCACCGCAGACCCCTTTAGGTAAAGCCCTGGCTCCTCTGGTGATGATTTTGGGTTACGGGATCATTGCCGTGCCTACCGGGATTGTCGGGGCCGAGATCACCCGGTAGGCAATAATCTGCCGCCCTCAGGGCAGGCTTGTCCGGCCTGCGGGGCTGATGGTCATGATCGTGACGCGGTTTACTGTAAATTCTGCGGTGCGGCTCTTTGAACATTTAGATTGCCTGTTTGCCGGCTCGGGAGGGTGCCTTCAAGATAAGCCCCATATCATGAAAAGATAAAATTTATCTGAATTCTGCAGCTTGCAGAGTCGTCTGAATCTGATCCCGCTTTGACAATGGTTTGGGCTCGTCCACGTTTCATCGAGGCGGTTTTGGCGCAGGCTCCAATTTCAGTTTTATGAAAGAGCTCATTTAAGTTCTCCTTCTATTGCAAGTTCATCAAGTACAGTCTGGCCTTTTTCTGTTAAACGATATTTCTGGATGCGGCTGGTGGGTTTGTTGGGAATGGTCATTTCAATCAACCCGGCTTCAAGGGCTGGTTGCAGATATTCACGGCTGAAATGCATCCTGTCTTTTAAGTCCATGGATTCTGTGATTTCGGCTCTTGCCATTTCTCCGGTTAAGGATTCCAGCAGTTTCTTAACTTGCGGGGTTACTTGCGGGGTTACTTGCGGGGTTACCAAATCATCAACCTCTATAGCTGCCGGGTGCACGGGCAGGCGAACTTTGAAATAACTGTGATCTTCGTCGAAATCAAATTCAGGTGGGGGTGAACCGTTGGCCTTCATTGCCTGAAAGATTTTTGGGATACCGGTGGAACGGCCTTCGGTAAACTTCAGTTCCTTTAAAAATTCACCGATCCGGCGGTTACGGTAGCGGCGTGACTGAACCTGACCAGTGCGAAATTGTTCAAGTTGTAGCGAACGATCCGGGCCGGGGTAACTGAGAACGACAAGCTCATTATGCATGATGCGGATTTCTACCGGTTCCCGGACATCGTAAGCTCGATGGTATGCGGCATTAACCACAGCTTCTTCAATGGCGCTGTAGGGGAAATTTTCGACGCGGGTCGATTCGGCGCGATCTGGGTGCTTAATTACCGTTTCACTGATAAGGTTGCGTTTGATATAATCCAAGGCATCGCTGACCATGCGAGGTAATGGCCCCTTGAAGATTTTTTCTGAAAACTTATTTCCGCCGGGTCCCTCTCTGGGGAACCAGACCACATCAATCTGCATGACCGGGAAAAAGTGATATGGTTCCGGGTTGAACATCATCAGGCCTATGTTCAGAGGAAATGGCATCTCCAACATCCCGCCAATCACTTGCATCTGCCGTCCTAAATCAAGCAAGGGAAGAGTTGCGGCCTGCAAAGCCAGATCACTGCCGACCTGGCGCAGATACTCATGCATCAATTCACGGGATAGATCCTCAATTTTGGCCTGCTGGTTAATGCGGTCATCGAATGGGACGGTGGCCGCCAGGGAAAAGAGTTCGGTTTCATCTCTACCTTTAGCCCGTACCGTGACCGAGCCTTTGCGAATGTAGTAGGCTAATTCACGTTCACCTTTGGCTAGGGATACCGGTGCTTTGTAAGGTCTGGTTTGTCCGCCTATGGACCAGAGTATCAGAAGATGTTTGCCGTCAATTTCACAAGGGGCTATAATCGGATGATAGTAGGGTACCATTCTGTAGCCCAATTCGACAATTTCCTTCTGGATAGAATCAAGTCGCTTGACAGGAAGTCCGGTCGGTGGCAGGAGAGGACGACCATTTTCTTCGCCAACCCCAATAATGATGTAGCCGCCGCCAAGGTTATGGAAATCGTTGGCGAAGGCACACATGGTGCGCAGAATTTTTTCCGGGTTCCAGCCAGCTTTAAATTCCAGCCGTTCCCATTCAACCGTGCGAGCGGTCAGTAGATCGTTGATGTTAATGGGCAAGTTCATCCGGTAATCCTCTTCACTTAATAATTCAGGTCATAATCTTCTCTTATTCGGAGATCGCAGTATCGCCAATTATGATCTGGGGGTTGAAATCAAACAGGGTGTTAAGTCTGTTGTTAGGTGAAATTGTTCGGAAAAATTAAAAATTCATCTGAATTCTTCGACTCGCAAAGCGCGCTGAATTTGATCCCGCAAGTTTTTGTTAAGCCCAACCTGGTCGGCATAGTCGGGCCAGCGTGCAACCGTTTCGCTGACCTCTTTGACAATGGTTTGAGCGCGGCCGCGTTTCATCGAGGTGGTTTTGGCGCAGGCTTTAAAATCCTCCATGGTGAAATTGTCGCGTTTGCCGTTCATGGTCATCTGGTGCTTGGCCGTCCAAGAGCCGTAAGGGTTGAAACTGTAAGTTATGTCAAAGGCGGGAGCGAGCGACCAGATACCGTTTTTATCCATTAAGAAGGCGATATTTTTGACATGGTCGTCCTGGTTGCGGGCGATTATATTAAAGGTCATACGGCGGAAAATCTCCTCAATCGCACGCATGGGCAGGCCGAACTTTCTGACGATTAAAAGTGTCTGTTCGTAAGCGTAGGCGCCGGCGAGATTGTAATCGTAGTGGGCCAGCGCGCCCAGTGATTGCATATGGAGTTTTTCACCTTCGGCAAGGCGGTCAAAACGTCGGGTCATAAAGTGGTGCCGGCCATTTTCCTCGAAAATCCGGCATTCGCTCATGTTTATGCCAGCCTTAACTGCCATCTTTGCATAGGCATATTCAATAAGACCATAACCCTTGGGATCCTCCAGCTCTTTGTCCCGGTTGCCGCTGACACCGTCGAATTTAAGGAGCCAGTGTTCAAAGCCTGGGGCTGCCGGGAGCTGCCCGGAGCGGACTTCATTGGTTAGTCGGTTCCAGGCGATTACCGCTTTGGCTCGAGCCCCGCCGGCCGAGGTGCCGACTTTGAGAATATCTTTTAAAGCCCGTTCCCGATTTTTATCAGCAAAAGAAGCTTGCAGATGGTTGCGTTGGGTCAGGATTTCCGATGCGAGTTCAACCAGTTTGTCTATTTGAATATGGGTGGCCTGTCTGACTTTAGGTCCGGTTGCCGGGACAAACTCCAGCGCGCCCATGCCGCGCCTGCCGGTATAGCAAAGGCGCTCAACCCCATTAAAGGATTCTGGACTTCGTCCCTGGGTGGCGAGCCAAGCGTTAATAAGAGTGTTGCCGAAATTGTCCGGGAGTGAATCTGCCAGCAATCCCGGCAGACCATGAAAAGTTTTTTGTGATAATTCGGGAAAGGTGTAGACTTTGTTGGCAAGCGGCATCATGATTGGCGAGAGTTCAATGCCGCTGCCGATAAAGGCCGGCTCATACTCAAAGGCGGCAATGTCCGCAGCATCATCAAGGGAAACTGCGCCAATCGTGCGGCCCCAGAGTCTAACCTCGGCCAACGTGTTCATGCGTCGTCGCCCCAGGTCCATTTTTCGTTGCCGCGTTCAGGTTTGCGCTTTGACGAAGCGCGTTGTCGTGCTTTTCCTTTCAGTTTCAGGAGATCCATAGGTCTGGGGCCGGACTCGGGGATCAGGTGGTCGAGACCCGGCAAAAGATCCAGTACTCGTAAAATCCGGATAATCGTCGACATCTGGGCCGAAGCCCCGGCTTCAATCCGTTCAATTGTACGTTTGGAGACACCAGATTGTTCTGCGATATCGGCTTGGGTCAATTGGTGAGCGATGCGGTACTGCGCCAGACGTTTTCCAGCTTCTCTAAGAATCGCATCATCTGTCATTAGAGTGGAAATATTCATAGTCGTCTTTTTTGCCGATATAAGTTGTTCTTATTAGTTTATATCGACAATTGTTACGATTTGCAAGTTTTATCTTGATGGGGGTGTTGTGGTTTTTATTCCACTGCCCGTCTGGCAGCTCCCAGGGCGCCTTCGAGATAGCCGCCGTTTTTGTTGGCGGTTTCAGTGCCAGCAAAATGGATGACCCCATCCCAGAATGAGGTTTGTCCGGCCGGGGGGTGGTAAAGAGGGTGTTCGTACATTGGTGGTTGGTCGAGTTTCGTGGCGGTATAAGGTTCGCGGGCCCAATCTGTAAAAAAGAGGGTTGCCGGTTGGGCTGCGGCTTTGCCGTAGATCAGGGCTAGTTGCGCTAAGATTGCATCTATCAGGGGTTGTTGTTGGTGGCGTTGGGCGGCCGGCAGGCCGACAAAACCGGTCAGGCCGTAAGGGCCTTGTTTATTGTTGGAGGCGTCGTGGAGTTCACCCATGGGCCCGCGTTGACTGAAGGCTTGCCCCGAGAGTTTTGCCTGGTGCCAGAAAGGTTCTTCGTAGAGGGCTGTAAATTTGGCCTGGCCCGCCATCCAGGTGCTGATTTTAAGCATCGCCTGAGTCAGGTTGTTGGGTAGGTCCGGGGTGAAAAGTATGGTTGAGGCGGCCAGCCTTGGCGGCAGGGCGAGAATAACTTTTTTGGCGTTGAACCGGGCCCAGGGTTCCTGCTCGAGCTCGCCGACGCTGACCTTGGCGCCGTTATCGTTTTTTTCGATGTGGCAGACCGGGTGGTTTAAGCGAAGCGCATTTTCCGGGATTTCTTCGTAAAGTTTTTCGATAAGGGCCATCATGCCGCCTTGAAGACGCCAGGAGAGCGGTTCCGTAGCGTAGCCGCTGACCGTCTGGACTTCACCGTTAGGTCGTTGAAAACGGCCGTAACCTTCTTCAAATTGACGATATCCTTTGAGCCCCAGAGTTTGAATAAGCTGCGCCATTTTCGGGTGAATCTCGGGCCAATACCAGGAGGGGCCGAGGTCGGAAAAAAATCCCTGGTGTTCGGGGCTTAAAATCCGGCCGCCGAGACGCTCCCGGGCTTCGAGGACGATAAAAGATTCATCTCTTTGGGCCAAAAGGGAGGCGGCATAGATGCCGCTGAGGCCGCCGCCGATAATTATGGTTTCAGTGTTTTCGGGGTTCATTTTTTTGCCTTACTTTTCAATTTCTGTCATAAAAACCAAAATTTTTTAACACAGAGAACACAGAGGTCACAGAGAAAGGCAAAAAAACAGATTTTCTCTGTGGTTTATAAATAAAAAGTTTCTAACTTGGGTTGTGGGCAACGGCCACTTTAGGTTTTTATGTAAACCCCATGGGCCTTTTTCTTGATTTTTTCCTGCTGTTTTAACCTGTGCACGATACCGTAGAGTTTGATTTTCGTAAAGCCGGTTTTTTCAACCAGGCTCACAATCGTAAGACCGCTTTTCTCGGCCAGGATTAATTGAGCAACCTGGCCGATCGCCGTTTTTGCTTTAATCTGTGGTTTTGGGGCCCGCTTGTTTGCTGAGGCTGGTTTTATGGCTGCCGACTTATCTTTGATGGGCTTCTTTTTCTTTTTGCTGAACTTTGGCTGGCTCTCCATCTCAATGCCAAAAATATCTGAGAGATCGCCATCATCAATAATCTTGGCACTCTTCTTTTTGCTTTTCTTCAGTAATTCATCGGTTTGATCTTTTACGGCCTGGGCGATAAGATCTGAAGTGTCGGCCCCGCGCAATTTGAAGAATAGAGCCGGGTCTTCGTCAAAGCGGGCGCCAATACCATAAAGGGCGGCCGCTACATGTTTGCACATCGAGGCCCAGTCTGGGCAGCTGCAGTTAAAGCTTATATCATGAGGGCGGGGGAATAAGCCATTCTCTTGAGCAAAAAAGATTTCGGCCAGGGTTTTAGGAAATTGTCCCGAAAGGAGATCCTGTAATGATTTTAATTGTCCTTGAGACTGTTTTTTCAGGACTTGCCAGGGGGCTGGGCTGATAGCTTTAATGTTTATCACCACCTCATAGGGTTTAGTACGTGACCCCTGAACCAGGGCTGATACTTTTCCCGGATCTATTTTTAGATCAAGGACGGCTCCGTGGCGGACATAACTTCTTCCTCGGCCGATACGATTGCTGTAGTCGGCGTAGCGTTCAAGATTTTTGTTCCAAGACTTGCCCCACCAGGTTTGCGCCAGGGTGCGGCCTGCAATGACAATGGGTTTGATGTCCGGCATCTTTTTCCGGAGTTTCTTTAATTTCTTCTCGGCCTTGGCCTTTTTTTCAGCCACCGAAACATAGCGTGGATAGCCCCAATCACTCATGATTTTCTCGCTTGTTAGAAATTATATTTTTAAAGTAAACAACTCAAGCAACTCATTATTATTCATCTCAGTTATCCAGTTTTCGCCCGATTTGGCAATAACTTCATCCGATAGTTGGGCTTTCTGGGTCAGCATCGCGTCAATCTTCTCTTCGATCGTGCCTTTGGTCAGGAATTTATGAACCATGACATTTTTTTTCTGGCCAATGCGAAAGGCCCGGTCTGTAGCCTGGTTTTCGACGGCGGGATTCCACCAGCGGTCAAAGTGAATTACATGGTTGGCCGCCGTCAGGTTAAGGCCAACCCCACCGGCTTTTAAGGATAAAACAAAATAGGGGGCATATTCGCGGCCTTGAAATTTTTCAATAAGCTCTTTTCTTTTGCCCACCGGAACGCTGCCATGCAGAATCAGACCTTCGCGTTTGAAGATGGTTGCCAGAAACCGCGAGAGCGGTGCGGTCATCTCTTTAAATTGGGTAAAGATCAGAACCCGTTCTCTTTTCTCATAGATGATCTCACAGATTTCGCGCAGTCTTTGGAACTTGCCACTCTCTTTTTCGGCAAAAATATCTGTTCCCAGATATTGAGCCGGGTGGTTGCAGAGCTGTTTGAATTTCATCAGGGCGGCCAAAACCAGACCTTTTCTCTGGATACCATCAGAAAATTCAATAGTTTCTCTGATACTTTTCAAGATCTCATTGTAGAGGAG
>CAYWGC010000002.1:0-153378 GCA_964457755.1 uncultured Thermodesulfobacteriota bacterium | reverse complement strand
AGAGTGACTGGTCTGCCTGACGATTTTCCTGAGACTCTTCTGCCTGACTTACAGCTTACAGGGACTCTATCCGGTGAAAGCTTTATTGTTGTCGGCGAAGAGGTACTTATTTCAAGTAAAATCACTCCCACTATGGCATATCACCTATTGCCAGCGAACTCTAATTCCGGCCTGTTAGCATCTCTCCCAAGAACAGCCGCTGCTAATACCCCAATTTTTGCAAAAGATGCGCCGCTGCGCACGAATAGTTCAAACACCAGCATATCTCTGGACTTTTTCGGAATTACCGGCTGGGCGACCTATAACGCCAATGAAAATTTGCGCACCAATGGTAGCCAGAGCCATTTCTTGATCAGATATGCACCCTTTTTCGTAAGTCGGGCCGACCTCAACCCTCTCTTCCAATACCTTGAAGAGGCTTATAGCACCTATGAAAACATGGGTTTCAGTTATGAAGGAAGAAGCAGTTGGCCAATTACGGTAACGGTCATGAACTTAGCAGCAGATACCTATGGATACTTCTGTAAATCCATATGGGGCAATAACTGGTCATCACTGCAATTCAATCAGAATAAGCTCGGTAGTCTGCCTGAACTTCGTAATACCGCAGGGCATGAGTTCTTCCATTTTATCCAGTACCTTTATGACTCCCGAATCAGCTATTCAAGACAGAATCCCAATAACGCATTTACCTTATCCCTCCACTGGTTAAACGAAGCCACAGCAGTCTGGGCAGAAGAGAAATTTACAGACACCCCCAATTACGTCTCCTCCATACGTAATGATTGCGAGATTGCGCCATTCAACGGCATGGAAGCTGGAACTCAAGGAAATATAGATGATGCAGGCGAGCACGGCTATGGTATGTCAGCCCTCATCAAATATCTCGTCTCCAGATATGGTGAATCCATTGTTCGTGATATTTATCTGAAAATATTAGATCAACAACACCCGGTTCGTGCAATAGAACTTGCAATCAACCCCAACTTCCTATTTATGGCATGGGAGCCTTTCTTAAGGGAATATGTCCAAGGAAATATCTACAATGTGCCAAAGGCACCATTTTTAAATGCTACATCGGGAATTTTTAGAATCAGGTCAAACACTGACCTTGCCAAGACATTTACAGAAACCTATCCGGATCTTTCTGCAAAACTGTTCACAATTGGGCTGAATTACCCGAATATCAGCCCGGCAAAGGCCATCAACTTTACAATTGATCAGGATGTTTGTGATATTACCCTTTTTAAAGTAAAGAGCTATGGTACTCTAATCGAATACATGTCCCATTCAAGCACTAAAGAGCTGAAACAAAAAGATCTTCGCTCATTGACCGATGACAAATATAATCTTTTGGTTATGGTAACCAATTCTAATTACTTCAACACCCCCCAAATCTATACAAATTCAAAGCAAATCAAACTGGACATCCTAGTCGAGTCGATTGCGGCGGCCATGACCCTTTCGGCATCTACGAACACAGTGGATGCGGATGGTGTAAGCACCAGCACGATTACGGCGACTGTCACTGATGAAATCGGCGATCCGGTAGAAGGTGAAACCGTTACTTTTACAACTGACAGTGGTGGACTTTCAGCTGGCACTGCCGATACCAATGCCAACGGTATTGCCACAGTAAATTATATAGCACCCGGTACAGCCCCGCCGAGCGGCACCTCGACGATCACGGCGACCACCACCAACGCAATTACGGAAACAATTGTAATTACGGTTAACACGAGCCCCTCCTGGACCGGATGGCCTGACCCAAAATGGTGCCCCAAAATAGGAACTGGTGACTATCAATGGGGTGGTACTCTTGCAATCTACCCCCCCAACAATCCGGATCAGGCCATTCAATGCACTTATTGGGGAAATGCCCAACTTAGATGGGAGATACCGAATTTAAGCGGGAAACATGAAGGCTGGTGGAAAAGTTATTTTGAAAGCGGAGCATTAAAGTCTGAAACCCCTTATAAAGCCGGGAAAAGGGAAGGAACAGGCACCTGGTTTTATGAAAGCGGTAACATCTCAAGTCAGGCTCCCTATGTTAACGACCTCTTAGAAGGAAATTACATCGAGTATCATGAAGACGGCCTGATAATCTCGGTGATTCCGCATCAATCAGATTTAAGAAACGGCATGGCCCATTTTTTTTATAGTACTGGTGAACGTTGGAAAGATGAACCCTGGCAGAATGATCTCAGACACGGCATAACAAAAGGATATTATAAAAGCGGTCCTCTAAATTATGAACATCCATACACCAACGGCAAGAAGAACGGTATGACAAAGGGCTATTACGAAAACGGCAACCGTAAATATGAGACCCCGTATACCGACGGCAAGAAAAATGGTACTTCAAAAGAGTATTACGAGATTATTGACCAGCTTAAATTAGAAACCCCATACACGGATGATATAATTGATGGAACACAATTCAGGTATTATGCAACCGGAGAGCTGAATCGAGAAACACCCTATGTTGACGGATTAAAGCATGGACTTGAAAAATATTATTACACAAACGGACAAATCTCCAGCTCAACAACCTATCAGGATGGTGTAATGCATGGCCAGGAAAAGGAGTATGCTGAGGACGGAGAGATGACCTCGTGTAAAACTTACGATAACGGCACTTATGTTGGATCATGTATGCCCTGAGAGAGACTGGCAAATTTTTAATCAATGTTAAAAGTTTGCAGATGATCAGATTCAAGGAAACCTCAACCATGCTAGCCTCTTTTTTTAAAATATCAACTATAGCTGTTCTGATTTTTCTCATCTCAGGAATCCATAATCCTGAGACGGGCTACACTTGGGAGATTGAACGGCAAGACTCATTCAAGCAGACGCCAACAAGCAGTGACAGCTTTGCTGATAAAAACTTCATTGAAGTCGAAAAAGGAGAGAACCCTGCAAGCAGTTTCACATCCCCTTCTGATAACCGTGAAAGCTGGAATACGGTAATTGATTCTGAGCCAGGATTACCAACAGCCAGCCAGAAAAAAGAGGTAAATCAAGCATCTCCCCCGCCACCCCAAATCCTTACTCAGACTGCGCAGATCACCCAACCCGAAACCCTGAAAATTATCGATACTCTGCTCGCCGCCAACCAACCGGCCGAGCTGCCGCTGACCCTCTACATCAACAATATGACTAAAGTTCAATACGCCGGGGCGGTTTCAATGGCGATGGAGGGGATGCGGCTCTTCTATGGCGAAATGGACAGTGAACAGGAACGTCTCTTTGAAGCCCGCTGGCTGCCGCTCTTTGAGTACCCAAGTCAGGAGATCGTCTTATACCTGAATCAACTTAATCCACTGCTGGTTCAGTTTCTGGGCTTACGGGCCGCACTCAACGACTCGCTGGAAAATTTTAATGCGGCTCAGCTTGAGGTTAATGGTGCCACTCAGATCGGGGATGCCAGTACTATCGTTCAAGCCATGGAGTCGGCGGTTCTCTACGCCACCGTCAACAAAGTGCTTAACGCCCGCCTGCAGTTGGTTGGAAAAGAAATTATAGCCCTCGGAGGGCCGCCTAATGCCACCACGTTAAGAAACAAAGCCCGCAAACTTCACAAAGCCGCCATCAAGGAATTTTTCAAGGCGCCACAAATGACTATCACTCCGGCCCGCCTTAAAGCTGTAGCCGAAAAAGAGTACGCATTCAAGATCGAGATTGCCGACCATGAAAAGTTCAAAAATGACAAAATTTCACTGGCATTTCTTTTAGATGGTAAACCCTGGTGCTGGAAAAAACCGGAAAAAGGTTCATTCACAATAAAGAACACCTTTCGTTCAGAAATCGGCACCACCCATAAAATTACGGTCAAATTACAACGCTACCCCGGACCTAAAACTCTGGCAACGGTCACGGCTGAAATAGAACTAATCAAAGACCCTGGTTGCTGGGCCTTGGTCGAATGCACGACCAGAAAAGATGAAGATAAAAATCACTTTATCACCCATACAATTGACAAAGAAGAGCGCCGGATCGAAGGCTCGTTTGCCCCACCCTCATTTGTCCCCCAAACTCTGGATCGTTTCAATTATCTGCACACCTGGAAAGCGCCACCCCAACGCCTTTTTCCCGGAGCTCAAGTGCAGATTCCGGTCGCTATAAAAAAACTCCACTCGTGCGAAGGCCTCAATATAAGCACTGCAACCTACAGTAAATTGAGCGAAGCGGAACGAACTCGACTCAAGGTCAGAACATACAACTGCTCCGAGCCGTCAGCCACTGGAGTATCCTGGACGATAGCATTGAGTGCCGATGAGCTTACAAATATTTTAACTGGTGGTTCTGGGGCCATATTAAAAGCCGGGGCAGTTGAAAACAAGGCCTTAAGTAACCCTTATATCATTCCAGACTATGACTATAACAACAAGTGGTTTAAAAACCGATTTCTCTGGCTTAAAGTCGAGGCCCTGGATAAGTTATTTCATTGCGAAGATGCTAAAAGCTTGAGCCAGGTCTGGTGGCAAAAATCAGCCAGTGTGATTTATGGTTATAAATGGGATCCCAGCGGCGGTCAACTCGAACCTTTAAAACTCGGCCAGGGTGTGGTTCGACCGACGACAGGCCCGACCGGGATCTCCCCTGCCAATCAGAAGAAAGCTGACAAAATCATCTTTCATCAACACAATATCGACCACTTCACACGCAATCTTAAAAACCTCAATGACCAACTTAAAAAAACCAAAAATCTCGATGCCAAAAACCAACTGACCCGTGACCTGCTCTATGCCGAAGATGCCCGGCAACGCGAGATTGATGCAATCACCACAATTCAAACCGGGGAATTTGTCCGCACCCGGACCCGGCTTGACGCCTTGAATATGCAGATCATGGCCAACGAAAGCCGCCAGCTGGCAGAAAAATGGCACACGATTAAACGTATTATGGAACGTGGTCCACGCCTGATTGACTTGGCCCCTGAAAATGAGCGCGAAGAATTAAGAAAATTCTTCAACCGCCATGTAACAGCCGAGAATGTGGTCAGCGGCAAGAGTGAAAAATTATCTGATGCCATTAAAGCTATCGGCGATCGGGTTTTAGGTTCGATAGAGGTTCAAATTCAGGCGCACCAGGATGAAGCTCAATACTGGAATGAAAACCTGGAAATGGCGCAAGATGTTAAAACCTTCACTGATTATTCGATGATGCTCCTCTCTTTTACCGGAGCCGGACCGACCTTTGCCCTCTTTGGCCATCCCGCCTTTCTTACCGCCTCGGGAGTCACCTACCAGATCTACGGAGCCACGACCGGTTACATGGAGGGCGGTTGGCAGGAATCAGTCAGCCGCACCCTCTCCGGGTTTAACGCCGTGACCACCGTCGTCGATGCCGGAATGCGCGGTTATCAAAATGGCGTTCTCCAACATCTCGAAGAGTATGCCCGAGATCCCCGGAAAATCTCCCTTGACGAAGAGAAAGCCGGCTTTAAAGGAGCCGCCTGGAGCGCCGGTACGGCGGCAGCCTTTGCCGTCGCGATCAAGCTCGGCACTAAAGCTTATCAGAAAAGACAACAGATCTTAAAACAGAAAGAAGCCTGGCGCCAGCTTGAATATGACCTCGTCAAACACGATTCTCGCATGCGCCAGTACAACCGACGCTTTGCTCAGGCCGATGTAAAAATAAAAACCTTTGAACAGCGCCATATCGCTTTGAGTAAGGCCGGTCAAGCTGGAACCCCGAAAGAGGAGATAATACGCCTGCGAACCCAAGTGGATGATGCCTACAAAGATATAAAGACCGACTGGTTTGCCAAAACCAGGATGAAAGCTCTGGCCAAAAAAGGAGATTTCAGGACAGCTTCGGGCAACGGACCGCATAAAACAGTCCATGCCTACAATTCTGCCGATCGCAGATTTACCAAACAGTTGCAGAAGAATCTTTCAGGACGTATGACCAAAGCCGGATTTAATCAACAGAAATTCAAAACCTTTTCCAACTCAGCCTCCAAAGGCGGAGTCGGCATGGATATCGACATGGGGGTTATTGAACCGCCGCGTTACAAAATTGTCCAGGGTAAACAGGTGCCCAATCCGGCACACGCCAAATGGCGTAAAGGCCTGACCCGCAGCGTCAACGGCGATATCCGCCGCACCAGCCCGCAAGAGATGCAGAATGTCGGCAATCAGGAGATAAAAGCCGCTTTCGAAGAGGTATACGGACGCAAACCGGGGGAAGCGATGGTTGAATTCACCACATCCTACAGCCCCGACGCCTATCGCGATCCCAGCTGGCTCGGCAACAAACAGAGCAAAACCGCAATCGTCCACCAAACCGATCCTAACTGGACGCAGCAGGCGTCCGACGTCACCAATTTCAAAGTCAACACCCTCGGCAAAGAACACCCCTCGCTGGGCTACTACGCCACCATGCAGGAAAATTGCCGGGGCATGGTCAAAGATATGAAAACCAAGCTGACTCCGTTGCTAAAGAAAAGCAAAAACCCGCAAGCCGTCAAACATATGCAGGAGATCGAGTATACCATGGAACAATTCTCCACAAATCAGATCGGCCCCCTCGAAGCCGAACATCGCCTCATGGAGCTGACCGGCAATAAAGATGGGGTCCAGGAGACCGCCCAACGCTTCAGTGTCATGATGCAGGGTTTAAACAGCCCGGCGGCCCAATAAAAAGTAATCCAAATCCAACATGACCGGTTACTATCACTATATCGCAAGACCATCAACCAACACCCTGCCTCACATCTAAGTTTAAATTTCATAAATCCCATTGACAAACTCTCATCGTGAAACTATACTTAAAATATAATTTTTAACTTAAAACCATTTTAAAAAGATTCTGGAGATAAACCACAATGGCAAAAAGCGAGATTGATATCAATAGAGGTAATTACCAGAACCTTATCGGAAACTTTAATCTGGGGATTACTGAAAAACCGGATTTAGAAATCAAATCCCAGGCTCCAGATCGAGAAAATCATGATATCTGCTTGCCACCGTTACTGGTGGAGGCTTTTCAGGGTGGGCTTGAAGAAGGCAGTCAGGCTTGTGACTGTGGCTGCGGTGAAGATCACGACTGTACGGCCTCTTCATCAGGGCAACATTGCGGGGGTTGTAATCATCATGGCTGAAGAGAACTTATCTAAAGTGCCGATAAAGATTGTCGCGAGTCTGCCCGATTTGATAACACCGAAAGATTACCAGAAGTGCGCTGAGCAGAAAACGATTCGGTTACGGATTTCGGTTGGTGAAAATGGAGTTGAGATTTTAGGCGACAGTCTCTATGTTGAACCTTTGGAAAAACTTCTGGCTGCTGGCGGGGCCAGATTAATGGAAAGAAGTTTATGCGGTTGATAGATAAAGAGACCAGCCTGATCAGCGAAATCATAGCTGGTTTTCTGATATCCCAGGCAGAAAATATTGAACTGAATTACAACTCCGTGTTTTGGAGATCAAATCCCCCCCGCATCTGCCCGGACGGAAAGATCATCCGTGAGTTGGCGTCATCACCTTCAGACAGCCTTAAAAAATCATGGGAAAAACATTTTTTAAGTTCCAGAGATGTTCAACTTTTGCGACTGGAGTCTGCTAAAAATGAGTGCATAACCATCACCTCCGCTCTGACCGCTTTGACAATCGCCGTGTATAATTTTTTTAAAATTAATGGAGTAGAGAGTTCTGATTATACGAGTAAAACGGATCCAGTATTTGACTATTCTCTACAACTCTGCCAAACCATTCCAAAGGCCGAAACCATTATCGAAGGAACTCTTTACGACAGCCTCATCCAACCTTGCTGCAAACTCTGGCGTACAATCTCAACTGACTTGAAAACAGAAAACCGACTTCTTTTAGCCCTGCTGCGTCTTAACCCTTTCAGCGAGCTCAAGAATCTCGACCTGGCTCTGCCCGCCCCACTCGTGCATCTGGCCGGCGACTATCTGGTTCATTGGCAGGAGAGTCCGGAAAACCCAGACCACTTCGAGCCAAGTCAAGACTGTGGCATCAAAGATCAAGCGTGGTGGCTGCAGGTTGAAGATTTCATGAATAACTCTCCATTAAAGAGAAGTTTACGGGACTACTGGCTGAGCCTGCCAGAGAACAGTTTAAGCTGTACCGGACTGGGAATCCTTTTGGAAGAGTTAAGACGCCGGGGAAGCGAGCAGAATCGCCGCGCAATTCTGGAATTTTACGAAGCTTATGATTTTATAGGACGCCAACAAATAGAAAAGGATGGAAGCAGCGGAGGCTATCGCAGATTAACCATTATCCGGCATCTGCTGGAATCGAAGAACCTTGCCCATAACCGCACAGGCAACGAATATTTTCTCAAATTCAGAGCGCTACTCGAGATTATCGCTGCAGAACGGTCAATCCCCAGAGAATTCCGTCACTTAAGCCGCGAATTCTGCCTTCAGCAACTGGCGCCGCTGGCATCTCTGGCAACGGTTACAGGAGGCGAACGTACAGTCAGCGCTCCATCATTTGGGACAACTCAATTTACCGACCACCCATAATTCTCCCCAGAAACAGCTACCCCCCTCCTGCCATAGAATTTTTGCACATAAATTATTACCTAAAAAATCCCAACGTAAACAATACGACATCCTCCTCAAAATGATTGCCAGAGGGCAAAGTCACTTGATTTTTACACAGCTATTTGATAGAAACATCAATCTTGAACTTTTGATTATCCGCACCCATTTCATCATAAAAGAGATTATGACTGCTTTAAAAAATACGATAACTAACCTGATGAAAAAATATTTCTCCCCTTACCTTGATAAATGTATGTGGAAAAATGGAGCTCCAGAAAGCAGTTCCAATATTCAGTGCCGCAGCAACCTCCAAGTTCTCATGAAAAACAAGGCAAACTTTGCCTTGTCTCAAAAAAAATCGGCAACACAAAAACCCCAAAATGATTTCCGCAACCCATTGACCTTTTCTTTACGGTGGAAGGTAGCTCTCTCTTTTTCCGTCCTGCTCCTACTTGTTGTAGCTTTACTTTTCTTTGCCTTCATGCGTTACGAAAAGATTTTTCTCTCCCTTGAAAGTCAGAAAAGGGCGCAATCACTGGCAAACAATATTGTTATTAACGCAAGAGACCCACTGTTAAATCAGGACGAACTGCGTCTTGGTTCCCTGATAGAATCTGTAAGTCAAAACAGCGAAGTTCAATATGCCTACCTCATGGATCATCGCGGTTGTATCCTCTACCATTCTGATCCAGCAAAAACAGGAAGTATGTTACCGGATGGAGTCCCCAGTCCGAACAAGGATATCATCCAGGCTTCTCAACCGATTGAGGTTGAAAGCATTCAGGTCGGAACTGCAGTTGTCGGCTTGGGAGTCAAACACATTGACCAAGCTATGCTAGAAACCGCAACAGGCCTGATTCTCCCTCTTGCTCTGGGTGCAGGATTAGGGATTTTAGGGGTTTTTCTGCTTGCCGGCATCCACGTTAACCGCATCAAAAGATTGGAAGAGGCTGTCCAGGCCTTAGGATCTGGAGATCTGCTTGTCCGAGTTGAAAATAATAGTCTTGATGAAGTCGGCAGACTCACACGGCACTTTAACAAAATGGTCGACCAACTCCACTCGGCCCGTCAACAAAATCAGCGAAACTTCAAAGAGACTGTAAGTGCCCTGGCTGAAGCCGTAGAAGCGAAAGACGCCTACACGCGAGGTCATTGTGACCGGGTTGCACAAATTTCCGTGGCGATCGGCAACCACCTCGAAATGGATAAAAAACAGTGCGAAGAGCTGGAACTTGCGGCAATCCTTCACGATGTGGGAAAAATCGGGGTAAAGGTAGGTATTTTATGTAAAGCAGGCCCTCTGACGGATAAAGAGTTCAAGGAGATACAGTGTCATCCTGAAATGGGTGCCAAGATTCTAAGTCCACTCTCAAATTATCAGGAGATTGCCCTGTTTGTCCGGCACCATCACGAAAATTACGATGGCTCAGGCTATCCGGATGGGCTCAAAGAAGATGAGATCCCCCTAGCTGCACGGATTATCAATTTGGTTGATGCTTTTGATGCGATGACTTCAAACCGCCCATATCGAAAAGCGTTGTCAAGAGAGGAAGCACTCTCAAGAATCAAAAAAGAGTGCGGCAAACAGTTTGATCCTGGCCCTGTAGATATTTTATTAAAACTCGAAAAAGATGGACAAATTGATGCTATTTTAAGGGAGGTAGAGCAATCAAAGATGCAATAGCAGTAACCATTATAGGGCTTTTTCTTTTGAGTATGACATCGGGATGTGCTCTTACCAAACCTGAAACAGTACTTGATGCAAAATATACAGTTCCAAATTCAAAAACCAAAACCGAAACCAAAACCGAAACTGAAACCGAGAATAATCCTCAATACACTGAAATTCTAAAATTTTCTCAAACAGGCGAACATAAAAAAGCCGTTGATCTCGCCGACAAACTCATCAAGAGCGGTTTAAAATGTCCAGAAAAGGTTTCGGAAACAATCCAGCTTTCACGATTTAAGCTTAACCAGGCCGATGCCTATGTATTTGAGGCCTTAAAATACAAGAAAGAGGGAAAACTTCTTGAGGCCCAGACTACTCTCCAGAAGTCCCTCGACATTTACCCTAAATACTATTGGGCCCGAAATTTACTCAAAAAAGTTGAGCGCTCCATCAATGCACAAATAAGCGGTTTAAAAGAGGAAGCTCGCAGTCTGGAATCAAATGGAAATCTGGATGAGGCTCTTTCATTGGTGCAGGATGCAATAGTTCTCTCCCCTGACAACAATGATCTCAAACTGGAAGCGGCAAGAATACAAAATGCTATGCATATCTTACTACATGAGGAGATGGAGCAAAAACACTTTGCAAAAATGCTGATGCATATGGATTCCGGCCTTTCCGAAAAGATCAAGCAACTTTTGCAAGACGAAGCTGCGGCAAAACTCTTTGGCAAAGATGGTGCAGAACATTTACAGGCGATACGAACTCAACGCCAGGATATTATCAGCAATGGTCTTTTGGCGGCCAAAAAGGCCGAGCAGAAAAATGATCTGGAGAGTGCGGCCTGCCATACAATGTACGTTTTGGAGCTGTCTTCACCCGGAGAACCTTTGACCACAGACATTGTTAAGTTTACCCGACTTTTAGGATTGAAGCTCTTCTCCGCTGGCAACTTCTCCAAGGCCCGGGATTTGTGGAAAGGGGCTCTGCGCTTGGCACCGGATAACTGCAAGCTCCAAAAGTACTTGGCAGAGGTCGAAGAGAGCCTTGATAACTTAAAGAAAATCCAGCCTGCTTCTCCTCGCTGAAGTCACACGGAAACAAGCCACTAACACCGGGATCTCTCCCAAGAGCCTATCAATCGACGACCATCCCAGGTATGCGCCTGGACCGTCACCTGTGATCCAATCTGCAAACAAGTATCAACTGCTTGTTTGGTCACCAGTACCGGCAGATAGTTACGACTATGGCCAAACCAACCTTCCCCATAACGTTTATCTTCGACCTTTTTTTCGAGCAATACTTTAAGATTACAGCCCAGATTTTTTTCAGCAAAAGCCTCCCGCTTACTTTGGCCCAAAGCCCCCAACTCTGCGGCCCGCGCCTTTTTTTCGCTTGCCGGAATCCGATCCGGCCATGAGGCGGCCACCGTGCCCCGACGAGGGGAATAGGGAAAGACGTGAAGATAACCAAGTTCAACCGTTTTGACCAGATCCAGAGTTTCTTGAAACGACTTTTCATCTTCGGCCGGAAACCCGACAATCAGGTCAGTACCGATATTCAAATGTCCGGCACCTGCGGCAAGCAAAGTAAAGATATTTTCAATATCGTGACGCCGATAAGGGCGTCCCATAGCCCCCAGAACCCGGTCACTGGCCGACTGCAACGAGAGATGCAGATGTTCACAGACCGAAGCTTGCGGATCGAGCAATAGTGAAATGATCTCCGGGGTTATCTCATGCGGCTGTAGGGAGCCAAGCCGCAGACGCAGTTCAGGAAATTCAGCAACCAGCTGCAGAAGCAGCGAAGTCAGGCTGAAACCACCCCCTAAATCTTCCCCATAACGACCGATATGAATGCCGGTCAAAACCACCTCGTGAAATCCTGCGTCAACCAATTCGCAACATTCGGCCAACACTGTTTCTGGCAGCAAACTGCGACAACGACCCCGCAGATAAGGAATAATACAGTAACGACAGAAAGAGTTGCAACCATCCTGAATCTTGACTACAGCCCGACTCCGGCCTCGGTCTAAATCGGCCCGCAAAAGATCAACCGCAAGCTCACCATAAATGCCGATTTGCTCAGCTAAGTCAACGGCCTCTCCTTCGAGTTGCCCGGTTAATCTGGAGACCAGATCTTTTTTCCCGGCATTGCCGAAAACCGCCCCTAGTTTTTCAACTTCTACAGCCTTTTGAGGCTCAGCCACCACCGCACAGCCCGCCAGAGCTACCTGAGCCTCGGGATAACGTTTAAGGGCTCTTCTCGCGGTTTGCAAACTCTGCCGTCCCGCTTCTGCGGTAACCGCACAACTATTAATAACCACCGCCTCACAGGGCCCTTTTTTAACAACCTGCCAACCCTGCCGACGAAACTCGGCAGCCAACCCCTGACTCTCATAATGATTCACCTTACAACCTAGGGTTTCGATCTTGACACGTTGTAATTTTTTTTTCTGCATTTACAACTCCAGCCCGGCGCCATGCCTTTTTAACCACATAGGAAAGCTTTCGCTCACGCTAATCGGGCATCACCTTTTATTCACTTTGTTCCCAAAAGCATCTGAATGACAAAGAGCCCGGCTATATTGCCGGACTCTTTGTAGAGTACCATAAAATATTTCAATCTGGGAAGGTCAATCTCCATTGAATTCTGCCGTTGAAAAAATTTAATGGAGAAATAACCTTCAAAATCAATTCATCGGCAATTCTAACTTAATCAGTTAATAGTGTAGCATTGATACCGGCAAACCAGCTGCCGCCGCTCTTCACATTGTTATAAAGCGCAAAAGCAGATATTCCTGAAGTTGCATGAAGATATATTTTACCGGTTAGAGCTTGAGACCCAAAAAGATCACTTAACAGAAAACAACCGCTGCCTTTAGCCGCAAGTGTTAAGTTTCTCAGAGCCACTATTAGCCCTTGATCGTTAACATTTATTACATTTACATTAACGCTGCTGGTCTGTGGGTTACAGATCATAAGAGTCGTATCCCAATCATCATCCTGAGCAATATGGGGGATAACAAGATTTTGTTCGAGATTGTCAACAAAAGGAATATCAGCCATATACAGGCCACGACCTAGAAAGACAAGGCCGGACAAAGGTTGATCTGATCTAACATGCAACCATCCGGAACTTAAATCATCTACTACTAAAGTTGTTTTGCCACTGGCTGGAAGATTTTTATAAATCTGTCTTAAAAGGTCTCCATTCATACCACGAACTACAACCTCTATAGAAGCCTCATGATCATAACTAGCATTACTTAAGGCAACACCAGTCCAGTCAACTTCTGAAGAAGAGTAATATGGTGAAAAATATTCATAGCTATAAGTTCCAGGTGCAGCTTCCTGTGACACCTTAAATGTATCACTTAAAATACCGCCTATCGTCACTGTTCCAGTTCGGGCAGAACCAGTATTTGCCCAAACACCCATGTATTGTATCCGGCGTAAACTTTGCCATTGGTTGGGTAAATAACGAGCAGGCTCATTGACGGCAATGGAGCGTAGCGGAACAACCGATCAGTACAGCGCTTTGTTGAGCGGTTTCATTAACTCTACTGCACATTCCTTACAAAGCAACCGTCGCCTATTCGAGCACAAGTTCAGAGCTCTCGGTGAGCATCCGATGAGAACAATGTCGATATAATCTGCTTCCGCATTACTTTCTGTGCTCGAGCCATCAAAAGCAACGTCCGATCCATATTCAATGTAGTGAAATTCTCAAAGCACACCATGGTCATATTTTTGCTTCGTTGAGATGGTTCATTTCTACAGCCCTTCTCTAGCTCGAATCTCAATAGCAGTTGCTATTCGAGTACGTACCTCGTTATAAATGGGTATATCAATGCCCTCCGCTACTTCGAGTGATACTGCCAATCCATAAGTAGTCGGCTCTTCCATTCGACGTGCGTCCTTTCGACAGTTGACTTTAATTGTCAAAGTATCACCGTCGCTGAATGGGACCGCTCTATCGTCTTCAAATACTTCATGTTGAACGGTTCCACGTCTAACTGTACGCCACTCGGCATCTTGTCTGCCGGAAGCCAAAGCAACGCCTTCGATTTCGAACCATAGGTTGGCAATTCGATATCGTTGGGTGCTTGAGGCGACTTGCGACAAATACGCCAATGTCACGGTTAGTCTACGCCTGTCACGTCGAGCGGCCAATGACGGCGGAAGTGGCAGACTAAACACATGGGCCTCTCCATCATTGAGTTGCCCAAACCCGAGTATTGATGTCCGTTGTTCCGTACAATCTAAAACCCTCGAATAATCTGGAACCCCATACCCAAGCCATCTGCTTATCCAATTGCGGATTTGGCGACCATTGTCAGCAGTTTGCAGTATTTGTTGAAGGCGTTCCCCAATATCATCCCACGAACATCCATGTACAATCATCGCCTTGAGCAAGGGGGCAATATACGTGGTGAATTCAATGTCAGGCGCTTGCTCATTGAATATATCCAACAACGAGTCGTGACAAATAGACAACGCTCGACTTATAAGCGCAGCCGAATTGCTGGTTCCGCAACAATACGCAGTCTTGTTTAAGTCGCCAGGATGGCTACTCGGTGACGCAACTTCGTTGCCCGGCGCTATTCGAAGATGGCGGGATTTGAGAATGGCGTTGGCATTCGTGCCTATAGGTCGATTGTAAAAAACTCGGCCACCATGGCAGATTAAATCAGGTTTTACGGAGCGGCGGTATCCGCTGCCAAATGCAGACACCGGACTTGGAAGAGCATTTTCAAACAGGTTGATGGTGTCTCCGCTATGGCTCACAGTAGAATCATCACGGTGCAGCGCACCTACCGTGATGCCGTTGATGCTCTCGGCGGGAGAGAGTAGGCTCCGATGGCGTGCGTTCTCGTATAGCTTCTTGACACTGAGCTCTTCGAGATCTTGATCGCCAAGATCATTAAAGTCATCTACCGAAATCCCGGTGTCAATGTCATCAGGGTAGTTTCCCACACTGATGACAAAGAGCACCTTGTATTTTACACTCAACCAATCCAAGAGTCGTGCGAGGGGGCTCATGGCTTGCGTAAATTGACGGCTCGAGTCGCCTATCGACAGGTTGATGATTCGAATGCCAGGCGCCGCCGCATCACCCGCACCATCACCCTCGTACATGCGACGAACCGCGCGGTGAATAAGATCAACAACAAGCACATCTGCTGGGATATACTCGGGACGAGGAGACCGATGCCAATCGATGGGTTTCATGATCGGGCGAACATAGACAGGCCGAGCCAACGGGTTTTCCCCGTTGCTTAAATCACCTTGAACGACAAGCGAACTCATTGCAGTCCCATGCACACGATCGGCCACAGTGTAATACGAGGCGAAATCGTCTGGATCATCGATTACTAAACGATCTGCTAACAACCTGTGATTGGTCAAAGGAAGCCCGTCAAAAATAGCAACAACCGGATCACCGGATGGCCGTTCTTGATCCTCAGAAACTTCAAAATCCGTCAGGTCACCTTCAACCGGTGACTTGCCCGTCGCCATTTGGCCTACTGGCCTGAAGAACATGACGCTGTCGCATTTGACCAACTCTACACTCGAGTGATCCATCACCTGTTGTGCAACTTGCCTCGGCAATTCGGCCAAGATCGAGTGATAGGCAATATCGCTAAGAACACATTGGCTCAAAACTCTTCCACCAAGCACCTCAATCAATAAAGTGAGCTGAAGCTCCGCGTCTTGCCGCTTGCTTTCAGAATTGCGAAACCACAGTTCGATTTCACCTCGAACCGGCTGATCGGGAAAATGCTCCATATCCTCACGCCAAACATCCAACACACCGGTTTCAGCGAGGCGGTCTTGCACATCCCAACGCCGAATATCATTAAGGCAGAGAAACACGTCGCGAAACTTGGCAAAGCCACGATCAAAGGTCATGTTCTCATCATTTTTATAGCGATTCCACAATGAAAGCAGTTCTCGCAATGCCTGCTGATTTGTCATGACCAGATAGAGACGACCACTTAATTCTTTTTCCGGTTTTTTCTCGTCATAGAAATCCTCATCCGGTGTAATCTCCTCAACTTCAATTTCCCCCATCCATTCAAGCCCTTCAATCCGACGAACAGCATTGGCAAAATCCTCGATGTTACCGATGGTTTCAATCACCAAAACCTGTTCTGGCTCTACACCGGCAGCCGTTTTCTGTAGTTCGACTTGCCGCGCATCGAATGCCGCCTGAAGTTGAGCGAAGATGGGAGACACCCTCTCTCCTTGCCTGCCATGCGAAGGTTTATGAGTCCGTCTAAAACCTTGGGGCAAATTACCCTTTTCTGCAAGTTCGGGAGCGGGAAATAGCAATAATGGTCGAACCGGCATTAGTCTTTGCCCCCGTTTTGCTGTTTCGTTTTGGCCGAACGTGCTGACCAGGTCTTCAACGTACGATTAACAATCGATTTCATGTCTGAATCAGGTTGTTCGAGTACGTACTTGCGAAACACACTCGCCCCGAATTCCTCAGCTTCGGCAAAATTCACACCTTGGAGCTTCTTCGCTAATGTCTCTGGTGCATATCCCAGTGGCACATTGATCCTACGTTCAAACCTTGCAAACCAATCGGCCAGTCTCGCACGAGTCGGTTCGGGCAAAACCATACGAACTTGAAACCGTCGCCAGACAGCCCGGTCGAGAAGCTCTGCGTGATTGGTGGCTCCAACCACGACCACGTGGCTGGGCAGCGAGTCAATCTGTAGAAGCAAGGAACTGACGACTCGTTTTATTTCCCCGGTTTCGTGAGTGTCGCCCCGCTCCTTGCCTAACGTCTCAAACTCATCAAGGAACAGAACACATTTCCGTGTGGCGGCATATTCCATCAACCTTCGCAAACGAACGGCAGTTTCACCAAGGTAGGTGCCCACCACACCATCGTACCGAACGACAAGTAACGGTACCATCAACGATTCAGCAATGGCTTCAGCCAGAGACGTCTTACCGTTTCCTGGTGGACCGATGAGCAGTACTCGATTGCGAGGTTCCAAATTGTATGATCGAAGCAGGTCAATTCGATGGTACTCTTGAACAACTTCCCGCACTATCTCAAGTACTTCCGATGGCAATATAAGATCGTCGAGTTTCCGCTCTGGTATCACTTCTCGGACGAAATTACTGACCCGATGATCCAATATGGCGGTTCCGTTAGAAACTGGTTTCGCTACAGGAATCGAGCGCAACAGATCTTCCAGCTTCTCGGCCAACACTGTGTGTTTCTTCGCTCGCTCTTCTGCGATGATCGACTCGACAACTTTTTGGAACCGGATCTTGTCGTCAGCCATTCCAAATTTGACGAGAGCGGTTAGCAAGTCAGCTCTAGCCATTGTGAACCCCATTAAGGTTTAATCCGTCAACCAACTTCTCAACACTGAGAACACGCAATTCGTCAGCGTCCATATGACCGCGTATTTTGTCGGTCATTCCCCATAATTTGTTTTCGAAGCCAAGGTTCGCTCCGTTGTTTTTACCATTAGTCATTCATTTTCCCTTTCGTTTGTCATAGTGAGTAGAATTGGGGTCGGTGTCAAATCAACCATTATGCCTTAATAAGCCTTACCACGATGTTCAGCCAGGATCATAGAGACAATTTTCTGATTTTCATCAATTTGATAAAAGAATCGGTAAGAGCTTATTCTGTATCTCCAAGTGGGAGGATCCCAATCTCGGAGCTTTTTAATATTAGAGCCAAACGCCGGTGAGATTTTTAGTTGCTGGTAAACATATCCCCGGAGTTTCTTTTTAATTTTTCCCTGTTGTCCACCAAAAACTTGCTCAAGCGACTTCAAAAAAGTTTTAGTCTCGAATATCATATACATCAACAAACGATCCTTGATTGAGTTCTGCATCGATGGAACCCTGTTTCAGGGATTCAAGCAAAGTTGGGTTCCCAATAATCTCATCCATCTCTATCTGGTCAATAAAAATACTCTCTTCAAGCTGTTGTTGTGCCAGGTAGTTAATCAGGTTGGATATCGGCCGTTTGACAACTTTAGCGGCTTTTGCATAGAGATTATATTCTTCATCTGAAAGTCTAAGGGTCACTACTTTTGACATCTGGAAACCTCCCCGCCATCTGTTATTCATTTATATTCATATAAATTCTTTTAACATTCTAAAGCAATGAAAATATTCTTTTTAATTATTTTTTATTGCACCCAGTAAATTAAACAATTAAGCAAATTCCCTTGTGTGGGTTTTCTCATAGCACTATCTGATAGCTGGTAAGGCATCAAGCATGGTGTTGTCACTGCTATTGTTGAGCTGGAAAGCAACCAATTCACCATCACCTTCCACGGTGTAGGTAATGTAAGTGGCGCCGGCGATACTGGTGCTGAAAAATGTGGAGGCAACTTCCACTTTTTTCTCGTAAGCTTTGAGATCTATTGATTTAGTCGCAATAAGAGCGCCAGAATCATCATATGCTTTAAGTTGAACGGTTACCGAGGTTGCTCTGATATTGACCAATGCGATACCTGACCAACCATCTTCTTCAAGATTAGCCAAAACGCCGTCAGTTCCACTGATCGCAACCCCGGAGTAGCCGGCCAGACGCTGACTATCATTGCTGCCAAAAAGCTCAAAGCCGGAAATCCCAGTGGTGCTTTCAACCTTAAACCAGGCAGTTTCCGACGCTAAAGCAAGCGAACTCACAGACCCCCAGTACTTTGAAAATGGTAAAAGTGTTGCCGTCTTAAGCGGTAATGGTGAACCGTCTCCAGTAAAGGGTGAAATTGTCAAAATAGATTCCATATCAAATGGATTGTATGCCACAATCCCCGTCCACCACTGCAGGTCATCGACGACATGAGGGTAACAGATTTCAGTAGAGCTCTTATCACTTAACAATATGCCGCTTAACTGGTTAGAATTGCTGAAAAGTTCCAAACCAATGACTCCGGTCATGCCCTCTATTATCGCAGAATTGATATCTGCTTGAGGAGTGTTATCAAACAGACTTTTTATCGAAAAAGCCCGATGTTCTCCAGCACTGAGTGTTACGTTTTTCAGCACTCCATTATTGAAATATATGGACAATATTTTTTCCGATAGTGTCGTATTAAGCAAACTTATACCGGTCCACCAGTACTGATCTGAAGCAATATGAGAGATTGGTACAGCTCCTGAATTAAGCTGAGAGACCACGGGTATGGCAACCCGACAGACTCCGTTGATAAAAAATTTCATATATCCGGTAAGATTCTCGGAATCACTTTCTAGAACAATATAGCCAATACTTTGAGGGTCTCTAAATTGCGTGGCGATGTTTATTACTCGACGAGCCTGCGGAGCAAGGCTTAAAATTAGATTGTCAGAAACCGCTCGGCCGTCATTAGCGAAGGCCTTAAAAATCCCATTAACTGTCTGATTACTATTGGGATTGAGTACGCATATCTCGGTTCCCCAAACTCCATCCCCACTGACCACATGCGGGTAATAGAGTTTTGAGAGCGTAACCGGAGGATCTGGAATGCCAGGCTCCCAACCGGCAATACGGGCCATCATCCACCAAAAGGCCCGGCCTTTAAGAACGCAGTTTAAATATTGTGAATGAGCGCAGCCCCCACAACTCTCGGCCTCCACTGCCAAGGTGCTGGCCGGATTAGCAGAAAGCCATTCACGGGCCCAATTTCGATTGTTGCCATTACTGTTATAATCACAATTATCATTGGCATTAAGTTGCATATAGTTGATTGCACCATCGGGATCATAACTTTCAATGTCGGCAAAATCAAAAAGTATCTTATTGTGATCTTGGCAGTAATTGCGAATGCGCTCATTCATCTGATGCAAATTACCCACCACTCCACCGCCATCCAGATGACCGGTCATGTAGATGAAAGAAACCTGAGGATAGAGTTGTTCAAGGCGGTTCATGGCATTTAAGTATATATCGATACCGCTTGCAGTGTTATCGCTAACGCCGCCACACCATGACCACATCACCACATTCCGGTCATTGGCAGGATTATCAAGCATGGTTTCAGTTGCAGTCACCCAACTCAAGTCACCATTATGACCAAGGTCTCCGGCCCCATCATTCGCCCAGTAATCATTTATAAAAACTCCGCTTACGGCCCCCCAACCGGAACTGGTGAAATAATATCTCGAACCTTCACTACCACGAAATGCGTTTATGCCGCTGATCAACTGACTGCCATGAGATGTATGAGAATAGCCCATGCGCAGATTGTTTCTGGCTGCCTGCAACCATGCAACAGGAATTTTGCTACTATCCGTACATTGATGATCAACGATGAAAGCGTTGGCTTCACTATAACAAAGGAGAGTAATTATGATCCATAAAACCGAAGTGATTATTTTCTTCATCTCAACCTCCATATAATCACGACTCATATGATAATACCACCGCCTAACAGCTGCTCTCCATTATAAAAAGCAGCTCCTTGGCCCGGAGTTATGGCAAACTGAGGAGACTCGAATTCAATCTCGAACCGGCCATCGGAAAGCGGAGTCAGAAGAGCCGGGGCTGGTTGGTGGCGATAACGAATTTGGCACTCAATATTAAGAGGTTGAGATGGTGGTTCAATCAGCCAGTTGATTTTATCCACTTTTAGATTGCAACCATAGGCCTCATCCCGCTCACCAACCAGTAAACGGTTATGTGGATAATCAAGTTTCAGAACATAGAGGGGTTCAGGATGCGCAATCCCCATACCGCGGCGTTGGCCAATCGTGTAGTTTTGCAGACCGTTATGCTTACCCATTACACGCCCCTGACAATTGACAATCTCACCGTGACCACCCATCACTCCCCGCCGGGCCAGATACTCTTGATATTTTTCGCCGTTGAGAAAACAGAGCTCCTGGCTCTCACGATAATTATCAAGTTCATAACCCGCTGCATCTGCCAAAATCAGGGCCTCACTCTTACTCATTCCACCCAATGGAAAAAGAGTGCGCCGCAATAACAATTCCGGCACTGCAAAGAGAAAATAACTCTGATTTTTACGCTTGTCATAAGCTTTATGGTAGGAAATTTCCGGGCTGTCTGAAACTCCGGAAAGTTTTTTAAAATAGTGCCCGGTAGCCATTTTTTCAATTCCTAGACGGTCGGCCACCGCCGCCAACCGGGCAAATTTAACCCGAGCATTACAGCGAATACAGGGATTCGGGGTTTGCGCATGAGTATAGGCAAAAAGCAGATATTCAATCACTTCCTGGGCAAAAGTATCGGCTGCCGACTCAACCAGCAAATCTAACCCAAGATGCTTTGCCATCTTTGCAGCCCTCTGCAACAGAAATGAAGTATCTGCCCCACCCATATCAAGGACGACCGGAACTACTTGGTATCCTTGGCGCTGCAGTAAAATAGCGGCCGCTGCACTATCAACCCCGCCACTAAAACCTAAGACTACTCTCTGATTTTTGCTCATTAATCTTACTGTGTTGTCAAAATATTTGTGCCGCTAACGGCGAACTCTGTGTATGCCATATACATTTTACAATAGACCACAAAAAAAGGGAACCGATTTAAAATCAGTCCCCTCTCAAAAAATCTTAAAATCTCTACATTAAACTGGACGCAAGTCATGGGTTTGTGCTATGCAATTCCCATTAAATCTATCTATTATTGAACGAATCGGGACAAAATTATGTTATTGGGAATAGATGTTGGCGGCACCCATACGGATGCAGTTATTATTGATCATAAAGGGGTCGTAGCAACCGCTAAAGTCGAGACTGACCATAATGATTTGATCGGCTCTCTGGATGCGGTTTTAGAAAGAATCTTAAGCTCCCACCTAACTCGACCCATCAGCAAGATTAATCTGAGTACGACCCTGACGACCAATGCCATTGTTGAAAACGAGCTTGAGGAGGTCGGAGTTCTCGCCGTCTCCGGCCCGGGCCTGGCGCCTTACTATTTCAGTAGTGACCTCGGCCATAACTTTTACCTTCTCGCAGGCTCAATCGACCATCGCGGCACCCTACAACTTAAATTAGATGAATTTTCCGCAAACAACGCGGTTGCCGACTGCCAAAAAAAGCAACTCAAAGTTTTTGCGGTTGTCAGTAAATTCTCAATTCGCAACCCCGAGATTGAACAGACCCTAGCCGACCTCGTCACCACACAGGCCGACTTTATCGCCATCGGCCATCGCCTTTCCGGCCGCCTCAATTTTCCCAGACGTCTGGCAACCGCTTACTACAATGCCGCAGTTTGGCGGCATTTCAACACTTTTGCCGACGCGATCACGCAAAGCCTCAAAAAGCATAACCTGAACGCACCTGTAAATATTTTAAAAGCCGACGGCGGCACCATCGACTTCAAAAATTCCCGCAACAACCCGATCCAGACCATTCTTTCGGGGCCGGCGGCCAGCGTCATGGGGATTATCGCTTTGAGTTCAATCACAGAAGATGCCATCATTCTTGATATCGGCGGCACCACCACGGACATCGCCATTTTTGCTAATGGCGCTCCCCTGCTTGAAAAAGAGGGGGTTAGTTTTGGCGGGCGGGCAACTTCAGTACGGGCGATCGACACGCATTCCATCGGCATTGGCGGCGATTCGGCAATTACTATTGGCAAGAACGCTAAAATAATGGTCGGACCCAAACGTTTAGGCCCGCCGCTGGCTCTGGGCGGTTCACAAGCAACTTTGATTGATGCCTGTAATGTTAAAAAATTATGCGATCTTGGCAATAGTAAAAAATCATTTGCCGGCCTCCAAATCCTTGCCGAAAAAAACCAGATGAAGGTTGTCGAATTAGCCGACAGGGTTCTTGAACTGACTATGAAAACTATTCATAAAGAAACCAACAAACTTTTGGAAGCGATCAATCAAAGACCTGTCTATACGGTCGAAGAGGTTGTTCATGGTCAAAAAATCGACCCGCAAAAAATCTATATTATGGGCGGGCCCGCAGCAATTTTAGCTCAGAACCTGGGACAGGTCTTCAACCTTAAGACTGAAGTCCCGGAAAATTTTGCGGTTGCCAATGCCATCGGGGCAGCTTTGACCCGAACGACTATGGAGATTGAACTCTTTGCCGATACCGGTAAAAAAGTCATGCTTATTCCTAATCTCGACATAAAACAGGAAGTCAGCAGCTCTTATTCATTGAACCAGGCTAAAGAGGATGGCGTCAACGCACTGACCCAGCACCTTAAAGAAAACGGGCATCCCGAAATCCTGAATAGAGACGTTTCCGTGGTAGAGGCCGAGGCCTTTAACATGGTCGACGATTACGCGGTCGGCAGTAAAACTATCCGCGTAAGCTGCCAAATCAGACCCGGTCTTGAAACAAACTATCTTCAAGGAATTAAATAATATGAAAACCTCTACCCATCTTGGCGTCATCTTTTTCCCGGCTTATGACTGGGCCATCAGTCCGACCCACCCGGAACGTGAAGAACGTCTTCTCTATACTCAGGATCAACTTCGAGAAGAGGGGGTTTTTGATCTTCCAAATATCACTGAATATAAACCCGAAATTGCCACCTATGCCGATATCGAAAGAACTCACTTCTGTTTTCCCGGCCCCCAGGAGGTCAGTACCGAATCCCACTTGGTTGCCGCCGGCGGAGCCATTAAAGCAGCCCGCCTGGTCATGGAAAAACAGGTCGACAAAGCCTTTGCCTTAGTTCGCCCTCCCGGCCACCACGCCATGAAGGTGGTTCACGGCAATCGGGGGTTTTGTAATATCAACAATGAAGCTATCTTGATAGAATTTATTCGTGAGAACTACGGCAATAAAAAAATCGCCATCGTTGACACCGACTGCCACCACGGCGACGGCACCCAGGATATCTATTGGCACGATCCCAATATTCTCTTTATATCCCTGCACCAGGATGGCCGCACCCTCTATCCTGGCACCGGTTTCAGTGATGAACTTGGCGGCCCGACAGCCCGAGGTCGAACTATCAATATCCCCCTGCCCCCCAACACCTCAGATGAAGGTTTTCTTCATGTCATAGATAATCTGGTGCAGCCGATTCTTGATGATTTTAAACCTGATCTGATCATTAACTCGGCGGGCCAGGACAACCATTATGGCGACCCCATCACTAATATGAACTTTTCGGCCCAGGGCTACGCCCGCCTCAATGAAAAACTCAACCCGGATATTGCCGTTTTAGAGGGGGGCTACTCAATTCAGGGAGCTCTGCCCTATGTCAACCTCGGGATTGTGCTGGCGATGGCCGGTCTTGACTACAGTCAGGTACGTGAACCGGACTATGATCCTGAAAGCCTGCGCCAAAGCCCTCAAATCACCGAGTACATCAAAAAACTTTGCGCGCAAACCATGCAGAACTATCTTAAACCTCCCCCTTTAAATGTCAAACCAAACCAATACGACACCCGTTCCAAAGCGGTCTATTACGATACCGACGGTATCAGCGACCAGCAACTTGAACAGATAATGGTCTGCACAAGTTGCTCCGGAGTGCGCCATCTGACTTCCAAAACACAACGCAACTCATCCTGCATGGGTATTGAAATCCCGATCGATGCCTGCCAACGCTGCCGCAATGAAGGTTATCGACTACTCAAAGAAGGACGTCTAAATTTTAAAGGAAAAACCATAAAATTTATCAACCGCAGAGAACAGGAATACCTGACTGTAAACGAATTTGAATTAACCCCCATGGGCCGTTATTACTTTTAACACAGGAAAAAATGAAAATTCTGATTGCTGAAGATGAGAGGGTGTCACGACGCCTTTTGGAAAGTCGCCTGAAAAAGTGGGGCTATGAAGTTACCTCTGCCGAAAATGGCAAAGAGGCTTGGGAACTTTTCCAGAAAGAGCATTTTCCGATGGTCATCAGCGACTGGATGATGCCGGAGATGGATGGCCTTGAGCTCTTACGGCGCATCCGCTCAAGTGAACGACCCGGCTATGTCTACACCATATTATTGACAGCCCGCACCGAAAAAGAGGATATCCTGGCGGGCATGGATTCGGGAGCTGACGATTTTATCACAAAACCCTTTGACAAAGACGAACTTCTGGCCCGACTCAAGGTTGGCCTTCGCATAACCGACCTTGAACGAGATCTAGCCCAACGCAACCAGGAACTGGAAAAAATCAACGAACGTATGCGCCGGGATCTTGAAGCGGCCGCCAAAATCCAGCAATCTCTGCTGCCCACTAAATTACCGGAATGCGAAACCGTTAATTTTGCCTGGAAGTATGTCCCTTGCGACGAACTTGCCGGTGACACTTTAAATCTGTTTCATCTAGATGAGGATCATATTGGCCTCTATCTGCTTGATGTCAGTGGTCATGGGGTACCCGCGGCCCTGCTCTCAGTCAACCTCTCCCGGATTATCAATCCCAACCCGGGACAATCTGATCTCTTGAAAGAACAGATCCCCGGCACCCAGAGATACCATCTTGTCCGCCCCGAAGAGGTTGCCGACCGCCTCAATCAACGCTTCCCCTTAGACAGCAGCACAGAACAGTACTTCACCATCCAATACGGCCAATTAAATGTTAAATCGGGAACATTGACCTTCATTTCGGCAGGTCACCCGCCGATGATCCATGTCAAAGTCGATGGCAGCAGCCAGGCGATTCAGGTGCGCAGCATGCCGATCGGCTTTATGGTTGGCGTCGGCAAAGTCTACAAAGAACAGACCCTCGATTTACAACCGGGAGACCGACTCTATTTCTATTCGGACGGTATTATCGAAGCGATGGACCCAAAGAGAGAACAATACGGGGTTGAGCGCCTAACCGAAAAACTTAACAACTCGAGATCTTTCTCTCTCAATGAAAGTCTCGAGATAATCACTAAAGAGGTTGACCTCTGGACTGTAGGATTAGGCTGTGGCGATGATGTTTCTATACTGGCCCTCGAGATCAAACCTTGATGGCGGCGTAAAAATAAATTGAAATCAAATAATAACTGAGTTCAATAAATATCAAGGCCATCGTAAAATATCTTTTACGATGGCCTTTTTGTGATATAATAGTCTAAGTTCTTGACAAGCGATGGACAATCATAATATCCTGTAATCTGATTTTTCAATATAATTGATTCTTACAATACTTCAACCAGGAGAAAATCATGGTTCGTACCGAAATAACCCTTTTTCTTAAAAATGTTCCCGGCGAGTTGGCCAAACTCACTTTAATGTTTTCAGAGAACAATATCAACATCGATGCCATCACTATCCAAGATGCCACCAGCTACGTCGAGGAACTTTTCAAAGCACGTGGCAAAGCTCTAAAACGCCATGCTACAGCTGCAAGTTACAGCATGATCCAGAAAGAGTCAGCGCAATTTGCTCTGGTTCGTCTATTGACAAACGATACCGATAAAACCTTAGATCTGCTTGCTAATGCTGACTACCTCTACGAAATCACCCCGGTCATGGCCATCGAACTTGACAACGAACCCGGCACCCTGGCAGCCACGGCCAAAAAGATCGGCGATGCTGGCATCAACATCAGTTATGTCTATGGTTCGGTATCACCATCCGAAGGTAAAACCCTCTTCATCTTCTGCCCCGAAGACATTGACCTTGCCTCTAAAAGTTTTAAAAAAGAGAACTAAAAAAACAATGTAACTATTCAGTCTTCGCATAAAGCTACTAAAAAAGGCGTCGAATTTTGCTTCGCCCACTTCGAGGGGGACACACCCCAAGAGTACTTCCTCGCTTCGCTCACAGCGCGGCTCAGCCCGCCACGGGCTCTTGTGCCCTTTAGGGTGAAAGCCCGGTCTGGAGGCTGCGCCCGAACGAAGTGAGGAAGTGCCCTTGGGGTATCCCCGCATCGAGGCAGTCTGAAGCCCAACTTTACGGTAGGTTGGCTGAATAGTTACAAATTTTAACCCTTTAGTATCCTGAACCAACAGCGAGACGGTTTTTTTGTGCCTTTTGTCTATATCAGGCTCAAAATACAACCTCTGAAAGATCCTCTTCGACATGAGTCTCATCAAACTGCTGCCGTAACTCTTCCCGGGCCATCCACTGACCCCTGGCGACCACAATAATCTCCAGAGTGCCATCGGCTTTTTTATGATATAGAGCACCTTGAGGATGGTAGAATTTTCGAGCGCCACGCCCCCGTACTGAAGGAGTTGGTGCCATCCCGAAAAGCTCTTCACCAAGAGCAGGCAAACGGTTAATCTGTAATTTAAAACGCACCGTATAGCCATATAGGTCTTCGGCCAGAATCCCACTCCAGCCACAAAGTTCATCCAAAAGAGCCGCTAAGACACCGGGATGCAAAATTCCCCGAGTCTGTTGAAACGAATCAATCAGTTGCGAATCGGCTACGCCGCCAAAACGCACAATCACAGCCGATTGTTCACCAGAGATCTCCATCTTTCTAAAAAAGCGGCGTTGCAAACCCGGTTTTTGCCTTTTCAAACCACAGACAAAACAATTTTCGTAAACGTCCAAAGCCTGATGCCGGGCCCGGTTTTCCATTAGTATTTCCGGGTCTAAAAGAGGATAGTCAACCCCTGCGGCTTCCGTGCCCATTTTGACTTCAGCACTCAGATATATTTTATCACTCCCCTGGCGCCGCATCGATAAAAGCAGGCTGTTTTCGTCTTTAACAAGCGCCTTTAAATTCATCTCATTGCCAATAATAACGCTGTCAGCAAAACGCCAGTCAATTTCTAAGGGGTAGACCAGGTTCACACCTTTTTGCCGTAACCAGCAATGATCTGCCAAATCGAGAAGAGCCGTCATGGCAACGCCGCCATGAGGGATGCCCTGCCACCCTTCATGGTCGAAACCAAAAACCATCTTCGCCTCGACCCCCAACTGACAATCATCTATATCTGATAAACAAAATCCATCTTGACAGACAAAACAATTTTCATGACCACTCACCGACATCGATCGCTCCCTGATTAATTGATATAATTACAAGAAATAGTTCGGTAAAAGACCTTGACAGCTCATCTTTTTTAACATACTATCCAATCAAATCAAACTTAATAAGATTAGTATTTTAAAAAATCTAAATACTTGCAGGAGGCGAAAATGCTTTTTCAACAATTTAAAGTCGAAGGACTCGGCTGTCTATCATACTTGATCGGTTGCCCGCAAGATGGTCGTGCCGTTGTGGTTGACCCAAAACGTGATATTGACGACTATCTGAAAGCCGCCCAGATCAACAAGTTAAAAATCACGGCTATCATCGAGACCCATGTCCATGCTGACCATATATCAGGTGCGGCCGAACTTAGTCACCAAACCGGTGCAGCGATCCATATCGGGGCAGGTTCTCCGGTTAACTATGACCATCTGCCTCTAAATGACGGCGATGAAATGACTCTCGGTAATGCCAAAATCAGGGTTGTCACAACTCCGGGACATACCCCAAATTCAATATCTTTAGCGATCTCAGATCTGGCACGCGGCGATATTGTCGAAATGCTCTTAACTGGCGACCTGCTCTTTGTCGGCAGTATCGGCCGCCCCGATCTGGCCGGTGGAGAACTTTTGGAAGAACAAGTCAGAAATGCCTATCACAGTCTCCGGGTAAAACTGGATGAGTTTCCTGATTATGTCGAAATCTACCCTGCCCACGGAGCTGGTTCCCTCTGTGGTGCTGGAATCAGTGCAAAGCCTTCGTCAACCTTAGGCTTTGAAAGGCGTACCAACCCTTTCATGGAGCTCAACTTTGAAGATTTCAGAACCCAGCTCAGCCAGAACACTCCCCATCGCCCCATAAATTTCACCCATATCATCGACACCAACCTTAAAGGGCAGCCCCTCACAAAAGACCTGCCCAAAATCAGTGACTACAAACCTTTGACCTGCAAAAATTTTCTGGCTGAAGACCCGGAAAACCATATACTCATTGACTTAAGGGAGGCAACTGCCTTCGGCGGAGCCCATATTCCCGGCAGTTTTAATATCGGCATGTCACCCAACTCCGCCACTTGGATAGGGAATGTAGTCAAACCGGAGAGTGAGCTTCTACTTCTGGCCAACAACCATGAAGATATAGAGAACGCCACAACCATGTTCCGCCGCGTTGGTTACGACAACATTAACGGCTATATTATCGGCTTAAGCGGCTGGATTCTGGCCGCCGAAGAGACCGGTTTTCTACCCCAGATAACGGTTCACTCTCTGCACCATGTCCTCGATAAATACAGCAACCACATGGTTCTCGATGTCCGTAATGAATCAGAGTGGCTTAGTGGTCATATTGAGAATGCCGAGCACCTGCCCCTGCCGGAACTAATTAACCAGGACTTCAATCGCGACCAGGAACAACACATCAGTGTTATCTGCATGTCCGGTTATCGTTCTAATATTGCGGCTTCAATCCTTAAGCAGCGGGGCTATAAAAATGTCTACAGCGTCATCGGCGGCATGAGCACCTGGAAAGCCGCGGGCTATAAACTTGAATAGTTCTAATTCGGAACAGCCGTTACTAAACAATCTATCCAAATAGTTCCGACATTAATTTTTAGCCACGAACATACACAAAAAAAATTCGTGATTTTTCGTGCCCTTTTGTGGTTAAAATACTACCCCTGCCAGACCGGCAGATGTTCTTTGTTGATTGTGGCCAAGATCGGTAGAGAGGTATCCTTTTGCGAAAGGATAACCTCTTGACCGGGCCACTCTATCCCGATTTCAGGATCATTCCAGAGCAACCCGTACTCATCTCCATGGGAATAGAGGTCAGTGCATTTGTAATAGACTTCCGCAGTCTCGCTCAACACCATAAAACCATGGGCCAGACCGGGAGGCACAAAAAGTTGGTGCCGGTTACTCTCAGAAAGATCATAACCGATCCAGCAGCCAAAACTCGGTGAACCTCGCCGGATATCAACGGCAACATCAAAAATCTCCCCCTTCAAGACAAAGACCAATTTCCCTTGCGGCTGTTTAAGCTGATAGTGAAGACCGCGCACCGTCCCCCTTTCAGAAAAGGACATATTGTCCTGAACAAAACTGTAAGGCACCCCTCCATCAGCGTACTTACCTTGGTTAAAGGTCTCCATAAAAAAACCACGCCTGTCACGAAAGATATCAGGCTTGATCAAACAGGCTCCACCTATGTCAGTACTCAAAAAATCCATCAAAAAACTCCAAAAAAATGGATTATATTAACAAAACTAGAAATCATCTCATTACAAGCGTTTACAAAAAAACACTATGTAGCATAATGACTACACCTATATAGCCATTATGCTACATAGTGTTTTTCCGCTCTTAACTTTTTACAAACTTAACATTCCAGACCATGACGCTTCATTTTTTTATAGAGAAGTGTACGATGGATGCCGAGCTGCCGAGCTGCTTTACTTTTATTTCCCTGGGCCAGTTCCAAGGCCTGACGAATTGTATTTAGCTCGGTAGATGCCAAAATCTGAGCCAAACTCTGAGTCGAACTGAGACTTGCTGTAACCCCCTGCTGCTGCCTTATATAAAAAGGAATATCAGCCAGCGAAATAACATCATGTTCAATGCTAGCAAGAATCTGGCCCAAGACATTGCTCATCTCTCGCACATTACCAGGCCAATCATAAAGAAGTAAAGCGTTGGCCGCCTCAGAGCTAAAAGTAATCTCAGGTCTAAATAGATCTTGAATCATTTCCTGCAAAAGAGCACGGGCTAAAAAAATAATATCTTCACGCCGCTCCCGCAATGGTGGGATGACAAGAGGAATACCTTTGATTCGATAATAGAGATCAGCCCGAAATGAACCATTTTTCACTTTTTCAATCAAACGATGATTAGTCGCAGCAATAAGCCGAAAATCTGAACGAACCGGCGAGATACCTCCAACCCGCTCAAACTCTTTCTCTTCAAGAACCCGCAACAATTTGGGCTGCATTTCAAGCGGCATATCACCAATTTCATCAAGAAAAATAGAACCTTGATTAGCCAGTTCAAATTTACCTGGCTTACCGGAAGTAAGCGCCCCGGTAAAAGCCCCTTTTTCATAACCAAAAAGCTCAGCTTCAAGTAATTCTCGAGGGATAGAAGCACAGTTAATCCGAACAAAAGGGTGAATCCGTCGATTACTGGCATGGTGAATAGCTTGAGCAAACATCTCTTTACCAGTTCCCGACTCCCCAGTAATCAGAACTGATAAAGATGTTGCAGACGCCTTCAAAGCCTCCCTTTTTAATTGTCCCATTACTAAACTTTCAGCAATAATACTATCAAAGGTATAACGGGTCGAACGTAACGATAAAATCTCCTCTTCGTAAAGCTTTACTTTGCTTTCAAGTAGAGAAAGACCTCCTGCCAATTTCTTCACATCACCAACATCTTTGAATATCACCTGACCGTAAACAGCAACAACCTTACCATCTTTTTTAATCGGAATACGATGGACCACCATATCCTGATTTTTCAAATGATGGGCATTATTAATCTCAATTATGCCCGTTTTGGCAACTATATGCATCCGGGTATTCTCGATAACATCAGTAGTATGTTTACCGATTTGAGCTGCAGGATCAATGCCTAAAAACCTACCGTAAAGTTTATTGAAAAAAATTATATATCCATCAGCATCGGTCACAATAACACCATTATGAATATTATCAATAATCAGGTGACAAAGTTCCAAAGATGAAAGAAGCTCTGCTCTTGAGAGTTTTATTGACACTGCTCCCCCACTTTTCCAAAATAACTTAAAAGCCCTAAAATCACATCGGTGTTCAAGGAAAAAAGATTGAAAAACAAGAAACAAACCTCATTCTTTAGACCCAACAACAAAAAATCCAAAAGCACATAAAACCACAGTGTATAAGATATGCTACACATTCATACTAGAATGATTTAATTACGTCAATCTAATAACCAATGATGGTTCAGTCATAAATACTGATTACAAGTTTAAATTACTGTTTTATAAGAACAATCATCCATTTCAAAAACTTCGACACAACCACTCTTAACAACTGGTCTGTTTTTTGCTGACTAAAATAATCAGACTCACACCGACAACCTACTATAGCTGTAACTATATAAAGTATACCTTATTACAAACACATTGATAATAAGTGAAAAAAACATGCCACTCATCCACCCCACAACAGTCAATACAGTCTCAAACAGATGGAAACGCGGCCCCCCACCGGACAAAACTAAAATCTAATAAAACAGGTGAACCCATAAAATCATTTCCAGCTAACAATCCTAACAAAGGAAACCAAATCATGCTCAGTAACAGAACAGCGATCATCACAGGAGCAGGCAGCGGTATCGGCAAAGCGATTGCAACCCACCTTGCTAAAAATGGAGCCCGGGTTGTGGTCGCGGACCTCAACCAAGCTACGGCGCAAACAAGTGCCGACGAAATCAAAGAGCAAAATGGTAAAGCTTTGGCGGTTGCTTGTGATGTCGCCAATGAACAAAGTGTCAACGAGATGGTCAAGCAAGCGGTCGCAAGCTTCGATTCAGTTGATATTCTAGTCAATAACGCCGGCCTCCAATTCATTAGCAAAGTTGAAGAATTTCCGCTCGAAAAATGGAATCAGTTGATTTCGGTCATGTTGACTGGCACCTTCCTCTGCACTAAAGCCTGTGTCCCCCACATGAAAAAAGGCAACTGGGGACGTATCATCAATATATCTTCAGCCCATGGCAAAACTCCATCACCATGGAAATGTGCTTATGTTTCAGCAAAGCATGGAATTATTGGTTTTACCAAAGTCATGGCTTGCGAACTGGCTGAATGGAACATCACTGCCAACTCCATCTGTCCCGGCTATGTCCTTACTCCTCTGGTCGAAAAACAGATCATAGACCTCGCCAAACAGCACGGCATCAGCGAAGAACAAGTTCCAGAGCAGGTACTTTTAAAAAATCAGCCTTTAAAAAAGCTGGTTACAACCGAAGACCTAGCTGCCATGGCTCTATATCTCGCCGGGCCGTCAGCCCAATGTATTACCGGTCAAGCTTTAAGTATTGATGGCGGCTGGACCTTTTCGTAAAAATTAATTCTAGTTTCAACAATGTTTGAAGAATTAGCTTCAAGCATTTTTTTCAAACCAATCTTCAAAGGGAGAGAAAAAATGAAGAAAAGTTTAAGTCTATTGGTCGCTATTGCTTTTACCCTGTCGCTGTTTGCTATGTCGACTGGCGCCGAAGCCGCAAAGCGCGAAAAATTCGGCACCGACACCAGACATAAAATTGTCAAACGTTTAAAAGTTGAAACCTCCAGTGAAAAACCAATTAAGTGGAAGATGGTCATGCCTTGGTCAAAAGGACTACTCTTTTTTGATTACGCTCAGCATTTTTCCGACTCTGTAAGACTTGCATCCGGCGGCCGTCTTTTAATAAAATGTTTCTCCGCCGGAGAACTGGTTCCTGCGATGCAGAGTTTTGATGCAGTGAGTAAGGGTTCAGCTCAATGCATGCATGATTGGCCCGGCTACTGGAAGGGTAAAAATGAGGCTTTTGTCGCTTTTGCTGCAGTCCCCATGGGCTTAGATGCCGAGCTCTACAACGTCTGGCTCTATGAACGGGGCGGGGCTGAGATGATGAACGAACTCTACGGCCGCTATAATATGGTTGCCTTACCGGGTGGTCAGTGTGGTCAGGAAATGGGCCTGCTCTCTAACAAAGCAGCCACTAAACTTAAAGATTTCAAAGGCTTAAAGGTTAGAACTGCAGGTTGGTTTATGGATATTATGACTATGATGGGGGCCTCAGCCACCCCGATACCCGGCGGTGAAGTCTATCTCGCCCTCGAACGCGGCGTTATCGATGCGGCCGAGTTCTCATCTCCCTCCCTCAACTACCCGATGGGTTTTGATGAAATCACCAAATACGTCATCGAACCCGGCGTCCATCAACCCAGCAGTCAGTTCGGCTTCGCCTTCAACACCGACGCCTGGAACAAGCTCCCTGAGGATCTCAAGTGGATTGTCAAAACCTGCGCCAAGGAAACCCAACTCTGGAGTTATAGCTGGACAACCAACCTCGACATTAAAGCGATCAAACTCTTTAAAAAGAATGTCGAATTTCTTAAAATGGACAAAGAGACCATCATCGCCTTCAAAAAGACTGCCAAAACTCATCTTGACTCTTTGAAAGCCAAATATCCCGATGTTAAAAAGGCTCTCGACTCTCAGGAAACCCTTATTGATGATTTTGCCGATTGGCGTGAAATCCGTTCCGGCATCACTCCCTGGCCTTACCAGACCTTTATTGACGGCAAAACCAATTAAACGATATTAGATTTAGAAGAAATCCGGCAACCGCATCCGGCATGAGTTTTAATGATTAACGACTCATGCCGGATGTTGATATCCTTATTTCTCAATATTCGGAGAAAAGATGAGCCACACATTAGACAGTAGGATTGGCCAGATCAACGAAAAAATCGGCCGCGTGGGTGCCCTCCTGATTTTGCCAATGGTCGCGGTTATTATCTACGAGGTTGCCATGCGCTACATATTTGCTGCACCAACCTCATGGGGGTTTGAAGTCACAACCTTCATTTACGGCGTCCACTATATTCTTGCTATAAGCTACACACAACTCCATAAAGGCCACGTTTCAATTGATATTTTTGAAGCCCGGCTACCCACTAAAAAAAGGGCTATTTTAAGCATCATTACGAGCCTGATCATATTTTTCCCGACATTTGCCTGTATGACCTTTTACTCCTGGCGCTACGCTCTCGATTCATGGAAAAACTGGGAGCGTCTATCGACCAGCTGGGCCCCTCCGATCTACCCCTTTAAAACCATAATGGCAATAGGCTTTTCCCTACTTTTAATCCAGATGATCGCCAAACTGATACAGGACTGGAACACCGTCATCAGCAAACCTGAGGAGAATCAATCATGAGTGCAGAAGTCCTCACTATCCTGATGTTCGCCACCCTGATTATAGCTATCGTCATGGGTCATCCTTTAGCCTATACCCTGGCTGCAGTTGCAGCACTTTTTGGACTTATAGACAACGGTTTTAATGTCCCCATCCTCTTTGACATGTTTGCCAATAATTCATGGGGCTTGATGCAAAACTATGTCATCGTCGCGGTACCCCTTTTTATCATGATGGCCCAGGTTCTGGATCGCTCAAAAGTATCGGAAAAACTCTTTGAATCCCTCTATATTGTCCTTGGCGGTTTAAAGGGAGGCCTGGGTTTGGCCGTAGTCGTTGTGAGCACAGTATTTGCCGCCACCACCGGAATCATAGGAGCCTCAGTCGTCGCTATGGGACTAATGGCAGGCCCCGCCCTGATCAAAAAAGGGTACCAGAAAGAGCTGACCGCCGGCATTATCTGCGCCTCTGGAACTATGGGGATTCTTATCCCCCCGAGTATCATGCTGGTTATTTATGGTGGCCTGACCGGTTATAAAGAGACCTCGGTCGGCAACCTCTTCGCTGGGGCTATTTTACCTGGCATCTTACTTGCCACCCTCTATTTTATCTACATTGTCGTTCTCTGCCATATCAACCCCAAAATCGGCCCCCCCATTAAAGAGAGTGATCGCACCCACACTGCCATGCAAAAATGGGCAATGACCTTAAAATCATTAGTCCCCCCCTTAGGTCTTATCCTGACCGTAATGGGCACCATCTTGACCGGCATTGCGACCCCGACTGAAGCCGCGGCTTTAGGTGTCGCCGGCGCCATGTTTCTAGCTCTGGCTAACCGACAACTTAATTGGCGAGTATTAAAAGAGGCGAGCATCTCAACCTATAGAACCACAGCTATGATTATGATGCTCTTTATCGGGGGTAAATTCTTCAGTACCGTCTTTCTCAGTATCGGCGGAGGTGATGTCGTCGCCGACTTTCTCTTAGGCGGCGGTCTCAACCGCTTTATGGTACTGGCAATTATGATGGCTATCGTCTTTTTCATGGGGATGTTCATCGATTGGGCGGCCATCCTTCTGGTCACCGTACCAATCTTCACGCCTATTGCTATGGAACTCGATTTCAACCCGTTATGGTTTGCGATGTTGATGTGCGTCAATCTACAAACCTCATTTTTAACCCCTCCCTTCGGCTACGCTCTCTTCTATTTCAAAGGGGTTGCACCTGAAGGGATTGAGATTGGGCATATCTATCGTGGCATAATCCCCTTTGTCGGCCTCCAGTTAATAGGCTTAGCACTCTTAATCATCTTTCCCGACATCATCACCTGGCTGCCGAGCGTGCTCTTCAACTAGGAGACTGTCAGAATATGCTCTTTTCCCCCAGCTCAGCGTAATCTTTTTTGAAAACAATCCTCGGAATACCAAGTGTATACCTATGTTTACTTTCAAACAATGCCTTGATCTGAGAATAACAACAACTTCACCACAAATTAAAATATACGAAAAATTTCTAAAGACCCACTTCCTTTGCCGGGCTAACTGCGCAAATTCATGAAACAAGGAGAATCTAATGTCAACCTGGGAAAACGTTACCATCGCACAGGCACTACGTAATGCCGCTGATATTCATGAGAACAAAATTGCCATTGCTGCCAAAAATGAAAAAATGACCTATGTCCAACTCTACCAAAAGGTCAGAAAACTGGCGGCCCAGCTACGAGAATTAGGGGTAAAAAAGGGTGATCACGTAGGAACCATTTTCGGCAACACACCGGAATGGATTTTCACTAAATACGCCCTGCATATCATCGGTGCCGTGATCATCCCGATAAACATCAACTTCCGCGCCAAAGAGGTTAAATATCTTCTCCGCCAGGGTGATATACGAACCCTGATCACGACAGATCAACTCAAACCAAATAATTACATACAACTGTTGAGTGAAGTCGACCCGGAGATCACGGCATCGAAAGATCGTAACGTCAAATCAAAAGAACTCCCCGACTTGGAGAGAATCATCTGTTTTAGTCCCACAGAACAGAAATATCCTTACGCCTATGATTTTTTCCAACTCCAGACAGCCGATCCTAAATACAGCGAACCAGAGATTGATGCAATGATAGCGGCTGGATCCCCAACCGATACCTGCAATATTCTTTTCACTTCTGGAAGTACGGCATTTCCGAAAGGTGTGATGCTTAGCCACACCAGCCTCCTTGGCATCGGCTGGCACCTGTTACCGGGAACCTTCAGGATGGAGCCCGGCAGCCGTCTCCTCTGCAACTCCCCTTTTTATCACATTGCCGGATGTGTCTATTTTCCTTTAGGAGCACTGACCGGTGGCTACCAACTCCATATCAATGAATTTGTGGCAACGGAGGTTCTGGAGATCATAGAAACCGAAAAAATTGATTTTTTCTTCGGTTTCGAAGCCCATTTCAACGCTCTTGCCAACGCCCCTGAATTCGAAAAGCACGACCTTAAATCCGTCAAAAATATTCTCCTTGCGGCGGGGCCAGAATGGTACGATAAATGTAAAAAAGTATTCCCCGGCACCCAACTTATAGCGCACCACTACGGTTTCAGTGAAGGTACCGGTGTGAGCATGATGTTTGAAGAAAGGGATCCCGAAATCAGAAAATATACCAATGGTAAACCTTGGCCCGGAATCGCTGTAAAAGTGGTCGATCCGGTTACCGGAACAGAGGTTGATGCAGGTGAAAACGGTGAACTTTGCCTGCGTGGATGGAGTCGTTTCAAAGGCTATTATAAAAACCAGGAAGAAACCAACAAAGCCATTGACGATGATGGTTTTTTCCATTCTGGAGATTACGGCAGTAAAGACCAAAATGGCAATATCTCTTACCGCGGCCGCTACAAGATGATGATCAAAACCGGCGGTGAAAATGTCTCGGAAAAAGAAGTTGAAATTTTCCTTGAAAGCATGCCCGGCATTAGAAACGTCCAGGTTGTTGGGGTTCCCCATGAAAAATGGGGTGAAGCCGTTACCGCTATAATCGAAACCGATCAAGATCACAGCTTTGCCCAAGAAGATGTCGCCACCTTCTGCAAAGACAAGATCAGCCGCTATAAAATCCCCAAAAATGTACTATTTTTTAACGACAATGAATGGCCCCTATTGGGCTCGGGTAAAATCGACAAACTCGCTTTAAGAGAGAAGGTTGTTGCCAGGCTCAGTTGATAGCATTTTTTATCAGCATGCTTTAACGATAGGGAAAAATCAGTACTCTCCGATGAGGAAATCGCAACCCGTGAAACTATAACAGAATACAACGAAAGCTAATTCCATAAAATTATAATAAAAAAAGAGATATAAAATGAAAACACCACTCTGGCAACCCTCTGCCGAACGTATTAAAAACTCCAATCTGAGTTGTTTGATGACTCAATTGAAAGAGAAAAAGGGCCTTAATTTCTCAACCTACGACGAACTCTACAAATGGTCGGTTACTGAACGAGCTGATTTCTGGGAAAGTATCTGGGAGTATGGCGGCATCATCGCCAGCACCACTTACGATAAAGTACTGGTTGATGGCGACAAGATGCCAGGAGCCAAATGGTTTAGCGGAGCCCGTCTCAATTTTGCTGAAAACCTTTTACGTTTCCGCGATGATCGCGAAGCTTTAGTCTTTAAAGGCGAAGACCAGGAAGCCGTCCGCATCAGCTACGCTGAACTTTACGATCAGGTTGCCCGGCTGGCGGCGGCTTTGCGAGAAGCCGGAGTCCAGTGCGGTGATCGCGTCGCCGGCTTTGTCCCCAATATGATTGAAACCGTGGTCGCCATGCTGGCAGCCACCAGTATTGGTGCGATCTGGTCTTCATGTTCACCCGATTTCGGTATCAAAGGCGTACTTGACCGCTTTGGTCAGATCGAGCCCAAAATCCTTTTTACCGCCAACGGTTACTCCTACAACGGCAAAAAGTTCAGCTCCCTTGAGAAAATTGGCGAAATATTAGGTTCTCTGCCCTCCATCAAAAAAGTCGTAGTCATCCCCTACACCGAAGAGAGAGCCGATATCAGCGCTATCGACAAAGCCGTTCATTATCAAGATTTTCTCAAAAAACAAGATAATCTTGAGATTGAATTTGCCCAGCTCCCTTTTGATCACCCCCTCTACATCATGTACTCATCAGGTACCACCGGCACGCCAAAATGTATTGTCCACGGTACCGGCGGCACCCTGATTCAGCATTTAAAAGAGCATCTCTTCCATGTTGACCTGAAACGAGAAGACCGTATCTACTACTTTACAACCTGCGGCTGGATGATGTGGAACTGGCTCGTCAGTGCCCTGGCAGTAGGCGCAACCACTATACTTTTTGACGGATCCCCCTTCTATCCCGATGGCGGCGCCACTTTCAAACTGGCAGAGAGTGAAAAAATCTCGGTTTACGGGACCAGCGCCAAATTTCTGGCCGCCGTCCAACAGAGCGGGCTTAAACCGGGGACAACTTTTGATTTAAGCTCAATCAAGACGATCTGCTCGACCGGTTCACCCCTGTCAGCCGAAAGTTTTGAGTATGTCTACCGCGACATCAAAAAAGATGTCAATCTCGCTTCAATCTCGGGCGGCACTGATATTGTCTCCTGTTTTGCTCTCGGCAATCCGATTCTACCGGTCTATATTGAAGAGTTACAGTGCCGCGGTTTAGGTATGAAAGTTGAAGCCTTTGACGATTATGGCCAACCGCTCTACGGCGAAAAAGGAGAACTTGTCTGCACGGCCACCTTCCCCTCAATGCCGATCTACTTCTGGAACGATCCCGACAACCAGAAATATCATGATGCCTATTTTGACCGCTACAACAATATCTGGTGCCACGGCGACTATGTCATGATCACTGAAACCGGTGGTGTCATCATCTATGGTCGTTCTGATGCAACCTTGAATCCTGGTGGTGTCCGCATCGGCACCGCCGAAATCTATCGTCAGGTGGAAACTATTCCCGAAATTAAAGATAGTGTCGTTATCGGTCAAACCTGGGAAGAGAGTGACGTTCGGGTTGTCCTCTTTGTTGTTCTGGAAGATGGGGTTGAACTGACCCCCGAATTAGAAAAACAGATAAAAACGACTATTCGTAAAAGCACAACCCCACGCCACGTTCCAGCCAAAATCATTCCGGTGGCTGATATCCCCTACACAATCAGCGGCAAAAAGGTCGAACTTGCCGTTAAACGCATGGTTCATAACCTGCCGATCACCAACCGCGATGCTCTGGCTAACCCTGAAGCCTTGGAAAATTTCAAGGATCTTGAAGCTTTGAAAAGCTGAAGTTGAGCCCTGAGATAAGGTTGTAAAAAGTCTAATACACTCTCAATTATCTGCCAGCAGGGCGTAGTGGTTTTTCAGTTTAAAAATCATTACACCTTACAGATTTAAATTTCCACCAAACCATCTTGTGATTTATTACAGGCACATAGATATTTGACTTAAGGTAAAATAAGCAGCCCAGCGAAGACGGAACCCAGGGAAGGAGAAGCAATGAAAGTTACACTAAGCTACGGCTTGGACGGTTTGCCACTTGAAATACCGAAAAGCCCTGGATTTCAAGGAATATTACGGCCCCAAGATGTACCGGCCGTCGCAAACCCGGATAAAGCAATCCTGGATGCCCTGCGAAACCCGTTTGCCGCAAAACCCTTATCAGACATCGCCAAAGGCCGACAGAGCGCCTGTATAGTTATCAGTGACATTACACGGCCGGTGCCCAACCGGATCATCCTCCCACCCCTGCTTGCCGAGATTGAAAAAGCCGGTATTAAAAGAGAAGAGATCACTATTCTTATCGCCACTGGCAGCCATCGCCCTAATGAAGGAGATGAACTTATCTCACTGGTAGGAGAGGAGATTGCAAAAAACTACCAAATAATTAATCACTTTTCTAAAAAAAAAGAGGATATGATTCTGGTCGGAGAGATTAATGACGGAGTAGCGGCTTTGATCAATCGCCACTATATAGCAGCCGACCTAAAGATACTAACCGGTTTTATCGAACCCCACATGTGGGCGGGTTTCTCCGGCGGTCGCAAATCTATTTTACCCGGCATTGCCTCAATAGAGACCCTTGAATACATGCATGGCCCAGAGATGATTTCTCACCCCATGACGGTTTACGGAGCTCTTGAAGGAAATCCTTTCCATGAATCAGGGATCACTATTATGACCAAAGTCGGCGCCGATTTTGTTGTCAATGTAACCCTCAACCCTAAAAAAGAGATCACCCGGGTTTTTGCCGGTGATCCGATCAAAGCTCATCTGGAAGGTTGTCGTTTTCTGGCACCCTTCTGCAGCCAAAAGATTGATGCCCCACTGGATTTCATCGTCACGACCAATTCCGGAGCCCCGCTCGACTGCAACCTCTACCAATCTGTAAAGGGCATTACCGGAGCTGCACCGGTTGTTAAAAAGGGCGGTGAAATAGTTATTGCCAGCGCTTGCAGCGAAGGTGCCGGGAGCGCTGAATATATCGAAATTCTAAATCTGGTCGACAACCCAAAAAATTTTATAAAACGTCTTTTGGATCGGGAATTTTTTATTCCCGATCAGTGGTGCGCCCAAGAGACCTACCAGATAATGCTTGACCATCCGATCTGGCTCTACAGTGACGGCTTAAGTTTGAACGAGATTGAGAGATATCACATGAAACCAGTTAAATCTTTAGAGAAAGCGATAGCGGAATTACTGCAAAAACATGGCCCCCAAGCCCGCTGGGCCGTAGTTCCAGATGGGCCGCTACTAATTCTGCAACTTTCATAAAACCTGGAGAGGAAAGCATATGAGCACCAACATCATCCCCCTGACGAAAGTTTTGAGCGATTCTGAATACCAAGAGATTGATATTTTTTGCAGCACCCATCAAGGGGTAGAAAATCTTTTGGAAATTGCTGAATTTCTAGACGAAAAATTCTCTTTAAGGATAGTTCTGGATCCCGAGATTATTGCTGGCTTTGCCGCTGACAGCTCTAACCTGCCGGCCCAGGCTGAAGCCCTCTGCCGGCCGGAGAACGAACTGCAGGCAGCCATAATCCTGAGGGCTGGCCGGGCGGCGAAGATTCCAATAACACTCTCCGGTGGGCGCTCTAATCTAACTGGCAGCGCAACTGCTGAAGGCGGCATCGTCCTTTCGACCGCAAAACTTGATAAACCCAAGGTTTCCATAGATCAGAATAAACTTTTGGTAACCAGTCCGGTCAATATTATCCTTGAAGAGTTGCGTGAAATGATTCTTGAAGAGACCAGCAAAACCCTCTACTACCCGGTCGACCCTACCAGCCGCGGTGACGCCTGGGTCGGAGGAGCCATCGCCTGTAACGCTTCCGGCTTCACTCCAGGTGAAATCGGTGCCACCAGAGACTGGGTTGAGGGACTTGACATTCTCATGCCCGACGGCTTGAAAGTTAGCGCTGTGCGCGGACAATATATATCTGACAAAGGGAAATTCATCCTAAACAGTGGTGACCATGAAAGAGTTTGGCCAGTACCGACTTACCCCCGACCAGAGATTAAGAATGCCAGCGGCCCCTTTTCTTCACCGGACGGTAAAATAGATTTGATCGATATGTTTATCGGCAGTGAAGGTCTCTTTGGCCTGGTTACCGGCAGCACCTTAAAACTATCCCGGCGGCCCAAAGCCTATCTTGACCTCTTTTTTTCACTCCCTGATGAAAAACAGGCCATTGCTTTTTATCAGTTCCTCGACCGTGAACTTAATGGAAATTTTGGTACTTTAAGCGCTTTTGAGTATTTCGGAGTCAATTCATTAAGCTACATGGATCACAAAGAGCGCCTCTTTTACGGTGACAATCAGGTCGCCATTTACCTGCAAATCCCAATCGGTAACGAAAACCCCGAGGAGCAAATTGAATTCTGGTTCAACCGTCTCCTGGCGGCTGACTGCGGAATTGACCCCGAAGCCGTGCTTCCCTTAGACAGCGATCAAAAACGCAGGATTTTCATGGAGTCTCGCCACTCAATACCAGCCAACGCTCTTGAAGTAATCCAAAAACACGGCACCTACACAATCATGACCGACACCGTCGTCCCACCTGAGCATTTCGCCAAATTCCTTGATTATATTCACGCCCTGCTCAAAAGTGAAGGTATAGACTATCTATCTTTTGGCCATTTTGGCGACTGCCATCTCCACTTCACGCTCCTCCCCGAACAAGAAAAATTAAAACGAGCCGCCGAGCTCTACGACCTTTTCATTAGCAAAGCGGTAGATTTGGGCGGTGTCTATTCGGGCGAACATGGCACCGGTAAACGCAAACGTAAAGATTTCCTCACCCTCTATAACCAAGCTGCAATCGAGCAGTTAAAAGCGTGCAAAGCTGCCATCGATCCTGATTTTTTGATCAACCGCGGCAATGTTTTTATTCCCTGAGCTAATCATACATAGCCCAAACAAATTTCAAAACCACGGATCACACGGATTGGCACGGATAAAACCAAGACTCTTTTGGGTATTCGTGTTATCCGTGTAATCCGTGGTTAAAAAACAAAGAAAAACTTGACTTTAAAGACCACCACACCGTATAAACTGCCACTCGTTATACCTCTTTTACCCTCTGCCCTTTCATCTAACCATCGACAATGAACTTTATTAAGAAATTACTCTCCAGCAAGGGTAAGGATAAAAAGAAAAACCCTTTTACCTGCGACCTGATAGAAGAGACCAACATCGAAATCGGGGCCTACAGCTACGGCAAACCCAAGATTCACCGATGGTCGCAAAAATACGGGGTGCGTATCGGTAAATTCTGTTCGATCGCTGATGATGTTCATCTTTTGGTTGACGGTAATCACCGCAGTGACTGGATCAGCACCTACCCTTTTGGCCGCCTGCTTGAAAATTTCCCTAAAAACCGGGAGCACCCAACTGGCAAAGGTAATATTGAAATCGGCAATGATGTCTGGATTGCTCGAGGGGCGGTCATCCTCTCAGGTGTAAGAATTGGCAATGGAGCCGTAATTGCAGCAGCCAGTGTGGTTGCAAAAGATGTTGAAGATTATGAGATTGTCGGCGGCAACCCGGCTCTGAGAATCGCTTTTCGTTTCTCTCAAGAGGAGATTGAATCGCTCCTCAGAATTGCCTGGTGGAACTGGCCTATAGATAAAATCAGAGAACAACTACACCTGATTGAAACACCAAATATTGAAGAATTTATCAATCACAACCTGATATCTGACAGAGAAGAAAATCTTCATCTATGAGTTTACCCATCGATACATATATCTGCCCCGTCACCAAACTACCTATCCTCAACAAACCGGAATGGCATAAAGTCAGTTTCGGGGGAGATTATAAAATCTCTGTTGATATTATTGGAGAACAGATTCTTTTAACCCATAATTTTGGCACACCAAATTTAAATAACGCCATACAAGCTTTTGATTTTACAGCTAAAATCATTGAGAAATATTTTCAGAAAAGACCCTACATTCACATTTTCAACTATTCTGGGATTACGAAAAAAGTATCTCTAGAGACTCGACGCTATGTTATAGACAAAATGAAAAAACGAGACCAGATGTTAGCCGCAATCTATTATGGTCTCAACCCATCCCTAAAGTTAAGCATTAAAATAGGCCAATTTTTCAATTTCATCCCCTTTAAATGCCATATTTCTGACGACTACCCAGAAGCCCTGAGTGCAGCCCTGACATTTATCAAAAAAAGTGATCCACCTTCTCTGATTAATACTAGTAAAGAGATAGACGCCGAAACCATAAAACTTATCAAAGAGGTTTCGCACAAAAAACCTCCTTTAAGCCATACTGATCACGACCCTTTTCCTTTTGATCGCGCAATTGAATTGATTGATGATGAAATAAACTATTTCGAAGAGAAAGAGGGCAAGATAAAACAACAAAACACCCTTGCCAGACTGGAAAAGATTATCAACAGCAGGAATGAAAAGGCCAAGAACTACCGGAACAGCCTACGACCAAAAATCAATGCGTAAAACAAAGTAAACTGCAAAACAGAGGAACATTAAGATGCCGGAAATAGCCTATATCAATAACAGATTCATGCCCTTGGAAAAAGCCTTCGTTCCGATAAATGACCGGGGCTACCTCTTTGCTGACGGCATTTACGAAGTCATTGTCACGCGTAGCGGCAAGCCCTTTCTCATCCAGGAACATCTCGAAAGACTTCAGAGAAGTGCTGACGCCATACTCCTGCAACTGCCCGCATCTTCAACAGAACTTACCACTATGATAGAACACGGCATCAAAGAGGCCGGTTTCAGCGAAACCATGGTCTATATCCAGATAACCCGGGGTACTGAACCTCGCCGTCACAACTACTCTTCCAAAATCAAAGCCAATCTGACCATGACCTTTAGAGCTCACCCGGAATATGACCCACAAATCCCCCTTAAAGGGGTTGCAATTATGACTGTCCCTGAAATCCGTTGGAGCCGTTGTGACATAAAAAGTATTGCCCTGTTGCCCAATATCATGATGAAACAAAAGGCCGTAGAGAGTGGCTACCAGGAAGCTCTTTTTGTTACGGAAACGGGATTGGTACGTGAAGGTACGGCCGCCAACATTTTCTTCATCAAGGATGAAGTGCTGCACACCCCCCCCGCCGACCAGCACATCTTAAAGGGCGTCACCAGAAGCTACATATTACAACAAGCCAAAGTCCACGGCATTAAACAAATCGAGCGCGAGTGCACTCTGGCAGAAACCCTTAAAGCCGATGAAGTTTTGATCACCAGCTCAACCATGGATCTTATCCCGGTTATAAAGATCGACGACACCATAATTGCTAACGGCCAGCCTGGGCCGTTCAGTAAAATCATCAAAGATTTTTTTCCCAAACAGACCTAATCCGGCCGAGACTCTTCCAAATCGGCCTGTCTCAACCTAAAAAACCCAACCATAAAGCATAGCTGAAGGCCGAGAGGATTGTTGTCAGAGAGATTGAGGCGACGGCCAGGTCGACATGGCCGCCCATCTCGCGGGCCATGACATAGGTCAGCGTCGCGGTCGGTGCCGCCAACAGGATCAACCCCGGTGCAAAAGTTTGCGCCTCAACCCCAGCCAATCGAAAAAGCAGCAAACCGATGGCCGGGAGTAAAAAAAGTTTTAAGATGGCAACCAAAACTGCCTGCGGCAACCATTGCCGGAGCATAGCAAAAGAGATTGATGCACCAATCAACAAAAGCCCCATAGGCAAAGCCAAGCCACTTAAAATCATCAGAAAGCGATCAAAAATCTGCGGCAAAGGGAGATTACTGAGATTGAAAATAATCCCTGCCAAGGCCGCTAGAATAACCGGGTTGAAAAGAACTGAAGCGAGCAGGTCGCGTCCACGACGAGAAACCTCTTTTTCGCAACAGTAGTATTGCAGGAGAACAACCCCTAACAAGTTCTGGAGAATCATTAAAAAACCAACCATCATACTGGCTCGGGCAAAACCACTCTCATCGAGATAGTAAAAAGCCACCGCCAAACCGATATAACCAAGATTGCCATGGATAGTGGCTTGGGCAAAGGTTCCCTGAAAAGGTCCATCAAAAGCTTTCCGACATCGATTACAGAAAACTGCCAACGCGACCACAAAAAGCACGGCAATCACCATCATAATCACCGACCAGGGATCAAATTCAGAACGTAATGAGGCTTTTGTCAAGGCCCGAAAAACCAGAGCCGGAATCGCCAGATAAAAGACCAGGCGATTGGCTGATGCAATAAAATCGGCCTTCATAAAGCCAAAACGCCGGGCCCCGGCCCCTAACATAATCAGCATGAAGATTGGAATAATCGTTGTAATAACTTTAGCCATAATAAAATATGACTCGGCCTGAAGATTTTGGTTTTATTTATTTGTAACTCTTGTTAATAGAGAGTGATGGATTCAGATCACACATTTAACCCGTTGCCCCGGATCATCGCACCCAGACGGGCTGTCGTCCTTTCTGCTGGCACCCTCTTCACAAGGAAACTTTCCGAGATCTTCGAGATCGCTTCTGAATGTGGCTATGATGGAGTCGAGTTGATCATCAACGCTCTTTTCGAGAATAGTAACCCCCATAAAATCATTGAAAAACTGCTCCCTATCTGCCCAATCCTTTCGATCCACGCCCCTTTTTTCAAACTCCATGGCTGGGGCCATAGTGGAACCTCACTTATTAAATGCGTTGAATTGGCCCGAGATTTTGAGATCCCACTAGTAAATTTCCATCCCCCGTTCTGGTTCCCACCGGAATTTACTTTTCGGCGCTGGTTTAATAAAGTTGAAGATTATCAGACTCTGGTCGACGACAGCAAAGTCATCGTCACCCTTGAGAACATGCCCTATATCGGCAACCGAATTCGCTACAACCCAAACATCCTGAGAAAGTCCGAAAAAATGCTTGATTTTATTGAAAAACATAATCTTTTCATGACTTTGGACACAACCCACATAGGTTCCCACAACCCCAACTTTCTCGGCGAAGCCCAACGCCTTTTAGTTAGTGGCAGAATTAAAAACATCCATTTCAGTGATTATGGCCACGGTCGGGAACATCTCTTTCCAGGACGCGGTATCCTCCCTTTAACCCGTTTTCTCTACATGCTCAAAGAGCGCAACTATGAGGGTGCCGTCACGCTTGAATTGATTCCGACGGAACTCCCCCAAAAACGTGATATGATTATTGAAATTCTCAGCGAAGTGAACGAATACCTAAGATCGGAACTTTTTTAAACGGAGTAGGGCCCAGGGGAAAACAGGCAAGTCCTCGGGGAGGGACTTTCTTGTGATTGGCACTTAAATGACAGAGAAAATCAGTGAACTTCGCTTCACTTGGCGCTCGAAGGGGACACCCCAAGGGTACTTCCTCACTCCGTTCGGGCACAAACTAAAGGTCCCAATCCCGGTTGCTGGAAATAACATTTTCGGGTCAGCCGCATTTATTACTCTATTCGATGGTCAGAATTTCCGTAAGATTGTAGAGTTCGAAAAACTGGAGTAATTTTTTCGAAACATTGACCAGCACCATCTCACCTTCACGATCGGCAACTTTTCTCTGGGCACTAACAATAGAGCCCAGCGCACTTGAATTGAGATAAGTTACCCTCTCCATATCCAGAACCAGTTTCTCCACCCCGGAATCAGTTGCCGCGTTAAGCTCTTGTGAAAACTCATCCCAGGTTTCAATATTTGCAACATCACCCTTAAGTGCCAATCTCGTTTCCATCAAAACCCTCCACCTAAATAAAATTAATTTTTACAACTCAGCTCTAAGCAAAACATATCGGGTAAATCAATAACTACAGAACTTATATCAATCCTCTATCTCCTGGGAAAACCATTTTTTAATGGTTTTAAAGTAAGAGACAAAGACAATCAACAATACCACAACCACAAAATATTTAAAAACATCGATATGTCGGTCAAGATAATCAAAAAAGAAAGTCCAGATAACAATTGATGCCAAAGTACCGGAAAAGACTGCGGCAAAATTACGCTTAACACTGAACTTAAGAAAGTACGCAATAATTGAACCCGCGGCCGGGCCGGTAATGGGCAAAGGAATCATGACAAAAGCAAAAATTCCCAACCAGCCGTAACGGGCAACAATGTTTTTGTGTTTAAGGGCTTGTTTTTCAGCATTTTTAGTTGCGGTAGTAAGCCATTTACAGTTGAGATAATTTTTAAAAGAGAAAACAAAAAGAGAATAACAGTAACAGACGATCAAGACCTCAAGAAACATATTGTAGGCGATCGTCACCCAGGTTGAAAATCCAAAGGCAATACAGAGCCCGATACCAGCCGCACGCCCCCCCAGGGTGTGCGCCACAAAGGCTAGCAATAGGGTCTGCCCGGCTTTTATATCGATAGACAGATAGTATATTACCAGACCGATAAAAAGCACACTCAACAAGAGGCCAAACAAAAAAACCCGGCCTTCCCCACTCTGATAAAGAGCTGTCCCGACCTCATCGACATGAGCGCAATGATCGTCACAATCTCCCAAAGCATTCGTCTCGGAAAACCCGCTTGCACTAAGATTCTCATCATCCGCAGGCAAAGATGATCTTCGGCGCCGCCAGAATTTAATATTCTCCAAAAAACCCATAAATATTCTGCAAATATTTTCTTTTAATAAAAATAGAGAGTTACGATGACTACAACGGTTGCCGGGAACTTGTCAAGGAGAAAGACCATAAAAATCAACTAATGCGGGCTTGAGACCCGTAAGCCAAAAATCAATTAGCACGCTCGCAAATAAACAATAATTAACTTTAAAAACAGGATGTTTTCAGATCCCTATCAACATAAGTTTACCTTTCTCCAACCAAAGGTACCTTTTCCATCTCTTGACGAATCCTTTCGACCCGCCGTTTAACCGCATCAGAGGGCCGATCAGGACGCCAAAGATGAGGCCCCGGCAAGACTGCTGCCAGCAAAGCGGACTGTTCACTACTGAGATCAAGAGCATGACAATGAAAATATTTTAGAGAGGCTGCTTCAGCGCCCAAAATCCCCGGCCCCCAATCAACACTGTTCAGATAAAATTCAAGAACTTTATCTTTGCTCCAGATCAATTCCAACAACATAGTATAGTAAGCTTCAGCCAATTTCCGCCACCAGCTTCGCGCTGGCCAGAGAAACATAGTTCGGGCAGTCTGCATGGAGATCGTGCTGGCTCCACGCAAAGCCCCGCCTTCATGCAGAACCTGCAAAGCCAGACCTAATTCAATAAAATCAAAACCATGATGGCGCAAGAAACGTTGATCTTCAGAGGCCAGTACGGCTCGCCGCAGATGCGGTGAAAACCCTTCAAGGTTAACCCACTGCCGAGATTTAGGCGAAACTCCTTGTTTAAGAGCACTTGCAACCCAGGCCCGAGCCCGAGGAATCGTCAGAGGGGGCCTGACAAAACCAAAAACAAACACCTGTAAAACCGTCAACAAAAAGATCAACAGCAACATTATCAATAGAAATTGCCGCCACAATCTCGATCTTTTATTTTTTACGCTTTTCCTAGACATCGAAAATTAAATTTTAAACATCAGTTATAGGTTTCAGACCATCTAGGTTGACGAAAATCAAAAAAAATACTAGATAGCTCCTTATGTACTGCAAAAAAGCTTATAAAATCAAATATATTATCCTTGCCATCGGGTTCTTTTTAGCAATGGTAAACAGCTCTCCAGCCGGGGCTGACAAACAACCAACAGCAGAGACTGAGACTGAATGTCAATGCGTACCCTGTTTCAAAGTACCTGAAAGCTTCTCTTTCTGCGGTGAACCTCTCCCCTTGCAAGAACAATATAGCCGGGAAATGCTCGACCGGGAATTCACGATTGCAGTCCATAATCGAGCTCAAGTTTTGATGTGGTTGAAACGCTGTTCCCGCTACCTTCCGTTTTTTGGGAAAAAGCTGAAAGATGCTGGCCTGCCCGATGATTTGAAATTCCTGCCGGTGGCTGAAAGCTCTTTAATCGAAGATATTCACTCCCGGGCCGGCGCCGCGGGTCTCTGGCAATTCATGAAACATACCGGCCGCCATCAGGGCCTGCGCATCACCAACTCGATAGACGAAAGGCTCGACCCTCTAGCCGCAACCGAATCAGCCCTACGATACCTGGCTTTTCTCAAAGAGAAATTTTCAAATTGGTCTTTAGCATTAGCGGCGTACAATTGCGGAGAACGAAGGGTAACTAATGCCATACATGAACAGCACTCAAATAATTACTACCAACTCAGCCTACCCGAAGAGAGTGAACGTTACCTCTATCGATTAGCGGCCATTAAAATAATTCTTACTGATCCTCAAGCTTACGGCTTTACAATCTCTGCCGACCAACACTATAAACCTTTGCCGACCCAACCGCTTTCATTAAAACTGAAAAATGAATTCTCACTGGCCGACTTCGCTCTCAAATCAGGCTTAGCCTACCATACTCTGAAGAGATTAAACCACCACTTGGTCAGCAAAAAGCTTCCCAGTGGTCAGTTCAACCTAAATCTCCCGGAAGGCAGTAAGCATAAAGTTGCATCTGTTCTAAAAAAATTGAAGCCTTTAGCAAAAGTAACCAGCCAGAACCGGCAAAAATACACCGTCAGAACCGGCGACACGCTGGGGGCAATCAGTCGTCGCTTTAAGATCCCGATTACAAAACTAAAAAAAATCAACAAGCTTAAAAGTTCAAAGATAATGGTCGGCCAGAAACTTCATTTAGATATCTAGGCCATCAAAATTTACCAATTTCAGCCAGTTCTGCAAGTCCTTGGCGATCAACAATTGAGATACTGGCACCCTCAATCGTGATAAACCCCTCCCTTTGCAACTTACTCAACATCCTTGAGAGAGTTTCCGGAATTGTTCCTAACAAACTGGCAAGCTGAGTTTTGGAGAGTTCTAACTTTAAATGGTCCCCATCCGACTGTTTTTCGCTGAGAAACAGGAGATGAGCCGCGAGACGACCGGGAACCTCTTTTAAAGAGAGGGCGTCAATCATCTTGGTAAACTGCCGCAACCGCATTGAGAGAGCTGCCAACAGATTGAGGGCCAAAGCCGGATTGGCGGCAACCAGAGCAATAAAATCATCCCGGGGCAAAAAAACCAAGCGACTGTTTTCCAGAGCCATAGCATGAGCGGGAAAACTTTTACCAGCAAATACCGGAACCTCACCAAACGGTTCACCGGGACCGAAAATATGTAAAATTTGTTCTTTGCCATCTGGAGAGATCATATAAATCTTAACTTTGCCCTCTTTTACCAGATAGAAACCATTACCTTGATCACCTTCACTGAAAATAGCTGCTCGCTTTTTATAGCTGACAACCATGGCAATCCCGCTCAAGGCACGCAGATGCAGCTCCTCCATCCCGTCAAAAAGCGAGGTCTCACCAAGCCATTCAACCAAGGATTTATCTTTTGAATCGACCATATTTCACCATAAAAATCTATTGCAAAAATTCGCAGATTTTTTAACGGTTTGAAGATACTAAAGCAGCCAACTGAAATCAGCAATAACATATTCCCAATAATATTTCACCAGGTTGACTTAAGTCAAAGAATTTATATATTAAAAAGATTAAAAGATACAGAATCAATACAGTTTAAATTATGTGCCAAACATTGGAGAAAATATTATGCGTTGTCCCGGACAGGATTCCCGTTACTGGAAACACGATGCGATCTTCGACTCAAAATGTCCCGAATGCGGTACTGAAATCGAGTTTTTCAAGGATCAGACCACCTGTAAATGCAAAGGTTGCGGTAAACAGGTAGTCAATCCCAAAATGGATTTTGGCTGTGCCTCCTACTGTCAATACGCTGAACAATGCATGGGAGAACTGCCGCCCGAACTGCTTGCCAGCCGGGATGACCTCCTTAAAGATCGAGTCGCCCTCAAAATGAAGCTACATTTTCATAAAGATTTTAAAAATATCGGCCAGGCAACCAAAGTGGCCCGTTTTGCAGCTAAAATTGTGCCCGAAGAGGGAGCCAGTCCGGCCGTCGTCCTCTGTGCCGCCTACCTCCACAATATCGGAGCTAAACTGGCGGACAAAAGCGAGATAAAACCATCACTGGAAGATCTGGAAAAAGAGACCGTCCGTTTGAGTCGAGAGCTCCTGGAAGGACTCAATGCCAAAGAGGAGTTAAGTGAAAAGGTTCTAGCCATCCTTGACCACATTTATCACCCTGGAGAGCATGAAAATCTTGATTATAAGTGCGTCCAGGATGCCATCCAAATCTATCACCTGCAAACCCAGAATAAAGAGAAACCTTTTTCTGAAACTGAATTTGCAGCCCATATTAAAGAAGATTTTTCGACCACTAGCGGGCGCGAACTGGCCACTAAAAGTATTATAATAAATTGATTGTAATTAACCCAGATGATCTGGATAAGTCACTTAAATAATGGAGAAGTACTATGAAGATTTTACGTAATATTATCGAGATTGATGAAGAGTTATGTGACGGCTGCGGCCAGTGCGTTCCAGCTTGTGATGAAGGAGCTATCCAAATAATTAACGGTAAGGCTAAAACTGTTGCCGAGAAATATTGTGATGGCCTCGGTGCCTGCCTGGGCGATTGCCCGCAGGGAGCGATCTCGATAGTTGAGAGAATGGCCGAAGATTTCGACCCCGAAGCAGTTGAAGAGTACCTTAAAGACCGTGAAGAAGACAACGAAACTGACAAAAAGAGTTCAAATGGACTTGAAACTTTGGCCTGCGGTTGCCCCTCGACTCAAATGCAAACTTTTTCGAATTGCAACGACAATAAAGAAACTGCCAGCAGTCCAGCCCCAGCTTCCGCCCTCGGCCATTGGCCGGTACAAATTCGCCTGATTCCGGCCCACGCCCCTTTCCTCAACAATGCCGACATCCTTGTCCTGGCGGACTGCGCGGCCGTAGCCTATGCCGCCCTGCACCAGGAATTATTGAGTGACCACGTCGTCATGATGGGCTGTCCGAAATTTGATGATCTAGCTGATTATGAAGAACGTTTCAGCGAAATGTTCGTAAAAAATGAGATCAAAAGTGTAACCGTAGTCACCATGGAAGTCCCATGCTGTTCAGGTTTCCCGGTGGCCGTCAAAAACGCTTTAAAAAAGGCTGAAAAAGTCACCCCGGTTAAAGAGATGGTCATTAATCTTAAAGGCAAGGTATTGAAATAAGACAATAACTAACCATCTTATTTAGACTCAAAACCAGGAATCCTTGTACTCAGTTTTAGCCACCGCATTGAGCTCTTCTCTCAAGGCAGTAAAGGCTTCATGGACCTCCTGGCCGCCAGCCTGAGTAAATGAAGATGAGCAGCGATGATAACAGCTGGCTGAAGCCATAAGCGCCGAATCGTCTCCGGGATAGGGTTTGAAAACAATCAAGAAGTTACGGATGTAGGAAGTTTCTGAAGGGTCGTAGGCATAAGAATAGTAGGCTATAAGATCACTAGCATGGGGGTCTTCGACCAGTGCGAAGCCTAAATGTTCAAGCTCCATATCAATATAGATCTCCATCCAGCCGGAGAGGGTTTGATCTTGGGGCGGATGGACGTAAACTTTAGCTCCACTTGCCGCGATAAAAGCTGGAGTTACACGGGCCCCACGCTCGTAACCACAATTACCGGCACATCCTGAAAAAAAATAACCAACGACCATAATAAACAATAAAACGAAGATTACTTTACTCGGTTTATTCATAGTTCCACCCCTAAACATATTTTACAAAATTGTTTAAACATTTACCAAACAGTTATACGGCAGTTAATATATCATGTCAAACTAACGCTTTAGTCGACTATGAGAGCAACATCATCTATAGATTTGCACATTGCAACACTGATCACAAAATTCTTCAAGAACAGGTTCCCAGGTTTTTGCTAGCCGAATAAGGTCACCGTTATTTTCGAGAGCCAGACGGATAGCTGGATCACCAGTCAGAATATCAATGGGAAGTTTCTCATACTCATATTCATATGGTGGCGCAAGCCAGGAAAAATCATTAGGATAAAGCCTGATAACAGCTTTAAGCAGCGCCAAAGTAAAATGGTATGGTGAAAATTTATTCAGATCTACAACATACAACTGCAAGCCACCGCAGAGTTCACCGACCCACTTATCAAAAGTCGGCGTAAACCAGGTAGGGCGCAGAAATAGTCCACTTGCAGCGCGAGAATCAATCTCTGCCAACAAAGCTCTGGGATCTATGAAAGGAGCCCCGCACAACTCAAACGGTAGAGTTGTGCCGCGACCTTCGGAGAGATTGCTTCCTTCCAACAAAACCTGGCCCGGATATACTAATGCTGTCCCTAAAGTTGGCATATTGGGGGAAGGTAAGACCCAGAAAAGTCCGCTTTCGTTAAAATATGAGTACCGTGACCAGCCCTTCATCTCAATAATATAAAGCTCGACATCGATCCCCTCATAGCGTTTAAAATAGAGGGCCAATTCGCCAACGGTTAGACCGTGGCGCATTGGCAATGGATATAAACCAACAAAAGAGATGTGATCAAAACGCGTGAGATTTCCTTCAACCTCCTGCCCTCCCAGTGGGTTGGGACGATCAAGTACGAAAACCTTAACCCCGGCTTCTGCGGCCGCCTTGAGCAGTAGATAGAGAGTCCAGATATAAGTGTAAACGCGACAACCGACATCGACCAGATCAACCAGCACCAGGTCGATTCCTAAAAACATCTCCGGGGTTGGCTGTCGCTTTTCTCCATAGAGACTGTAAACCGGCAAGCCGGATAAAGGATCAGAGAAATCCTGAGATGCGATCATATTGGCCTGACGATCACCATAAAAACCGTGCTGTGGACTCCAAACCGCCTGCACCAGATCGGGAAAGGCCTGACGCACGCGCTCCAAAGAGGTTATCCCACGACTATCAACCGCCGCCTGATGGGTTAAAAAGGCTGCCCGAGAGCCCGGCGGAAGAGCTTGCGCCGATTCAAGAAAATTTTCTAAACCAAGTTTAACCATACAGGAGTCTCTGTGATCTCTGTGGTTCAAAAAGAAAAGTTTTGACCTGTGGCATTAAATTTTATCAAAAAAGAAGTTCCGCAAATGCCCAACCCTATCCATTTTAGCTTGCAGCAACTCTTTGTGCAAACCACAATTTTGCATATTTTGACAAAAACCGGCCAGCACCGGTTCAGGGTCTGCAACCGGCTTCAGGTTGCGGCCCCAAAGTGCCATATCTAGACCAGCTTTGAGCCCTTCAATCATGACCTCAGGCAGAGGCCTCTCAGACACAGCCGCCATATCAAGATCATCTGAAATCAGCAAGCCGGAAAAGCCCATCTCAAGACGGGCAATATCGTTTAAAAAAAGGGGTGAGAAGGGCACTGACCTTGAATCAATTTCAGGAAACCTGAGATGGGCTGCCATCATAACCTTCACTCCGGCATTAATGGCCGCCGCAAAAGGTCTAAGATGAGAATCTAACTCCGACCGCTTAATGGTTGAAACCGGTAACATCTTATGGCTATCACTGGTGACTGTGCCATGACCGGGGAAATGTTTAACACAAGCAGCAATCCCACAACTCTGGAGCCCCTCAATATAGGCTTTGACATGATCTGCAACCATTCCAGGATCTTTTCCAAAACAACGCTTAAACAGAACTCGACTGGAATCGTTGTAAAGATCGGCAACTGGAGCCAGATTACAGTTTATACCAATCTCAAACAGAGCTTTCCCGAGTGATTGTGCCGTCCGCCGGGTCTTTTCCAGGTCATCTTGCAAACCTAAAAAAGTAGCACCAGGAAAATCCGGGAAACCCACCTTTAAGCGAGTCACGGACCCACCTTCCTGATCAATGGCAACAATCAGGGGCAAACCACTGGCCGCAATTGCGATCTCCTGGAGTTCGGCAATAAGCCTTCTGGTTTTTTGTGGGTCAATACAGTTACGGGCAAAGAGGATCACTCCGCCTGGAGGATATCGTTTAAAAACTGAGCGCTCAAAAGATGACAGACCCTCGCCGGCGACCCCCAGCATCAAAAGTTGGCTGATTTTTTTCTCAGACAATATCTACTCCTATCTTAGACCAGTCAAAAAATGGCCCGGGATCGGTTTTGCGTTGCGGTGCTACATGACAATGCCCAACAATCCCGTCACCGGTCACAGCCGGCCAGCGCCTTCTTATAAGCCGCAACAGATCATTTAAACGTTGGTATTGAATTTCACTGAAAAAAGTAAAGTCATCGCCTTCAAGTTCTATACCGAGAGAAAAATCGTTACAGTTATAGCGTCCCTGAAAATGACTGACCCCGGCATGCCAGGCCCTTTTTTCATCCTTCACAAAACGAATAACTTCTCCCTGGCGCTCAATAAAATAGTGTGATGATACTTTAAGTTCAGCAATTTCAGTAAAATAGGGATCCGCTTGCAGATCCAGTGTGTTCGTAAAAAAATCGACTACCCGACCGTTGCCAAATTTACCCGGCGGCAAGCTGATCGCATGAATGACGACGAGATCGATCACCATACCTGGAGGACGTTCATCATAATTAGGGCTTGGAATATCAACAATGGTGAAATCTTTAATCATGTAAATACTTTCTTGTTCCCTTCCGGGCAACTTTTAAGTAGCGGGCAGATCTCACATCCGGGGCGCCGCGCCGGACAAAGATTGCGACCATGATAGATCAAGAGATGGGAAAATAGGTTCCAGGCTTTTTCCGGCACCACCTGCATCAGCTGTTGCTCAATTTTGACAGGATCTTCACTTCTGGTCAAACCCAACAAGTAACTCAAACGTTTAACATGGGTATCAACCACAACCCCCTGCAGACCATAGAGCTCCCCCAAAACCACATTGGCCGTTTTGCGGCCAACTCCGGGGAGTTTTACCATCTCAGTTAAAGAAGGCGGAATTCTGCCACCATGCCTGACCAATAACTGTTGGCAGCAAAGTTGGATATTTTTTGCTTTATTACGAAAAAAACCGGTGCTTTTGATCGCCTCTTCGAGATCGGCGCGCGAAGCTTGCGCAAAAGCTTTAACATCGGGATAACGCGCAAAAAGAGCCGGAGTTACCAGGTTAACTCGGACATCGGTGCATTGGGCCGACAGAATAACCGCCACCAGAAGTTCAATCGAGTTATGGTAGATAAGCCCACAAGTGGCTAAGGGGTAGAGACGGGACAAGCCCAAGATAATGTCAAGTACCCGAAGACGTCGTTTTTTCAGAGTTTCCCGTTTTAATTTCAACATAAACCTTAAAAATAACTACCGGTAACTATCTAAAATATTGGTAACCCCATGACAACGACAGGCTGTGCTGAAGAGCAGCGGCCCGGGATATCGATCGTTAATAAAGTCGATTATGCGCCGCAGGCGCAGTAACGGGAAACCACCAAGACCAGGGCCGATTTGGGTACTGGAGAGAACGATAGAGGGTAAATTATCCTCTTGCCCTCCTTGCAAACGATACTCCAGACGGGCCAGAAGGTTGAGCAGAGAGGGATCTCGTTTTTTCCCGGTATGGAAACAGTGAGTTCGGGGCTGAGGGCAATCGGCGGGACATAAGAAATCGGCAAGACTACTGTAAACTTCGTTCCGCTCCCCGGTAAAAAGATTAGGTAAGCAAGGCAGGGTTGTAAAGGGCAGAGATTCCCGCTGCGTGACCCTGCACAAAACCGCAAAGGCAAGATGAAGTGGCACGGTCGGAATAATCCAGTCATTTTGCAAGGCTCGCTGATCTTCCAGGAGATCAACCAGATAATCAACCGCATCACGATCGCTGGCCGTAAAACTTGCATTAGAAGATGACAGGAGTTTTTTTCCGGCAAGCAAATTTTCTTCCAGAGAATCTACAAGAACCAAGGTTTGAGGTTCACTTTTCTGCGCATAAAACTCCAGCGCCCGATAACCAAATTTTCCACAACCGATAATATGGATTCTCTGCATTAGCAATCCCGCTCCACGATATAGTCAGCCAGAGCTTTCAGACCTGACCCGTTTTCACCTAATGGTTCCAGAAGAAGAAGCGCCTGCCGGTGCAGCTCAGCCAGTTTTTGCCGGGCCTGTTCAAGGCCGAACAGAGAAACAAAAGTCAACTTGCCCAACTCCCGATCAGAGCCAATATCTTTTCCAAGGCTCTCCTCTTCACCAACTTCATCAAGTATATCATCAGCTACTTGAAAAGCGAGACCGATAACTGCACCAAATTCAGCCAGTCGGGAACGTAATTGGAGATCACCTTGGGCCAGATCAACCCCGGCCAGCAGAGAACCAGTAATCATAGCCCCGGTTTTTCGACGATGCAGAGTTTCAAGTAACTGACTCTGAAGTGTAAATTCCGTTTGATTTTCTACGCCCTGGCTCAAGATATCGATCGCCTGGCCGCCAACCATACCGTCACGCCCGGCGGCTCGTGACAACCCGGAAACCAGTTTAAGCACGGTTTCGGGATCAGTTTCAACCTCTTCTGAAAGCAGACGAAAAGCCTCGGTCAAAAGAGCGTCACCGGCCAAGATTGCCATCGCTTCACCGTAAACTCGGTGATTAGTCGGACGCCCCCGACGCAGATCATCATCATCCATAGAAGGAAGGTCATCATGAATCAGAGAGTAGGTATGAACCAACTCATAGGCTGCTGCCACGGGCAAGGCCCGCTGCCAATCTTCGGCCAGAAGACGGTAGGCCATAATTGTCAAAATCGGCCGTAAACGTTTGCCACCGGCATCTACACTATAGTGCATAGAATCATTTAAAGGCGCTGCTAATCGAGCTCCAAGTTCATCGGCAAACAGCAAATCCTGCAAATAGGCGTTAATTTGAGGTACATAGGCATTAAGATAAACCGCTAATTGACCCTTCATTCTTTAAAATCCTCAAGCTGGCCGCCCTCTTTCTCATCCGCCACCAAAACCTGCACCTTCTCTTCAACCTCACTCAAGCGCAGATGGCAGAAACGCATCAACTTGACGCCCTGCTCAAAAAGTTTCAAGGATTCCTCTAATGATACCTCTTCACCTTCGAGCTTACCAACAACCTCTTCCAGCCTCTTCATCGAATCTTCAAAACTTACTTTTGCCATTTCCATCCTCCCACGGCAGTTTTAACAAATGTTTACTGTCACCAACAAAACGGAGCGGATCAACAAAAACTCCGGCAATTTTGACCCCCCAATGCAGATGCGGCCCGGTCACGCGACCACTGCTCCCGGCCTTCCCAATAATTTGCTCTGAAGCAACAATATCACCGGGACGACAAAGTATCTCATCAAGATGCATATATAGCGTAAAGATATCAAGACCATGATCGATAATCACCAGATTACCACTATAATAGAGCTCTTCGGCTAATACTACCCGACCTTTCGCTGCGGCTGCAATAGGAACTCCGACAGCAGCCTTAAAATCAATTCCACCATGCGGTGACTTTGGTTTACCGTTAAGTAGCCGCCGGCGACCAAAAGGAGAGGTTATGGTCGATGAAAGTGGTGACCTAAACACCTCTGCAAAAAGCAGAGACTCTCCGGAAGAAGCATAGGCAACTCCCAGATTCTGCCGATCACGTTTGATCTTTTGCAAATTTTCCGCAAGTATCGGAGTCGCCATCTCCTCCGGCACCGTTAGCCGCTGTTCACCGTAATCATGAGCCAGTACAGTGATCGGCACAATCAGTTCTTCCCCACTTTGCAGCATGATTGTAAGCTTATATTTACCGGCGGCAGTTCCCAAAGGTACTGCCGCAACCCCGCGCCAACCTTGAGCAACCGCTTCTAGAGAGAATTTACGGTCTCTAAAACTCATACGCAAAGGTTGATGAGCCGAAGCTTGCGCCAGACTATCTCGAGAGTGCAGAGCGACTACAATTGCCTGCCCCGGCTGCGAAATTCCCGGGGCATAAAAAATCTGATAACCTGACTGCGTAAGCGAAACAAAATCCCCGTTTTCAGCCCACACAGAAAACGACTGCAAAAACACCACAAACACCACAAAAAACAGAAAAACTGAAAATGATAGCTTATTTCTCATCACGTCCTTTTCATCATTCATCATTCATCATTCATCACTGCCTCAACCCTACACACGGCCCCACCCTGATGCAGGCGGAGGCGCAGTTGCTCCCCCACAACGAGATCATCACTTTTGCTGACCACCTGATGATTATCGACTTTTTCAACAACTGTATAGCCCCGAGCTAAAACTGCCAAAGGACTAGCGGCTTTTAGTCGATCACTCTGAGCTGTAATTGACTGTCTTTTGCCAGCCAAAAGATGTCGTATTGCCTGACCAAATCGCTGCTCCTGCGAGTTTATTTCATAAGCAAGTGGCTTTATACGAACCAGCGGTGACACCTGACCGAGACGAAGTTCATGAATTTTTAAATTTTCCCGAACCAAGCGCAAACGCGAGAGCATTGCCGTCCGAAAACGGATTTTCAACTCTATAAAGTCCTGACGGCGAAGCAAAACGGCCTCGCTCCCCCGATCCAGAGCCAAGCCCAACATCTGCAGCCGGCGGCGTTCCTGAGTTATCCGATAACGCCCGATCTGCTGAAGACGCTGCCTGAGATGGTGCAGACGATCAACCATTTCACTCTGGTTGGCAATCACTAACTCAGCCGCAGCTGAAGGGGTCGGTGCCCTGAGATCAGCCACGAAATCGGCAATTGTAAAATCAATCTCATGGCCTACGGCACTGATCAAGGGGATTGCACAGGCCGCAATCGCTCGGGCCACCCGTTCATCATTAAAAGGCTGCAGATCTTCATAAGAACCACCACCTCGAGTCAGAATAACCGTATCTATACGATCTCGCCAGTAGTGGCTGACGAGATCCAAAGCCGCCACAATTTCAGTAGCCGCCCGTTCACCTTGAACCATTACCGGCACAACCATAATTTCAACCCCGGCAAAACGGCGGCGGATCACCTGCAGGATATCGTGAACTGCAGCCCCTGTGGCCGAAGTTATCAGAGCCAAAGTACGAGGTAACAAGGGAATCTTTTTTTTTCGATCCGTATCGAACAATCCTTCACGCATCAATTTTTCTTTAAGTTGAGTAAAGGCTCGCCACAAACCACCCATACCCTGGAGCTCTATAGTGGAGACAATTATCTGATATTCTCCCCGGGGCTCATAAAGGCTGATACGCCCATTGCACAAAACCCGATCTCCCTCTTGCGGCTGGTATGGCAAAGTCCTTTGTTGACGCCGAAAGAATACCGCTTTCAGCTGAGAGCGATCATCCTTGAGGGTAAAATAGACATGTCCTGAAGCCGGGGTGCGAAGGCTTGAGATCTCACCCTCGACCCAGACCGGGGTGAAGTTATCCTCGATAACCAGACGGATATCACCGTTAAGCTGGGAGACACTGTAGATATGCCGAGTCTCATCGTAATCATCACTCTGGCCACTATCTTCCAGCCAAAACTCGTCTGGAAGCTTTAATGAATTCATAGTTTAAAGTCCTTAACCGGGTGAGCCGGAAGCAAAAACACTAAACGCGAAGCCGCTAAGGCGCAAGGTCGCAAAGAAAAAAAAGGTAACTCTTCGGCCAACTCGTAAAATATGGAAAAATATTTACAATAATAGAAAAGTAAACTGAATAGTTAACCCAGGAGATTTAATCCATCCTTATGGTGGAGTCAAGTCAGCTTTTCACAATATTAAAATCGAACGATTTTCTATTTTCAACTGAACCACTCTTTTTTTAAAAAAAATGACGGAACCATTTATTTTTCTTGAATTTTCTTTCTTTCCCTGTTAACATAATAAAGCTTTTAAAGATTAGAATTTACTTAACCAAAAAAGAGTTGTTTGATTTTTACAGACTGTTAAGTTTCGCATGGATGGAGTTGAGGTTGCTGAACTGTTGCCCGCTTCAAACTCCCCTATAATCACACTATAGATTTCAATTTAGAGAGTTATATAAATGTTCAGCTCATTTTTCGGTCTCTTCTCCAGCGATCTGGCAATTGACCTTGGCACGGCCAACACTCTGGTTTATGTTGAAGGAAAGGGAATTATCATTGATGAACCTTCAGTTGTTGCTGTCCAGAGCCTACCCAATGGTACCAAAAAAGTTCTAGCTGTCGGTACCGAAGCCAAACTTATGCTCGGTCGGACACCAGGTAATATTGTTGCAATCAGGCCCATGAAAGATGGCGTAATTGCCGACTTTGAAGTTACAGAAGCGATGCTCCGTCATTTTATAACCAAAGTCCATAAGCGCAAAAAATGGGTGCGCCCTCGAACTGTTATCTGTGTCCCTTCGGGAATCACCCAAGTTGAACGACGCGCGGTTAAAGAATCTGCAGAATCGGCCGGAGCCCGAGAGGTATATCTTATCGAGGAACCCATGGCCGCCGCCATTGGGGCTGGACTGCCAATCACTGAACCAACCGGCAATATGGTTGTCGATATCGGCGGGGGCACCACCGAAGTTGCGGTCATTTCTTTAGCCGGCATCGTCTTTTCCCGTTCGGTAAGGGTTGGCGGTGACAAAATAGATGAAGCTATTATTCAATACATTCGCCGTAAATATAACATGATGATCGGCGAGCGCATGGCTGAACAGATAAAAATAGAGATCGGCTCCGCCGCCCCCTTCGACGAATCCAAAGTCATGACCATTAAAGGTCGCGACACTGTAGCCGGTGTCCCCCAAATTCTGGAAATCAACTCCGAAGAGATCCGCGAAGCCTTGACTGAGCCAGTTAACGCCATCCTCGATGCCGTCAGGGTCGCCCTTGAACGAACCCCACCAGAACTTGCCGCTGACATTGTTGACAAAGGAATTATGTTAACCGGTGGAGGGGCCCTCCTACACAACCTCGACACCTTGATGCGCCATGAAACTGGACTACCGATAACCGTTGTCGAAGACCCTCTGACCTGCGTTGTCCGCGGCTCAGGAATGGTTCTGGATAACTTAAAGCTTTTACGGCAAGTTACTGAAAGCGAATAGACCAAGGCTTTAAACTTTTAGCGAGACTGTCATGACCACGTTAAGCCACCGCCTACCCTGGTTCTTAAGCTTGGTATTAATTTTTATTTTTTCCACCCTCTGTGTAAGCTTTGGCCTGCAAAAAGGAGGTAGCCTTATCAGCATTGCTGAACGTGCAGCTTTGACGATGACCTACCCTATCCAAAAGTCTATTAACTGGACCTTTGCTACCAGTAGTAACATTTTTGACAACTACATCAGCCTGGTCGGCACCAAAAAGAACAATGCCAAATTAAAAAAAGATCTTGATCTCATGAAACATCGCCTGGCCCAATTTGAAGAAGCTCGTATCGAAAACCAGCGTCTGCATCAGCTGCTTAACTTCAAAAAACAGCACGACACCCTGGAGCAAGGTCTGGCAGCTCACATTATTGGCCGGCAAACTGATAGCCTCTCACAAATTTTTATAATTGATTGTGGATCCCGTCAAGGTCTCAAAATCAATAACCCAGTATTTACACCAGGCGGAGTTATCGGCCGCATCATCGCCTGCGGACCACAATCTGCCAAAGTCCTCCTACTCGTTGATCAAAATAGCGCTTGCGACGTTATAATTCAAAGAAACCGTATTCGTGGAACCCTGCAAGGCACAGGCAGCGACCTCTGCGAACTGGCCCATCTCCAGCGTACCGCCGATGTCAAAGTCGGCGACACGCTGATCACCTCAGGCCTTGATAACATGTTCCCCAAAGGCATAACGGTCGGTACTGTCGTTAAAACTGAACAAGACCCTAACGGCCTCAGCCAACAGATCAAAGTAAAACCAACATTCGATCTCAACACTATTGAAGAGGTTTATATAATACCTTCACGGAAAACGTCCTAAACCGATGCCTACCCTGACCCTCTTTTCACCACTATTTTTCACCTTTTTAGCGTTCATTCTAAAAGCGATTGAATCAAGTTTCTTCCCAAATCTTGGGATCCCGGCGGGCTTCACTCCAGACCTAAACCTCGTACTCATAGTCTTCCTAACCTCTCGACCACTAGGCCTACGCTGTTTATTGGCTGCTGCTGGAATTTCCCTGACGACATCTCTATTCAGCAGCTCTCCAGGTATCATACAACCAATTTTACACCTCGCCATATTCTTTGCCGGATGCCATCTTAACCGCACTGTTTTCATGAACCACATCTTCCCTCAAGCACTTTTCGCCGGCACCTGCAAACTTCTCCTGACCATTTTTCTCGGGATTGCAATCGGCTCTCCTGACTTTTCCAACCTCATCTTAAAAGCCTTCGGCGGGATCATTACAACAACTATATTTGCGATCCCTATCCTCTTTTGCCTGAATACTCTTCAGGCTCGCTACATTCCCAGCAACCCCAACATTCTCTCCGCCTAATTTGTCAACTCTCTTTTTATGGCTAATGTAGATAACAGTAAAAAAAATAAACGCGAACAGATTGCCGTCAATGGACGCATAATCATGATCGCTATGGCAATAATAGTCTCTTGCCTAACTCTCCGGCTTTGGTACATCCAAATAGTTCAAGGCGAGTATTATAATCAAAAATCACAAGATAACCGTATAAGAACCAGACGAATCCGGGCTTTAAGAGGCATTATCACAGATCGAAACCGGGAAATCCTAGCCGACAATTCTCTGGCTTTCAACCTGCAGCTAATCCCTGAGAATATTGATGAAATTGAAAATGTCGCTGAACTTCTGGCCACCCAAATCGATGATCTCAAAACTGAAACAATTGTAACTCTATACAATAAAACTCCCCGCAGTGCCCGTCATCGGCCAATCACCTTAAAAAAAAATCTCTGTCCCAATGAGCTGGCCCGAGTCGAATCCCGAAAATTTGAACTACCGGGCATTCTCATCGAAACTGAGCCCATACGGGAGTATCCGTACGATGAAATATGCTCGCATGTTATTGGTTATCTGGGATTTATCAATGATCGAGAACTGGGGTTACAGGCTTATAAAAGTTATGCCCGGGACGATCTTGTCGGGCGCTCCGGCATCGAAGCAGGTTACCAGGAATATTTACGCGGTCAGGACGGCCAACGCCAAGTCGAAGTCAACGCTCGCGGCCGGGAACTATCCTCCTACACCACAATACCGGCCCAATCTGGAAAAAACCTGGAATTGACCATAGATATCGACCTCCAACAACATGCTTTCGATCTGCTGGGTGCAGAAGTCGGAAGCGTAGTTGCCATTAATCCTAAAAACGGTGAGATTCTGGCCCTGGTCAGCACTCCGTCATTCTCCAACAATCTTTTTGCGACACGAATCTCCACTAAAGATTGGCAAACAATCAACAGCGACCCCCTGCACCCTCTACAAAATCGCCCAATCCAGGGACGTTATCCCCCCGGCTCCACGATCAAACCATTGATCGCTGCTGTCGCCCTTACTGATCAGGTGATAACCCCGCAAACATCATTTTCCTGTAACGGTTCCATGACTCTGGGCCGCAGCAATTTTCGCTGCTGGAACCGCTATGGTCACGGCCATGTCGATCTCTACCGTTCACTGAAAGAGTCCTGTGACGTCTATTATTATAATCTCGCAACCAGAATTCCGATCGATCGAATTGCTGCCTACGGGTCCAACTTCGGTCTCGGTCATCTCAGCGGCATCGAACTTCAGGAAGAGAAAAGCGGACTTTTACCAAGTTCGTCATGGAAGTTGAAAAACGTTCATGATCAATGGTATACAGGCGATACAATTTCAGTTTGCATCGGCCAGGGTTATCTGACAACTACCCCGCTACAGATCGCCGCCATGTATACAGTATTCGCCAATGGAGGCATCTACTACAAACCGCACCTGGTTAAAGATAAGAACGCTCAACCAACTTCAGACAAGCGCCATAAAACCTCTACAAAAAACGATGGCACCCGGGTCGAAATAAGCGATCCCCATATGCAGGCCATACGTAAAGCTCTCTGGCAAGTGGTTAATGACAAACGTGGAACTGCTTTTAAATCGCGGATCACCACCGAAGGGTGGGAGATGGCTGGAAAAACCGGTACCGCCCAGGTTGTCAAACAGACCCTTGAGGATTTAAAAGGGTCTAAAGAGATCCCTTGGCGTTTTCGTGACCACGCCTGGTTTGCCGCTTTTGCCCCTTACAGCGACCCTGAGATTGCTATTGCAGTTCTAATTGAACATGGTGGTCATGGCGGTTCAACAGCTGCGCCAATTGCCCGACAAGCAATAGAGTTTTATCTTGACAAACTAAAGTGGGCTTTGCCCACTACCCAAGGCACAAAACGTTTATCAAAGGATGAAGGTTAAGACAAATATTTCATCATGTTTTTTTATTCATCCTTCATCCTTGAGAATCTCTTATGAACCTATCCAAACAAACCCCACAACGTACCCACCTTATTGATGCCAAATCAGAGCAGTACACCCCTTGGCCCAAGAATCGCCTGACAGAACAACCCCTTGAACGTAAACGTCTATATGATTTTGATTATCTGACCCTGGGATTGACATTGACTCTAGTTTTTTTAGGAATCGTCACTATCTACAGCGCCACCTACAACCCCGATGCCGGAGGCTGGCTGACAGCTTACTGCCGCCGGCAAACTACCTGGTTCGGTATCGCCATGGTTGTTGGCAGTGGGCTCTTTATATTCCATTACAACTACCTCTACCAAGCGGCCTACCCTCTCTACGGACTCGGTTTAGCGCTGTTATTGGCAGTCGAGATAGCCGGCAGTAACCATATGGGAGCTACTCGCTGGCTCTCGATTGGCGGCATGAATGTGCAACCTTCGGAATTTGCCAAACTCTCTGTCATCCTCGCCCTGGCCCGCTACTTAAGCGATCGACGTCTGCCCCCACCCTACAACTTGAAAGAGTTATTGACCCCGGCCATCATTGTCGCCTTACCGACTATCCTGATCCTCAAACAGCCCGACCTCGGTACAGCCCTACTTATTATTTTGATTTCAGGGGTCGTTATTTTCATTGCCGGAATTACCAGAGGAACAATTATAACAATTGCACTAAGCGCCCTGACAACCGCTTTTGCGGGCTGGCACTTCATGCACGATTACCAGCAGCAACGAGTTTTAACTTTTATCAACCCTGAAAACGACCCTTTAGGCTCCGGCTACCATATTGCGCAGTCGAAAATTGCCATCGGGGCCGGCAAACTCTTCGGCAAAGGCTTTCTCAAAGGAACGCAAAACACCCTGCATTTTTTACCTGAACAACATACTGATTTTATTTTTGCCACCTACGCTGAGCAATGGGGATTTTTAGGAACGATGGTCCTTTTAGCACTCTATTTCACCTTTCTTTTCCGGGCTTTAAATATTGCTATGGAAGCAAAAGACAGCTTTGGAAGCTATCTTGCAAGCGGCATCGCGGCCATTTTTTTCTGGCAAGTCACCATCAACATTGGTATGGTTTTAGGACTTATGCCGGTAGTCGGTATCCCCCTGCCTCTCTTTAGTTATGGCGGCACTTCGATGCTTACTTCACTGGTCTTGATCAGCATCCTTTTAAATATCCATTACCGCCGCAAGGCTTAAAACAGTTGTCAGTCGCCAGTCGTCAGCAAACCCTGACACTAGGTGACTGACGACTGGCGACTGAAGACTGAGAACTGACACATGGTTGCCAAAAAAAATAAGACCTCCTTTTTCTGCACTTCATGCGGCTACCAGAGCGCTAAATGGCTGGGTAAATGTCCAGGCTGTAATGAGTGGGAGACAATGCGGGAGGCCCCTCCTGAAACCGCAAGTGATCATGAAACCCCGCAGATGATAGCGGCCATCAGCGAACTCGGAGATATTGCAGTACCAATTCCGATTAGTAACATTAATGAGAGTGAACAACCTCGCCAGGCTACTGGTATCAGTGAATTTGATCGGGTTTTAGGAGGTGGCCTGGTCAAAGGCTCAGTCGTACTGGTAGGTGGTGATCCGGGGATTGGCAAATCTACACTGCTTCTCCAGATCCTCGACCGCTTAAGCATTCCCCAGCATATCACCCTCTATGTTTCCGGCGAAGAGTCTCCGGGGCAAAGCAAGATGCGCAGCCGACGTATGGGCATCAATAACGAACATCTCTATTTCCTGGCAGCCTCAGGCATTGAAGAGATCATCAAAAATTTTCGGCAACTCAAACCGAAAACCCTGGTTATAGACTCAATCCAGACCTGCCACAGCCCGGAGATAAAATCCCCCCCCGGCACTACCAGCCAGATCAGGCAAACCGCCGCCCACCTGGTCAAGATTGCCAAACTAACCAATACGCCGATCTTTATAATTGGCCACGTCACCAAAGATGGTGCTATCGCCGGCCCCAAACTGCTTGAACATATGGTCGATACGGTTCTCTATTTTGAATCTGACACCCAATACCCTTTCCGCATTCTCAGAGCCGTCAAAAATCGCTTTGGTTCAACCAATGAGATTGGTGTTTTTGAGATGACCGGCAGCGGTCTTGTTGGAGTTGAGAGCCCCTCCAGCATTTTCCTGAATGAGCGTCCGCAAAACCTGGCAGGCTCCCTGGTCAGTGCCACAATTGAAGGTTCCAGACCAATTTTGACCGAGATCCAAGCCTTGGTCAGCACTGCCGTCTCCGGTGGTATACCGCGGCGCACAACCCTCGGCATTGACCGCAACCGGGCGGCCCTGATGATTGCCATTATGGAGAAACGCCTGCGCCTTAATTTCAGTAATAAAGATATATTTCTTAATATTGTCGGTGGTTTAAAGGTAGTCGAACCAGCCATCGACCTGGCCCTGATCGCCGCAATTCTTTCCAGCCACCTGGATCAGGTGATACCGGCAACAACCTTAGTTATCGGAGAGGTCGGGCTGACTGGAGAGATCAGACGCGTAAATATGATCGATCAGCGCTTAAGTGAAGCTTTGAAATTCGGCTTCAAAAAGATCATTGTCCCGCAAGGCAACCTCTCATCACAAACAAGTGGAAATCAGGGATTAAAAGAGATTTCCACCTTGCAGGAACTGGCTGAAGCACTCTTTTCATGATTCGGTTACCAAATCACTCTCATTTGTGTTTATTTGTGTCTATTTGTGGTTATTTTTGTAACCCTTCAGGTCTAAATTAATGATACGAAGTCAACTGTTTTTACAAATTCTGAAGTTTTTAATTTTCGGAGTTCTTGCCATAACCATTCCCGAAACCGCGCTCACACAAGAAAAACCTTTAATCGGAGCCCAGATTTCGATTCTTGAAGGTGACAATTGGGACACTTGCGAGAAGTACTTTCAGGGTCTTAAAAAATTGGGCTATAATACTATTATCCTGCGGGTTTTTCATAATCGCAAAGATCGCTTTCATAACCTGGTAAAAGAGTCGGTTCGCAAACATTTCCAGGAAGGTGTCTACTTCAATACCGACCAGTCTCCAACCATCACCGACATCCTAACTCCAGCCTGCAAAATCGCGCACCGTAACGGACTCAAGATCTTCGCCTGGATGACAACTTTAAAAGCCAACTACGCCCGCAAATTAAGACCGCAAGTCTTAAGTTATGATAAAAAGCGAGGTAATTTTATACGTGAAAAAAACCTTATGGATCCTCAAGCTCCAGAAAATATTGCCTTCCTCAAGCAACTATTTAAAGATCTCGCCGCCTACCCAATTGACGGCATCCTTCTCCAGGACGACCTCATCCTCAGACACAATCAGGGCTTTAAAAAGATAAACCACACAGTCGTTCCAATACCAGCAGATATCTACAGATCCGCCAGAGAAATCAAACCTTACAGAGCCCCATTTTACAACTGGCGCCAACAACAAGCCTTAAATCTACAGCACCTTGCCAATGAAATTTTCACGATCTGCCGCACTTTGAAACCAAAAATCCTCTGCGCCCAAAATATCCATTACGAACTTCTCTATAATGCTGATTGGGGACGCGACTGGTTTGCCTCTACTTTGGCATCAATAGCTGCATCAGAAGCTGATTACCTGATGGTTATGGCTTATCAAGAAAGAATCAGAAGGGAGTTGGAACTGACCTCAGAAAGAGAACTTACGTCAACGATGACAAAACTCTTTAAAAATGGACAGGTCCATGAAAAAGAGAGAATAATTTTTAAATTTGAAATCCCACCTTTAACCGGCTCACTCAAACAGAAACAAAAATCGATTGTGACCTTACAAGAGATCATAAATAACGCCCGTAAAAAGGGTTGGCAGGACCTGATACTAACCCCATGCAACAATCTGACAACTGCACAGTATCTTAAAAGCAGGGGTCAGCCTTCAGTCTTCAGTCTCCAGTAAAGTCATAATGACGACTAACACCTGATCAGGTATATCGCCGAATTATCTCCTCAACGATTGATGTGGTTGAGTACTCATCGACAAAGGGGAGCGAATAGACCTTGCCGCCTCGCGCCTCAACCAGATCTCGTCCGACAATTGAAGCAGTATCCCAATCCCCTCCTTTAACTAGAATATCTGGTTGCAACACCCTAATCAATTGATAGGGATCATCTTCATCGAAAATGGTTACATAATCGACAGAAGCCAACGCCGCAAGCAGCAGAGCACGAGCATCTTCGGCCATAATCGGTCGTTTTTCTCCCTTCAATCGGCGGACAGATGCATCAGAGTTTAAACCGATAACAAGAATATCACCCAGTTCTTTTGCTGCGGCCAGATAAGTGACGTGCCCTGGATGCAGGATATCAAAGCAACCATTTGTAAAAACAATCTTTTTACCATTTTTTTGCAATTCCCCCAGCACCGGAACCAGACTCTTCGCTGAGATTATAGAATTCGATTCAAGCAAAACAAATCCTCCATAGCCGGCAAAGCCGGGATAACGACTTGACAAAAACAGAAACTATCAATAAAAGTAAAGATACCTGTGCGGGTTTTTTACCCGCAACCCCAAGGCACAGAGACCAAAGGCGCAAAGCTTTCTCTAACAGATTAAAGAGACCATAATGCAAAAAGATAAAAAATTAGTTCTCATTGTTGATGATGAAGAAGATATTCGTGAGATTCTTTCCGAAACCCTGGAAAGTCTTGATTTCGAATACCTGACTGCCTGCGATGGCGACGAAGCTATCGCCCTGTTAGATCAACATCACGAAAGCATTGATGCGGTGATCTGCGACCTCAAGATGCCAAAAGTTTCAGGCGATCAGGTTATCGCCCATGGCGCCCAGAAATATCCTCTGATCCCAATTATCATCCTCACGGGATTTGCCCAACTGGATATGGCTCTCGACCATATGCGACTTGGGGCTTTTGACTACATGACCAAGCCATTCCGCGTCAAAGAACTTTTACTGCTCTTAAACCGCGCCCTGGAGTTCCGCCAACTCCAAGAGGATAAGATAGCCTACCAGAATACCCTTGAAGAGAGAATTGAAGAGGCCACTCAAGCTCTCCACAACCGGGTTGTACAAACCGTCAGTTCTTTCATTCTGGCTATCGAAGAGAAAGACCGCTACACCCAAGGCCACTCAAAACGAGTTTCAGAATATTCTGCCATGATGGCAGAGACTCTCAAACTACCGGAAGAGGATCGGCTCGACCTGCTCTATGCCGCTCAACTCCACGACATTGGCAAAATCGGAATTTCTGAACAACTCCTCAATAAACCCGGCAAACTTAATGTAGTTGAATATGAAACCATTAAAACCCATCCCAGTAAAGGCGTAAAAATCCTTGAGCCTCTCGTTTTTCTCGGTCATCTTCTGCCGATTATCGAAGGTCATCATGAGTGGTTTGACGGTACCGGTTACCCCAAAGGCCTGGCGGGAGAAAAAATCCCATTTATGGCCCGGATAATTGCCGTCTGTGACACTTTTGACGCAATGACCTCGGCACGGTCATACCGTAAACCCCTACCCCTTAAAATCGCCATCCAAGAGATCAAGGATGGCTCTGGAAGCCAGTTTGACCCGAAAGCGGTTACAGCCTTCCTGAAAGTCTTTGAAGAGACCCTTGCCTCCCGTATGACCTCACAAGGATCTCCATAATAATTCCTATAGCCATTTGCCTTGATCAGAGTAGACCCCGGTCAAAGTGGCCAGTTTACGCCGCAAGCGCATAAACCGGGCTTTCATACCCTGAAGCCAGAGACCGTGTCGACTGGACTGTTCTTTTGTAAAAAAGATATTTTCAGGATTTATCTCGACCTGCAACTCTACCTTATCCCCATCCTGGCAGATATTGCCGTAATTTCGACATACCACACATTGAATCCGATCTTTACCCAGGAGCTGAATCACATCGCTGCCGCATAACGGGCAGGCCCAGTCTGCAAAAACCCGCTCCTGACCACTAAACAGAGACTCGCCAAGAGATGCAGCCCGCTTGAATTGCGCCTCATTTTCAAAAAAAACCTCCCCCGGCAGAGCCCCATAGAAGATCTCAGAGGCTCGCAGCTTAAGCCCCAGAATCAAACTAAAACTATTGAGCATCATCTCACTGTAGCCGGCCTCACCCTTAATCCCGGCCGTCACCAGATTAATCGCAGGTTTGTCGCGCAAACTAAAAGACGCAGAAAAAAGTTGCAAACAACGATCCAGAAAAACTTTTAGCTGGCCATTAGCCCCCATAAAATAGGTTGGTGATGCAATAATCAAGGCATCTGCGGATGCCATAGTTTCGGCAACCGCTGTAAAATCATCTTCAAGTGGACATATGCCATTCACCAGGCAAGCATAACATGCCTTACAAGGCTTTATCTCCTTGGCGGTAAGACGAATCAACTGCAACTCATGATCAACCGGCACATTACGACAGATCTCCTTGACTAATATTTCGCAATTCCCCAACTCGCGGGGCGAGAGTACCAAGGCAACAATTTTTTTTACCATTATTTTATCCTTCTAATATCAATTTAAAAATTATCTCTGTGAGAAGTGTAAAAATTTACAATACACACTGGAGCGGTAACTATATTTCCCATTTTAATACTGTAAAAACAGATAAATAAGCTAAGTAAAAAATCAACAAAAACACTCTAGAGAAATATTATAACATCTTTATAAAATAAACCAGACAACTAAGTAAAAAGTATTTAATAGGTTTATAAACCCTGTTGATAAGATGTTGACAACCTTCCAGAAATCTCTAAATAACTTAAAATACTAACTTTTTTAAAAACTCGGCAAAATTTGCACTATTTTATTTTATCCTTTATTTTCAATACCTTATAAATATCAACAGATTTCTCCACACTTTTTTTCAACAACCGACCAGAAGATCCCAAGGAGAGCACTAAGCCTGTTAACAACTTACCACCTAAAAACCAAAAATATCCCGGGAAAACAACCCAAATCGCAAAAATTAAAAATAAATATGCTCTTACAAAAGTAACTTTTAACCACTATCAAATTATGTTAAAATTTTCCACCCACCCTTGACAAGCGAACTCAGCTCTGCTAACTAGGTCCGCGAAAACAAGTTGAAATACCTTAAAAGAAATCAAGGGTCTCCAAAAAACCTTCTAATACTGACCTGCAGTCACCCACCATTATAGAGAACCTCATTTGTCACTAATAAATGCAATCGTCCTGGGAATTGTCCAGGGATTAACCGAATTTCTTCCCGTCAGCAGCTCAGGTCACCTTGTCATTGCCGAACATCTGCTCCCAGGTTGGCACCAACCCGGAATTGTCTTTGAGATACTTCTCCACCTTGCCACCCTTTTGGCAGTAATAATTTTTTTCCGCAACGATTTGGCCGCCCTGATCAAATCCCTCTACACCTCCGGCGAGCAAGCCGCAAAACACCGACGCGTCATCCTGATGTTACTGATCGCCACGATTCCGACCGGGATTATTGGACTTACCGGAAAAAAATTTTTCGTCACACTTTTTGACCGCCTTGATGTGGTCGGGGGCATGCTACTGATAACAGCTTTAATCCTCTGGCTGGCGGAAAGACAGGCGCCGGAAAAGCTGACAAAAAAAAGTACTACAATTTTAGACGCCATAACCATTGGGATAACCCAAGGCTTGGCAATCCTACCGGGAATCTCGCGGTCGGGATCGACGATTGGTGCCGCTATGCTTTTAGGGGTCGAACCTCGAACCGCCGCCAGATTCTCTTTTCTACTCTCCATACCGGCAATCTGCGGAGCCGCACTCTTAAATCTCAAAGAGATCAGCACAATCCCTTCCGATCAGGTTATAGCATGTCTCTGCGGGGCCTTGGCGGCTTTATTTAGTGGCCTTATGGCACTTAAATTATTGCTTATGATAATTGAAGAGCGGCGTTTAAAGATCTTTGCTCTATACTGCCTTATAGTCGGCAGCGCAACCCTGATTTGGGCCTTTGCGGGATAACTTAAAAGTGAAATTTACAATTTAACAACATGAAAGAATTACTGTATAAAATAGTCTCTCTAATCGTCGCCATTGTCGCAAAATTCGGCTACGGCGGCATTATTGTCATGATGTTTTTGGAAAGCTCTTTTTTCCCCTTCCCCAGTGAAGTTGTGATCCCGCCAGCAGGCTATCTTGCCGAACGCGGAGAAATGAATTTTTTCCTGGTCGTGGCGGCTGGTATCCTGGGCAGTATCCTGGGGGCTCTCTTTAACTATTGGCTCGCCTTAAAAATGGGCCGCCCGGCCCTTCTCCATTACGGCCGTTATGTCGGCTTGACTCCGACAGGCTTTGCTAAAGTCGAAAAATTTTTCAGCGATCACGGAATCTTCGGAACTTTCGTCGGCCGCCTGATTCCCGGCGTCCGCCAATATATTTCATTTCCCGCCGGACTCGCCCGCCTGCCATTAATCCCTTTTATTCTTGCAACCGGCTTAGGAGCCGGTATCTGGGTCATCATTCTGGCCGTCATAGGTTATCTGGTTGGCAACAATCAGGAACTGATCAGCAGTTACTCCCACCAAGCTTTCTATATTCTGGCGCCTTTCCTGCTTCTGAGCTGTATCATCTATATCTGGCGCCACAAGAGAAACAGTCGTCAGTAAAGTTACAGCGGGTTATGGCGTCGAACTTTGCTTCGCCCTCACAAACGGGTTCACACCTTGACAAATGGCGGATTAAAAGCTTGGTTTTGCGCGAACCTTCCGGCCGCCAAGTGTCAAGAAATGACCCCAGCCGAGACAGGTCGAGCAAAAAACGCGACAAAAACCTCACTCTATCTCGGACGGGGTCAATTCTTGACTATGGCGTATTGAGATAATCGGACAAACCGAAAATATGCCAATAGCCATTGTCCAGATTTGACCCCATTATAAAGGGCGAAGCTATGTATATCTCCACCCTCTATAACTTAATTATTGAACTTTGATTACCCATTACAAGCTACGTAGCTCCAAAAACCTACAACCAACCTAACGCCCCGGGCACTGGGCCGCAATTTCAGGAGCGATATTTTTGCTGCCGTAGGCTTTCTCAAAATGAGCCGCAAACTCTCCGGCCAGTTTTTGGGCGCGCTGATCATAGGCTTCTTTATCCTGCCAAGTCTCACGAGGATTGAGGATTTGGGCCGGGACACCGGGACAACTCTGCGGAACCTTGACATGAAAAACCGGATCATCAAGATAGTCTACGTCCTTTAAATCGCCATTCATGGCCGCCTTAACCAAAGCCCTTGTCAGTTTAATATCCATCCGCCTGCCTTCGCCAAAAGGACCACCACTCCACCCGGTATTGACCAGAAAAACTTCCGAGCTATAACTCTCCATCCGAGCCCCCAACATACCTGCATAAACATCTGGATTGCAGGGCATAAAGGGTTCCCCGAAAAAACGGGAAAAGGTGGTTACCGGCTCAACAATCCCAGTCTCAGTTCCAGCCAATTTACTGGTATAGCCCATCAAAAACCACAACATCGCCTGCTCCGAATCAAGTTTACTTAAGGGAGGCAAAACCCCATTCGCATCAGCGGTCAGGAAAAGAATGGTCTGCGGATGACCGGCGACCGATGATTGTTTGATATTGCTCAACTCCGACAAAAGATACGAACCTCTGGAATTGGGAGTCAGACGCTCATCGTCAAAATCAAAGTGACCATCAGGATAGAGCATCGCATTTTCGACAATTGAACCATGTTCAAGATAGTCACCTTTATGCATAATCGCATTATAGATCTCCGGCTCCGCCTCAGGATCTATATTGATCATTTTGGCATAGCAACCGTTCTCAAAGTTAGCGATTCCAGCATCACTCCAGCCATGTTCATCATCACCCAACAAGGCTCTCTCGGGATCGGCGGAAAGCGTTGTCTTACCGGTTCCCGAAAGCCCTAACAACATGGCAACATGGCCATCCGGCCCCTCATTGGCCGAACAGTGCAGCGGCAAAATACCAACTTCAGGCAGCATATAGTTCATAACCGAAAACATCAATTTTTTCACGCTGCCGCCATAGGCTGAACCGTAAACAATACCAACCCGTTGATCAAGGTCAATAGCCACTGCCAGATCTGAAGCCTTGCCATCTGCCAAGTTCCGGAGACGGCCCTGATAACGTTCACGATCAAGCTTATCATAAGGCAGAGCCAGTAAGGTGAAGCCTTTATCAGCAAAAACACTGCGCTCAAGATCTTCCGGCAAGGGCCGAAACATATTGTCGGTAAAAAGAGCTACCAAAGCTTTATCAGTTACAACCCTGACCGGCAATGCATATGCAGAATCAGCCCCTAAGACCCGATCGGTCACATAAAGATCATCCTTGACGCTAAGATTTTTGACAGCATCAGCGAAGATCATTGCAAAAGTCTCTTCTGAAACCGGGACATTATTAGGTGAATCCCAATCTATTTTGGCTTCACTTGACGCCCTCTTGACAATCAACGTATCCTTGGGGCTACGTCCCGTTGATTCAGAAGGTGTCCAGGTTGCCAAAGCCCCGTTGGCAGCAACCAGCGCATCACCATTAACGACCGCAGCTCGGATCATCTCTTTACGTTCCGGGTTCTCCACAACCTGATCGCAACCAGCTAACATTTCATCTACGACTAATCTTTTGCTCATTTTCGTCCTCTTTAGTTTTTGGTTTTTATTTATTAAGAAATAAATTCGACAATCCGTACACCATTTCCTCCATACAAACTTTTGACCTCATGGACAAGATCGGCCGAAGGCTGCAAAGGAAAATTTTCCAGAGCCATAACTACTTCACAATCGGGCATCAAGATATTCATAAAAGCCGGGCAGTTGCCCTTATGACGTTGCAGAATATCCTGAAGCATCGCCAGCCGCGCCGGAGCCGCCTGCTCCTGAGACAAGGTCATGACTACCTTTTCAATCACCTTGGAGAGAGCCTCCTCCAGGCCAAAGACCTCACTAACCAACATTTTGGCCTTACTATGGTCATCATTGATTTCGACCCGGCCCTCTAAAATCAGGGGGTCATCATTCTCAATGAAATCTTTGGCTTTCGTAAAAGTCTCTTCAAAAAGGGTCACTTCGACCGAACCGCTAAGATCTTCGAGTACGGCAAAGGCCATGATTTTACCGTTTTTTGTGCGCTTACTGCGCACTGAGGTCAAGAGACCACCGATCCGCATCTGAGCCGCATTCGCACAGTTAACCAGGTCGGCCACACTTGAGGTCGTACAGCGCTTGAGCTCATCGACATAACGCTGCAACGGGTGGCTGCTCAGATAAAACCCTAAAACATCCCGTTCATAATTCAATTGTTCCTTGTCGCTCCAGAGGGCAGCATCTTCAGGGTAACAAGCGGCCTCTCGGGCCAGCTCTTCACCGGCAAAAGCAAAGAGTGACTGTTGTCCGCAGACCCGGTCACGGGAAGCGGACTGACCATTTTCTATAGCTGTATCAATCGCCGCAAAGAGCTGGGCTCGGCTCACCCCCTCGCCATCAAAGGCTCCGGCTTTTATCAGGCTCTCAAGAACCCGGCGATTAACCTTGGAGAGATCAAGTCGACAACAAAGATCAAAAAGAGATTTATAGACACCTTCGATCTCCCGCACCCTGATAATCTCGGCCGCGGCCTTGCCGCCGACATTTTTAACGGCGGCCAGGCCAAAACGGATATCCTGATCAACAACCGTAAAAGAGAGTTCACTGACATTAACGTCCGGGGGCAATACTTTAATCCCCATACTCTGACATTCAGCAATATTTTTAATCACTTTGTCAGTATTATTCATGTCCTCCATGAGCAATCCAGCCATGAACTCAACTGGATAATGAGCCTTCAAGTAAGCCGTCTGATAGGCGATATAACCGTAGGCGGCCGAATGCGATTTATTGAATCCATATTCGGCAAACTGAGCCATGAGATCGAAAATCTCTTCGGCCTTCTGACTGTCTACCTGATTATTGCAAGCCCCATCGAGAAAGCTCTGTTTCTGGGCGGCCATAACCTCAGCCTTCTTTTTACCCATCGCTTTACGCAGAATATCGGCTTGTCCGAGGGAGTAACCGGCCAGCTTCTGGGCAATCTGCATAACCTGTTCCTGATAAACAATAACCCCGTAAGTCTCTTTGAGAATAGACTCCAACTCCGGTAACAGATACTCAACTTTCTGACGGCCATGCTTACAAGCAATGAAATCATCGATCATCCCGCTCTCAATCGGGCCAGGCCGATAGAGCGCTACCAGAGCAATAATATCTTCAAAACATCCCGGTTTAAGTTTCACCAGAAGATCCTGCATACCACTACTTTCAAGTTGAAAAACCCCAACTGCGGCCCCGGATGAAAGCAGCTCATAGGTTGCCTGATCATCTAAAGGAATCCTGCTGATATCAAAACAAGCACTCTCTTTTTCACAATTTCGATTGATAATTTTCAGGGCATTGTCAATAACTGTCAGGGTTTTCAATCCAAGAAAGTCAAATTTGATCAAACCTAACTCTTCAACAAAACCCATATCATACTGGGTCACTACAGCATCATCGGCATCTTTAGCCCCTCGATAAAGCGGTAGATAATCAACCAGCGGCTGATCAGTCACCACCACCCCGGCGGCATGGACTGAAGCATGCCGGTTTAAACCTTCAAGCGCGTAAGAGACCTCGATAAGCTCCCTCTCTAAAGCGTTACCCTGGCGCAATTTGGCAAAAGCGGGCTCCAGCTCTTCCGCCTTTGCCAAAGTCATCTTCAACTCGTTGGGCACCAGTTTGGCGATCTTATCAACTTCAGCAAAAGGCATATGCAAGGCCCGACCGACATCCCGGATAACACCTTTGGCCTGCATCCGACCAAAGGTAATAATCTGGGCCACTCGATCCTGACCATATTTTTCTGTAACATATTTGATCACCCGATCGCGGCCATGGATACAGAAATCCATGTCTATATCCGGCATTGAGACCCGTTCTGGATTAAGGAAACGCTCAAAAAGGAGACCATAAGGCAAGGGATCTATATCAGTAATGCGCAGAGCATAGGCGACTAGAGAACCAGCGGCTGATCCGCGTCCCGGCCCAACCGGAATCTTTTTCCGACGGGCATAATTTACGAAATCGGCGACAATCAAAAAATAGCCGGCAAACCCCATATCGCAGATTATACCAATTTCAAGCTCCAGACGCTGATGATAGCTCTCCTGTAACTCAGGCGTAAAGTTGTCCGTATAAAAGGCTTCGATACGCGGCCAGATGCCAGTAAGACCTTCCCTACAACTCTCAGCCAAAAAGTCATTGAGCGATTTACCTGCGGGCGGCACAAAGGTCGGGGGGCGGTAATTACGAAACTCAAAATCAAAGTTACAGCGCTCAGCAATCTCAACCGTATTAGCTACTGCTTCAGGATGGTCGACAAAAGCTGCGGCCATCTCCTGAGGAGATTTAAAATAAAGCTCCTCAGGATAGCGCATCCGCTTGGGATCGTCCATATTTTTACCGGTTTGAACGCAAAGCAGAACCTCATGGGCATGCGCATCTTCACGGTTCAGAAAATGGCAATCATTGGTCGCTACCAAGGGCACCGAAAACTCATTGGCAAGATCAATTATCTGCCGATTAACGATCTTCTGTTCCTCCAGACCATTCTCCTGGATTTCAAGAAAAAAACGGCGCTCATCAAACAGATCCCGATAAAACTCAACTTCAGCTGCAGCCCGCACCCGATCCTGACGCAGCAAAGGTGCAGCAATGACTCCACCAAGACAGGCACTTAAGGCGATCAGGCCATGATGATGCTTAGTTAGGAGCTCTTTATCAATCCTCGGCTTATAGTAAAAACCTTCGAGATAGCCTTTACTGACCAGCTGGCAGAGATTTTTATAACCTATCCCATCCATCGCCAAAAGCACTAAGTGGTGAGCATTATCATGTTCTTTGTTGCTCCTCTTGCTTTTAACAAAACGACCTTGGGGAGCGACATAAACTTCGCACCCGATAATCGGCTTAATCCCCTTTTTTTTAGCTTGCTGATAAAAATCTACAGCCCCGTACATATTACCATGATCGGTAAGGGCTACCGCATTCATCCCATAATCACAAGTTTTCTGCATGAGGTTGGGAATCCGGATAGCCCCATCGAGAAGGCTATACATGGTATGGAGATGGAGATGCACAAAGGAGGGCTCAATCATTAAATAGATAACCGCAATAGAAATGGTTTAGGTGAGGAGATAAAAAAGAAAAAATGCTGACAAAAAGCGGAAAAGGGATTAACATACTGAAACAAGTTTTCCAAGAAAAAAAACTAATACGGGCCTGAGGCAGACAAACAGAAATTTAATTATTGCGTCCGTACACAAGTGCTAAAGGTTTGAAGAGTTGCCAAAAAGGTGAATATTACTAAAAGAGAATTCTCGGCACAGAATTTAATTTCTATTTTTCAACCGTTTCCTCCTGCAAATCGAGATGAATATGATACACCTCATCTTCGCACCCAACTATTTTAAACCCAAAACCTTTGATAAAACGCATCATACTGACGTTACTACGTAAAACCAACCCGAAAATTTCTGTGATGCCACGGTCTCTAGCAATATAGATCAATTTTTCCATCAATATACGCCCAACTCCACTCCCTTGCCAGGCATCGGTAACAACCACAGCAAACTCATACTCTTCACTATGAGGATAGTAAAGCAGACGGTTAACGCCGATACTCATCTTCTTACCATCACGCTCAATCTCGGCAATAATGGCAACATCACGATCATAATCAATTTGCGTAAACCGCACCATCTGCTCAGGGGTAATCTGCTCCCTCAAGGAAAAGAATCTAAAATAACGGGTCTCTTGTGAAAATCCAGCAACCATCTCATAGTGGGCCGCAGCATCTTCCGGCTTGATGGGACGGATCAAAACCGAAGTTCCATCTCTCAAGGTTTCGTCAAATTCATACTGGTTCGGATAAGGAATGGTCGACAGATGATGCGGCGAGATCTCACCCCTATTGTTTAAGGTAATTTTTGCATCCACCACAAAAAAGTGATCGTTGGCAATAACCAAAGGATGCAAGACGATTGTCTCAAACTCTGGAAAATCAACAACCATCTGAGCCACACGCACTAAAATTTCCTCCAACTTAGCCAAATCAAAAGGTCGAATCTCATGACATTCAGCCAGCCTGGTTCGAGCAATCAGTTTTCGCGCCAAAGTGCGATCTAAAGGTGGCAGCATGACCTCTTCATCTGAAACAACCCGTGCCTGCAAGCCCCCGGCACCAAGAAAGATATAGGGGCCAAATTCAACATCACGGCGACTGCCAAGATTAATTTCATAATCGACACCCTCAATCATACCTTCCAGAATCAGATCAAGTTTTTCAGAACCAGTTTCATAAGCCACACGGGTAAGTTTTGCAAAACCCTGCTTTACAGCCTCGTCACTACGGAGATTAAGTAACACTCCCTCATAATCACTTTTATGAAGATTTTTTTTACTATCAAGTTTCATAACTACAGGATAAGGCATCGTCACAACCTGGTCAAAAACCTCCTTAAGAGACGAAACCTTGACTGATGGGTTAACCGGCAAACCATAAAGGGCAAGAAGTTCCCGGGATTGATACGAGCTCAGCTCAAGACATTGACGATCAAGGTAGATTTCAATCTGTTTGCGAGCCTTCGTCAGAGAGTCCTGACAATAATCAACCTCGCGACTATAACGCTGCGGGATAACGACCAACTTAGAAAGTTTTTCATAATAGCGAAGGGCGTAATGAGAGCTCAAAACCGCATCCTCAATGGAGAGACAGATCTTTGTCTGCTCATCACCCAAAGCAGCAATCTCGGACTCAAACTGAGAGCGATTACCGAGCCAAACATAGACGAGATTAACCTTTGCAACAGCTGCTTTCTCCCGCATCTTTTTCACCATCAAAATGGGATCAAGCCAATGGCTCAAAACCACAACGATAATCAGAGTATCAAATTCTCGAGCCTCCAGACAGAGATTAAGTATCTTGATATAACGTTGATGATCAGCATCACCGGCTATACAGATAGGATCCAAAGAACCAGAATAGGGTGCAATATAATCTCTGACCTGCTCTCCCAGAGCCGTTGAAAGAGCTGTCACAGCAATTCCTTTCTGGGACAACCCATCGGCCGCCAGAACCCCAAGACCACCTGAATTGGTCACAATACCCAAACGAGACCCAGCCGGAACATTGCTTTTTTCAAGATGATCACCGGCAACCAGTAACTCTTCGACAGTATCAACCCGAATTATACCAGCCCGCCGAAAAGCCGTATCATAAACTCGATCTTCACCAGCCGGACAACCGGTATGTTTTTTTATGACCTCCCGGCCAAGTTCACTCTTACCTGCCTTAACCACAACAATCGGCTTGATTCTGGCAACCGACCGACAGGCACTCATAAACTTTTTCACATCTTTAATATTCTCAATATAGAGCAGGATACAGCTGACCTGAGCCGACCAACCAAGAAAATCGATCATGTCGCCAAAATCGATGTCGCTCAAAGTCCCCAGACTAATAACATGGCTGAAACCAATTCCGCGTTCCTGAGCCGTTCCCAATATCGACGTAATAATCGCTCCACTTTGCGACAAAAGTGCAAGGCGGCCTTGGGTCACCGGAATATCAAAGAGTGAAACATTTATCTGCGATGCCGGTGCCACGAACCCCTGTGAATTAAAACCTAAGACACGCAGCTTATGGCGCTTAGCCCGCTTAAGGATCTCCGCTTCATACAGATCATCTTCCAAAGAACGCTTAACCGTCGTAACAATCAGACCAACAACCCCAAGTCTGCCACAAAGGTCGATAAGTCTGGGGATTTGGGCCAAAGGCTGAAAAGTAACGACCAGATCTAGAGACTCAGAAATATCATCAAGATCATGGTAATGTTTATCACCTGGAATCGGACATTTAAAAGAACGCTCATGCTCACCACTAACCATAAAAACTGGGCATGACACAGCCTCAACCAAATTGTTGTAAAGTTGCCACTCCTTACTTTGTTGACTGCAAGAACAAGATCCAATAACAGCAACTGCAGAGGGAGAGAAAAATTTTTCGAGATTATAGATGCCCATGATTAATTACGAATTATGAATTGAGAATTTAGAATTGAAAATTACGAATTAATTAGGAATCAATATTTCGTAATTTATGCCAACCTAACTCCATCAATCTACATGCAAAACTCACCCCCGTCAAGTAAACTAGCAATAAAAACAATTCAGCATAAAAACTTCCATACAATAGATATGTATGGATAATATCAAATGCCCATCTACCCCACACTCTATCATACTAAAGTATTACATAATAGCCAATATCGATAGAAAAAAAGAGATAATATTTTTAAATTTCATACTTTCGGCCGATATACAGGGGGGTGGCCTTATGTTAAATTATGACTATCCAAATGAAATAAAAAATCATTCAATTACATATTAACATGGCTTGTAACATCCACCAACAAAGGGGAAGATGAAATGAGAAAGAGTTTATTGACAGGATTGATATTACTGGGCATGGTTTTCTGTTCGGCGATGAGCGCAATGGCATACGATTACACTGCTATCGGATCAAATATCACAATGCTCGATGGTGTCGGAAATGGTACTAGTGATTGGTTTGGTAACCAAGAAGATAATGAAGTTGAATACAGTGATCAATATAGAGCTGTGGCAACCCAAACATGGGACATGGAAGCATTTTTCTGGAAAAATGAAACCCAGACTTTGACTATGATTGGTGGCTACGATCTAATTAGCGGAGAGGATAATATCGCCCCCGGCCACGTTTTCCTTGATGCCGGCAGCGACGGCACTTGGGATTATGCGGTTGCCTTCAACAACACAGGCTCAGCCACTTGGTATGATGTTTCCGGTTTAAGCATAGGCAATGGCCTCACTAGCACAACCTATTTCCCGGCTTCAAATCCATGGCAGTACGCAAGCGGCTCAACTGCAACAGGAACTCTCGGCTCTGAATATACTGAGTTCTTCAGTGATGACCTTGCTGGAGTTGCTACCGGCGGATCTCACAATGCTATTGCTCTTGACCTTTCCGACCTCACTCTCGGAACCAGCTTCGTGGCCCATTTCACAATGGAATGTGGAAATGACAATCTAATGGGAAGAACCAACAGAGACACCCCCAACGTCCCCATCCCCGGTGCAATCTGGCTCTTAGGCTCCGGATTAGCTGGCTTGATCGGTGTGCGTAGAAGGCGTAAATAGTGATCTCCAAATAAACCCAGAAAAAAAAAGAGGTACCGGTCTAACCGGCACCTCTTTTTTTTATATTTTACGACTTTGTTAAAGTAACAGAGAATGGGCGCAAACTTTGCTTCGCCCTCATCACACCCCAAGAGTGCTTCCTCGCCAAGCTCACAGCGAAGCCTGGGGTGCTGCCGCACCTTGTACCAGCAATGACCCCAATCCCGGCAAATCAAAGTAACCCTAAACAGAAACTTCACAAAAATGGGAGCCGGTTAAGTTGCCACCAGCATCTCTACATCAACCCCAAGAATCTTGTGAAGTTTCTTTAAGGCATTACTCTCTAACTGGCGCACCCGTTCCCGGGTAATGCCGAGTTCGTCGCCGACATCCTGCAGGGTCTTGGAGACGCCTGCAAAAAAGCGACCGGTGATAACCTCCTGCTCACGAGGAGTCAAGTTTTTTAAGGCTTTATCGATCATCAAGCGTCGATTATCTTCAGTTTCACGAGCCAGCAATAAGGTCTCCTGACTATCTCTCTCATCAGCCAGAAGATCGAGATAAGTTGTATCACTGTCGGTGATTGAACGATCAAGTGAAAAATCGCGAGCGTTAAGACGCTGGCAAAAATCTCTGACCTTGGCATCATCAGCAGAGCTGTCGCTCAAAGCATTAATTTCGGCGGTATCAAGCGCATCCCCTTCGAGAAAACCCCGCACCTTACCAAGCTTGAAAAAAAGCTTCTTTTGCAATTGAGTGGTGCCGACTTTAACCAAACTCCAAGTACGAATAATATAATCTTGAATGTAGGCGCGAATCCACCAGACCGCGTAGGAGATTAAACGATAACCACGATCCGGATCAAATTTTTTGACGGCCCGCATCAGGCCCATATTGCCTTCCTGAACAAGATCCATCATGCGCATCCGATAGCCCCGGTATTCACCGGCAATCTTAACGACAAAACGCAGATTCGCGGTTACCAGATGATGAGCATCGGCAAGCTCATTCTTTTCTTTATAACGCTGAGCCAGCTCGACTTCCTCTTCTGGAGTCAGCAAAGGGATACGATTAATTTCAGCTATATAGCTCGAAAAAGAGTCAGTAGTAACTAAAGCTAATGATTTTTCCATTATCATCGACCTCCATGATTATTAGCACTCTACCGTGCAGAGTGCTAATATAACAAAAAAGTCAGACAATGCAAGAAAAATCTCTATAATTCTTTATAATTAGAAGGAGTTAATCAAGGTGTAGGGCATCAACGATTGCCTAAAGGAATACCAAATTCACGATAAATCCGAAAAAAGAAATGGGGATAACGATCGGGGTTAGCAAGAAAAGGTTGACCGGTTAGAGAATCTATTTTCTCAAATTCAAAAAATATTTTATCAACGGCACTATAGTCAAAAGCATAAATAAGATCTGCATGAATCCAATGCCCCTTCCAGGGCAAGAAACGCCCGGCTAAGACCCAATCATCATCAGCAAGCCGCGCCAGAACCGCATCATCCAAAACAATCGGTTCGCCATCCGGCAACAGGGGTTTAAGGTCGAGAAAACGGCGCTCACGACGGGCTGTCATTTGAAAAAGGGAAAACCGGGTCTCTTTTAAATAGGCTTCCAGAAGCTCACGCTGGAGAGCTGGAAAGAATTCATCATTCTGTTGCTCAAGGTAGACCTCAGTCGGCGAGCGACCGTCAAGCAATTCACGGAAAATCAAAAGATCGACTAAAGCACAGGAGTCACCACCTTTTTCCAATCTCAATTTTTTATCTTTGCCCATCAATCCGAGCTCTTTACCAACCCGCGCAATCGTGGGGCCATCAAAGAGTTTGGCTACCGCCGTATTAACCTTGGTCATCCTCTGCTGCAAGAGGTTATGCTCACGTTGTTCTTTGCGAAATAATAACATAGCTTTTCCTAATCCGACATATCTGAGATCAAACCGGCTACTCTAATATACACCACGAAGACACGAAGATCACGAAGTTAAAAAACCTCTCTTCGTGTCTTCGTGGTAAAAGATGTTTTGCCCTTTTTGCGCTCTCAAGAGTTTCAGAGTATGCACTCCAACGGTGCAATAAAAACAATCAGCCACAACCTATAACTTAAACATCTCCTTATGACCAGCATATTTTTCCCGCAGTTTTGGTTTTTCAATCTTGCCCGTCGGATTACGGGGAACATCATCAAAAAAGAAGCGACGCGGACGCTTATAACGGGGCAGATCCTGACAAAAAGTTTCCATATCATCTTCATGCAGGCGCCGACCCGGTTTGAGATCAATAATGGCGGCTACAGACTCACCCAAACGTTCATCCGGCAAACCAATCACGGCAACGTCATTAATATCTTTATGGCCCTGTAAAAAATCCTCTATTTCAACCGGAAAGATATTTTCTCCGCCGGTAATAATAATATCTTTTTTGCGATCTACGAGAAAGATAAAGCCATCCTCATCGATACGAGCGATATCGCCAGTATGCAGCCAACCAGCCCTTAGTGCACGAGCCGTCTCATCCGGGTTATTGAAATATTCACGCATAACCCCAGGCCCCCTGACGACCAGCTCGCCCTTTTCGCCTTGCGGCAAAGGTTTACCCAGAGCATCCACAACTCGACACTCCCAATCAAAACCGGGAATCCCGATGGCCCCAACTTTATGAGTGTTACCCATACCCAAATGAACACAACCAGGCCCGGTCGACTCGCTTAAACCATAATTTGTATCATATTCTTGGTCGGGAAAGACCTGCAACCACTCACGCACCAAGCTGGGCGGTACCGGCTGGGCTCCGATATGCATCAAGCGCCACTGTTTGATCTCATATTTTTCCAAATCAACGACACCATCCTCAATCGCCGTCAAAATATCTTGGGCCCAAGGAACCAAAAGCCAGACAATCGTCCCCTTCTCTTCCGACACCGCATCCAAAATCCATTCAGGTTTGGCCCCTTTTAAAATAACTGCCTTGGCCCCAACAATAAAATTGCCAAACCAATGCATTTTAGCACCTGTATGGTAAAGGGGTGGAATCAGGATCAGATTATCATCATGATTCTGCAGGTGGTGACGATTTTCGACAATACATGACGACTCCAGGTTACCATGTGTCAACAAAATTGGTTTAGGCATGCCGGTTGTGCCCGAAGTAAAATAGAGGGCTGCACTATCTTCAGATTTAAATTCCAGTTGCGGATCTTCGCTTTCGCATTTATCGAGAAGATCAAGATAGTTCTCGACACCTTCCAAAGTACAGGAACCGAGACTAAAAAAGTGCTTAACCGTATCCATTTGACTTTTTACAACCGCCACGCGGTCAAAAAATTCAGGGCCGAAAAAAATAACGTCAGCTTCAGCCACCGCAACACAATGTCTTATATTTTCACTGTCAAAACGGAAACTAAGAGGCACAACCCAGGCCCCACTACGTAAAATCCCAAAATAGAGAGGCAGCCACTCCAGAGAGTTCATAAGGAGATGAACAACCCGACTCCCGGGGCCAACCCCTCGTGAGCGTAGCAGATTGGCAATCTGGTTGGCCTGCCGATCAAATTCAGACCAACTAATTTCGCGGCGCATATCATGTTCAGGATCTCTTTCAATCAGGGCCGTCTCGTCAGCATACATGCGCCCATTACGGGCTAATATCTCGGTAATCAGCATATAAATTTCCCTCTTAAATCTTACACTATAAAAAATACCATTTAATAAAAATTCAAGAATTCAGTTACAGCAATATTCAGACCGACATCAACACTGCTTTTTCATTCTATAACATTAAGATCTGATTTGATTTTGCCTTTCTTTGCGCCTCTGCGTCTTTGCGGGAGATAAAAAGCGTTTTCCCGCAGAGACACAGAGATAAAACCGTGACGCAAACCGACTTCATACTTGTTTTACAATAAATAGCATAGTGTTATATCAGATCAGAAAAATGAATTAAAGCAATTTACCGATAAATGGTTACTTTTCCCCGATTTAAGAGTTGGTATCAAACTTCTCGATTAAAAGTTGCCAAAACGCTGACAACTGAGGTAAAACGGTCTCAATAATCATAGATAACCATTTGAACTCACCCTTTATGAAAAATAATTATGGAAACCATCAGCCTGAAGGTTAAGAGAACCAGCTACGTAAATTCTGATAACGGCTATGTCGTTCTTAAAGGAGAAGCGGGACGCCGCCTGGTGACAGCCGTCGGCTACCTTTCGGAGGCACTGGATGGGGGCAAGCTTGAAGGCAGTGATTTCGAACTCGATGGTCAATGGGAGATGAGTAAATTTGGCCGGCAGTTTGCTTTCACTACAGCCCGTTTGACCACCAACCAACTTTTTTACTTTCTCGCCAAAGTTGTCAAAGGCCTGGGCGACAAGCTAGCACAACGCCTGCTTGATCATTACGGCGAAAAAAAACTGCTCTCAATTCTCGAAAAAGAGCCGGAGAAATTGCTTGAGTTCAAAGGCATCAAAGAGAAAAAACTAAAACTGATCAAAAGCTCCTGGAAGAAACAGAAAAACTTAAGAGCCTTGTCAACATTCCTTCTGCCGCACGGAATCACGCCCAACCTCCTGGTGCGCATCTTTAATGCGTTTGGCGATGAAGCCAGCAAAAAAATCCACGATAACCCTTACTCTTTAACCGACATCCGCGGCATCGGCTTTAAAACCGCCGATACCATTGCCCAGAAATTGGGCATCCCCTTTGCCTCGGCCCACCGGGTTGAAGCCGCCGTCCAGCACCTACTACTTGAAGCTGGAGATCAAAATGGGCATACCTACCTGACCCCGGAAACCCTGCACTTGCAACTCAGAGAGTTGCTCGATGATGATGAAAAAAGACTTGCCACGACAACCTTTGAACAGGTTATCAGATCGATGCAGGAGAGAGATAAGCTGGTAATCGATCACGACCAACGCATCGCCCTGAAAGCTTTCCACTACATGGAGAGCTTTCTTGAAACTTTTTTCCGCAAGCGCTCAAAAGAGCGTTTCTCGCCGTTAGCCAGGATTGAAGATGTCAACCAATTCATCGACGAAAAGCAGCAGCGTTTAGGTTTTACACTGGCCCCGGAACAACGTCAGATTATCACCATGATCGGCACCGGCCAGCGGCGCCTCTATGCGCTCTCAGGCTATGCTGGAACCGGCAAATCAACAATCGCCAAAACCCTCCTCGACTTTCTCAGCCAACATTTTTGCGAGCGCAAAGAGATCACCTGCTGCGCCTTTACCGGTATGGCCGCAGCCCGCATCCGCAAACTCAGCGGCTACCAGGCCTACACCATCCACTCCCTGCTCAAGTATCAGGGCGATAACCGTTTTGAGTTTAACCGGGACCGCCCCCTACCCTATAAAGTTATCCTTTTAGATGAAGCTGGCATGGTCAACAGCCAGATCTTCTATCATCTCTCCCAGGCCGTTGCCAAAAAAAGCATCTTCATCCTGGTCGGCGACCCGGCCCAGCTCCCGCCGATTGGCGCCGGCAATGTTTTTGCCGACATCCTTGATAAAAAATATCTGGCTCACACCTCTTTAACCAAAATTTTCCGCCAGAGTGAAGATTCGGTCCTGGTTCATTTTGCCAATATTATCCGCAAAGGCGAGATCCCGCCCGATTTCAACCGCCACTACCAGGACTTCATCTTCATGCGTGAAGATATCCCCAACTACTTTCAACTGAAAAAAGAGCTCCCGGAAAAAGAGTTGCGGGAAATTCGGGGAGAGTGTAATGAGCGGATTCGCCAGTTGATTCTGGAGTTGGCGGAAAAGGCTGTCAAACGCCTCAAATTTCCAACCTGGGATTTTCAGGTTTTAACCCCGGTCCGACGGGGACCACTGGGAACGGAAGTTTTAAACCATCAACTGCAAGCGATCTTCAATCCGCAAAGCATTTGCCAGACGGAACGTTTCGGAACAATTTTCAAGGTTGATGACAAGGTCGTCCACCTGCAAAATAAAGATATGGAGTGCGCTTCTTACCATTCCGGCTTCAACCCCAGACAAGCAAACGGTTGGCGGCGACAACGCATTTTCAACGGCTTCGTTGGCATCATCAAGGAGATCGACCTTTATAATGAACTCTTTTATGTTGTCTATCCCGGCCCGCTGGTGGTTCGCTACAACTTCGACCAAATTCGCGATATTATCGATCTCGCCTACTGTTTGACCGTGCATAAAGCCCAGGGCAGCCAGTATAAATTTGTCGCGATTCCTTTAAGCAACAGTCACTTTATGATGCTCAACAATAAATGGTTCTATACCGCCATCACCAGAGCCGAAAAAAAGGTCTACCTGATCGGCCAACAATTTGCTTTCAAAAGAGGCTGTACAAATATTGAAGCGGCCATCCGCAATACTTTTTTATCCCTGGAAGAAAGAGAGTTTAAACCATAAACAAGAGATTTCTGAGGGGCATTAAATGGACTTGACTAAAAAAAAGATCAATAAACTTTTAGGCAGAATTCTGATGGCTCTCGGTATTATCTTTCTGCTCTATGTCGCGGGCATGTATTATGCTTATTTCTTTACCAACTGGCAAAAACCTTAAAAGCGTTATCAGTCAAAAATAAACCTGACAACTGAACCCTGACGACTGAAAAAAAATGACCCAAGAATATTTTAATTCATCAGACGACCGGGAGCTCTTGAGAATCAACAATCTTGAGAACTTCGAAAAATTGTGGCAAGCTGAACTGAATTGGTTTGAACCGCCAAACTATCGACGTTCGGGTTGGAGCGGTGCGGCCCGTCATGAGCTACAACAGGAAAACGGTGAAACCATTGGAGTTTTCATTAAACGCCAGGAGAACCACCGGCGTCGAACCTGGCGTTACCCCAAAGGTTGCCCGACCTTTCGCATCGAATGGCAAAGCCTTAAAAAACTGACAACCTTTAAAGTTCAGGTTCCCCGCCCTCTCTACTACGGAGAACACTATGATCAGGGAAAAGCCCAGGCGATCCTTATAACTTATGAATTAAAGGGATTTTTACCACTTGATGAATGGCTTCGGGGAGCCCCGGGCGGCAAGCAAAATTTGCGAACCCACACATTACCAACAATTGCTGATCTTATACGGCGCTTTCATGATCACAGGTTTCGCCACAACGCTCTCTACCCTAAACATATCATGCTCAAAGTTCGCCAGGATGAAAACTTGACCGCAACCGATATCAGTCTCATCGACCTCGAAAAATCACGCCGAGTTTTCTCACCCATGGGGGCTCGAATTCGCGATTTGGACACCCTCTTACGACGCTGCCCAGAGTGGACAGACTACGAAAAGGACCTCTTCCTGAGCCACTACCTGCAAGCTGAACTAGAAGACTTTAACCCAGCCGAACTGGCCGCAGAGCTCTGGAAATATCCACTCGTTAAATGGGTTAAACAACGGATTGCAGGCAAACTGAAAAAATGACAAAACCTGTACCCCGAGGAAGCCGGAGTACAGGTAAAAAAAGATAAAATTTAGAATGCCAGGGCTTTCTGCAGCATCTCCATGACCATCGTACCGCCCTTTTCCTTGACATAATCATAAACCACCGGTGTAAATTTACCAAGCATTTCACTATCCATACCAAGCTCTTTAAAACTGCTCAGCAGATCTGCACTATCCCCCAAAGAAGAACCAGTCTTACCACCCACCATTGATGTCGCACTACCCAGCAACCCCTTTTTTGCAGCCGGTGCCGGAGCCGCACTTTGCAGGGCATCGGCTTCCGGAACGGATGCTGACAACTGTTTATAATCACTTTCCGGCATCCTTTTTTCGGCCGTTTTAAAGATTGCTCCAGACCCACCTTCGGCCTGTTTCTCGGTAACCCCTAATTTATCGACCAGCATGCTGACCAGCCCCATATCGAGAGCCTGCCCAGAAGCCGGCAACAGAGTGACAAACAAAAACAGACAGGCGACCACACGCAAACTAAAATTTAGCTTTTTCATTTAAACTTCTCCTTATTTTTGTTATTGACAAAATAAACACCAGACCTTACAAAACAAAAATAGTCTATTTAATATTAAAAGTCAAGAAGCTTTGCCGTCACGACATTCCCCAGAGCCCAAATGATATCTAACTGAAACATCTTTTCAAGATTTTTATCAAAAAGATATTGGCCCCGGGCCGAAAACTCCTCATCCTCTTCCCAGAGGGCTACGATCCAGTCAAGACCCGGAAAAATTGTAAAAGAGAGAGCATATTCACCAAAATCAGCTGGCTTTCCACCCCATCTTAAACCGGCCTCCAAAAACTTATGGCCATCTTGCGCATAACGCTGAGCTAAAAGAACCGAAGCCATCAGATGGGGTCCGCGAAAAAAGGTGGTTCCACCTTTTAGATGATACTCATTAACCAGCTCTATGGGCGCCGCCACTTGCTGGTTATCATCAAGATAGTTGAGCAGGGCCATTACCACCAGGCCATCCTGATAGGTGGGCTGCGCTCCTTTGCCATGGTCAAATGTAATAGTAAAAGTTTCCGGCTCTAACCTGAGATGACGATTAAACCAGGGAAGTTCAAGGCCATTACCGAGAACCCGCACATGGGGGAAAAGCTCTCCATCACGATTTGCCGTCAACCTCGCAAGTCTACACCACCAGGCGGGATTGAGCTTATCAAACTTTACATATTGACAGTTTTCTTCGGGATCCACCGGCAAAAGCTGACCCGCTGTATCCTTTAAGTTCATAAAAGAACCTCTATTTTTAGCGGACTTCCGTCTCTTTCAATCAACAAATCTATAACTTCCCCCTTGCTCTTGCTGAAAATTTTAAAGGAAAGATCAAGGGGCTCATTAATCTCATCGCCAGCACACTCGATTATCAAGTCACCAACTTTTAGACCATATTTTTCTGCCACACTACCCTCTTCTACCATGACAATTGCAACACCAGGATCCGCAACTTCAAGTCCGACTCCAAGCTTTGCCTGCCGGTCTTTCAGGTTGCGATACGGTACACACCAGATATAGTCACTTAAATAGAGTGGTAACTCCGGGAAATCGACATCCATGGTTCGGCGTTCATTTTCAACCAATTGTTCCGGGGTATGAGTCATAAGTGTAGTGTAAGGGACTTTTTTTCTCTGAAAGACACGGCGCGGCAGCCCATAGCCCCGGGCGACATGAAAACCTCCGGCAATAACCACGAGCAGTCTATTATCCCCGAACGAACTTTCAAGATAGGCAGCGATGTTATCCGCCATAGTCTCTTCCCATAACTGATGGACCTTAATAAACATTGTCAAATCCCCATGCCCCTCTGCATGACCGGCAAACATCGCCCGCAAAGCCATCTCCTGATAGGGATCCTCAAATGATGCGGCAGGTCTCTTTAGGTCTCTTTTTTTCTCGCCGGGCGCATGCAACCCCTGCATAAAGGCCATTTTCTCCTGTCGGCTGACATTTAGGGCCCGCACTGGAATCCGGTTTACTTTTAAAAAAGCAAACAGTTCCCGATAGTAGACAAACTCAGCCGCCCCCCAATCAGCCGCAAAGAGACGGAATAAATCATCCTCGGAGAGCTCACCAGCCAGCCATTGATCGATCCCTTCCTGGTTAACCTGGGCCAACATCTCAAAGCCGACAGCCAGGCGCTCAGGAAAGCGTTGATAAAGATTTTTGACAACCTCCAACTCGACCTCATGATCATAGATATTATCATGCCCTTCACCAACATAGACAATTTGCTTAGCAGCTAAAAGGGCAAAGAGTTCAGGCCGGGTTAATAACGTCCCGGTCGGCAGATGGATAATTTCATCACGCTGCAAAGTACCGAGATCAACATAAGGTGATCCGTTAATCATAGTGCGTGATTGTTGAGTTCCGCAAGCAACCAAAAAAAACATTGCCAACAACAAAAAAGAGTATAAAGGGAAAATTTTCAAGACTTATCAACCTCCTTTAAATAAAACATATACATTGCAATAAACAAGCTTTTGCTGATAAAAAGCGCAGCGTTTCATAATTTCAGAGCCAGTTTGAGGACTCTTTGCCTTTAAAAAGACAAACACCTAATCCACCTTTTTATTACGGTTGGATTATTATCGCCACATCTTTTATCACCTTAGGGGTGGCGTTCGGGGTTTGGTACTCATTTTCGGTTTTCTATATTGCGATCATCAAAGACTTTGCCTGGACGAGAGCGACTACGGCTGGCATATTTTCCCTCTTTACCATTTCCCATTATCTGTGCGCCTTCCTGACGGGCTGGCTGATCGATCGTTTCGGCCCCCGTCTCGTGATCCCAGCTGGAGCTTTATGGCTGGCCGCATCCTTGACCCTGCTTGCTAAAGCCCAGAATATCTTCGATTTTTATCTTATATATGGGGTTCTTGCGGCCATCGGTGTCAGCCTCATCGGGTTTGTCCCTCATGCGACTTTCCTGCCCCGCTGGTTTGTGCGCCGGCGCGGTCTGGCCTTAGGTCTGGCGATGGCTGGAGTTGGCTTCGGAATGCTGATTGTACCTCCGACCATACAGCATCTCATAAGCTGCCACAATTGGCGCTATGCCTACCAGGCGCTGGCCATCTTAGTGCTTTTCATTATCCCGATCAATCTCTTTTTCCAACGCCGGGATCCGCAGCAGATCGGTCTGCAACCCGACGGCAACACTGCAATTCCAAAACAACCCTTGAGCACCATAACAAAGCCCCAATCAAGTGCCATAATTATCGACACCAAGTGGGCCGCGACCGAATGGACCAGCGGCAAAGCTTTAAAAACAAAACGTTTCTGGTATCTTGCGGCAGGTTTTTTCTTAGGCCCATTTGCCATTCAAGGGGTTCTTTTACATGCTGTGGCCGGGCTTGTAGACGGTGGTATGACGACAAAAACGGCAGCCTCAATTTTCGGATTTTTGGGCATCTGTGGATCCGTCGGCAAGATAACTCTAGGTTTTTTTGGGGATCGCTGGAACCGGGAGACCGCCAATACGATAGGTATGGCGGCAGCCACTTTGGGGGTCTTGGCTCTGGCCTCAATAGAGCTGCAACCGCAACTGCTACCTTATCTTTTTGCCATCGGCTTCGGCTTTGGCTATGGGGCGGCCGCCCCTCTCTACCCATCAATTGCGGCAGATATTTTTCAGGGCCGTCATTTTGGCCGAGTTTTTGGTCTGCTCTCGCTGAATCTAGGTTTTGGCGGAGCTGCGGGAGCCTGGTTTTCAGGGCTCATTTTCGATCACAGCGGCTCTTATTTTACAGCTTTTATTTTTGACATAACCGCCCTTTGGCTCTCCTGCCTCTTTTTCTGGCTCGCCGCGCCCCGTAAAATACGTTTAAACCGTAAGCAATTCGACAGTTGACAATTTCAACCGTTATCGCTACTTAGACTATTCTTTATAAATCAAAAAAACTTTACGACTCCAGAAAATCACATTTTAATATATGAATAAGCGCTTCACTAAAAGTATCAGCCACGACCTCTTTTTAAGAATGGTTGGTTTCGGCATAATCATGGGGGCCATTTTCCCATTTTTCACCTATTTGCTCCTTGATCTACCAACAAAGGCTGTTTTTAGCCCCCTCTTTTTCTCTTTATGTTTAACTGCTGGCATCGCCGTTGGCCTTTGCAACTACTACCTTTTCAAGGTGGTAGTTGATCTGCACCTTAAACGTATCCAATCAAAACTAACTAACTTTCGCCAAAATCTGGAAAACTTCTTCTGGAAAGATAATATTATTTTTGAGTCTGACAATCATAATCTTGATGTTTGTTCAGCGGATACAATTGGCAATATCGCAGAAGAGTATAACATCTTCATGAAAACTCTTTTACGCCTTCTTGACGCTGAACGAAAAACGGCAAATTTTCTCAACCAACTCCAACAAAAAAAAAAGACAAAAGAAGTCGCCGAAACTATCGTCGACGTTTTCAAAGAATACTTCGGAGCTGACGGAGGCTGTCTCTACAGCTTGGAGAATGGCCGTTTACAACAGGTCAACAACTGCCAGCTGATGGTTGACAGTAAAGCTCTCGATCAAGACTATTGTTACGACATAATCAAACGGGGAGAAATAGTATTTTTTAGAGAAATAGATAATTTACCGGTACGCTTTAATATTGGTATCGGCTCCTTAAAGCCAAACGCCATAGCTTATCTGCCTATAATCTACCAATCCAGACCAGTCGGACTCTGTATTCTTAGTGCCACTAGTGAATTTAATGCCGACTTCTTCTCACTCGAAAGTCGCAACCTGGTTAACCAAGCAGCCCCATTCCTCTATAACAGTCTATTAATAAAAAAACTTGAAATCATGGCTGCAGTCGATGAACTTACAGGCCTGCTCAACCGACGCTACGGCATGCAACGCCTTAATGAAGAATACGAAAGAGCTAAACGTCACCATCTACCACTGGCCGTCACAATGCTTGATATTGACAACTTCAAACAACTTAATGATACCTACGGCCACCAAGCCGGCGATCTCATATTAAAAGAATTTGCTGCAATTATAGACGAAGAGATCAGAGTTTCTGAATTTGCTTTGCGCTACGGTGGCGAGGAGTTCTTGATTGTCATCCCCGGAGCTTCGACAATAAATTGCCACCGAGTCATTGAACGCCTTCGACGTAAAGCAGAAAATCTGAAATCTACTTTCCAGCAACATACGATAACTTTCACTTTCAGTGCCGGTATTGCCGTCTACCCCGGAGAAGAGATCAACGACCAAAAACAATTGGTCAACGCTGCCGATATCGCTCTCTATCAAGCCAAAAATCAAGGTAAAAATCAGATAGTTATTTATTCAACTGCCAATCTTCCGGTAAATTAAATATCCAAAACCGAAAACCCATAAAAAACTAAGGCAAACAATTCAATATGTTAAAATTTATCACCAATATTATCAACGCCATCCGCAGTATATTGGTGATTGTTCCCAACACCTGTTTCTGGGCGATTTTTTGTTGTCTGGCGACCTTCACCCCTTGGCCACGCCGCGGCGTCGAATTCGGTGGCAGCTCATGGGGCTGGATAAATTTACGACTTAATGGGGTCAAAGTCATCTATAAAGGTCTGGAAAATATTGATCCCAAACAAACCTATATGGTCATTGCCAACCACAAAAGTTTTCTCGACATCTACGCAATTTTCAGCTGCCGGGCACTCTACTGTCTCTTTGTAGCTAAACGAGAACTTACAAAAATTCCCATCTTCGGCCTCGCCCTACAACGTAGTGGATCAATAATTATTGACCGCGGCAACCGCAAGCAGGCAATTTCCCGTTTGCAGGCTCAAGGTAAAATCTTAAGAAGTCGTGAGACCTCAATTGTTCTTTTCGCAGAAGGAACCCGCATTCCGGCCTCTATCCCTTTAGGAAAATTCAAGAAAGGGGGCTTCATGCTGGCCTCACAACTGGGTCTGCCCATTCTCCCTCTAACGATCTCCAACAGTGGCAACCTGCAACCCAAAGGCAAGATCGCCATCAAACCCGGCACCATAACCCTGACCTTCAGTCCAGCTATAACATCACCAAAGTTTAATGAAGAAATCAGCCCAAGAGAGATGGTGGCAGAGATGAACAAGGTGATGGAAAAAACCAGAACAGCAATTGAATCAAACCTATAGAAAAAAAGATCAACTTAATTTTTCTGCAAGAGACCTGAAACCTCGCCCAAAAAACCGTCAACCCTCATCTCGCCGACAAGTTCCGGGATCTCTTTCACAACTAGAGGTTCAGCAGCCTTAAGCATTCTTTTCCGCCACATCTGTTGAGCCTGAAATTTTGCCTGCCAAAAGGGATGCTCGCGACAGACCTCAGGGGGTAGCACCTTATTCAATATAAAACCATTGACGCCAATCCCGAACTTATTTAACGAGTCCGCAATATCAAGCGCCTGTTCAACCGGAAGACGCTCAGGATTGGCCACCACCCAGGCTGTCGTTTGACTCTGTAGAAGCTGAATGATCTGGGCCGTCAAAGCTTTCCATTTATCGATCAAAGCCAGCGGATCAACCTTATTAAATACCCCTTTCACCTTCATATAGACCTTCTGCGCTTGCGTCAGGTGAGAGTAAAAGAGCTGCTGGATGAAAAGCAGATTAAGAGTAGTTACAGTCGGGGCCGTATCCCAGACAATGGTCTGGTAAGATCCAGATTGGGCCATGGTCAGAAGATAGTCTAACATAAATTCTTCTTCGATTCCCGGAGCCCCCTCAACATAATCTATAATCTCACGGCCAACAGGAAGAAACGAGGATAAAACCGTATAAATTTCGTCAGCAAATTTTTCTCGCCACAAATCAAGAACCAGCCTGCGCGTCAACTCCACAGCATCAAGATTATAAGCTACCGCCGTCACTTTCTGGTCAAGGGCTTGCGAGAATATCTCTGAGAGCGACCCAGAAGGATCTGTCGAGATCAACAGGGTTTTGCCGGATTTTGCATAATGCAAAGCGGTTGCAACCGACATCGTCGTCTTTCCAACCCCGCCTTTACCGGTAAACATTTCAATTTTTGTCATCCTCTACACCTTCAAACCCCAAATAAGCAAAAAAAAAGGCCTCGGGAAAAACCGAAACCTTTTACAGACAAACCATCTACACCCTAGACGATTAAAAATCACTCAGACATTAGAAGAGCAAAGGTCTCTTTGAAATAACTATAACCCGTCCACATTGTATAAATGAATGCCACCCACAGAAAAAAGATACCCACCGAATGAGCATCCGCTCCCAGAAAAGAGTAGTGAATAACCAAGGCAACCACAGCCACTACCTGAAAAATTGTCTTGTATTTCGCCATTGCACTGGCGCCAATCACTTTTCCTTTTTCAGCGGCGATCGCCCGCAGACCGGTTACCGCCGTCTCGCGACAGAGAATCAGACACACTATCCAGGCTGGCGCTCGCTGCAAATGAACCAGCATAACCATGGTAGATAATAAAAGAATTTTATCAGCCAAAGGATCAAGCAACTTACCGAGAGTTGACTCAAAACTATATTTTCTCGCAAAATAGCCATCAAGACCATCGGTAATCGCCGCTAGAACTACCAAGATTGCCGTCAAAAGGTTTAACCACCGGTTGTCAAAATAGAGAAGGACTATAATCAGGGGAACAATCAGGATACGACTGCAGGTCAAAAGGTTGGGGAGGTTGGCCGGTTCTCTTACGACCGACACAACTTTAGCTAATAAAGGGGATAAAAAATTCTTGGTAACCTGCAAAAAATTATTCTGAGCCATTTCGGTTAATCCGCTCTTTAAGATCTTTACCTACTTTAAAGAATGGTAAGCGTTTCTCTCCTACCTCAATCGATTCACCGGTTTTAGGATTACGGCCGGTATAGGCTTTATAATACTCAATATGAAAACTGCCAAAACCCCGCAACTCGATACGTTCCTCATCAAGCAAAGCATTTTTCATATTATCGACAACTAGGTTAACAATAGTTTCGGAAACCTTGAGATTTAACTCGGTACGGTTCGCTAATTCTTCGATCAGCTCAGACTTATTCATTACAAAACCTTAAAATCGCTAGGGCTGGCACCTTATTGGTACATACAAACTTCTTAAACAGTTTATATCATTAGCAATATCTAATCGCCTATGTCAAGGGAAATCATCCCTACAAACCAGCGAAACTGAAAAAGAAGATATTTTTATCGTTTTTTCTCACTGCGTTCACGCTTTCTAAAAAATATCCTGACAGGAACCCCATAAAATTTAAAATGTTCAATTATTTTATTTTCCAAATATCTTTCATAGGAAGGGATAATGCCTTTGTCTTTATTAACAAAGATAACAAAGGTTGGGGGTGAACTGCGAACCTGAGTGATAAAATAGAATTTCAGTGGATGCCGGTTAATCAAAGGATGCTGATGGGCCTCAACAGCTTGAGCCAGCCAGCGGTTGAGTTCTCCCGTACCAACTCGATATGAATGAACCTTGTACAAAGCTTTAAGTTCAGGAAAAAAACTTTTTACCCCGAGACCGTCCTTGACCGACATCTCTAAAACCACCGGACGACGAATCCCAACCAAGCGATAAATCAGCTCTTCCTTGACTTCAGCCAAACGCTTTTTAGCAGCCGGCAAAAGGTCTATTTTATTAAAAACATAGATAACCGCCTTACCTTTTTCATGGGCCAGACCGGAAATTTGCAGGTCTTGATCAGTAACTCCGGTGGCAGCATCAACCATCAACACCACAATCTCGGCGAAATCAATCGCCCGAACAGTAGCTACATTACTGAGACTTTCAACCTCTTCATGAACCCGGGATTTACGCCTGAGACCAGCGGTATCGAGAAAAAGAAAGTTCTGCTGGTGATACTCCAGAGAGAGCTGGACCGCATCAATCGTCGTCCCGGGACGCTCACTGGTCGTCAGACGTTCACTGCCCAGCAGATAATTAAGCAAAGATGATTTACCAACATTAGGTTTACCGACTACCGAGACCCGCACAACATCCTCTGCAACCGCTTCCTCCAGACCTTCATCAATGGCGGGCAGGAATTCGGCCAAGGCCTCTTTTAAAGTAGTGATGCCCTCGCCATGCTCGGCTGAAACCTGATACATCTGCTCCATTCCCAGGGCATAAAAATCGACACTATCCTGTTGCACACGGGGGGATTCACATTTATTGATAACCCACAAGATAGGTTTCCCGCAACGTCTCAGATAACGGGCCAGCTCCCCATCTTCAGCACTGACTCCGGTCTGCCCATCCAGAAGAAATAGAATAATATCAGCTTCATCTACTGCGGCTCGAGTCTGGCGACTGACATCCTTTTGCAAGGCATCTTCATCACCAAAAACCAAGCCCCCGGTATCAACCAGTAAACACTCCTTGTCCTCCACCTTAAAATCGGCAAAAATACGGTCTCGAGTGACTCCCGGAGTATCAGCCACGATAGCACGTCGCTGCTTCAAAAGACGATTAAAGAGAGTCGATTTTCCGACATTAGGACGACCAACAATTACCACACATTTTTTCATCAACAGTATCCACATCCAAAAATTCGGTTAACAATTCAAGCAAGCTATGCTTAATAATTTAATTAATCGATTATTGCAAGTTTTACAGCTCTTTGAGTTCTCCCTTACAACCTCGAATTAGAGAGTTTTTACTTGCCAACCAAGCAATATCCATGTTATTTGTCCCAGCTTAATTTTAGCCCGGCGTCCTTTGAACCATCAGGCTTTTTTATAATTTCCTTAAAACTTCTAACTCAAGCAATGGATTATCACTTTTATGTCAGCAATGAAAAAAAATCAGGATATGAAACCTTTCTATAAGAATTTGGCCCTCTGGCTTGTGATCTGCCTCATCATGATCATGGTTTTCAATGTTTTCAACAATCCCGGTGTTGCAAAACATGAAATCAGTTTCAGTGAATTCATTGAACTGGTTGACTCCGGCCAAATCAGTGAAGTCATAATTCAGGGACAGAATATTTCCGGGACCTATGGTTCTACAGCCTTTAAAACCTACACCCCGGACGACCCCACCCTGGTAAAAACCTTGCGTGACAAAGGCATTCGCATCACCGCCCAACCTGAAGACCAATCACCTCTTTGGCAATCTATTTTGATCTCCTGGTTTCCGATGCTTCTCTTAATTGGGGTCTGGGTCTTTTTCATGCGCCAGATGCAGGGCGGCGGCGGTAAAGCTATGTCTTTTGGCAAAAGCCGCGCCAAACTGCTCAACGAAGATCAGAAAAAGGTAACCTTCAATGATGTTGCCGGCATCGAGGAAGCCAAAGAAGAACTCGAAGAGATCATCAATTTTTTAAAAGAGCCGAAAAAGTTTACCCGTTTAGGTGGTAAAATCCCTAAAGGAGTACTGCTGGTCGGCTCTCCAGGAACCGGTAAAACCCTACTCGCCAAAGCCATCGCCGGTGAAGCTGAGGTCCCTTTCTTCAGCATCAGTGGTTCTGATTTTGTTGAGATGTTTGTCGGCGTCGGCGCCTCCCGGGTCCGCGATCTTTTTATACAAGGTAAAAAAAATGCCCCCTGCCTAATCTTTATAGATGAGATTGATGCCGTCGGCCGCCATCGGGGGGCTGGACTGGGTGGTGGACATGACGAAAGAGAACAGACCCTCAACCAGCTTCTGGTTGAGATGGATGGTTTTGAATCCAACGACGGAGTGATTTTGATTGCCGCCACTAACCGGCCCGACGTCCTCGATCCGGCCCTACTCAGAGCCGGCCGTTTTGACCGTCAGGTGGTCGTCCCCAACCCCGATGTCAAAGGTCGTGAAGGCATCCTCAATGTCCACGCCCGCAAAGTACCACTGGCCAAAGATGTTGACCTGCAGGTCGTCTCCCGCGGCACCCCGGGATTCACCGGTGCCGATCTCGCCAATCTTATTAACGAAGCCAGTCTTCTAGCGGCCCGCTTCGACAAAAAAGAGGTCGAAATGGTCGACCTTGAGGAAGCCAAAGACAAAGTCATGATGGGAGCTGAACGCCGCAGCCTGGTGATCACCCCAGCCGAAAAAAACAACACCGCCTACCACGAAGCTGGGCATGCCCTGGTAGCTCGCTTGTTACCGGGAACCGACCCCATCCATAAAGTAACAATCATTCCCCGAGGACGAGCACTGGGTTTGACTCAGCAACTTCCGGTCGATGAACGCCACACCTACAACAAAGATTACCTGATCAATAATATTGTTGTTCTTATGGGTGGCCGGGTCGCTGAAGAGATCGCCTTAAACCACATCACAACCGGGGCCGGCAACGACATTGAACGGGCCACCAATATGGCCCGTAAGATGGTCTGTGAATGGGGTATGGGACGCATGGGGCCAGTCAGTTTCGGCAAAAAAGAGGAGCATATATTTCTCGGCCGAGAGATGGCTCAAAATCGTGAATTCAGTGAAAAAACCGCAGAAGAAATTGATGATGAGATCAAAGACATAGTCCATGACGCTTACAGTAAAGCCCATCAACTTGTCAGTAAAAACCGCGAGGCTCTGGACACACTCTCCAAGGCCCTCCTTGAAAAAGAGAGCCTCAATGGCAAAGAAGTTGACGAACTCATCGGTCTCAAGAGCAAAACTGAGGAAACAATAGACAGCGGGAAAAGCGTTGATCAGGAAGTTTAACTAGTGGTAAAAGATAATGACCTAAAAACCGAGAAAATGGAACAGTCCCTTTTTCTCGGTAAACAGTGGAATATTGTCAAAAAAATCACGTCCAAAAAAGCCATGAAACCGGACATCTTTATTGTTGAGCGGGAACAGCATTATCTTGTAGCTAAAGATTTTCGTAACAAAGGGTGGATAGCACGGTGTCTCTGGGGGCCGCTCAACCTCGGTTACGAAAAATTCCTCCTCAACAAACTTAAAGGTATCACCCACATTCCCCAGGTGATTGGCCTGGAAGACTATAATTGCATGCTCATCAGCCACATCGATGGTGATGAGATAAAGAAACGCAGCCATCTTATCTCCGATAAATACTTCGACAAACTTTTGCAGATTGCGGTAAATCTCCACTCTCGAGGCGTACTCCATCTTGACCTCGGTCACAAAAGCAACATCATGGTCGATCAAAATGGCAACCCGGCGATTATCGATTTTAACTGCTCGCTCTACCTTTCTCCAAACTCTTTTTTCCGCCCCCTGATTCGTCTCCTGGCTCTAGTCGACAGATATTCAATTCTCCGCCTGAAAGTCAAATTCAGACCCCAGGAAGCAAGCCCTGACGAAAAAAAAAGAGTAGCGAGATTTTTACGCTTAAGAAAATTATGGTTTTTTGACGGACTTTTACGTAAACTTACAAATTAAACGCAAAAATCGAGTAGTCCACATCCGTAAAGGAAGCCTTATTATTCGAAATTACCATGTTCGTCTCCTAGATATAAAAACGGCTGCCGATGCTGTCGCTTTGATGCAGCAGATCGGCACCGACATACACGGCGTCAGCCTGATGAAGAATAAAATGGTTCACTACAATTTCCGCGTAGGTCCGCTTCCGGCCGCAGCCGCCAATATCATCAAACAAGAGATGCTTTCAGTTGGCGGTGAAGCCGCTGTTACCCGCGGAGTCATAAACTGCAGTGCCGATAACAGTGATGCCGTCTTAAGCGCAACCCGGAAACAGTTTCGCAAATTCTGCCAGAAGCTTCGCGCCCAGCCTTTTTCGCTGGCGCAAATGGCTGACCGCCTTGAGGTTGCCATCCGCAATCAGGAAAAAAACAGCGGACTGCCATTTTCTTGTCGCGGCATCAATGTCGACCTCAAACAAAAGTCATTGATCATGGGCATCCTCAACGTTACGCCTGATTCATTTTCCGACGGCGATCGTTTCTTCACAACCCAAGAGGCTTTAACCCAAGCAACTCTTCTGGTTTCTGAAGGAGCTGACATTATCGACATCGGCGGCGAATCAACCCGCCCCGGAGCTGCTCAAGTCGAAGAGAGTCAGGAACTTAAGCGGGTAATTCCGGTAATTGAAGCCTTACGCCGGGAATTTCCAGACCTGCCAATCTCAATCGATACCTATAAGAGCCGGGTTGCAAGGGCTGCCATAAATGCCGGGGCCGACATCATCAATGACATCAGCGCTTTAAATTTTGATCTCGAAATGGCCAATATTGCGGCTGCAACAGGAGCTTATATATGCCTCATGCATATCCAGGGGACCCCGCTCAACATGCACAAAGATCCGGTTTACAGTGATCTTTTCGCCGAGATATGTCACTATTTTGAAAAAAGTATCACGCTGGCGATCACAGCTGGTGTCAAGCGTGAAAAACTCATAATTGATCCGGGTATCGGCTTTGGCAAGACCCTCAAACATAACCTTTTGCTATTAAAACACCTTAAGGACTTTACCGGATTCGGACTGCCCCTGTTGATCGGGACCTCGCGAAAATCGTTTATCGGCAAGCTCACCGGTGATCCGGTTGACCAGCGCCTGTTCGCCTCACTGGCCACAGTCGCCCAAGCTTTAAGCAATGGTGCCAACCTTGTCCGCGTCCATGATGTCGCCGCCACCAAACAGGCAATTAACGTAATCGACGCCATCAATCACTCCCAACGCTGACCCTTATTAGAAATAAACCATGGCTGAATTTTTAGAAACCCTGCTCAATAGTCGTTGGCTTGACTTTATCGATATCATTATCGTCGCCATCCTGATCTATCAGGTTCTTTTAATCATCCGCGGTACCCGGGCCTTCCAGATTCTTTTAGGCCTTTTTCTGATCTTTATAATCTATCAACTCTCCCTGTTGCTTGGCTTTTACACCCTGCACTGGCTGCTCAACGGTTTTTTAAGTTCAAGTATCCTGATTGTCATCGTTTTATTCCAAAACGAATTCCGCCGCGCTTTAGCCAAATTTGGCAAGACTTCATTTACTATCAACCCGGCCGAAGAGCTCAACTCTCTTGACAAAATCATCAAAGCCTGCACAACCATGTCGTTAAAAAGAATAGGTGCCTTAATCGTTTTTACGCGTGAAAACAAGATTCCGGTCATAGTTGAGGGTGGCGTCGAAATTAATGCAAAAGTCAGCGATGCTCTTTTGTTAAGCATTTTCAACCCGGCATCACCAATTCATGATGGTGCCGTAATCATTGATGAGGGGAAAATTGTGGCGGCCGGCTGCTTTCTCCCTTTGGCCATAGATCCTATGATTGAAAACATATATGGCACCAGACATCGAGCCGCAATGGGTATCTCCGAAGATACCGATGCGATTGTCGTAGTCGTCTCGGAAGAGACCGGCAAGATCTCACTCTCGATTGGCGGTAAAATAACCAAAGAACAAAACTCTGAATCTTTAAGCCGGGTTCTAAATAATATTTTTTCTCCGAACCGCAAAAAGTCGGGATTTTTGACCGCTTTACAAAAATTTTTCCGCAGTAAAAAAATAACATGACTCAAATACGATCACTCTTTTTTGACAACCTGACACTTAAGATCCTGTCAATTATCTTGGCTGGATTCTTGTGGTTTTTTGTCTCTGGAAAAAGCAAAACTGAATTGGCTTTAAGTGTACCGGTTGAATTCACTTCGATTCCGACCAATATGACCATTATCACAAAGGTACCAACGAGTATTCATATCCGGGTTAAAGGAAGCAAAACTCTGCTCCGCCCCCTGACTTCAAAACCGCCATCATTAAGTATCAACCTGGGTAAAGCTGTAACCGGAAAAAATGTGGTCCGTCTGGCCCAGGAAACCTTCAACGATCTCCCCCTCGGGGTTGATGTCGTAAATCTTGACCCTGACACTTTAACAATCTACCTCGATCGTTTCGTAAAAGTCTCTTTGCCTATCAAGATAAAAACCAAAGGTCAGCTTCCTAAAGGGTTTCAGATAAGAGATATAACAATCACCCCACTCACAGCTGAATTCAAAGCCTCTGAAGAGTATTTAAAAAATCATGATGTCGTCTTTTCAGAACCTGTCGACATCACTCAACTGCGCGACAACATAAAGGTTGATATAGCTTTACTAACTCCTCCTAACGAGCTTAAGCTTATTGATACCACGAAAAAAATTTCGGCATTCATAGAGATCGGTGAAAGCCTGGCACAAAGGGTTATTAAAGGGATTCGAATAGATTTTCAAAACCGCAATAAAGAGATTGGCAGAATTGGCATAAGCAACTATTTTGTCGACCTTGTCGTCGAATGTCCACTCTTAATGCAGATTGATGATATCCGTAAACAGGCCCACATAAATATCGACCTAGCACCGCTTATGGAGAGCAATGAGAATGGCTACTATAACTTCCCAATAAAAGTGAGCCTGCCGGAAAATGTAAAACTGTTGTCGCTCGATCCGACTGAAGTTGAGATTGTCTTCAAAAGAACCGGACCTTAACTCAAATCAGTCAGCAGTCAGCATTGGACAGTCGGCAGAATTTCCTTTAAACCACACACGACATCCCCTTAAATTACAGGAAACCACCATGCATAAACTTTTTGGTACCGATGGAGTTCGGGGAACCGCTAACATTGATCCGATAACGGCTGAAATGGCTCTCCAGATTGGCCGAGCCACAGCCTATATCTGTAAAGACAAAGATCACCGTCACAAAATTGTCATCGGCAAGGATACCAGAATCTCGGGCTACATGCTGGAAAGCGCCCTGGTTTCCGGGATCTGCTCGATGGGAGTTGATGTTCTCCTTATTGGCCCCATGCCGACGCCTGGAATTGCCTTTATCACTCGGAGTATGCGGGCCGATGCCGGAATGGTGATTTCGGCATCACACAACCCTTTCCAGGACAACGGCATAAAAATATTTTCGCGCGACGGTTTCAAACTCCCCGACCATGAAGAGTCCCGCATTGAGGATTTGATCTTCAATCAAACAATTGATCAACTGCGGCCGACAGCTGATGATATCGGCAAAGCCTTTCGCATCGATGACGCTAACGGCCGCTATATCGTTTTCCTCAAAAACACCTTCCCCGACCATCTCACTTTAGAGGGGATGAAACTGGTTATCGATTGCGGTAATGGGGCGGCCTACAAAGTTGCCCCAGCCGTATTCAGTGAACTCGGCGCCGAAGTCATTACAATCGGCATCGACCCAGACGGGAAAAACATCAACGCCGGTTGCGGCTCTCTCTACCCCGAAAAACTACAAGAAAAAGTTCTCGAAGAAAAAGCCCATATCGGCATCGCTTTCGATGGTGACGCCGACCGCGCCATCTTCGTCGATGCGGCCGGAAAAGTGGTTGATGGTGACCAGATCATGGCCATCTGCGCCCTCTATATGCAGCGCCATAAAATTCTCAAAAAAAACACAGTCGTTGCCACAGTAATGAGCAATATGGGACTCGAAAAAGCATTAGACAGCTCAGGTATCAACCTGATTCGCTCCCAGGTTGGTGATCGCTATGTGGTTGAGGAGATGCGTTCTGGTGGTTTCAATTTTGGAGGAGAACAATCGGGCCATTTGATTTTCATGGATCACAATACGACCGGTGATGGAATCCTTTCGGCCCTGCAGGTTTTGTCCGTCATCGTTGCCGAAGAAAAATCCCTGGCCGATCTCGCTACAGCCATGGAGATCTTTCCCCAAGTCCTGCTCAACATTCCGGTAAAAAAGAAAACCCCGGTCATTGAAATTCCCCTTTTATGCCGCCAAATTGCCGAAATCGAAAAACAGATTGAGGGTCGTGGACGCCTGCTGATCCGTTATTCGGGCACAGAAAACAAATTTCGCATCATGCTGGAAGGGGAAAATTACGACGAAATCAAAAAATACGCTGAAGAGCTGGCCGCTACCGTCCATAAAACTCTGGGCTAACAGTAGCGATAATCTTACATGATTTCTAGCAAAATAAGACTTAATAGAGGAAAGTAAGTTATAATCAGAAGGGTAATTAAAAGGAGGCCGACAAAAGGCAGGGTGGCCCGGTAAAGCTCGGCTATCGGGCGCTCAAAACGATAGCTGGCGAGAAAAAGGTTAAGCCCCACCGGGGGAGTGCAGTAACCGATCTGGAGATTGGTAAGAAAGATAATGCCAAGATGGACAAGATTAACATCATAAGCTTGCGCAATCGGCACTATCAGAGGAACCACTAGCACCAAAGCAGAAAAAATATCGAGCAGGGCCCCAACCAGTAAGAGAAAGATATTTAAGACCATCAGGAATGTATATTTATTGGTGATGTACTCCCGGATCCACTCAAAGAGCTGTTGCGGAACTTCTTGGTCGACAAGAAAATTAGTTGATGCCATTGAGACGGCCAAAACCACGAGGATGCCGCCAAAAAGAACCATACTCCGAACCATGATTTTCGGCAGTTGTGATAGAGATACATCCTTATAGATAAAAACTTCGACCACTAAAACATAGAGAGCGGTTACAGCGGCCGCCTCACCCACCACCAGAAAACCGCCATAGATCCCCCCCAAGACAACAACCGGTAACGGCAACTCCCAGACAACCTCCCTTAAAACCGCAACCAGTTCACTGGCTGACGTAGCTGCAGACGTTTTTTTCACCCCCCGGCCCTGGTAGATACAATAACCGGCGAGCAGCAATAACATGACCACTCCAGGGAGAATACCGGCCAGAAAAAGCTGATCAATCCGCGCCCCGGAGATCACCCCGTAAAGAATCAACGGCAGACTCGGCGGGAAGAGAAGCCCTAAGCTCCCGGATGAGGTTAAGAGCCCAAGAGAGAAACGTTCGGGATAGTTATCTTTAAGCAGGGCCGGAAAAAGAATTCCGCCAACCGCAAAAATCGTCACCCCGGAGGCTCCGGTAAAGGCTGTGAAAATCGCACAAACAAAGAGTGACACCACAGCCAGACCGCCGGGCAGCCAACCCAGAAAGCCTTGCGAAAGTTTCAATAATCTTTGTGGGGTACCCGATTCTGAGAGCAAGCTCCCGGCAAAGATAAAGAGGGGCAGAGAGAGCAAAAGAGGGGTGTCGGCCAGGCGCGACATCTCGATTACAACCACCGAGAGATCGATGCCGACGCCATAAAAAGAGATCAGAGCCAGAGCCGCAATCACCACGAACAGAGGACTTCCGAGCAGAGCCAACGAGAAAACTATGAGCTTCATCAGAGAGACCCTGAAGTGCTGATTTTGGGCTGTAAAATAGTTAGTATCTGTTCGTAAACCTTAACTGAAAAGCGGCCCGCCATCAAGCCAAAGGCGAAAGGAAAGACAAGATTCAAAACCCAAACAGGAATCCCGACTAACTCGCGCCCACTGCCAAAGGCAATCTCATTTTTGATGAATAAAAAGGCGGCCCAAGTGAGAACAGCACAGACCACTGCGGCAAAGAGATTGAGGATAAGATTGAGCCAAAGAGCCCCTCGATCAGGCAAAAAATGCGAAAAAATATCAATCGTGATGTGTTTGCTGTGTTTGGTTGCCAGGACAGCTCCAAACATCCCGGCCCAAAGCACGAGATGACGCAACAGGGGATCAGCCCAAATAAATCCACTATCAAAAAGAGCGCGCATAAAGATCTGAAGGACAGCTAGAAAAATCATGGCCAGCAAAAGCAGAGAGATAAAAAACTCTTCCAGCAGATTAAGGCGCTGACCAAGATTTTGCAAAAACTTCAAGCCTTACACCTCAGTTATTTGATCTTACGATAATTTTTGAGAATGCTCATCATTTCGTTATAGATTTCAGCAGAAAAATATCTGCCAACACTCTCCGCAACCACCTGGTCGCGAGATTCAGCCAGAGCTGCATTTGTGGTAGATGCTGCCGGGATTACGCTAATTCCGTTGGCTTTTAGCGTCGCCAGGGCCTCGAGGTTGGTACGCCGGATATCATTTTTAAGTTTACCGGCAAAATATTTTCCCGCGGCCTCCCTGATAATGAGCAGATGACTCTTGGGCAATCGATCCAAAGATTTTTTATCCAGAACCAGGGCACCATAGGCATAACCAAAGGGAAGATCTGTAATATACTTGATCTTGGTGAACCACTGCAGAATAATCGATCCGTAATAACTGTTAAAAACCGTATCGACCATACCGGTCTGCAAAGAGACTAGGACATCTGGTAACGAGAGGGGAATTGGAGAAATCCCGACCGCCTTCATAAATGCAAGACTGAGCGAATCGCCCTCTGGAGCCCAACTTTTACTCTTCCTGAGATCCTCAAGGGTAGAAATCGGAATTGTCGACATCGTATAGATAAAACCAACTTCGGACATAGCTATGAGAAGCATACCTTTTTCAGCAAAGGCCTCAACCTGACGGGGCATCAATTTTTCCAGAACTTCATCGACCTCTTCATAGGATTGGAAAAGATAGGGAATGCCCATAACCCGAAAATCAGGTACAATTTCGCCGATACCGGTCATCGTGAAACCGGCACCCTGTAACTGACCGATCTTCATTTTACGAAACATCGCCCGATCGTCACCCATAACCCCGCCAGCATAGACTTTAAAGCCGATCTCACCACCACTTTTCTCTTTAACTTCCTGCGCAAACTGATCAAAGCGCTGAGCCCAGATACTACCAGCGGGAGCTAAGCTGGCCATTTTAAAAAGATATTTCGGCTGTTTGGCATCAGCTTCAGAGACCACCAGGCAAAGATTGAAAAACAACACTAAAAACAAAAACAGGAGACCGGAACTGAAACTTTCTTTCCCCAATCGCATAATTTAAAATCCCCTAAAAGATATCTTCGACCTTTGCCAATAATGCAACCGCCTTTTTCCGGGCCAGACGATTAGCGGTTGCTATTTCGTTTTCGACCAGCGGTTGTGATAGAACTTCTTCAAGAAGCGTTTCAAAAAGCTCTCGATTAAAGGTTTGCCGGGCATAACCTTCAGCATAAGCAACCTGGGCCGGCCAGAATTGGCGCTGACCCAGAATTAATGCTTGTTCAAAATGACGGCGCCCGACCTCCGGCTTCCCCCCCAACATCGGCGACAAGGAACAGTAGATACTCCCCAAAACGAGATGAGCTGAGCCGAAATAAGTAGTCTCATCGAGTTCAACCACCCTTAACATCATCTCTTCAACTTTGGGTAGATCGACCAGAGCCGCCGGAGTGCCACCCTGGAGTTTAATCCACAAGGCCCAGGCCTGGCCGGCCCAGAAAAGATCGACTGCGTCAGCTTGGCCAAAATCTGACAAAGCCAACTTGAAAACGGACAATGGCTGTTTAATAGTTTCTTTAAATTTAAGCTTTCGATTGAGCAGGGCAAATCCGTAGCGCCGGGCTTTTTCACTGGCAAGTTTAGCCCTTTCGGGCTCGCCGGTTTCATCTAAAAGGATGGCGTAGGCACTGAAAGCCCGGGTCCCAGCCTGTAGCAGTTGCGAATTTCCAGGGTCGGAGGCGATAAAACCATTAATCAGTAAAAGCAGCGTCGGACTGCCGTCGACCAGAAGCTCAATATCGGTCTCCTGTTCAAGCGCACGGGACATCGATATGAGCATAGGGTCAACCACTAAAGAGGCACAACCGCCTAAACCTGAAAACAGGATAAGGAGAAGCAAAAGCATGAAAAAGCTTACTTTTCTATCTATATCTTGATACATACGATTTGCAGAAATCTCTTAAAGGACAAATTTTAGAAATTCCAGAATTCATCGATTTCCGCGTCGCTAAAATCCCAGACCGCATTATGCGGCGGCACGACTTCATCAACAAAGAATTCGGGTAAACGGTCATGAGCATTGGTAAAACCGGCCGCCTGATTAAAGGCACGTTCGGTTTTCAGAACCGACTTGCCCAGAGCCGTCACATCATCGGCAGTCAATGAGATGCCGTAGCGGGCATTGAGCATATCAACTACCGCCGGCAGAGCGGTTTCGTCATCAAGAATCGCAAAGGCAACAAAGATGCAGAGCCCGGTACTATCGACCGCGGCGGTCGCAATCTGGAGGTTACGGGAGAGTTCGACCTGACCCTCTTTCTGCAGAGGATCAACAAAACCACCACATTTAAGAATATTGGTTGCCACCGTGTAGCCAGCCGTATGATCGGCACCCATGGTCGAAGTACAATAGGTAATACCAATCCCTTTAACCGAACGGGGATCATAAGCCGGAATCGCCTGATCCTTGACCACCGGCACCCGAGTCAAACCGTAAATCTTGCCGGTAACTGCCGCCCCGGAACCAAGAATACGGCCCAGCGGACTCCCCTCTTTAATCTCTTTAAGAAGTTTGAGAAAACCGGGCCCATCCCCAAATTCAATCACGCCGGCCTCCATCGCCAACCCGATAGTGACCGCAGTCTCGATTGAATCGACACCGATATCATCCATAATACTATCGGCCTCGGCGAGGATATCAAGATCGGCAATACAACAGTGTGCCCCCATACCCCAGATCGACTCATATTCAAAACCAGAGGTCACATAATTCCCATCTTTGTCAACATAGACCTGGGAACACTGCATGACACAGCCGGCATGGCAACCATGCTTAAGTTTACCGCCCCGAGCCTCTATCAGTTCAGCCATCTTCTCACCACTGATCATCTCATGCTGAGCAAATTGTCCAGTACGAAAATTTCTGGTCGGCAGGCCGCCAACCTCATTAACAATGTTGACCAGAACGTTGGTCCCATAAGCGCCCAAGGCAGAACCGCAAACCGGATGGTCTATCAGGGCTTTGGCAAAGGTTTTGGCGGCTCCCTTGAATTTATCTTCGTCGACCAGCGCCACACTTTTAGGCGCACCAGAGGCATCGATAGAGATATATTTTACCCCTTTCGAACCCATCACCGCACCCAAACCGCCACGGCCCAAACTGCGGAACTTACTATCTGGATCTTTGACCGAAATATTGGCCGACAGCTGACAACGTTCACCTGCCTGACCAATACTTAAAAGACCGCAATCTTTTTGGCCACCCTTTTCCAAGGCTTCGACTACAGCAAAGTTCCCGGCCCCGACAAGATCATTTTCCGGAGTAATAACCACCCCATCAGAACTAACCTTTAAAGCATAAAATTGACACGCGTCCGGCACTCCTTCAATAATCAGCGCTTTAATTCCCATCCGGGCCAAAAGTTGAGCCGCAGTGCCGCCGGAGTTACTCTCCTTGATGGTTCCGGTCAAAGGACTTTTAGCCCCAGCCGAGAGCCGCCCGGAGTTGGCCGCCCGGGTTCCGGAGAGCAGACCGGGGGCGAAAACCAGTTTATTATGTTTACCCAGAGGATGACAGGTAGGCGGTACTTCAGCGGCAACAATCGTTGAGGTTAAAGCCCGTCCGCCAAGACCTTGCAGGACAACCGGCACATCTTCAACCTTGACACTCAGATCACCCATATTGACACGAAAAATTTTCTCAGCCATGATCTCTCCTCCCTTGTAAATATTTAAATTCCAGGTTGCAACTTAAAACCACCCAGATCTCCGATTCAAATCTTCATATTTTTTCTTTATAATAATTATTGAACCCAACTATCGACAACTTGACACAGGATGATGTCAAGGTCAAGTTGATTCTTGACTGATAAATTTACCACTCAGGAAAACCCCAAAAGCAAACACCAGCAGCCATGGTGACAGAACGTACGGCTGCTTTTCATAAACTGTGGAAAGTTCTGACTTTTTAAGATCTACAACCAACTTTTCGACCAGTTCCCGGGCCAGTTCATCCCGGCCCAAGAGCCAGAATTTGCCATTGCCATTTGCAGCCATCCCCTGAAGTTTTGCTGCGTCCATAGAGGTTGTCAATAAATCACCATCCATATCTTTATAGTAGCCGACCACGCGTTTACCGTCGGGGGTTCGAATCGGGATCAGACCGGCAGTCTGACGACCGACACCAAGAGTATAAATTTTACGGCCATCACGTCGGACCTTTTGTGATAGCTCTGTGAGAGTATCAAGATCACTGCCGAGATCTTCGCCATCCGAGATAAGAAGAATGATTCCGGCTGAGGTCTCAGAGTTGCGGTCAAGCATCTCCAAACCACACTCTAACCCGGCGACAAGCTCACTGCCCTGTGCTGAAATCGCCAAATCGTCAAGATTTTCAACGAGGTAACGGCAATAACCATAATCTGCAGTTAAAGGAACCAGTTCATAACTCTGGCCGGCAAAAACAAAGATCCCGATCCGTTCACCCTGGAGATTATCGAGAAGATCAAGAACTATCATCCGGGCGCGATTGAGACGATTTGGCAGAGACTCAAATCCTTTAGAGATCACGGGGAATACGGCATCCTCAGCGAGCATCGATTTTGAGATATCGATACCGACAGCGATATCGACCCCACTCCGCTTAAAAACCGGTCTGACACGATAAATCACCGGCTCGGCCAAGGCCAGAATCAAGAAAAACCCAGCCCCATAGAAAAACAACAAGGGTAAAAGTTTCTCTTTAGGCTCTTTTGCGGCAAAGAAAATGGTCTCCCGCCGGAGCCGCAAACTTTGACGACTACGTAAAGCCAAACTGAAATGAAGCAGTAGAGGCAAAAGCCCCAGCAGCCAGACTGGCTGAGAAAAAATCATCCACCTATTTCCGAATCCGACTATCAGGGGGTTCGCCGGCCATATAACCGGCACTCTCCGGCAGCATAGTGGCGAGATTCTTTTTAAGATCAAGTTTGCTTTCAGCTTCAGGTCGAGTCATAACAATTTGGGACAAAGTCTTCCGGGTTGACAGGAGTTCCAGATTCCAACGCGGTATATTACTCATGTTGCCAGCGTCGGGAACTTTATCTACCCAGAAGATGGCCTTTTTGAATTGAGCAATTGCAAGCTCTAAAGAGGCCCGACTTTGCTTTAAATTTGACTCTCTTTCAAGGCTTTCCAGGCCCTGTAACAAAAAACTTGCACCGAGTAGATTATGAACCCGCCAGATTACTGTCGGCAAGCACTCCTGATTAAGCAGAGAGGCTCCTGATTGCTGCAGTTTGAAGATGAGATCATCAAGTTTATTGCGTAAATTTTCTTGATCTGGATTCGCTGCCAGCGTATCACGCTTTTGAGACTCTTGAAAAACAGCTAGTGCCAGCAGCCACTGACGCCGCATTATCCGCACTGCAAGCAAAGGATTATCGATCTCCAAAGATTGATACAACTCAATGGCCTGCTGATGATCATCCATAGTATCGGCCAGATAAACATTGGAAGCCTCAAGTTTAAGGGTGTAGTTACGACTTCCTTCCTGGTACTGTAGAGCCATCAAGAGCAGCCCGAGCAACAGAAAAAACAGAGCCGCAAAACAAAAGCAGTGAGATCGTCGTAACATTTCTACCATCGGACAAAAGCCGGCATTATTCTAAGCGTTGCCAAAAAACCAAGAAAACCAAGGGCGGCAAGTGCAAAACCGGACCGGGTTTGACGCGGTACATTTTCATTAAATGTCAGCAGGCGATTTTTCTCAAGGCTGTCAATCTCCCGGTAAATCTCCCGCATAGCTGTCCGACTAAGATGTCCGGGCACCTTAAAAAGATGTCCCGGACCAACATTCAGCACTTTTTCGACTTTGGTCTCGACTTTGCCGTCAACCGCGATGATATAGAGCCTGATACCGACTCTTTCCAGAAATCTTATCAAACTGACAAAACCGGGCAGCCCTCGATCCTGATCACGACCATTCCCTGAGACCTTGATACGGCCATCAGTAAAAAGAATAATCGCCACTCCCCGCTCCAGACCCAGCCCTTGCAGTCTGGCCGGAACGGCAACCTTTTCAGAGCTCTCACCGGAGAGCAGATAACGTAGATCTTTTAATTCCGCAAAAGTGGGCCGGGCCTCTTTGGGAAGCATCATGAAAAATGAGCTCATTGCCAGCCACACTGCATAAGAGGCATTGGTCGCCCCGCCAACTGTAAGCTGGCGGGTAAGCCGGCTCGCCTCTCTCCGATCAAGCCCTTTAAGTTTATCCTCGATAATTTGACGGTCAAAAGTCAATGGTGCGAGCAGCCGGGCAAAACTCGAAAAAGCGACCAGACCGATCATATCTTCAGGGGGACGCCGTTTGATAAAAGAGCTGAGTCCATCAAGCGCCACGTCAGCAAAGGTTTCCCCGACAACCTTACCGGCAGGCCGGTACATCGAGCCGGAGAGATCCTGAACCAGCATCAACCAGCGACTTTCGCGAGAGCTTTTTTGAAGTTTTTCAGCATAGCGATAGTTCGCCATGGCCAAAATCAGACAAATAAAGACGCCATAGGCTAAGAGACGGGGCAAGTTGAGCTGCCACCAACCCGGTTGCAACTCTTTGGCAAAAATAGTGGCTGGGGCAAAAGCGACTGCCAGCATCCTCTTAGGCCGCCTCACCAAGCAACCCAGAAGCAGAACCAAAAGCAGGGCTTGCGGATATTCAAAACCCATAGTCCGCCCCTTTTTTATCGGCATACTCCCGCAACCAGGCCAACAACCCCCTCCGAAGATCGGCAAAACCTTGATATTCTTCTACCTCTAAAGCCACAACCCGATCAATCTCCGACCATAACTTTTGTAAACGGAGCACTGTTTTCATCTCAAGAGCCGGTAAAAGCAGTTGTGTAAAAGCAACCCCACTGCCCCCGCGGGCACCACCATCCAATAAATTTAATTCTGCCAGTAAAAAGTTTCGCAAAAGATGATCAAGCTCTACCAGATAGTGCCAATGGCTGTCAATTTTGACCTGCTTTAAAGTTGAACTCAAAACTTGAGCAATCTCTTTTATCCTTTCACGTTCCCCCTTTAATTGGGGAGTTGGGGTTTTATCCCGACGAAAATAAGAGATAATCCCAAAAAAGAGCGCCAGCAAGAGAGCGGCAGAGATCGCCCAACGATAAAACCGGGAGCGAAAATGCCAACCATCGAGCCCAGTCGGAGAAAACCGGGGCTCTGCTTCAGGGATGACAAGAGCCGGGCTTGATTTGTTTTCAGGATGTAATCCGGCAATCCGAACCTCGATAGAGTTACTTTCAATCCTACAGGTAACAAGTTTACCGGAACTGTCTCCAGAATTATCATCCCGATTACCATCCTGACTATCTGCCAATCGGTAAACCAGCACAACCGGAGCTAATCGATACCTACCCGGTGCATAAAAACGCAGCACTCCGTTGATCGTAAAATTTTTCTTTGCCGACATTTTTATATGGTCGAAAGGGACAAATTCAAATTCAAAAAACTCTTTTTGTAAGTTTTGCCCATCAGCCCCTGCCGGCCGTAACTCAAGATGACTCAAGGAACTTGGTTCAAGAATAGCCGACTCTGCCAATTGCACCTTTAAAACAAAAAAGATAGGATCGCCGATACGCCCACCATTAAGCGGGCAAAGTATAATTACATTTCCAGAGGAAGGAGCGCTCTTATGTGCCGACACAGGATATGAACAAACCAAAAAGAGGAGAAGAGATAGAATCAGCTGAATATTTTTAAAAAAACTCGTCATGTTCCATCCTGAGTATAACTAACTGTCTCGATACGAGGACAGACCTCAAGGCAGGGCTTTAGCCCAAGCCGGGCTGAACTCTACCCCCATCGAGCGCCAAGCGAAGCGAAATTCACTCATTTCCCCTGCGAGTTAAGCGCCAATCACAGCAAGCCGAGATTTACCCTTAAAAATTTCATTCATGCTTCATATTTTCAAAACTCGGCCAAGTTTTCAAACCCCAACTAATCTTTCAACCCATAGTTCAAAAGTTCTATCAGGTATAAAATAGCAGTCGCCCTGCTTATCTATCAACTCTTTTTTAAAAAGAGCTTCGACGCTCGACTGCAAGGTCTGTTTTTTTATAGCATATTCGTTTAAGACAGTGCCGGCAAAAAAACCTTTTTTATATTTACCAACTATTTTTAAAGCTGTTTTCTGGTTGTTGTTAAGGGTGTCGAAAACAATTTTATAGCTTGAATCTTTTGAATTTATAATCTCTTTAAGCGCTTCATCGATTTGGATTATGCTTACAGCTCCCCCTTTCTGGACATAGAGAAGATGCAATATATGCTGGATCAGCTTAGTCTCACCATCACTTTTTTCATAGATGCAGGAGATCAACGCTCTATCAATATTTAGAAATCTTGAGGAGTAATCGCTTATATCCTCTATCTGTAAAGGTTGCAGTTCGAAATGGGTTGCCAATTCATAAAGAGGGGCTTTGTATGCAAAAAGCGAGGTTAAAAGATGTCTTTTTGATCCGGCAAAGAGAAAAGAGATATTTTTTCTTTGCTGAATATATGTTCGCAGAAATGAATCAAGTTTAACATCCTTTATGGTATCTATTTGCTGAAACTCATCTATGGCCAAAATGATTTTTTGTTTTTTACTCAATTGCTCCAGAGTGTAAAAAAAATCATCCATCATTTCTGCAAATGAGAGGGTCGCAACAATCGGTTTTATGGAATATTCCAGGGTCTTTGTATCGATGCTCGGCTCAACTCTTACTCTTTTAAATGAAGATGTTAAATTTTTTAAGGCGCTCCTGATATCAATCTTTTGAGCGTTCGATAATGCCTTGAGTAAAGCTTTTGCAAAATCCTCTTTTGAGGTTATATCAAATATATCAACGTATAGACAAAGGTAACCATCTTGATGAGAGTCAAGGAAATATTTTATTAAAGAGCTTTTTCCCATCCTTCTTTTTGAGTGAATAAGAAGATTATTTGAATATTGAACAATTTTCGCTACCCTTTTCAGTTCATCGCCCCTCCCGAAGAACTGTTCATTTGTTGACAGTGTATCATAAGGAAACGGTGAATTCATAACATCTACCCCTTTTTCAGTATCCACAAAGAGATACTTTCAGTATCCCATAATAATAAACAGAAGTTAATACTAAAAGTATCTACAAAAAGATACTAAATTCTAAAAAGATGACTTTTAAACCCGTCCTGATACCATTAAACCGTTGATCTTATCGACAAAATTATCGGCTGGGGTAATAACCGATGAAGCAACTCCAGCCCTTTCCAACTTCTCCCTGGTTTGTTGCATAAACGCCGCCATAGAGCGATTGTAACTGCGCCATTTTCCGAGATCAACCAGACAATCGATACCGGTTTCAGGATTGCTGCAATTGAGCAGGCCGGAAAGTCCCCGGGGTAACTCTTTTTCGACTTCTTCAAGAAGTTGCAGGGCTTTGATTTCATGACCTGCAAGCATCAGATTCGCTTCATCCAGAGGATCTAGGAGATCTGAAAGTATAAACGTCAAACTCTGAAAAGGGAGATTCCTAAGGTAGCCCATGGCCGCAGCCAGAGAAAAAAATGAGTCAAGCTGCGGTTGATGGGAGGTCAAAGCCGTGACCAGAGCAACAAAATGTTCGAAGCCGGTTTTCGGCGGGAGATAAAGGATCGGCCCTGCGGCCCAGAGGAGAAGGGCACAGGGATTATTGGCATTAAGCGCCGACCAGGCCAGTGAAACGGCAATATTATCAGCTAATCTGCTTTTGCGACCCCAGGCCATGGAAACGCTGAGATCATAAACCAGCATCAGGTTATAGTGACTTTCAGCCAGGAATTCGCGGACATAAAACTTTCCGGTGCGGGCACGGGCGGGCCAGTCGATACGGTTAACAGGATCACCCGGCTGCATCTCTCTTAAAGCGTCAAACTCATAACCACAACCTGGTTTACGGCTTTCCCAGACACCGGGCAAAAACTCGGCAACCCGCTCATTGACAACAATTTCGAGAAGCTCTTTTTTTGAGAGCAAACCACTGGTTGATTTTGGGTTCTCTGAAGTAGTCATTGGCAACTGGATTCCGGCTTGCACCGGAATGACGATTTAAAGTAATTTAAAAAGTTTTGTACCTATTCAGCACCCTCTTAAAGTTACTAAAAAAGGCGTCGAACTTTGCTTCGCCCACTTCGAGGGGGACACGGCTCAGCCCGCCACGGGCTAAAGCCCGGTCTGGAGGCATGTCCCCGCTTCAAGACAGTCTGAATCCCGAACACGCTGAATAGTTACAACATTTTACACACCATAAGGAAGTACCTTAGGGTACGAAACCATCATCAATAGGCCTTCACAACCCCCAACAACCTTTCGATCAGGGTTTCCGGCATAAGGTTTTCAGTCAGGGCGCGACTATTGAGCAGGAGACGATGGCGAAGCACATGGGGGAGCAATTTTTCAACATCAAAGAAATCGACATAGTCCCTTCCCTGACAAAAGGCCCGGGATTTGGCCAGAGCCAGAAGTGACTCCGCCGCCCGGGGCGAGGCTCCGAGTCTGAGGTAATCGTGGATACCAGTCAAAAAATCTTTATCGCCAAAAGGCAGCGGGCGACTGGCAAGACAGAGATTGAGGATATATTGCATTACCGTGTTCGAAACCTTGACGAGATCATGGACCCGGTTTTGCAGAGTTATAATCTCAAGCGGTAAGCATTGGGAAACAAGTTTTTCGACCCGCTGATTAAAATCACTGTTTTTGCGCTGCAAAAGCAGCATTTCATCATCACAATTAAGATATTGTACCTTAAATTTAACCATGAAACGATCGACCTGGGCTTCAGCCAATGGATAGGTGCCAACCTGTTCGATGGGGTTCTGGGTCGCTAGCACCATAAAAGGTTGCGGTACCGGAAAATCCTCAGCCTCAACGCTTACCCGGCGCTCCTGCATCGCCTGGAGCAGGGCCGACTGCACCTTCGGTGAAGCCCGGTTAATTTCATCAGCCAGAAAAAAGTTACAGAAGATCGGCCCTTTTCGATAGCTGAAAATCTCTTCTTTAGCCCTAAAAACCATGCTCCCTAAGATATCTCCAGGCATCTTGTCGGGCGTAAATTGAAAACGATTAAAACTCCCGCCGAGAACCTTGGCAAAAGTCTCAACCACAAGACTTTTCGCTACCCCCGGAACCCCTTCAAGGAGGATATGGCCACGCGCCAACAAAGTGAAAAACATAACCTCTAAAAGCTCTTCCTGGCCGACAACAACAGTGGCAATAGTCGCCTTAAGAGTGGAAATTTTCTCGGCAGATTGCGCAATCAACAAATCAGACATACTTATAACAATCTCTACATATACTCAAAACGTTTTCGATAACGGATAATTTGATAGATAAAGAAAGGACCACCCAAAAGAGAAGTCAAGACCCCTACTTTGAGGTCGACCGGGACAATCAGACGCACACAGAGATCGGCATAAACCAGAAACACCGCCCCTAAAAGACCGGCCAGCGGGATCAGGCGACGATTGTCGGGGCCGACTACGGCGCGCACCATGTGTGGAGCCACCAAACCAATAAAACCGATAACCCCGGCGACCGCAATCGCCCCCCCAGTCAACATTGAGGCGGCGAAAAGGAGAACATTGCGAGACCTGCCAACCTCAACCCCGAGATTGGCAGCGCTCTCCTCGCCAAGCATCAGGATATTGAGATCACGGACATAACAAAAAATCAATGCCAACGAACTAAATGAGGTTAATACCACAATTTTAACATGCATCCAGTTACGGTTATTGAGATCACCCATCAGCCAGGTAACAATGACGCGACCGACATCGAACTCCCTGGTACTCAAGGTTATAACAAAAGAGGTTACGGCCCCAAGAATAAGGTTTAAAGCGATACCGGCTAAAAGCAGGGTGGCAATTGAGGTACGGCCCGCACTGGTAGCAATGACATAGACCGTAATCAAAGTAATCAGGGCGCCGCTTACCGCCATAACCGGCAGAGCGGCCGAAAAAATCGCCGTTAACCCTAAATAAATAGCTAAAACCGCACCCAAAGCCGCACCGGAACTGATACCGATAACCCCAGGACTGGCCATTGGATTTTTGAAAATCCCCTGCATTACAGCCCCTGCAACCGCCAGGGAAAAACCGACCATAGCCGCCGCCAGAACCCGGGGCAGACGCCCATCCCAGACAATTGCAATCTCTACTTGAGAGGGAATCACAAAAGTCTGCAAACCGCATTTTGTGAGAATAATTTGGGCCACCCGGCTGCTCTCAAGAGCCCAGGCGCCATGCGTCAAAGAGATGATCACCCCACCACCGAGAAAAGTCACCAATAACAGAGCTACAACAATGGCGGCCAACCGCGAGCGCTCAGTACTCATCTGGATAAACAATACCTGCAAGAAGGTTAGCCCCGAGCAGGAGAAATTGCGAATTAATCCGCAGATAGAGGCCGGGAATCGGCAAAACCCGCCCATCTTTAACAGCTCGGGCATGACGCAACAAAGGATCAGCCTTAAAACTTTGCCCAAGATTACTCTCTAAGGGGACAACAATCACCTCCGGATCCCATTTCAACAGGGTCTCGTGATCAATCTGTTTCCATGATTTAATCCCCTGTTCGGCCCCAACATTCACCACCCCGATAAGTTCACACAACGAGGTGAAATTTGATGCTATACCGGGAATATAGCCACCAAGATCATAATAGAGCAGACGCAAAGACTTCTTACGCAATGGCAAGGCGGCTTGTAAAAGAGCTCGTTTTTTGGTGATGATGTCAAGTAAAGCCTCGGCATTGCCACTCTCGCCAAGAACCTGACCCAAGACCTTAATTTCTTCAATAATCGATTCAAGCGAGTCCTGTGATCCGAGGTCAAGGGTTGGAATACCGGCCTGACGAAGTCTCTGTTTGAAAACTGCGTCCGAAAAAGCAACGGTAAAGACCATGTCGGGTTGGGCCGCGATGACCAATTCACTCTCTTTGTAACTGAAAGTCCGTCCATTCTTCACCACTTCATCAGCAATCATTGAAAATCGGGGATCAGCCGCCACCTCATTAAACATAATTAAACGATGGCGCGGACAAATTGCCCATAAGATTTCACTGATGCCAACCGCATGCGGGATGATACGAAGCGGAGGGCTGATTATTTTGACTGTCTTCATCTCAACATTAAAAATTTCGTGACGATAGTCGTACACCCGGTGTGAGAAACTTATCTTACGGGGCCATTTTCCCGCAACAACGTGATCCCCTCTGACCAGACTGAGCTCTTTAAACAATTGTTCCATCGGCAAAGGAGTTGCAGGCATCACCCACTCAGCCCGAGCCACCGAGGCCGCAACTAAAGAGAGGATAAGTGAGAGGAAAAAGCAGGGATCCCGCAAAGAAGCAAAGACGCAGAGAAAGTCAAAAGCAAACCATCCTTGTGGTTTTTCTTGGCGTCTTTGCCTCTTGAGTGAGCAACGCGAACGGGCAAGAGATAAAAATAATTTCTTGACCATATCAAATCAAACCTTATTGGTAAGCGCCCGCCTAAACCGCCAAACTCTGAAATTCAAGGAAATCATCGGTTTTTGCAAGACTGACCCGAAAAACCTCTTCCAGGGCAACGTCCGTAAAAGCTCTTTCAGAGGGTCCGTAATAATAGATCTCACCATCTTTAAGAATTGTAATGGTATCGCAAAAACGGCGCGCCTGATTGAGATCATGGACTGAAGTCAAGATGGTTTTACCTTGTTTTTTGAGCCCCAGCAACAACTCCATAATGGCCAGCGAATTACCAATATCGAGACTCGCCGTCGGCTCATCCAAGAGAATCAAGGCAGCTTCAGTCGCCAAGGCCCGGGCGATCAAAACCAATTGTGCTTCACCACCCGAGAGTTCGGTCAACGACCGTTCCCGTAAATGAACGCTGTTGGTAGCCTGCAAAGCTATCTCGACCACTTCCCGATCAAATTTGCTTAAAGCTTGAAAACGTTTGAGGTGAGGATAGCGCCCCATCAGAACAAGCTCGTAAACGCTTATCGGAAAGTTAACCTTGGGGTTTTGCGGTACCAAGCTAACCAGAGAACTTAAACTACGCCGATCCATAGTTTTACAATCCCGACCCAAAAGCTTAACCTCTCCCTTCTGCGGATAATAGATACGGCAGATATTTTTGAGCAGGGTCGTTTTACCGGAACCGTTGGGACCGACCAGGCCATGTATCCGGCCAGCCTCGTAATTTGCAGTTATTTCCCGCAAAATCTGCTGGTCACTGAAAGCGAAAGAGAGATGTTTAATTTCCAGCATGATTCAACATGGGTTTCGCCGAAGGCCACTGAAGTTACGATAATAGGCAGTCGGCAGAATGAATTTGGCGCTCACCACCAGAACCAGTCCCAATGAAACGGTTCCCATGATCGGCAACGAAGTAAGCCGATCATCTGACCAAGAGGTCAACAATAAAGCCCCCCATAAAAAAAACTGCCCTAAGAGAAGCTGAACATTCTGGGAAAGAGCATAGATGACCCAAAAATTGTCTGATAAATCTTCGCAATGGCCATTGCGAAGCGAAATCTCGATAATTTTGAACCAGCTCCGGCCTTCGAGAATCTGGGCTGAACCATCAAAAATATGGTGTAAGAGATAGAGAGCCACCAAAAGATAGTTGCGCCATGAAAGATCGTAAAACAAACATTTAAAGACCGGAGGGAAACAGCAGAAGAGAAGCAGACCACCCAATGCTTGACCGCAACCGACCCCGACCTGAGCTTTGATGAGCCGCGAAATCTGGCGCACGGATGAGAGTGAAGACTCAAGGTGATCGATAAATCCGGATGTATAGTTACTGCTGATCACCGAGATCCCGGGATAAGCATATTTAACGGCAACCCCGAGAACCGCTGCCACCTTGAGTTCACTCTCAGCCATCGTGAACATGGTGTAGAGAACCACACCCTCCATCATGTTCTTGCCAATCGTATAGAGGATGTTGCCGAGCTCTCCAAAACGATAGAGCGGCACCTCTACTAAGGCCTGAAAATAGAGCCTTATTTTCCCGGACAAATCAGGGACCCGGTAATCTTTTAAAGGCTCTCTGACTTTATTACTCATCAACTATCTGGAATTGATTTTTTGAACTAAGCGCACGGTTTCACCGGCGGCCTTTTGAGGCAGCAGGGCAGTATTGGAAATCCCGGAAATAACCCTGACAATATCGTGGTCAACCTTCTTTTCCTGCCAGACCTGACCCTTGGGTGAGGCGATATAGATCGAAAAATTGTGATGACCACTACCCGGCCGCTCACCGATTACATGAATGACGGTTGCCGCTTCAGCCGTATCACCTTTGGCATAAAGCACATTGCCGATCGCATAACCGGCCCGCACCCGGCCGCTGGTAACGACGAGATTCTTCTGTGAAGCGGTCAAACCGGCGGCTTTAAGTTCTTTGCTTAAGGCCTCAAGATAAGGCAATACGTGGCCTTCGTCCATCAAGGCTTTGGCATTGAGACCATCGGAGATGACGACCTGAACATCGGGATTTTTACCATTCCATGAAGAGCGTAACTTCTCTAAAGTCGCTACCGTCGCCTCGCTCAACTCTTCACCACTGGCGGGATTGGCAATATAATCTTCCCGATCCTGAGATTTGGTGGTAATCTCAAGAGCGTTGGGTATGGTTTTGACAAATTCCGGAGTAAACTCGGCCCATAGAGAGATTTTGGCATCGTCATAGAGATCATGGATACGCTGATCAAGTTCGGGCTCGATGTCGTAAACCTTCTCCCCGTGCCCTAAGGCCAGGTCAACCCCACGGCCGACAACCTCTTTTACTTGTTGCCTACCTTCAGCATAAATCTCTTTTTGCGAACGTTTGTCACCTTTGGCAAGAGAGTACTGATAATAGACCCAGACCGGATCTCCGGCATGTTCGGTGAATTCACCCTTATCGTCAATGATTTTTATCCGTTTGTAGAAATCCCACATGGCGTCATTAATCTTGAGACCAAATTTTTCCCGCAAACGAACATGATCCTGAAAACTGGTGGTCAGATAGCTGAGCATGGGATCGTTACGGGTCGGCAGAGCCATCAGATAGGCCGGGTTGGCGGGTACAATCTGATCCTGACACCATTGAAGATCATCCAGGCTGACGGTCATATGCAGGGTCGAACAGATATCAAGGCCTAAGGTCAAACCATGCAGTTTGCCCATGGCGATATCTTCGAGACAGCAGCGTACGAGCTGTTCTCTTGAAGTAAAAACTTCCGGCCCGATAAAACCGGCAACATCGTTAAGATGCAGCCAGGAACCCTCGGGCTGAACTTTATCCAGTTCCAGCTGCAAAGCCCGGGCAAAACCGTATTTACGCGATTCATGGACAACCATGTCAAAACCATTGCCGGCACCGTTGGTAAAATCAGCCCCCTGACCGGTCTCAAAATAGAGTCCATAGTGCTCGCCTTTACGCGATCTGGCATACTCCATCATCCCATCATTAGTAAGGCCGAACGTAGAGTTGGCTTGATCGCATCCGGCCAGACTCTGGAACCAGAGGGCGGTTGAGCCGGGATATTTCTTTTCGACCTTAGCCTGAACATCGATATGGGAAAGCACGCACCAGGGCATGATCTTTTCCAGACCAAAAACCTTGATGACATCAGAGAGCGTATTTTCAACCGAGTAAACACTTTCGACACTGCTGTCAACCGGATTATTACCCAGCAGCAGGTCGCCGGTGGCAAACGAAAAAGCATTAAAAACCTGCCAGCGGATATCATCGGAGTTATCAGTCGGCGAGTTGGGCTGAACCCGGGCGCTGAAATAGCCTTTAGCCCCCATTTTAGAGCCCGGCAGCGGATTAAAAACTTTCTGGCCTAGGACTATAAGTTCAGCGTTACTCATAAGCTTGGGCACACAGGCGATAACATCACTGTTGAGACCGTACATAACTCCTTTGATATCGGCCTCACTGCGAGTCAGGAGAAAAACTTTAAGCTCACCTAAAGTCATATCCTTGATTTTTTCATACTGGGCAATATCGGTAGTCTGCCAGATAATTTTCTGTAATTCATCAACAAAAAGGGGGTGCTCATGGATATCTTTGATTCTGGTATTGATCAGCAGCATCCGCGCATAAACCCGGGTCGTATCATTATCGGCGGCAACCTTGATTGTCGCATCCCCCTCCTTGAAAGCATTAGCCGCCCCCATGACCTGCTGGTAGAGGGTCTGGTCGAATTTACCTTTTATCCGACTGACATAAGCAAAAACATCTTCGCCGCTATTGACTTCATCAATGGCCACTGCCCCGCCTGTAGATATGAGAGAAAAAACCATCCCAAAGATCAAAGCTGAGATCTTAATAATTTTTTTCATTAACAACCCCTTGTTGACGTTTGCCCTCCAAGACACTTCAATGGGAAGCACCCTGAAGAGATAATCAGATAAGCAACTAAATCCAGAACTTCTGCTATAAAAAACAATATTTTTTACCACAGAGAGCACAAAGAAAGGAAAAAAAGTTTTCTCTGTGCTCTCTGTGGTTTATAAAAAATTCTATCTCAAGATGTGAGCGAAGTCCACCTTAGAAGCTATTTAAAGCCTTGTTGTTCTCTAAAAATTTGACAACCTTGTTAACTTTAGCCAGATTTTTTGGCTTAGCTGCCAGACGTTTGTTAAGGTCGGCCTGAGTTGAAACAAATCCTGGAGCTTTTTTGTAGAGTACCGGCTGCACATACCATTGACCCGGCAGCGCTTTTTTCATAACCTTGACCAGAGTTTCCTGATAGTTCATCTTCTCAAGACGGGTAATCCAGATACGGTTTTCAGACCGATCCAACATTGGTAGGTCATTGGAGCTGTCACCAGCGATCAGGAAAGGCCGCTCAACCGTGATATATTTCATGATATTAGCGACTTTACCGAAATAGCCATTCATGGGATGACAGATTTGCGAAGTCAGATGAAAATGAGAGAGCTCTTCGGTGTCACACTGAGCATACTTTTCATTCTCTTGGACAAGGTAGGGATCTTTACAGAGCTTGCCACTGCGGTCATCAATCATCAGACAGCTGATACCGATAACATTTTGCGCCGGAATCGCCAGATCTTTACCATGCAGAGCCTGAATTCTGGGATTAAGCTTATTAAGCACCATCCATCTGACCGTATGTACATTACTGGCGGAAGAGATATAGACTTTGTAACCATTTTTCAAAAGAACACCATAGAGATCAACCATTTCGGGATAGAAAAAAGGCATCCGGTAACCATTGATCTTGGTCTCCTTGAGATCAGCACTCTTAGTATCACTCTCACTGACCCCATCAGAGAAGGCTTTCTCAGTAGAGGGCAGCCAATCGGCCGGACTCATGGGCGCCATGATCTGAACCACCCAACCATAACCATTCTCATAAGGGGTACTCTCCAACTCATGATGTTTGGTAGCTGAGAGGAAATTTTCATAATAGGCCGGCAGATTCTCGGCCGTGTCCATTGTAATTTTTTTACCATCCAACATGAAAGATTCTGGATTTACACATTTATAGTGTTTCTCTTTGGTCACCAAGCCTGCCTCATTCAAGGCAGCCATAGTGGCTTCACCAATATCACGACAGATAGTTGTGTTATCAAAATCAAAAACACAAATTCTCCCCTGCCCGGCATTGGCGGCAATTAACTTTTCAAGCCGTAACTTAACTTCAGGATTCCAATTTCCCTGAAGAGAAATCGACTGCGCCAACGCCACCGTGGAAAATAGAGAGACCACTAAACCGACAACCAAAACCATAATCAGATTACTGCGCAACCGCTTACTAAACTTCATAATACTTCCTCCTGTTTGATTTAAAATAATCAAATGAAATTCACCTGAAACAAATTCCAAAAAGGTTTTCACACAGATTGAACGGACATCACAGAGTATAACATAACAAGCAATACCGGTCTGGTCAACAACATATCTTAGTTTCCACGAAGTTTATAATTAAGCACTCCTCTAAAAAGCCTCCGAATCGAGTTACTCTTATTTACGCTGCTGTTTCGCTTGGGCCCACATCTCGGCAAAAGCCTTGACCGTATTTTCATCCATAACTCGCCATAGAGCTACGCTGTTAAAGTATTCGTTATCACCTACATGAAAAATTTTTTGTTCAGTTTCGGTCACCATGCCAGCCACATTGCCTACGGCCGGTGAGACCCCTTGTGAACGAACAACATCGACTTGACGGTCTGGAGAAAGCATAAAATTAATCCACTCTTCACAAAGACGCTTTGTTAACCCTTTTGCACAATGGGTAATGCACCAATAATCAATCCAAGCAGTACCACCTTCTTTTGGCGATGCTAAAAGCCACTTACCCCCCTTCAAATTGGCCTGTTGAGCCGCGAAACCCCAAGTCGTCGCCAAAGAGAGTTCAGGGAATTCATCGGGATTCGCGGCTCCATCCCAAAGACTTTTGGCATTTTTCACGAGCTGATTAAGCCGAACCTGTACTTTTTTCCGGTCAAGCTTGGATATGTCAAAAATATCCTCATAACCATAGCCCAGAGAAAGCGCTGAAATCCAAATGTTACATTTGGGGAAATTATTATTAATCGTATATTTGTCTATATATAGCGGATCAAAAAAGACGTTCCAACTGGTAGGAGAGGACTGCACTACTTCAGCATTATAAGCCAAACCATAAGGTCCGCAATTATAGGGCACACCATAGCGAACCCCCTTGTAATCTAGAGCTAAATCTCTCTTAAAAAAAGGAAGAATATATTTGAAATTAGGAACATTTTTCAGATCCGGCATCTGGAGCAGAAAATCGCCATCGTTAAAACAATAAAATTTCGGGTTCTTGGGCAAATCCTGAGGTGGGGAAATCAGATCAGCCTTACCAACTTTTGCGGCCTCATAAAATTCATCCTGATCGACTGGATTTTGAATTTTGACCTCTAGATCAATTTTGTACTTATCCTTTACCAGGATCTTGAAATCATCAATATAAGGCCTGGCATAACCTTCCCAGCAGGTAATCCGCAGCTCCGCCTTTTCACCTCCGCCCCAAGCCCAACCACCTTCGACTAACAACATCAAAACAGTAACTACGGCCAGAACTTTATTCATTTCCAAACTCCATCAAATAGTTTTTCTGCACTAACCAGAAATGCAAAGGTTATCGACTCATAATAAAAATTTTCCAATTAGATAAAGGTGTCGCAAAACTCATATAAAAGTCCAATAAAACAATTACTTAATGCACAAAATATCAAAAAAGAAGTGCTAGAGCAACTTGAAAAAGAGTTTCCGAACTGGAAACGCCTGCCGAAAAATATGAAAAAGAGCTTGTTGGCAACTTTACCAAAATAACCATTTATGGGATAACAGAGCTGTGAGCTCAGATGAAAATGAGAGAGCTCATCAAGATCCAGCTGAGCATACTTGTCATTCACCTAAACATTGAATATACGGCATGTAGTTTAATATAACAAGTAATACTGATCGGGTCAACCTACAAACAAAAATTATACGGCTCTATCTCCGACCTCTGGTTTTTCTTTGGTTTGAAGATTGAGGTGGGCGCAAGCCTGAGCGAGATTTTGATTTCAATCTAGGATCCGAACTTTTCCTGGAACTTATTGACTTTGCTTTACGAGGTTGCGAGCGCTCTGCTTTTGCAGCCTCCCTTTTATCGAGCAACGCCTTGAGATCCGGATCTACGTTTTTTGCACTGGCAGCGTTGCCAGGACGATAGAGAATATAATCCGGGAGCTCACTATCCTCTGAATAACCGTCAACTTTTTCCACTAAGATTTTTTTATTGAGCAGTTTTTCAATAGCCTTAAGGTGTGGCTTTTCTGTGTGGCTGACCAGGGAAACGGCAAGCCCGCTGGCCCCGGCCCGACCGGTACGACCGATGCGGTGCACATAATCTTCAGGAACCGCCGGCAGATCAAAATTAACCACACAGGCAAGATTGTTTATGTCGAGACCTCGAGCTGCGACATCGGTTGCTACCAAAATACGAAGCTCTTTATTTTTAAATTTTTGCAAGGTGCTGGTGCGCAAAAGCTGACTCTTGTCACCGTGCAGAGCAGCGCTACTGAACCCTTGGGCTACAAGCTGATCCGCTAGTTTTTCAGCTCCGTGTTTGGTGCGGGTAAAAACCAGAACCTGACACCATTTCTCCTTACTGACAAGGTGGGCAAGCAGAGCTCTTTTACTGGTTTGCTCCACCAGATGAACCTTCTGCATAATCGCTTCTGCCGCAGTTTTCCGGGGGGTCACCTCGATATATTCGGGATTATCCAACAATTTTTCAGCAAGGTTCCGAATCGCTTGCGTATAGGTAGCAGAAAAGAGCATGGTCCGGCGCTCGTCGGGCAGGAGATCAAGGATCTCGGAAATTTCCTCACTAAATCCCAAATCCAGCATCTTGTCGGCCTCGTCAAAAACCATAAACTCTATCCGGCAAAGCTGCAGATGCCGCTTTGCGACCAGATCCAGCAAACGGCCCGGGGTGGCCACCAGGATATCGACACCCCGGCACAAGCGCTCAATCTGAGGATTGATGCGAACGCCACCATAGACTACGGTACACCGCAGAGAGAGCTTTCTGGCATAAACCTTTATGTTCTCCCCCACTTGATGCGCAAGTTCCCGTGTAGGGACTAGAACCAGGGCGCGTGGGTGGCGGCCAACACCTTTGTTCTGACTTAAGATTTCGACCAGCGGCAGGGCAAAGGCAGCGGTTTTTCCGGTTCCGGTCTGGGCCCGGGCCAGAATATCCCGGCCCTCTAAAATAATGGGAATGGCTTTACGTTGAATGGCAGTGGGAATGCTATAACCGTTAGCTTTAACAGCTTTAAGCAGTTCGACTTGAAGACCAAGGTGAGCAAATGACATATAAAATTTATTCTCAATAAATTTCCAGCACTTTTTTTCTTATACCTTCGGCATCAAGGCCCAAATCATGACGCTGCTGCACCGGGGTTCCATGCGGCACAAAGCGGTCGGGCAACCCGGAGTTCACAATCCGGGCAGACCAGATATTTCTCGCCGCCATAAACTCTAAAACACCGCCGCCAAAACCACCGGCGACCACATTTTCTTCAAATGTGAAGACCAATTTAAATTCTTTTAGACAATTTTCTAGAAGCTCTTTATCGAAAGGTTTCACGTAACGGCAATTGACCACCTGACAGTCGATCTTATTTTCTGCGGCAAGCTTTCCAGCCGCCGCCATAGCTGGCGCAACGCAGGAGCCGACAGCCAGCAAAACCGCATCTTTACCTTGCCGCAAAATCTCCCAGCTACCTTTGGGCAACTCTTGAAAATCCTTATCCATCTCTACCCCAAGGCCGTTACCGCGTGGATAACGAATGGCAACCGGCCCAGCAATCTTCAAAGTCGTAAAAAGCATATGCTGCAGTTCATTCTCATCTTTGGGGGCCATAATTGTCATGTTGGGGATCATCCTGAGATAGGAGAGATCAAAAGTGCCATGATGAGTAGGGCCGTCTTCACCCACAACCCCAGCCCGATCAAGACAGAGGGTTACTGGAAGATTCTGCAGAGCGACATCGTGTAAGACCTGATCAAAAGCCCGTTGCATAAAGGTTGAATAGATCGCCACAAAGGGTCGTAAACCCCGACTCGCCATACCAGCGGCCAGAGTAACTCCATGCTGTTCGGCAATACCGACATCATAAACCCGATCAGGAAATTTTTCAGCCATAGCCTCAACCCCGGTACCCGCCGGCATCGCCGCCGTAATCCCGATAACCCGCACATCTTGAGCGGCAAGAGCGGTCAATGTGCGACCAAAAACCGAAGTATAACTGGGCGGAGATTTTTTCGTTGATAATTTTTTTGCTGACTCTGGCTTGCCGCCACTGGCAACCTCAAAAGGGCCGACCCCATGAAAAAGCGCCGGAGCGGCCTCAGCCGGGCCGTAACCTTTACCTTTTTTAGTAACAACATGAAGCAGAATCGGACCATCAAGATGATTTATATTATCGAAAGTCTCGATCAGAGTTGCAAGATCGTGACCGGGCATCGGCCCAACATACTGAAAACCGAGATCTTCAAAAATGGTCCCGACCGGGATGACAAATCCTTTAAAGGACTCCTCGGCCCGTTTCACCATCTTAAAAACACTATCACCGACCTTGGGAATATTGGTAAGCATTGATTTCACATCGTGACGCAAGCGATTTACCGTAGAACCGGTCAGAATCCGGTTGAGATAGGCTGACAGGGCACCAACATTCTGAGAGATCGACATTTCATTGTCATTTAAGACAACAATCAGATTCCGATCCATGGAACCGGCATGATTTAAGGCTTCAAAAGCGAGACCGGCCGTCATCGAACCATCTCCGATAATGGCGACCGTACGCTGACGTTTTTTCAGATGTTCAGCGGCCAAAGCCATTCCCAGGGCAGCCGAGATGGAGGTGCTGCTGTGCCCGACATTAAAGGTATCATATTCGCTCTCCTCTCTTTTGGGAAAGCCACTCATGCCGCCAGCCTGGCGCAAGGTTGAAAAACGCTCAGCCCTGCCGGTCAGAATCTTATGGGCGTAAGCCTGATGTCCAACATCCCAAACTAACAGATCACGTGGTGTCGAAAAAACATAGTGCAAAGCAATCGTCAATTCAACAACCCCCAGAGAAGAGGCTAAGTGACCACCATTACGAGCTACGGTCTCAATAATAAGCGTACGAATTTCGGTCGCAAGATGGGGTAAATCTTCAATTCTAAGCGCTCTGAGATCACTCGGATCCTTGATTTTTTCAAGTAACTTCATGGTATCCTTAATTTTTCCATTGCAACTATCCATCAAAAAAGAAGATCTTCCAAATTATAATCATCAACGCCAACAATTTTCTTCAAACGGTGCAACGCCGATTTTTCGAGTTGCCGAATTCGCTCACGGGTCAGATTAAGTTGCCCACCGATCTCCTCCAAGGTCTGACCATCTTCTCCGGCAAGACCAAATCTCTTAGTTATCACCTGACGCTCCTTAGGCCTCAGTTCATCAAGCCAACAATGGATAATTTTCATACGTAGGTCATTATCTATGGTTTGTAGAGGACTTTCATTTGAATCATCCGCCAATTGCTCCAGCGACATGGTGCCAATACCCCCATTATCACTCTCACGATCTCCATTCATATTATTACCGGAAGTCAGGGTGACAAGGTTGTTAAGACGGGCCAGAGCGGGAGTAAATGAGGTAAAGACATGGTCTATATAGTTGGCAACCTCTTCAAAACTAGGTTCACGTCCATGTTCACGGATATATTGCTGACGCCCCTTAATAAAAGTGTTATATTCATCAACAACATGTACCGGAAGACGGATAATTTTGCTCTGACTGATCAGAGCCCGACTCATATACTGGCGAATCCACCAGACCGCATAAGTTGAAAAACGACAATTAAATTCAGGATCAAACCTTTCAACCGCCCGGATCAATCCAAGGTTACCCTCCTCAATCAGATCCTCAGTCGGCAAACCCCGGTTCTGATAGTGCTTGACCAAATGAACAACCAAGCGCAGATTGGCTTCAATCATCTTTTTCCGGGCTTTTCCATCACCTTCTTGCACCAAGCGTGAGAGTTTAATCTCTTCGGCTTCATCAAGCAAGGGGATATTACGAATATCACCAAGATAAGATTCAAGCGAACCGCCCGAAAATATATTTTTATCCCCGCCCGCCATTACGACCTACTAATTTCACAAAACTGCAACCCAATAAACGTTCACTCTGAAAATCATTTTCGCCATGCCGGGTAATCCGGTAAAGATATTGACCTTTATCGGTAACCAGAGGAATCACCAGTCGGCCCCCGACCACCAGTTGCTGCAAAAGTGGAGCCGGAGGCTTTTCGGAAGCTACCGCCGACACCACAATCGCGTCAAAGGGGGCCGCATCAGGCCAACCATAACTGCCATCAAAGATTTTGACCAGGACATTATTGCACTCCAACTGGTCAAGCAGCTGGCGCGCCGGAATCGCCAAAGAACGTAACCGCTCAATGGCGTAAACTTTTTCCACTAACGAGGAGAGCAACACGGTCAAATAACCGGAACCCATGCCAATCTCAAGAACCTTCTCGCTACCTTTCAAGGCTAAAGATGATAACATATAAGCGACGATATAGGGTTGGCTGATAGTTTGGGCTTCGCCAATCGGTAAAGCTGAATCACCATAAGCCTGATGTGCCAGCCCCGAATTAACAAAAAGGTGTCGCGGAATTCTGCGCATCACTTCAAGAATGCGAGGATCCTTGAGACCACGGCCGACAATCTGCTCTTCGACCATTCTTTTACGCAACAAAGCGTAATCCATAAAGGGTAATTCCTAAAAAAGTAAGAAACTATTACTCGATATATTTTTCTGCCATAATCGCAGCTGTGGCGCCATCGGCAATCGCAGTGGCGACTTGTCGTAACGGTTTCTGGCGCACATCTCCAGCCGCAAAAAGACCGGGACAGGAGGTTACGGTATCTTCGGCGGCCTTAATATAACCCTGTGCATCAACCTCAACCAGATCTTTGACAATATCACTATCGGCTTTCATACCGACATAGATAAAGACTCCGGCCACCGGCAGGAGACGCTCTTCTTCATTTTTGAGATCTTTGACCCGCACTCCTTCGACCTCTTTTTCCCCGACGATCTCCAAAGGTACATGCGACCAGACAAACTCTATTTTGGGGTTAGCAAAAGCTTTTTCCTGAACAATTTTCTCGGCCCGCAGTTGATCCCGACGATGAATCACATAAACCTTGCTGGCAAATTTAGTCAGGAAAAGAGCCTCCTCGATAGCTGAATTGCCGCCCCCGATAACCGCTAGTTCCAAATCCCTGAAAAAAGCCCCATCACAAGTTGCACAATAGGAGACCCCGGCCCCTTTCAGGCTCTCTTCTCCGGGAATGCCAAGCGGCGTCCAACCACTGCCGGTTGCGACAATCAGGCTTTTACAAAAAAGCTCATCCCGATTGGCACAAGTCACGAGAAAACCTTCGTCTCTACGCTCAACCGTAAGACCTTCCTGAAACTGCCGCACCTCAAGCCCAAAACGCTTGGCCTGAGTCTCGAACAGAGGCCCAATTTGCGCTCCGGCTATACCTTCAGGAAAGCCGGGATAGTTATCGACCATTTCGGTCGTCGCAATCTGACCGCCCATCATCATTTTTTCCAGTAAAACACATTTCATCCGGGCCCGGGCCGCATAGAGGCCCGCGGTCAAACCAGCGGGGCCGCCACCAATGATCAAAACATCAAAACTATTTTCATTTTCCGACATTATTATCTCCTTTGAGGACTGTACATTCGCGTAATTTAAAATTTTTCAAACCATAAATAAAAGTTTCCGGGGCCAGACTCTCTTGCACGGTAAATTTTTTTAGACTTAAGGTAATCTGACCACCATGACCTAAAGCTTCAAGATTTTGCGCCAAAAAACCTCCATCGGCAACCTCAACCAGATCATCGAGACGGATGTGCATCTCATCACCGTCTCTAAAATTTATGACCTTATTAAGGAAACGACCCGCTTCCGTTGTCAGATAATTAATTGAGGCCAGGCTCCCATAATTCACATCATCCTCTTGGGGAGAGCTGAAAAAGAGTGGCCAATACTGAAAAAACTGGGTTGCTGAAGTCCAGCTCCGACTCTCTTCAAGCTGAAATAGACTCTTTAAATCAGCCGTCTTTCCGTACCAGGTCAAACGTTGACGGGAATCGGAAAACCAGAATTGATCTGTCGCTATTATAAGCTGTCCGGCAACCGATCCCCAAGGGGTAAGCCATTGCATCTTTAAACATTCAGGCGGCTCCATAAAGAGACGTACCTGATGTTTACCGTGACGCCCGTCGACCGCCCTCCACGAGAGTATTGCCGTCGCTTTAAGAGTCTTAAGATCAACCAGTTTTTCCCAGGCCGCCCGACCCGCCACCGCATCCCCTTCAAGAGTCTCAGTTATAAGCGGCGGGCGGCCGCAAGCTGAGAGTAGCAGGATAAAGAGCAGAGCCAGACAAACAATCTTGTTTAAATTGATAATCATCTAAAAACAGTAACCACTCAACGCTGAAAACGTTTCTCTATCTCACCCCGGTCCAAGCTGAAATAGAAAGGCCGACCATGCGGACAGGTGTGTGCCAGAGGGGTTTTGTCTAACTTTTCGAGGAGCACTCGAATCTCTCCAGTACTTAATATTTGGTTTGCTTTAACCGCCATCCGGCATGCCAGACTGGCCAGCATTGCATCAATAACCACAGATTCCTGACCCCGACCGCCACTCGCGATATCGGCCAGAGTCTCTAGGAAAACAGTCTCAACCGACAAGCCGTCAACCAGCAAAGGAACCGTCTGTAAAATCAGGGTTCGCGGCCCTAAAGAGTCAAATTCAAAACCTAAAGAATTTAGAAGTTCCCGGCACTCTTCGGCCTGAGCCTCTTCACCGGGCGTACACTCTACCTGAACCGGCAACAGCAGACGCTGGGCGGCACTACGTCCCAACCGCTTACTCTTAAGATCTTCGAAAACAACCCGCTCGTGAGCGGCATGCTGATCCAGCAGATAGCATTTATCATGAGATTGCAAAACAATATAAGCATTCCAGAGCGCGCCGACAACCGTCATAGAAGAAAAGAAACCGATTTCAGAACTCTGCATACCGGGCAAGGTCTCAAGCGGATGCGACTCAACAACCCGCCCTGAACCTCTGGCCCCATAGATGTTTTGATCGGCATTTTGATAGCCACCCCCGGCCGCGACGCTGGGCCGGGCCCAGGCCGGCTCCGAAAATCCCGAAGAGGACCGGGGAAAATCGCTCGTCGCTGGAGCTTCGTAAAAGTTCGGCGGCAAAGAGTTTTCCGACGATGGCTCGGGCGCAAACAAATGCGACCTATCCCCGGCTCTCTCATGCTCCCCGGCTGGTGCAAAAAAACCGGGAGTCGCATTGACAGTAGGATAGCCACTTAAAACTTCGGCCACAGCCTGTCGAATCAAAGCAAAAATTCGACCGCCATCGGCAAAACGAACCTCCTCTTTGGCCGGATGGACATTGACATCCACCGCCCCATCCGCAACCGTCAGAAAAAGAACCGCAGCCGGATAGCGGCCCCGGGGCAAGGTGCCTTCATAAGCTTTCAATAGAGCCTGTAAGAGAGCCTTATCCCGAACCGCCCGACGATTAACAAAAAAGTAGAGGTGGCGACTGTTGGACCGTTGGACCATCGGCAAACTGACATAACCTCTGACCTTAACCTCATCGCCCCCAGCCTCGGCTAATTCCCTAAATTGTTCATCAAGATCTAACCCTAAAACCGCCGCAACCCGATCACTTTCACGATCACCCTGGGTTGCGTTGAGAAGACGCCGACCATTGTGTTCAAGCAAAAAAGAGCATTCCGGATGGGACATCGCCAGACGTTGCAGACGTTCCAGAACCGCCCCTCTCTCAGTATTTGTGGTTTTTAGAAATTTTTTGCGGGCCGGAACCGAATAGAAAAGATCGGCAACCCTTATTTTGGTGCCAACCGGAGCCCCCACCGAATTTTCTTGAATCTCACCGCCGGCGGCAACTTCCAATTTAACCGCAGCCTCCATCTCACGCGTGCGAGAAATCAGAGAAAAGCGGGAAACCGCAGCAATACTGGGCAGGGCCTCACCCCGAAAACCATAACTGCGGACCCCGAAAAGATCGGCCGCAGAGCTGATTTTACTGGTCGCATGACGCGCCAGGGCAAGGCGAGCCTGAACCGCGTCCATACCATGACCGTTATCGATCACTTCGATCAGATTTTTGCCGCCCTCCTCGATCACCACCTTGATCTGATCAGCCCCGGCATCCAGAGCATTCTCGACCAACTCCTTAACTACCGAAGCGGGCCGTTCAACCACTTCACCGGCGGCAATCTGGTTACAGACTTCGGGCGGCAGGAGACGAATTTCAGCGCGAACTTTACTACTCATAATTTTTATAACTGATAATGACGCGAAACTATCTTTTCCTGATGTTCGCGGACAACGCCTTCAGGCGCAAGCATAATAAAAAGTCGGCAGGCCAGAAAAATCACCAGGAGATCATCAACCTGCCCCAATCCGGGAATTACCAGATCAGGTAAGAGATCATAGGGCGAAAAAAAATAGGCCACCGCCGCTAACGGAATCAGCTTCAGATAAAGCGGAACCCGGCGATCTCCAAGCAGGCCCCAACCGAGTCGTCCGGCCATCAACCAGCGCTGCCACCAGGCGACACTCAAGATATTTTTATTTCGCAAACGACTCATAAATTAGTGGACAGCAACATAGTTTTCGACTTCTGCAACCAGGGCTTTAACCAGTTCGTTCTCGGGTAATTTCCCCAAGATCTCCCCTTTGCGAAATAGCAGCCCGACCCCTTTACCACCGGCAATACCAAAATCGGCGTGGCGGGCCTCACCGGGACCATTAACAACGCAACCCATGACCGCAATTTTCAAAGGTTCCTGAATGTGGGCCAGGGCTTTTTCAACTTGTTCGGCCAGCTTGATCAGCTCAACCTCAGTACGTCCGCAGGTTGGACAAGATATCAGTTCAATGCCCCGCTGCCGCAAGCCCATACTTTTCAAGATTTCGAAAGCAACAAAAATCTCCTCTTCGGGAGCCGCCGTTAACGAAACCCTAAGGGTATCACCCAGACCTTCACCCAAAAGCAGAGCTAATCCGACGGCCGATTTTATTGCGCCCCGTAATTTAGTTCCAGCTTCGGTGATGCCAATATGAAAAGGATAATCGACCCGTTTTGCCAGCAATCTATAGGCTGTAAGCGTGGCCATCACATCTGAAGATTTCAGAGAGATCTTGATAATGTCAAAATTTTCATCCTCCAACAAGCGGATATGGCCCAAGGCACTCTCAACCAGCGCTTCGGGAGTATAGCCATACCTTTCAACCACCTCTTTTTCAAGAGAGCCGCCATTAACCCCGATACGGATTGGAATGGCCTGCTCTCGACAAGCGGCGACAACCTCACGCACCCGGGCCGCAGAACCGATATTTCCGGGATTTAGTCGCAGACCATCAACCCCTTGCTCGACTGATATCAGCGCCAGACGATGATTAAAATGAATATCGGCAATCAGGGGGATGGCAATCTCTTTCTTAATCAAAGAGAGACTCTTGGCCGCTTTTTCATCCGGCACAGCGACCCGCACCAGTTCACAACCAACCGCTTCCAAGCGTTTAATCTGAGCCACCGTTGCCGCGATATCACGGGTATCGGTATTGGTCATGGATTGCACTGAAACCGGGGTCTGACCCCCAATCTTAACCTGCCCCAACTCTATTTCACGACTCTGCCGCCGTGGCCAAAAATTCAAATTTTCACTCCACTCTCTAAATGATTTCTATAGCACCAATGAGGCATACCATTTCTTTCGATAATCCTCAAGTCCTAATGAACAAAACCGAACCTGAATGACCAGAACAAAATTCCATCTATAATAAATACTTGAGAAAAGAATATTTTTAGTATAGCAGTAAAAATTCAATAAATTTGGCAAACCATAAAACCTTGAAATAAACGATTAGCAACTTTTAAAACTATGCAGAAAACTGTCTTTGACAACCCTATAATAAAATCATTCTTGAAGATGCTCTCATGTGTCATTATGAAAGTAGTTGGCTGGAAAACTGTGGATCAGAGCGAAGGGCAGAAAAAATATATCCTCATTGCGGTTCCTCACACATCCAACTGGGATTTCCCTCTTTTTCTCCTGATAGTTTCTGCTCTGGATATAAAAACCTACTGGCTGGGGAAAAGTTCCCTGTTCAAATGGCCGTTTGGAGGACTTTTCAGATGGCTGGGCGGTATCTCTGTCGATAGAAGCAAAAACACCAACATGGTGCAGCAGTGTGTCGACCATTTCAATTCTACAACAGAACTGATAATCGTCAATGCTCCAGAAGGTACCAGATCCCGGGTTGAAAAATGGAAAACTGGTTTCTACCACATTGCCAACGGGGCAAATGTACCAATTGCTTTGGGATATATTGACTACAAAAAGAAGGAAGGCGGTATTACAGGCGTGTTTCAACCTACCGGCGCGATCGATGCTGACATAGAATCAATCAAAGAGTTTTACGCCGATATCTACGGCATAAACTTGGAGAAATCTGTCAATTAAGTGTGGCTGAATATCGCAAATCAACAACTACCCTCCCAACCCCGTGGCCCCTCGTGGATCGAAGGCATCACGGACGGCCTCACCGATAAAAACCAGCAGGCTCAGCATTACAGCTAAAACAAAAAAGGCTGAAAGTCCAAGCCAGGGAGCGTGGAGATTGGCTTTACCCTGAGCTAACAACTCTCCTAGAGAGGGCGAACCCGGCGGCATGCCAAAACCTAAAAAATCAAGTGAGGTCAGAGTTGTAATTGAAGCGTTGAGAATAAAGGGCATGAAGGTTATGGTCGCAACTACGGCGTTGGGCAGGATATGGCGAAACATCACGGTCAGATCGCCGGCCCCTAAGGCTTGAGCAGCGCGGACATAGTCAAGATTGCGGCCGCGCAGAAATTCGGCCCGGACAACGCCAACCAGGCTCATCCAGGAGAAGAGCAGCATAATGCCGAGCAACCACCAGAAATTTGGCTGGACGAAGCTGGAGAGGATAATCAAGAGATAGAGGACCGGCAGACCCGACCAGATCTCCATAAAACGTTGCCCAAAAAGATCAACCTTACCTCCGTAATAACCTTGTACGGCACCGGCAGCGACACCAATCAAGGAACCAAAAAAAGTCAGGCAGAGACCAAAAAGAATAGAAATGCGAAAACCGTATATAAGTCGAGCCACAACATCACGCCCCTGATCGTCGGTACCAAGCCAGTTGGCAGAACTCGGCGGTGAGGGTGCCGGAACCTTAAGTTCGTAATTGATCGTATCGTAATGATAGCGCACCAGCGGCCAGATAATCCAGCCCCCGTTTTGTTCGATCAGATCAATCAGGTAAGGATCACGATAATCGGCTTCAGTGGCAAACTCTCCCCCAAAATCAGTCTCCGCATGAGAGACCAGAACCGGACAAAACAACTCACCCTGACAAGAAATCAGCAGAGGCCTGTCATTAACAATGAATTCAGCCCCTAAACTAACCCCGAAAAGAATCAGAAAAAGCCACAACGACCAGAATCCGCGGCGATTATCAACAAAACGTTGCCAACGGCGCTGATTGACCGGATTTAATTTTAATTTTGCCAAAACAGACATTAAAATTCACGGGCCTCAAAATCGATACGCGGATCAACCACCATATAGCAGAGATCACTTAAGAGATTAGTCAACAAACCAATCAAGGTGAAGATATAGAGGGTGCCAAACATCACCGGGTAATCACGGCCAATGGTCGCCTCAAAACCCAAAAGACCAAGACCATCAAGAGAAAAGATAACTTCAATTAAAAGTGATCCGGCAAAAAACATACTGATGAACGCAGCCGGGAAACCGGCTATGATGATCAGCATCGCATTCCGGAAAACATGACCGTAGAGCACCTGATTGCGACTTAAACCCTTAGCCCGGGCCGTAATCACATACTGCTTGCCGATCTCATCAAGAAAAGAGTTTTTGGTCAGCATCGTTAAAGTCGCAAAACCGCCGATCACCATCGCTGTCACCGGCAGCGCGAGATGATAAAAATAGTCGATAATCTTGCCAGCCAATGAAAGCTCAGTAAAATTGTTGGAAGTCAGACCACGCAGAGGAAACCAGTCAAAATAGGTGCCACCGGCAAAAAGGACAACCAGGATAACCGCAAACAGAAAAACCGGAATGGCGTTGCCGACGATCACTACAGTGCTGCTCCAGAGATCAAAACGACTGCCGTGACGCACCGCTTTGGCAATCCCCAAAGGGATCGAGACCAGATAGATAATCAACGTACTCCAGAGACCCAGAGAGATCGAAACCGGCAATTTTTCAAGCAATAGATCGACAACTTTTTTGTCGCGGTAGAAACTTTCGCCAAAATCGAAACAGATATAATCTAAGACAAGCTTAAAATAACGTTTATAGAGGGGTTGATCAAAACCATAAAGTTTTTCGATTTCAGCCACCAGCTCAGGATCAAGACCCTGAGCCCCACGATAACTGCTGTCGGCGCTCGAGGATCGTGAGGCATTCTGCTTAAGTTCGGCATTATTACTGCCGGCAACCCGCACCGTCGCACTCTCAACCGTAGACTCAAGCCGGGCGATCATCTGCTCAACCGGCCCCCCGGGGGCCGCTTGAATAATAAAAAAATTGATCGTCAAAATTCCCAGCAGAGTGGGAATGATGAGCAAAAGACGGCGCAGGATATAAGAGATCATAACTTTTTAATTATTTAACCCACCAGGTCATGAGGCCAAGACCATATTTGGGCACCAGTTCAGGCTGGGCCAACTTACTCCAATAGGCGATGCGAAAACTGCTGATATGCCAGTGCGGCAGGACATAAAAACCCCACTGCAAAACTCTATCCAAGGCTCGCACCCGAGTCACCAAGCCGGCCCGATCAGGAGCATGGATAATCTTTTCGACCAGAGCATCAACTACCGGGTCTTTAATCCCGGCCAGATTACGGCTGCCGGAAGTATCGGCGACACTCGAATGCCAGTAGTAGCGTTGTTCGTTACCGGGAGAGTTCGACTGACCGAAACTCCAGACGACTAAATCAAAATCAAATTCCCGTACCCGATTAAGATATTGAGCCGTATCAACAACCCGAACTTCAGTCTCAATCCCGAGACGGGCAAGATTTTTCTTAAAAGGGAGGACAATCCGCTCAAATGCCGGGGATATCAAAAGAATCTCAAAGACAAAGGGATTTCCACTCTCATCAACCAGTTTTTTATCTTTAATAAGCCAACCTGAACTTTTTAAAAGAGCTGCGGCCTGGCGCAGATTACGACGGTTATTGCCGTTTCCGTCGGTCGTCGGCAAATGGTAACTATCCTTGAAGACCTCGGCTGGAAGCTGCCCGGCGAAGGGTTTAAGCAGTTCTATTTCAGCCGGGCTCGGTGGGCCTACAGCCGCCATTTCAGAGTTACTGAAATAGCTGTTGCTGCGTTTATATTGATCGTAGAAAAGATTTTTATTGCTCCACTCAAAATCAAACGCATAAATCAGGGCTTCGCGCACTCGACGATCAGTAAACTGCAAACGTCGAGTATTGAAGACAAAACCCTGAATCCCTTGCGGAATCAGGTGAACTATCTCCTTTTTAACAATGCGTCCATCGTTAAATTGGGGGCCTTTATAGAGGGTTGCCCAGTTTTTCGAAACATTTTCATGGCGAAAATCGTACTCGCCTGATTTAAAGGCTTCAAGAGCTACCGTTGCATCACGATAGTAATCGAAGACCAGAGTGTTAAAATTATAGCGACCTTTATTGACCGGTAGATCAGCCGCCCAATAATCACTGACCCTCTCATAGCTTACGGTTTTACCCGGCACAAAACTCTTGACCTGATAAGGGCCGCTACCCAAGGGTAAATCAAGACCGGCATCGTTAAAATCCTTACCCTGCCAGAAATGGCGCGGCAGAACGACAAGCTGCCCTACTATCAACGGGAGTTCGGCATTATTACCGTCTTTAAAGGTAAATTTGACCCGGCTTGGATCGAGCGCCTCAACCCCTGAAACATCAGCATAATAACGTTTATACATCGGCTGACCCTGCTCAAGGAGCAGGTTAAAGGTGAAAACAACATCAGCTGACGTCACCGGCTGACCATCATGAAAACGGGCTTTAGGATTAAGATGGAAGATAACAAAGGTCCGATTTTGGGCCAGCTCAACCTTCTCGGCAAGTAAGCCATATTGACTGAAAGGCTCGTCTTCAGCTGAAGCCATCAGGGTATCGTAGATCATACCAACGCCAGCTGCGGCAACCCCTTTCAAGATAAAATCATTAAAGGTATCAAAAGTACCAATCGCAGCCTGGCGCAAAGTTCCCCCCTTCGGGGCCTCTGGATTAACATAATCAAAATAGCTGAAATCAGCCGGATATTTGAGCTCTCCATAAAGATCCAAACCGTGACTCAAGGTCGTTTCAGGAGTTTCAGTTGCGAAGGAAGAAAAAGGAAAAAACAGAAATAAAAGAGTAACTAAAAAGAGCTTTCGATGAAAAAAACCTTGACTTAATCGCATTTATTACCTCAACAACAGATTTCGACTTTGACAACTTAAGACTATCTAGAAAAAAACAACTGCTATGGAAAGTAGCACAGCCGCTTTAAGCTGTCCAGAAGACATTACAGATAATCCTTGACTTTAAACCAAAACCTGACAATAAATAACCTGTTTTAAAATATCTCAGCACAACCAAGAGCAGAACCCTCAACCATTCATCGCAAACCAGCAGATTAAAGTCTTTACTCTTTAAATCCAAGAGATTAATAAACAAAACAAACTAAACAAACAAACAAACAACTTTATGAAAATCTGGATCGTATATATTCTTAGCTGTAGCGATAAGACTCTCTACACCGGCATCACCAATGACCTCAAAAATCGCCTGCAAACCCACAACGAAAAGCGCGGAGCTCGCTACACCAGAACCCGTCTGCCGGTAACCCTGGCGTATTACGAAGAAACGTCATCGCGCAGCCTGGCTAGCCGCCGTGAAGCAGCTATCAAAAAACTGACGCGCAGTCAAAAACTTCAACTTATTGCAGAATTTAAAACCACCTAAGGAACCAAGCATGTTCACGACGACCTACACAAAAATTTACGCGTGCTGCCTTACCACCCTTTTTTTCATTGTCATACTGGCCTCCCCTTTACAGGCCTCCCCACTCTCAAAAGCTGAACGGGTTTGGCTCCATGAGAAAGGCGAAATAATTTTTGTTAGCCAAACCCACTATCCGCCCTTTGAGTTTGTCGATAGAGACAACAGTCGCAAAGGGATGTGTATTGAGATGGCCCGTTGGATTTCGACCGAAATGGGTTTTAAAGTTTCGTTTCGAGATATGTCATTCAAAGAAGCTCAGAAAGCGGTTCTGGACGGCCACGCGGATGTCCTGACGAGCCTCTTTCACAGTCAAAAACGTGATAATAAGTTTGATTTCACAGAAACAACCTGGCAGGTTCCGGCCCTGATATTTGTACGTTCTGAACGACCTGACATCACCCAGTTAAAAGATCTTCAAGACAAAAAAATAGCTATGCAGAAAGGGGATTACGCGGCTGAATTTTTACAATCCCAAGGTATCCGCTTCGAGCTCATTTCAACTGCCACATTTGCCGAAGCGGCCGATCAAGTTATCGATTTCAAGGCTGACGCCGTTATTGGTGACAAACAGATTGTACTTCACCATCTCTTCAGCCATAACCTCAACCATCATCTCAAATCTGTCGGCGACCCTCTCTATATTGGCCAGAACTGCATGGCAACCCGAGATGGCGAGAAAGTACTGACAAATATTTTAAAAAAAGGGCTGTCCCGGGCTCGGGATCGCGGAGTTTTCGACCAAATCACAAAAAAATGGATCGGTGTTAAGTATTCATCTCAACAGACCTGGATTGAGCGCCATCGCACAACCATACTCCTGACCCTCTCAGGCCTGACACTCCTGACCCTCGGAATAATTTTCTGGAATTTATACCTGCGCCGGGCCGTAGATTCGAGAACCAGGGAGTTAAGCAGGAGTGAGGAGAAGTTTCGGGCTATAGTTGAATCTTCAAATGACTTGATCTGGGAAACTGACAAAGATATTAATTTTACCTACCTGAGCCCGAATGTAAAGCAATTTATCGGTTACGATCCCGAAGAGCTGATCGGCAAATCCATTTATCAGTTTATGACTCCTGAAGAAGCAACCCGAGTTATAAAGAAATCTCACAATGTCATCAAAGAACAACAGACTTTCTCTAGTTTAATAAATACAGTTACAGCAAAAAACGGTAAAGAAGTAATCTTTGAAAGTAGTAGTGTACCTTTTTTCAACGAAGATGGCTCTCTTCTAGGGTATCGCGGAATTAACCGCGATATCACCTTAAAACAAGAAGAAGAACATCTGCGCCAACAACTTGAACAGCAACTGCAACAAGCACACAAAATGGAGGCTATCGGCTTGATGGCCGGAGGCGTCGCCCACGATTTAAACAATATTCTGTCCGGGATTGTCAGTTATCCCGATCTGCTCCTGATGCAAATACCCGAAGAGAGTGAATTACGAAAACCGATCGAAGCAATCCGGGAATCAGGAAAACGTGCGGCGGCTGTAGTGGCCGACCTGCTCACGGTGGCCCGCGGAATTGCCGCAACCAGGGAGACCATCAATCTCAACACTTTGATTTCCAACTATCTGAATTCACCAGAATCTTTAAAACTCAAATCAACTTACGCCAATATCAGTTTCATGACGGAATTTGAACCGGAACTGCTCAATATCTCCGGCTCTCCAAGCCACATTCATAAATGTCTCATGAACCTGACATTTAATGCTGCTGAAGCTATTGACAGTGAAGGTCGCATTGTCATTTCAACCCATAACCGCTACATCGACAAACCAATTGCGGAAAACCACTATTTAAAAACTGGTGAGTACGCAGTGGTTCGGGTTGCAGATAGCGGCACCGGAATTAGCGACGAAGATCTCGGACATATTTTTGAGCCTTTTTACACCAAGAAAAAAATGGGTCGCAGTGGTACCGGCCTGGGACTGGCCGTGGTCTGGAATACACTTCAAGATTGTGGGGGCGGAGTAACGGCTGAATCCTGTAAAAATGGTGCTGTCTTCACACTCTACTTCCCCGCCACCAGAAATGAACTAACGGTTCAGCCGAAAAGTGTTCATGATGGCCAATTGGACGGTCATGGCGAGAAAATTCTCATCGTTGATGATGAACCTCAACAACGGGATATTGCCGAAAAGATTCTAACCATGCTCGGATATAATGTACAAAGCATTGATTCAGGAGAAGCTGCAATCACGCACCTGAAAAAGAATGAAGTTGATTTACTGATCCTTGACATGATCATGGATCCCGGCATGAACGGACGTCGAACCTACGAGGAGATTATCAAATTTCGCCCCCAACAAAAAGCTATCATTGCCAGTGGTTTTTCAGAAAATATAGAGGTTGAAAAGGCCCAGACTCTTGGAGCTGGAAGATTTGTCAAAAAACCATATCTGTTGACCCAGCTAGGCCAGGCCGTAAAGCAGGCATTAACGGTTTTGTAAAATAACAAATCTCTTCATCCCAATAGGATCTGCCCACAATGACTCAAATCCATAACCATAAAGATGACGCGAAAAAAGTTCTATACTACCGCTGGCTGATCTTTACGGTTTTGACCACAGCCTATTTTTTCGTCTATTTTCACCGCCTCTCACTTTCAGTTGTAGCCAACGATCTCGTCAATGAATTCCAACTATCAGCTAGCATGATGGGACTTTTGGGATCAGTCTACTTCTACTGCTATGCCGCCATGCAGCTCCCTGCCGGCCTCCTCGCCGATTCCTTGGGGCCACGAAAAACCGTAACCTGCTTTTTACTGATTGCCGCCATCGGAAGTCTAGTTTTTGGCCTCGCCCAGAACTTTACTACTGCATTTATCGGCCGCCTGCTGGTGGGCTTCGGAGTATCGATGGTTTTCATTCCCACCATGAAGATTCTCTCGCAATGGTTTAGAGTTCACGAATTTGCAATTATGGCGGGGATTCTGAATGCTGTCGGCGGCATTGGCGTGATGGCTGCAACCTGGCTATTGGCCTTAATGACTGCCAAATTCGGTTGGCGTCTCTCATTTGAGGTGATTGGCGGTGCGACGTTTGTGCTGCTAATTATGGTATGGTTAATCGTACGCGATAAACCTGAAGACAAAAGCTGGCCCAGCTTGAACCAAATTGATGGAACAAGTGACAAATCACTAAATAAAGTTGATAAAATAACGCTCTGGGAAGGGGTTTTGCGGGTCGTAACAGAGAAAAAATTCTGGCCCGTCGCAATCTGGTTTTTCCTCGACTGCGGCATCTTTTTTGGCTTCGGGGCCCTCTGGGGCGGCCCCTACCTGATGCACGTATATGGTATGAGTCGGGCCCAGGCCGGTTCGGTTTTGAGCATGATCGCCTGGGGCATGATCATCGGCAGCCCGCTCTTAGGCTATCTTTCAGAAAAAGTTTTAAAGAGCCGGAAAAAGGTTTTTGGCTTCTGCACGAGTATCTTGACTCTGGTTCTGCTTGCTTTAGCTATGGCTCCCGCCAACCTCCCCCACGTGGGCCTCTATCTGCTCTTTTTTCTCTTCTCATTCAGCGCTTCAGCGATTGTCGTCATCGGCTTCACAACCACCAAAGAACTTTTTCCCGTGGCCATTGCCGGCACCTCGGTCGGCACCGTCAATCTTTTCCCCTTTTTAGGAGGTGCCGTTTTTATGCCCCTGATGGGTAAAGTCCTCGACTTATATCCCAAAACAGCTTCGGGAGCTTACGCCCCCGAAGCCTACTCTCGACTTCTCCTGATACTAAGCGGAGCCGCTCTACTGGCTCTTTTATGCACCTTTTTCATGAGTGAAACCTTCAGAAAACCCTCTCCTTGACCTTCACAACCACTAATCTAGCGGCAAAGCGCTAAGCCCGGCTTGCCAGGTGGTCGTCAGGCTGTCGTAAAGCATAAATGCTGTAATCGGCTGGTTTGAATCAATTATCATCGAACCGGCCAGATCCTGACCAAAGAGACCGCGTAAATTAACCATATCACTGCCATTGGCCGGAATTGATGAATTCTTAGTTGCTATATGTTGACCAACTTGATTGTAGTATGAATAGGTCAGATTCGCAACAGCATCATTAGGATTACAAGCTACAACAAGCGATCGCCAACTGCTATCAGCCGCCAGATGTGAAAGAAGAAAACGGCGATGCAGAGTTTTCTTCATATCCATATCAAACATCACTGGTGGTGTCCCTTGACCAATCAATGCTAAACCGTCGAGATTGGCGGAAGCTTCAATCTTGATCCAACCCTCCGTCCCAGCTGGCACCTGCGCAACAAAAACACTCTGACCAAATGCCGGAATCTCTTTATTTTCCCGGTCGATTAATGTGCCACTTTGACTAAAATAAGAGACCTGAATATTACAGTTTTGTTGATCAGAATTTGCCAGGGCCATACCGGTCCAAGACTCCCTGCAATCGTCTGCATAAAGATACGGCACATAGTAAGTTTTAGCATAACCAGGATTTTGGTTGTCACAAATCCCCTCGACATAAGTCGAATTGGCAGCTTGACTTGAATAATAGTTGCGATCCCAAGTGTGGTCGACTGCTATCTGGTTGTCGGAAAGATTGAAATAGTTATAGCGAAGTCGACCCAGAACATCGGGTATCGGATCATCCCAGGTCGCATCAACATGAAACCAGGCCGAACAAAGATAGACCAGGTTCCAGGCATGGGCTTCACCTTTGCCTTCACCGCTGACAATCCGCACCGGAATTCCGCAACTTTCGTGCATTTTAAACATCAACAGCGCATACCCCTCACAGACCGCCGACCCGGCAAACAGAGCATCATAAATCGAATGTCTTTCATAACTGGTATCATAAGCAACATTTAGCACAACCCAATCATGAATCGCTTTAGCTTTTGCCTCATCATTCATCCCGACAGAAAGAATAGACGCCAGAATTTGATTAACCCGGCCGCTAATCTCCAGTTCTTGTTGATAGGTAGTATCGTAACCAACTGTAAAAGTTAAAACAGCATCATTATCTGAACCACTAGCACTCCACATATTTCCTTTTGTCGATGAATGAAGATAATCGTCTAAAGCATAAATCTCAAGTCGAGCCTGATCAACTATGGAGGTTAGATCAGACCAGGCAAAAGTGTAATTCAAGTGCACTGAAAAATCAGTTTTACGATTTATCATACAATCGTGATAAGCACTCTTAAATGCTGCAAAAGAGTTACATTCAATCGGGGTCGTTGCCATCCTCGCAAAAGAGGGGAAAGTTGTAGCAATTTCTGAAAAATCTTCATAACGCGGATTAAGGTAAAATCCAGAAATCTGTAACGCATAAAGAGAAGGAGCCAGGACTAAACAGAAGAACATGGTCACCAATAAAAAAAACCCGCGACATTGATATTTTCTCATATTAATAACTCCTTACTGAACCGGAACCGCGCTTAAACCCGCTTTCCAGGTGGTTGTGTTACTGTCGTAGAGTAGAAAGGCGGTTATCGGCTGGGTCGATTCGATAATCATTGAGCCTGTCAGGGCCTGACCGAAAAGAGTGTAGAGATTTTCCTGAACACTTCCACCAGCTGCAATTGAATTTGACCGGGTATCGATCAGAGATCCGCTTCTATTATAAGCTTTATAGGTAATATTGGCGATATTGCCATTGGGATTACAGATCATCACCAGCGAACGCCAACTCGTATCGGCAGCCAGATGGGCCAGTCGCAACCGGGTATGAAGCGAGGTTTTAAGATCCATATCGAACATACTCGGAGGTGAAGACTGGCCAACCAAGGCCAATCCTTTCAGAGACTGGGTTGAAGATATTTTGATCCAACCTTCAGAACCGGTTGGGGTCTGGGTTGCAAATGAGGTCTGGCCAAGAGCCGGAATCTCTTTAGTTTCAGAACCTAACAGCGCACCATTACTACTATAATACTCAATAAGAGCTTGATTTGCCGCATTATTGTAATTGGTCAAAGCCAAACCAGTCCAGCGTCCAGCAGATTTGCTCAGATAGGGAACATAACTGAAATTATCGTACCCTGTAACTGGAGGTGTGGGCGGATTTAGCGGGGATCCCGGCGTATACTCCAACCATTGAGTAAAGGCATATTTGTCGGCCGAAACCAGACGGCAGGCAGAGTTATAACTGGGGTTATCGCCATTATAAACCATAATCGCAATAACCCGACGGCTTTTAGTTGCCGAATTATAAGTATACAAAGGGCCGCCATAGCCACCATTACTCATATCAATATCAGTTTTTAAAATCCGTTCACCAACGCCTTCATAACCGATGGCATTACCGCTCATTCTCCACATATCACCTTGCCCGGAATAGCCCCCCACAAACTCCGGATAACCGACATAATTGATATACCCCGATGGTCGAAAATCAAATTCCAGTAGCATAGACGTATCAATACCGTCAAATTTCTCCGGCATCAGCAAGGCCCCGTAACTGTACTCGGCAAGCCCGGTATCATAAAATTTTCCATTCAGAACATCACTACTGTCATGAATACTTCCAAATGGAGCCGCAACCCACTGATTAGTATCATTAAAATACTGCCCCGCAGTAACCACAAAATTATTGAACCATTTTTTCGCAGTAAAATCATAGAGAGTATTCCCACCTGTCAAAACCGCATAAGGACTGATCAAAAAACCACTACCATAAAACCAATGCCCTGACTCATCCTGCATATCAATATAGACAATGTTATTATAGGG
>CAYWGC010000001.1:0-194919 GCA_964457755.1 uncultured Thermodesulfobacteriota bacterium | reverse complement strand
CTAAATATTTCAGCGGTCAGACGGCTGTCTATTGTGCTAATGCAGCCCTGGAAATCCATGGTGGTTATGGCTATATCAATGAGTACAAGGTGCAAAAATTCTACCGCGATGCTAAAATTCTTGAACTCTACGAAGGCACCAAAGAGGCCGAAATCATGACGATCGGTAAAACTCTGTTGGCTTAGAATTAAGGCATAAAGGCAGAAGGCACAGATGCCCAAAGTTTTTATCTTCGTGCCTTATGCCTCTCGTTTAAATCTTTTTTTGTTGAAGAAGTTTATATGTAACTTTTTATGAGGTGATTTATGAAGGATGTAGTTATAGTTTCTGCTTGTCGAACTGCCATTGGTGCGTTCGGAGGTACTTTGAAGAGTCTGAATGCCGCAACCCTGGCCAGCATCACCATGAAAGAGGCCATTAAACGGGCTGGAATTGATTCCGCCATGATCGACGATGTTCGTTATGGTTGTTGTGTTGAATCCTCCGATTCATTGAATACGGCCCGGGTCGGGGCTCTTTTGGCCGGAATCCCGGACACAGTACCGGCGGTTACGATTAATCGGGTTTGTATCTCCGGTATGGAGGCGGTGATTTCGGGGATGGCCATGATTCAGGCCGGTATGGCGGATGTTATTCTCGCCGGCGGCACCGAACATATGTCCAGTGTATCATATAGTGTTCCCGGTGCCCGTTGGGGATGCAGGCTTCAGGATCATACCTTTGTTGATGACCTGATCCATGCCTTACATTGCGGTTCCCATATTATTCCGCATCCTGAGGATGGTCCTGTGGATGAAACCCAGGCCCCTTTGAGCATGTTTGTCGGCAAACCATATATTATGGGGCACACCACGGAATTCATCGCCCAGCATTTGGGCATTACCCGGGAGGAGATGGATGAAGTTGCGTTAAGGAGCCATAATGCTACAGAAAAGGCTACCCTGGAAGGGGCTTTCAAGGAAGAGATAGTTCCCGTCGAGGTTCCGCAACGGAGGAAAGACCCGATTATCTTTGACAAGGATGAACATTTCAGGCCTGGAATTACCATGGAAAAACTTGCCTCTCTGCCGCCGGCTTTTGTGCCCAAAATCGGTAAGGTTACAGCGGGTAATTCCAGCGGTCTCAATGACGGTTCTACCGGTATGATCATCATGTCGGCGGAAAAAGCCGCAGAACTCGGTCTCAAACCGTTGGCGAAAATCAAGGCGATCGGCCGCGGTGCCTGTCATCCTTCGGTCATGGGCCTGTCGCCGGTACCGGCGGTTAAAGATCTGCTTAAAAGAAGCGGTATGAGCCTCGACGATTTCGAGATGATCGAACTTAACGAAGCCTTTGCCGGTCAATATCTGGGCTGTGAAAAAGAGTTGGGTCTTAATCGGGAGATTACCAACGTCAACGGTTCCGGAATCGGTCTCGGCCATCCCGTCGGCTCTACCGGAGCCCGCATTATAACCAGCCTTATCTACGGTATGAAAAACCAGGGGAAATCTCTGGGACTCGCCACCCTGTGTGGCGGTGGCGGTGTATCTATGGCCTGTGCTATAGAAATGATGTAATTGACACCGTTACCGACTGATAGCTCTATCGCTTGTCATATCTTGAATTAGCTGCAACCAGTATGGTTTTGGGATGTTGCTGGGCCGGCTTTTCAATATGGAGGCCAAGACTTTTCCCCCGATGAGGGAAGCTGTGTAGCTTCCCGAAGGTCATCAATGTATGGGCTCTATGATGGTGGGTTATCGCAAATCCAGATATCACAGACTACCTTTGCGTAATTCTCCTGAAATTACCTGGCGCTTATAATGATAAGGATTAGTCGATGAAAATGCCCCCTGGCTACAGCATAGTTGAAGTTCTAGAGCAAAAAAGGGATATGAACGCTTTGCGGGCTATACAAAAGGCGGATCGTAAACCGGTAATCCTTAAAGTAGCTTCAGGAAAGTATACTGCATCCAGGGGTCGGGTGTTTTTAAGGAACGAGTATAACTTGCTCAAGGAGATGGGAATTACGGGTGTAATTCAGCCCCTTTCATTAGATGAGCATCATGATCGGATGGTGGTTGTTTATGAGGATGCCGGAGGCAATTCTCTTAGGGGCATGATCAAGTCCGGTTTTCATCTTGCTGGCGGATTAAGCTTGAGAGATTTTTTAGGTGTCGCCTTATCTATGGCGGTGAATATTGAGAATATCCACAAAAGCTATATTATTCATAAAAATCTTAACCCTGATAATTTTCTTTTAAATCCCGACTCACTGCAAAGCCATCTTACCGGCTTCTATATAGCATCCAATCTGCCACGAGAGGAATCCATCGCTATAATCGAAGTGCTTGAAGGCTCTTTGCCCTACACTTCCCCGGAACAGACCGGTCGCATGAACCGGACGGTTGATTTAAGATCCGACCTTTACTCTTTGGGTGCGACGCTCTATGAGCTGGCCACCGGACGTCCGCCGTTTAGCGCCACAGACCCGGTCGAGTTGGTTCATTTTATCCTGGCCAAGCGTCCTTTGTCACCTTATGAAACCAACCCGGGCCTGCCCCTGATCATATCCAACATGATAACCAAACTTATGGCCAAAGAAGTGGAGCAGCGCTATCAAAGTGCTTCCGGTCTGGTCGCAGACCTGGAAAAATGTCTTAGCCGGTTGGCGGCAAGCGGTTGGATAGATGACTTCAGCCTTGGTCAGTTTGATTTTTCTCACCTCTTAAAAATCCCGGAAAAACTTTATGGGCGCAATCGGGAATTAAGCCTTCTTTCTAAGAGTTTTGAGAATGTATGCCAAGGTCGTAAGGAATTAATCCTGATATCCGGTGACGCTGGCATCGGAAAAACCTCAATCGTAAATGAAATTTATTTTCTGACACCACAAAAAATGGGTTTTCTTTTGTCGGGTAAATTTAATCGGGCCGCCCAACACATTCCCTATGGTGTCTTGGTTGATATTTTTGTTTCCCTGATCCGTCAGCTTTTAAGAGAGAGCCCGGATAATCTCAAGCGCTGGAAAGAGAAAATATTAACTGCGCTCGGTGCTAACGGGCAGATAATTATCGATATTTATCCGGAAATGGAATTAATCATTGGCCCTCAACCAGCGATTGAAGAATTGAAACCGATAGAGTCACAAAACCGGTTCATTCATACCATTACAAAGTTTTTCAGGATTTTTGGAGAGGCCGGTCATTCTCTGGTGGTCTTTCTCGATGACTTGCAATGGGCCGATGTCGCTTCACTTAAGCTGCTTAGCTCGGTTATGGCGGATGAAGAGACGAAGTACATTTTATTGATTTGTGCCTATCGTTCAAATGAAGTGGCCCAATTTAATGCATTGAATGATACCATTGAAGTGTTGCGGTCTGAAGGGGGCTGTGTCGAGGAGATTGTTTTAGAGCCATTGGATTTGATCGATATCACCCAATTTATCGCTGATACACTTAAATTGAAAAAATCCCAAGTCAGTTTTCTGACGCGTACGGTATGGGAAAAAACCAATGGCAATCCGTTCTTTATTACCTGTTTTCTTAATGCAATATTTCAGGAAGGTTTGTTGTGGTTTGCGTTGGATAATCGGCGTTGGCAATGGGATCTGCAGAAGATCAAGGAGTTGAGCGTTACGGAAAACGTAGTTGATTTGCTTATAAGAACTGTTGAACGACTTCCTGCCGACACTCTGAGTATTGTTAAAGTAGGGGCCTGTATCGGGAATCGATTTGACCTTGTTACCCTGGATGCGATTATGGAAAAAGGTTTCAACCGCTTGTTGCAGGAGATCTTGCCCGCGGTCGAAAATGGCTTACTTATTTCCAGTGTTGACTATCAAGGTGTTAATGCAGGTACAGGTTCTGATGAAGTTGTCACGTTCAAGTTTTTGCATGATCGTATCCAGCAGGCCATATTTGAGATGACTGATCAAGAGTGGAGTAGAGAGATACACCTGGAGCTTGGTCGGAATAAAATTAAATCTACCAATCCCGGGAAACTTGAGGATGAAGTTTTTGAAATTGTTCGTCATCTGAATATCTCCGAAAAACTTATCAAAGATCGGGATGAACGTAACCAGGTGGCGGAATTTAACTTGATCGCCAGCCGGCAAGCCAAGAATTCTGCAGCATTCGAACATGCTTTTCAGTATGCAAAGACCGGCTTGGGGCTCCTCTCTTCAGAGGCTTGGAAAACTAATTATGATCTGACCTTATCTCTCTACACGGAAACCTTACAGACAGCCTATATGAACGTGAATCTAGACGAGATAGAAGTTCTGTTTGGAGAGGTAAAAAGGAATTCTAGGAATCCTCTTGATCAGGTCAGCGCTTACAGGAGCCGTATCCAGGCCTATCTTGCCCAGAATCGGTTAACGGAGGCGATAGATTCGGGCTTTGCAATACTGAAGCTGTTGGGTATCTGTTTTCCTGAGCACCCCGAGATCAAGGATGTACAGGCTGCCTTTGTGGAGACCAGATCACTTTTGCAGAAAAAAACGATTGAGGAACTGGTGCAAATGCCAAGTATGACTGATCTCGTTAAAAAGGCTGCATTTAAGTTGTTGTCCGATATTTGTGTTCCGGTCTATTTTTCCCGTCCGCGTCTTTTTCCGTTGATGGTCTTTAAAACCGTCACCTTGTCGGTTATTTACGGCAACTTACCCGAGTCCGCTTTTTTATATTCGGTATATGGTTTTATCTTGACCGGTCTTTATGCAGATATCGATACCGGCTATCAATATGGCAAGTTGGGAATGGAACTTGCCGAAAAGAAAGATTGCAGTGAATTCCGTTGTAAAAACATCGAGGTTTTTAATGTCCATATTCGTCATAACAGGGAACATCTTCGTGAAACGCTTGATCCTCTACTGGCTGGGTATCAGAGCGGCATGGCGACCGGCGACCTTCAATTTGCCGATTTCTGCGCCTTTAATCGATGCTCCCACGCCTATTTATCAGGTCAGGATCTGGCCTGGGTAGTGGAGGAGATGGAGCGTTTCAATCTGGCGCTAAAGCAACATCGGCAGGTGACCGTTTTGCATTTTCATTCGGTTTTTCAACAGGCGGTTTTAAACCTGAGAGGAGGCAAGGGGGAGCCTCACATCTTGCTGGGGGAGGTGTATGATGAACGGGTAATGCCGGCTCAGCATCGACAAGTTGAAGATCGACACGCACTCAACTATTTCTACCTAAATAAGATGATTCTCGGTTATCTGTTTGCAGAATATGAACTTGCATTGGAGGATGCTCGACAGGCCGAGAGCTACCTTGATGGCACCCTCGCCATGTTTGTTGTCCCGGTTTTTTACTTCTATGATTCTTTGATTCGTTTGGCCTGCTATGCAAAGGCCGCGCAAGGGGAAAAGGCTGAAATATTACGAAAAGTGGTTCAGAATCAAGGCAAGATGGAAATTTGGGCCAATCATGCCCCGATGAATCATCGTCATAAATACCTTTTAGTGGAAGCTGAGCGTCTGCGTATCTTGGGGTGTGAGATGGAGGCTTTCGAGCATTACGACCTGGCCATAGCTGAGGCCCATAAAAATGGTTATATCAATGAAGAAGCTCTCTCCTTTGAACTGACCGCAAAGTTCTGGCTGAATAAAGGTAAAGATACTCTGGCCCGGCTCTATATGCATAAAGCTTGGAGCAGCTATAGGCAATGGGGGGCTCTGCGAAAGGTAAAACATCTGGAAAAAAAATACCCCGACCTGATGAAAAATAGCGATTCTGCGATTAACTATATTGCCAAAGGTGAAATTGCTTTCACCGGTGCCGCCGCACAATCCCGGCTCGATGGCATCGACCTGGTCTCGGTTATAAAAGCCTCCCAGGCCGTCTCAAGTGAGATCCTTATTGACGAGCTTATCAATATTTTCATGAAAGTCTTGATGGAGAATGTTGGAGCCCAAAAAGGTGTTCTTATGTTTAAGCAGAGTGGCGGTCTGGAGGTCGAAGCTTACAGTACTCTGGACCAGGAGATAGTGCTCTCGCGATCGGGAGTTCCGGTTGAAGATTTTAAAGATATAAGCTTGGAGATTGTCGAGCATGTGGTTCGAACCATGGAAAATGTGGTTTTATACGACGCTTTCCGCGAAGGACGGTTTGTGCAAGATCCATATATTAGAGGAAATAATTCTAGGTCAATCTTGTGCGTCCCGATTATCCATAAGATGGAACTGACTGGTATAATCTATCTGGAAAACAGCTTGTCGGCCGGGGTTTTTACGATTGAGAGGCTTGAAGTAATAAAAATCCTGGCTACTCAGATTGCCATTTCGGTCGAAAATGCCAAACTCTTTTCAAACCTTAAAACCACCGAAGCACAATACCGCAGTATTTTCGAAAATGCGGTGGAAGGTATTTTACAAATTACGCCGGACGGTAAGTTTTTAAGTGCCAATCCAGCTATGGCCCGGCTCTTGGGTTACGACTCTACCAAAGAGTTGTTAGATAGTGTCGATGACATTGGCAAACAGTTGTACGTGGCTTCGGCGGATCGGCATAAATTTCTCGATCTCATCCAGAGTGAACAAGCTATATCCGGCTTGGAAGTTCAGTTTCGGCGTAAAGATGGAAGCGTTATGTGGGCTTCCCTGCATGCACGAACGGTCTATGAGGAGAATGGAGCAATAAAACTGATCGAAGGATTCTTTGTTGATATAACGGAATGTAAGCAGGCTGTGGAAGCTTTGCAGGGTCGGGAAGAATACCTGAGAAAAGAAAATATTCGTTTACGTTCCAACATTAAAGATCGCTATAAATTCGCCAACATCATAGGCAAAAGTGCGATTATGCAGGAAATTTACGAACTTATTATTAAGGCTGCAGCTACTGATGTGCCGGTAATAATATATGGAAAATCAGGTACGGGCAAAGAGTTGGCGGCTCGCGCTATTCACGATATGAGCGATCGTAAAGGCGGCCGATTTCTTCCGGTTAACTGTGGTGCGATCCCGGAAAATTTACTCGAAAGTGAGTTTTTCGGATACAAAAAAGGGGCTTTTACCGGTGCCGTTACAGATAAAGAGGGTTTTTTGGAGCTGGCTGACAAGGGTACCCTGTTTTTGGATGAATTAGGTGAACTCAGCCTCAATTTACAAGTTAAACTTTTGCGGGCTCTGGAGGGGGGAGGTTTTACGCCTTTGGGAAGTCGCGAGTTAAAAAAACCCGACTTTCGCATTGTCGCCGCAACTAATCTGGGTCTGAAAAATCAGGTTGTGAAAGGCCTGATGCGGGAAGATTTTTATTATCGGGTTAATATCTTCCCTATACATATGCCATCCCTGCGCGAAAGACGTGAAGATATCCCTCTGCTCATCGAACATTTTTGGCATGCAAACGGGTATGAAAAAACTGAGCCTCATTTGCCCGCCCAAGTTGTCTCCCGGATGTTGGACTATGAGTGGTCCGGGAATGTTCGGGAGTTACAAAACACATTGCACCGGTATGTCGCCCTTAATCGTCTGGATTTTTTGGGGATTGCTGATTCTGACGAGAGTCCGGCTGACTCAGTTGAGCTGAATATAGAACCTGTGGAATCTTCCGACCGTCCTTTACATGAAGTTGTGGTGGAGTTTGAGAAAAGATATATTGGCCGTCTTCTGGAAGAGAATCAGTGGAGCCGGACTCGAGTCGCATCAATTCTCGGCATAGGCCGCAAGACGCTTTATCGCAAGATGAAATCATGCGGACTCCTATCTCACGAAGATGGGTTGTAAATGACCCATGAGTGGGCCGTAATTGGCATATCGCAATATGTCTTGTCATTGTAATGGGTTGAGAACCGGCATGCCTGCTTCGGGTCATTTCTGTCCTGTTTAATTGAAATTTCAAATGCATTCCATATTCCGCTTTTAGTTAAGTAACAAGTTGAATTTATAGGTTAATTTTTGAATAAGTCGGCCTGGCACATTTCCTGCAAACTAAATACAGTCATAGATATAATGAAGTTAAGGTTGCTGTTTAGCGGGACAAATTAGGCTGCCTTTAAAACCTGATGCTGGGCCATGTTGGCTACAGCTAACAAAAAGTGGAGACTTGATATGCCGGGTATTGATGATTTTATTAGGCCGAAGGAGTGGGGCTCAGAGTTGCAAACGCAAATGCGGCTCACTGTTAGAAAATGGGCGGAAGACCGATTGAAACCAATCGTAGAGCACGTAGATGAAGACTGGAAAGATCACAAGCTGGTCGAGCCGCTCTTAAAAGAGATCTTGGTTGATTTCGGCCTTAATGCCGCTTTTTTCCCGGCTGAATTTGGTGGTCAAGATGTACCGGAAAACGAATATATGGCCCTGACCTGCATGGTTGCTGAAGAGCTGAGTCGAATTGATTCAGGATTTGCCACGGCCTGCTTGTGTTCAACTTGGGGACTTGTACCGATCTTGATGAAACCGACAAGAAATATGGAACTGCTTAAGGAGTTTGCTCCTAAATTCTGTGGCAAAGAATTATATATGGGTAGCCACCTGATCACCGAACCCGCAAGTGGGGCTGACGTTGAAAACCTTGGGGTTTTGAAAGGGAAAACCATACAGACTACGGCCACCCTTGAAGGCAATGAATGGGTGATCAACGGGCATAAAATCTGGGCCACCAACACCGGTACGGTCGGAGACCTCTATGTCGTAATAGCAACAACCAAAAAAGGAAGTACGGATCTTAATGACTTCGGCCTTTTCCTGGTTCCGCGTGACAGTGAAGGGGTCGCGGTTGGTAATCCTTATCATAAGGCCGGGATGTCTGCGGATATGAACTCGGATGTCTGGTTCGACCATGTCAGGATCCCCAAACGATATCGCTTGCACGGACCGGGTGACGATGCAAAGTACTGGTTGCGAACCGTCAGCATGGGCCAAATCGGGGCTGCAGCCATGGCTGTGGGGATTATGAAAGGGGTTTATGATATTATTAAAACATGGACTACCGAACGAATCGTTGCCGGCAAACCTCTAAAAGAACACAGCATTTGTGCTGACATGCTTTCTGAAGTAGCCATCAACATTGAATCGACATCCGCCTGGATGTGGGCCTATATAAGGGAATGGGATCATCCTGAAATTTATGGCACAAAATCTTGGGATGAAGGATTCACCCTTAAAAGCAGAGGCTTGGCCGTGCATGCAAGTATTGCCGTAGAGCGGGTTTGCAGTCGAGCCATGGATTTTATGAGTTCAGCCGGGTACGCCCGAGAGTACGGGCTTGAGAAGCATTGGCGGGACAGTAAGATTATTAGCCTCTGGATGGGTGGATATGGTTTGAAGACCCTGGAAAATGCTCGCTACTGGTTCGAATGCGAAACCTTGTAAAAAATTACAGATAAATCTTTAAGATGGGGTCAAGATTTTCGAACGGGTTGATCTTGATCCCATTTTTTTGAAGTTATAAATATTTAGGAGAATAAAAATGAATTTAGAAAATGCCTGGGTGATCGTTACCGGCGCGAGTCGCGGACTCGGGGTTAATATTGCCGAAGAATTTGCTAAAAAAAAGGCCAATTTGATTCTGGTCGCGAGATCGATGGAAGGTCTACAAAAAACCTGTGAACGGGTTGAAGCCTTGGGTGGCAAAGCCCACGCCATTGCCTTTGACCTGGGAGAAGTATCGCAAATTAGAAATTTGGTCGAGCAGATAAATGAACTCGCCCCCCATATTGATGTTCTGGTTAACAATGCAGGGCTGGAGAAATATGGTTACTTTGTAAAGTATGACTTAGAGGACATCACCTCTATCATTAATGTCAACCTGATCGCTCCCATGGAAATGACAAAGTTGTTGCTGCCGAAGATGCTGGCTCGAAGAAAAGGACACATCATCAATATCAGCTCACTGGCTGGTAAGTTGGGTGAAATCTACAACTCTCTTTATGATACGTCAAAAGGTGGAATGGAGATGTGGACCGACGCTCTGCGCCAGGAGTTACACGAGACCGGCGTAAAAGTTTCTTCGGTTAATCCGGGAGGTGTTGCTGACGCCGGTATGATTTTTAATATTGGGGTGAACTATCCAGCTTTTCTCGGATCTTGCACAACTCGGGAGGTTGCAGACGAAGTTATTAATTGCACCTCAAGATATAAAAGTCGGGTATTTGTAAACAGTATGCCGGTTAAGCCGTTAATAATACTTGGTGTAATATTCCCACGCCTGGTTGATATCCTTTTCCGGTGGTTTGGAATGGGTAAGATCAATCGACAAAAAGTTGAAATACGCATAAAATCCGACAAAGAAAAGGCTGCCCCCACAGATTGAAAGGGTAAATAAATTACGAACTTTTAACCTTTTTAAATGAGGATGATATGACAAGAAAATCATTATCCGGCAAAACCGCTCTGGTAACCGGATGTGGTAGAGGGATTGGTAAGGCCATTGCCAAAACTCTAGCGCAAGCCGGGGCGGATATTGTTATTAACGATGTTGATCTTGATGCTGCTGAAAAATTGGTCAAGGATATTGAGAGTTTTGGCGGAAAAGTTCTTGTTTGTTGCGGGAGTGTTGGGGTGATAGAGGATGTGAATGCGATGTTCTCAAAGATTAAAAGTGAGTTCAAGCATCTGGATATACTGGTTAATAATGCCGGTATCACCAGGGATAACATGCTTTTGCAAATGAGTGATCAGGAGTGGGACCAGGTTATGGATGTTAACCTCAAAGGGGTTTTTTACTGTATCCGTGCGGCGGCGGCCATAATGAAGGAGCAAGGCTCCGGCAGGATTGTCAATCTGACATCAGTAACCGCCCTCACCGGAAACGTGGGACAGGTCAACTATGCAGCTTCCAAGGCCGGGGTTATCGGTATGACAAAAACCCTGGCCAAAGAGCTGGCCCGGTATCAAATTATGGTAAATGCCGTTGCCCCGGGTTTTATTGAAACCCCGATGACTGAGTCTATTCCGGATCATATTAAAAAGTCTATCATCAAGGGGATCCCCTTAGGTCGTGCCGGAAGCTCTCAGGATGTTGCCAACTTGGTCAAATTCCTCTCTTCCGATGATTCGTCTTACATCACAGGTCAGGTTATTTCCTGTAATGGTGGGTTATACATCTAAGCGTCCTATTGAAATTATATAGAGAAAGTAATGAAAAAAGTGATGTAGTAATTATCGGCGGTTCGGCATCTGGGCCAATGGCAGCCATAACCCTGAGAAAAAGATCTTCTGAAAAAACTGTTGCGGTTATCAGGAATGTTGTTAAAACCCAGGTGTCCTGTGGCATTTCAAATATATTCGGCATCATGGGTCAGGTCGAAAAAGATTTGGCCCCGGATCAGATTGTAACTAGTATTGGAATTGAAATTCTGCAACAAGATGTTACAGATATTAATAAACTTCCAGCTTGATCCCTCCCTGGCAGCCGCCTTTTTCTGATAGTTCGGTGGTCCGTTTCTTCTTTTTTATTGATAATGGGTGCGTTTGGCGCCATTTTTGGCAATGTCTGGTATTTATCTGTAAAATCAAATGTGTAAAGCAATTTTCTTATTAGATAGGGTCATTAATGACACCCTTGTAAATTGAAATCCCGTCTTTACAATGTTGTAGAATGGTCGGTCGAGCGGTCTGTAATGGGTGGCATATATGTTGCCGTTGGTAGATGGGTAGATATTATTGTTTTGTCTTTTACTGTTAAAGTTACTTCTCAAGAGGGCGAAAGCAAAGTTCGTATTTTTTCAAATTTAATTAAAATCACTTGATTGGGATGCGGGCCGCGCCCGCCGTAGTTTTTTTTATATTCCAGGGAAAAAGGAGAATCGGAATGGAAAATATTTTGCGGATCGATGTTGGCACCATGGGTGGCCCCGCTGTAACAATCAGTTCGGTTGGACGTTACTCTGGCCTTGGCGGGCGGGCCATGACTTCAACAATAGTTTGGGAGGAGGTGCCTCCTCAATGTGACCCTTTAGGTTCGGAAAATAAGCTGATTTTAGCGCCGGGTATGATGAGCGGTTCGGCGGCGACTACTTCGGGTAGACTTTCCGTTGGTTGTAAAAGTCCGTTAACCGGCGGCATCAAGGAGGCCAACACCGGTGGGCAGGCCTCTCAATATCTAGCTCGGTTGGGATATGCAGCCGTAGTTCTGGAAGGCGAAAGAAAGAATGATGACCTTTACAAAATTATTATCGATAAGAGTGGGGTTAAGATCTCTTTATGTAATGAGTATCGGATGCTCGGTAACTACGATCTGGCTGAAAAAATAAAGACCGAACACGGCGCCAAGGTGGCGATGATCAGCATCGGCCCGGCGGGTGAACAGGGTCTTGCTAACTCTACTGTAGCTTTTACGGATACTGATTTTCGGCCAACCCGGCATGCGGCTCGAGGTGGAGTTGGTGCAGTTATGGGGGCTAAAGGAATTAAGGTTATCGTGGTCGATTCCAACGGTAGCTCTCTGCGTAAGCCGGTTGCTCCTGAAGCTTTTAAGGAGGCCAACCGTAAATTGGCAGAGACTGTGCGTTCTTCCGAAATGACCGGCCAGGGCCTGCCGGCTTATGGCACTGCAATTTTGATGGATATTACTAATCAAGCCGGATGCTTTCCCGCTTACAACTGTTCCAAGGGGCAATTTGATCAGGCTGATGCTATCAACGGGCCAACCCTGTCTGCGCTTGAAGAGGAGCGCGGCGGTAAAGGTGCAGCGACGCACGCCTGTCATAATGGGTGTATAATTAAATGTTCCGGCACGTTCAATGATAAAGATGGTAACTTTGTCAGTAAACAACCGGAATATGAAACCCTCTGGGCGCATGGCGGTAATTGCGGGATTGCCGATCTCGATGCGATTGCTCGGATGGATCGCTTAAATGATGATTTTGGTCTGGATACGATCGAGACCGGCTGCACCATGGGTGTGCTTATGGAAGCCGGTGAACTGGCATTTGGTGATGCCCAAGGCGTACTTAAACTTCTCTTGGAGATTGGCAAGGGGACGGATAAAGGCCGCCTATTCGGTTCCGGAACGGCGACCGTGGCTAAACATTACGGCGTTGAACGGGCACCGGTGATGAAAGGCCAGGCGATGCCTGCCTACGATCCCCGGGCTATGAAGGGGATGGGGGTTACGTATGCCACGTCAACTATGGGTGCTGATCATACTGCCGGTTTTACGTTGGGTAATCACTTGTTTGGCTTGGAGCCATCTTCCGGCCCTTTAGATAAGGATAATCAACTTTTGCCTTCAGCTGTGGCTCAGATCAGTGCCGCTGCATTTGATACCACCGGTTTTTGTCTTTTCTTGGGAATGGCCTCTATAGACAAACCCGAAGTTATTAAATATATTCTGGAAAGCATGAGTGCCTTTACCGGACTTGGTTTTAATGAAAATACGTTTGCCGCCTTCGGCATTCGCATTTTGCGGATGGAGCGGGATTTTAATCGAAGAGCCGGTTTTACGAGCAAAGATGATCGCCTGCCGGAATGGATGACTAAAGAGGCCCTGCCTCCGCATAACTCAGTTTTCGATGTACCGGAAGAGATCCTTGACGAAGTCCATAACCATACTGGCATCATTCTTAAAATTATGGGTAATACGAAAATGGCCTTTGCCCCACCGATAGCTTTGATGGGGGAGGGCTGCCATATGCTGGTGCCTGATAATCTTGCAGCTATGGGTTTGAAAAAAGCTTTGATTGTTACCGATAAAGGGGTGGTTGATGTTGGCATCCTTGAAATTCTTACAGATGCTATGGATGCTAAATTTTTCGATTACGCTGTTTATGACGGAACTCAGCCCAATCCTACAGTTACCAATGTTGAGGAAGGTCTTGATGTTTTTCGTCAGGAAAAGTGTGATTGTCTGGTTTCTCTTGGCGGCGGTAGCCCGCATGATTGTGCCAAGGCCATCGGCGTAATGGTCAATAATCCCGGCAGTATTGTCGATTACATGGGACTGTTTGGAGTTTGGCAGTCGGGTCCGGTATTGGTTGCGGTCAATACGACTTCGGGAACCGGAGCTGAGGCCACAGTTGTGGCGGTTATTTCTGATCCTGAACGCCACCTCAAAGCCCCGATTGTCGACCCAAAACTATTGCCTATCGTTGCCGTTAATGATCCTTTACTGACTCGTTCCATGCCGCCTCACATCACGGCCGGGACGGGGATGGATGCCTTGACTCATGCGATTGAATCCTACACCTCTAAGCTTACGACTCCCTATGCTCAGGGTCTGGCTTTGGGTGCCATCAAAATGATCGCTAAAGCTCTGCCCCGCGCTGTAGAAAATGGCGATGATTTGGAAGCTCGCGACATTATGTGTCAGGCTCAGTACAGTGCCGGTCTCGCCTTTAACAGCGCCCAACTTGGTAATGCTCACTCTTTGGCGCATGCGCTTGGGGCAATTTACAGTATGCCCCATGGTAATGCCAACGCGATTATGCTGCCTTACGTTATGACCAGGAACAAGTCGGCGGTGCCCGAGCTGATGGCGGAAATTGCTCAGGCGATGGGTGTCGATACGGCTGGTTTAAGTGTCGATGCTGCTGCCGACAAGGCTGTCGGAGCGGTTAAAATTCTCATGGAGAGTATCGGAGTACCGAAAACGGTCACCGAACTTGCCGATGTCTGTCGGATCAAAATCAGTAAAGACGATATTCCCGAGCTGGTTGCCCATGCGTCTAATGACCTAGCTTCCGGCGCTAATCCGATTCTCTACTCTTTGGCTGATTTCAAGGAGATTTACGATAAAGCCTGGTAGCAAAATAAATTGATAAATTACTAACCAAATTTACAGGAGTATGAAATGCTTAACCTAGCCTCAGTTTTAGATTACAGTGCATCCCAACAGCCCGATAAAGTGGCAATTATTTTTGGTGAACAAAAGATTACTTTCTCTCAGCTTAATATGTTTTGCTGCAAAATCGCCAATGGTCTGGTTGCGGCTGGCGTGGGCAAAGGCGATAAGGTTGTTTTGAGTTGTCTCAACCTGCCCTATTTCTCGATGGTCTACTATGCCATTTTGAAAGCCGGGGCTGTAGTTGTGCCGATTAGTGTTTTGTCTAAAAGCCGGGAGATTGCTTATCATCTGAAAGATAGCGATGCCAAAGCCTTTTTCTGTTTTGAGGGAACTCCGGAACTGCCGATGGGTGAATATGGTTTTAAGGCTTTTCAGGAAACTGAATCATGTGAACACTTCTGGCTTATAACGGCTGACCCGGCTGCACCATCTCCTCTTGCCGGGGCTGAAACTTTAGGCATGATGATGGTTTCTCAGGACGATGAGTTTGAGTCGGTCGCGACTAATGCAGATGATAGCGCGGTTATTTTGTACACCTCTGGGACTACAGGTTTTCCCAAAGGGGCAGAGTTGTCTCATTCTGGTATGGTTATGAATGCAATTGCCAGTCGTGATATTGTCTCAATGAGGGAAGATGATATTCAGGTTGTGTGTCTGCCCCTTTTCCACTCATTTGGGCAGACCGTGCAGATGAATGCCTCTTTTATGAATGGTTGTACAATTGTTCTGCTCGCCAAATTTATTCCGGAAGCTGTATTTGCTGCTATCCAGAATTATAAGGCCTCGATTTTTATCGGGGTTCCAACGATGTATTGGATGTTGCTCAATTTTGAGGATAAAGAGGGTCTTTTTGATTTTGCCGTGATTCGTAAAAATTTACGTATAGGAGTCTCCGGTGGTGCCGCGTTGCCGGTTGAAATCATCAAACAATACCAGGAAAAATATCAGCTGCCGATACTTGAAGGTTACGGTCTTTCGGAGACCTGCCCGGTTGCAACCTTCAACCAAACTCATAGACCCTGTAAACCGGGCTCTATTGGTTTCCCAATATGGGGGATTGAGGTCAAAATTTTTAACAAACAAGATCAAGAGGTTCCGGTTGGTGAGGTTGGTGAAGTTGTTATCAGTGGCCATAATATTATGAAAGGCTATTACAACAAACCGGAGGAGACCGCCAAAGCCTTCAAGGGCGGCAAATGGTTTCATACCGGTGATCTGGGAAAAATGGATGAGGATGGTTTTTTCTATATCGTTGATCGGGTTAAGGATATGGTTATCAGGGGTGGATTTAATGTTTATCCCCGTGAGCTTGAGGAGGTGTTACTGACTCATCCGGCGATTTCGCTGGTCGCGGTTATCGGGGTGCCGCATGAACAGCATGGTGAAGAGGTTAAAGCGGTAGTTGTGCTTAAAGAGGGAGCCCTGGCGACACCTGAAGAGATTATTGCTTGGTCGAAAGAGCAGATGGCGGCCTATAAGTACCCTCGCATTGTTGATATCCGGGGCTCTCTGCCGATGAGTGCGACAGGAAAAATCTTGAAAAAAGATCTTAAAGTCGAGACCAATTAAATGTGATGTTTCCCGCAAAGATACCAAGAAGTAAAGAGATCAAACAATCAAGTTGTCTTATAGTTTTTCCTGGCGTCTTTGTGTCTTGAGTGAGCAATACGAACAAGACTCTTCAGGTGGTGGATATCTTTATGTATACTGCTCTATAGATCGCTATCGCGTTTATGATATGATATTTAACGTAAGGCGAATACACCATAATGTTGCTTAAATATCCTCAATAAAAAATTAAGGAGATCAAAATGAAGAAATTAAATATCACAAACGAGCTAGGTGTTGCTACTGTAGTGATTAGTAATCCACCAGTAAATATATTGACAATTGATTTAATTAATGAGTTGAATGAATTTATTCTTTCATTAAAAAATGATAGCAGCACAAAAGTAGTTGTATTTAAGTCTGCTCATGAACAATTTTTTATTGCTCATCTAGACCTCAATATAATTAATGGCACACAAGATGGACAAAGTGCATGTATTCAATTTAGTCACATGATCAACAATATAAAAGAAATCAAACAACTTTCTATCGCCGTTGTCGATGGTGTTGCTCGTGGAGGAGGAAATGAATTTACCATGGCATGCGATCTAGCTTATGGCACTGAAAATGCTGTTTTTGCTCAGCCTGAATTATATGTCAATATTCCAACAGGTGGACAAGGTGCCGTACAGTTTGCACGTCGTATGGGTAAAGGCAAAGCGCTACAAGCATTATTGACAGGTATAGACTTCACCTCGCAACAGGCCGAAAGTTTAAACATCATTACCCAATATGTTTCAAGCTCAGATTTAAATAGCTTTCTAGATCAAATACTCTCAGTTGCAAGAACCTGGGAACTACGAGATATTGTTATGTATAAAGATATCATATCTAAATCTATTGTGGATGAACAAAAAGGTACTGAAACCGAACTAATTTATTTCTTGGAACGAGCTAAAGAAGAAAAAACCCAAATCATCATCAATACATTTTTGAAGCATGGAGGACAAACCGAGCGAGAAGCAAAAGACCTTCAAAGCTTATTCGCTGATACAGCTGCAGATTTGTCCTAAGAAAAAAAGTAATCTATAACCATGGGTTCACGTGTGTTTTCGTTTCGCTCAGACACACGTGAACCCGGTCGTTATGCGCAAAAATTATTCAACAATTATATCTTCAGTTAGCTGAAAGTCAAAATGCTCTTTTGAATTCAAAGTTTGCCCTGCAGGGATTAAGGCCGTAGGCATAAATTGGAAGAGGTTATGATTGTAAGTGAGGTTTTATTCATATCTTAATTGATTGTGGTTGATGGCCAGGAAAGGTTACAGGTGATGGAAGTTGCGCTTGTCTACCGGTTGTGTTTTTGTTTACCCACTACTTACTTTGAAGTGGGAACTGACTTTTGCCTGAATTTCAGCCAGATGGGAAAGGGCTCTCTTGAGCATTGCCAGCTCAATGTCGGTTAGGCTTTTGGGATCGATGAAATTATCTGGAGGTAAGTGGCCGTCCATCATGATAATCTGATGTTTTAAGCGGCTCTGCATCAGATAATTATAGACCCCGGTGGTCTCTCTATAGGTGCTTTCTTTGATGGCCCCGAGTTCATAGAGTTTTTTTATTCGTAAAAGGGTGTTGGTTTCGCTGACATTATATTCCAGGGAATAGATTCTGGCAAAGTTCAAGAGGAGTTTCATAGCGTCTTTGATATTGAAAGATTTAGGTTTTTCATCCGACAAACCCACTACAATCTTGCCGAAAAAATCTATGGGTGGCTTATACTGCAGAACGTTTTGGGCAAAAGTGATGAAAAAAAGAGTGTGTTGTTGCAGTAAGTCATTAATATATTGTCGTAACTCATCGGTAAGTCGGCGGGTTCCATGGAGACTTCTGAAATCAAAGAAAATATTGATCTCCAGTAGGTCTTGGGCGCTCGCTGCGGTTATCCAGTGATGGAAATAATCTTTCCAAGAGGAGATGGGCTGACACCATTTGGGGTTCATTGCCATGATTTCGCCTTCGCAGAGACTATAGCCAACCTGATCTAGATTTTTGCAAATTTTTTCCCCCAGCGACAAGAAATAAGCTTGGACCGCCTCCTTTTTATCCTCCTCAACATCTTCATAAATAATGGCATTATCCTGGTCGGTTACCAAGGTTTGTTCAGAGCGTCCTTCGCTGCCTAAAGCTAAAAATGAAAACTCGGTCGGGGCAGGCCCGAGTTCCTCAATTGCAAAAGCAATGATTTTTTCGTTGATCAGATCGGAAACCTTACTGATCAGTTTGGTGATGTTTTCCGATTTTGCGCCACTATCGATCAAGGTTTTGATCAGTCTCGGTAGTCGCGTATGGGCCTCAGCCAGAGTTTCGACCGATTCAGCATCATGGATTTCCCGAATTAGGAGTGAAGATGAATATTGGTGAAAGTGAAGCAGATCCCGATTTTCAATAATGCCGTTGACCCGGCCATCTTCTCCTTTTGTGAACAAATGGCTGATAAATTCTTCCTGGATGAGCAGGGCGGCTTCGAAGACCAGAGCATCATCCGGCACGGAAATAATCGGGGAGCTCATGATTTGATAAACTGGAGTTTCCAGGGCCATATTTTCGGCGACGACTCGATGGGAGATGTCGTAATCGGTGACGATGCCAAGATCATCACCCGTTTCAGACTGAATAAGAAGTGCACTTTGGTGATGCTTTTTCATGATCCCGGCAGCTTTGAGGATAGTAGAGTTCATTTTGCAGGTCAGGGGCGGGGTGGTAAATTCTTTGATTGGTTGATTGATGAAGAGGAGTGAGGTCTGGAGTTCAACGATGAGGTTTTCACGCTCCTGTTCGTCCTTTACTCGTTCGCTTATATCTTCAATGATGCCTTCAAAATCTTCAATGATGCCTTCATCATTCAAGATCTTTCGCATTGAAATCGAGATCACTGTGAGGCTCCCATCATCTCTCTTTAAGGGGAGAACACTCTTTTTCACAAAGCCTTTTTCTTTGACTTGGGCCTTCAGATTTTCCCAGTCGTGGGGTTCCGTAAATAGTTGTGAAAAGGGGGTCTGGAAAAGTTGTTCGTGGTTTGCAAAGCCGAAGATCTTGGCCATTGCCGGGTTGACGTCAATGAAATTTCCTTTTTTCGAAGCATCTATGCGAAAAACTCCAATATGCAGGTTGTCGGTAAGAGACAGGTAGCGTTGTTGACTGAGCCCTAATTTTTCCTCTATTTTCTTGTTTTTACTGATGTCTTTGAGGGTTAGAATAATCCCTTGCTGGTTTTCAAGGGTTATGTTGGCGGCCGAAATCTGGGTCTCCAGCAAGTTGTTGTGGGCTGTCAGCACTTTAGCTTCAAAATTGCGGCCCGCTTGGGGATTTTTGAGAACCTCTTGGACAGCTTGATAACTCTCTCTATCCCGACTGAAAATAGCCTCTAGATCGGTTTCAGTGAGTCCTTCGCTATAGCCAAGCATCTCCAAAACTGGTTTGTTGCTGTAGACCAGATGGCCCTCAATGAACATCAAAACACCTTCGGTGGAAGCTTCAACCAGGGCTCGGTATTTTTTCTCGGATTCTTTAAGACCGGTTTCTGCCTGGGCCCGGTTTTTCTCAATTTTCCGGCTTTCTAGGGTAATGTAAAAGAGCATTAGAGCGATAAGGAGGGTTATGAAAAAAGATATCTTGGTTATCGTGCTGCTCATGGCATCGATTTCCACTTCGACATCATCCAGATAGATCCCGGTACCGATAATCCAATCCCAGGGAGTAAAACTCTTGACGTAGGAGACTTTAGGGACGATTTTCGTCTGGTCATCTTGCCACTGCCAATAGTAGTCAATAAAGCCGTCCCCATATTTTTGTGCAATCTCGACTATTTCACGAAACAGTTTTTTGTCATTTTTATCGGTGTACTCTGAAAGATCGGTGCCGATCAAATCGTCCCGATAGGGATGCATTATCAAGGTTGGAGTGGAGTCGGTTATCCAGAAATAATCCTTTCTTTGATCTCCGTAACGCAGACTCCGGATTGCCTGTATGGCTCTTTTTTGGGCCTCGGGCTTAGTCAAAAGACCTTCCTTCTCCTGATTGTAATGCTCTTCCATAAGGCTCCATGCGGAATTTGTGAGTTTTCGGATCAGCTCCCTTTTGTCCTCCATCAATTCCCCTTCCAATAAAGGAATGATAATGAAAAACATGGAGGTGACAAAGAGAAGGATGGCGAGCAGAGTCGGAAATATTATTCTTAGGAAAAAATTTTTACCGGTGCGATGTTTCATGTTTCACCTGACGGTTTTTGTCTGCTGCAGTAGCGAAGAGGGGGGATTATGCTGATTTTGGTTAGTAATCTTTTTGTTATAACGATTTAGTAAATAAGTCAAGCTTGATGGTTTTACACCTCCAAGGAAACCTTTTGTGCGGCGTAAAAAGTCGGGGAGCCACCAAGCTTGAATTATAGGATCAGTACATCATCCCGCCGACATAGACCCCAGCTCCGACAAAGAGGTCTGTTCCCGGCACCCTGTAGATGTAGGTGACCTTTTTCCAGGGAGTGTTTTTGCCGGGTTTGGGCCATAGGTATTCCACCCAGCCATGCCCTGGGTTTCTGGCCATGTTGACAAAATGAACAAAGAGCGCTTTATCTTTGGGATCGGTAATTAGCAGCACATGGTTTCTGCGGGTTAATTCTGGTTTGATAGGGTGCGCAAGCATCTTGCCATCAAGATTCATTAAGAAAACATAGGAATCTTTCCAGACATAAGGGCCATTAGGATCTTCAATGGTTTTTTTGGCTTCTTCCAGGCCTTTTGAATTGATCAATGCTGCGGCTTCATGACACTTCATGACACATTCATCTTTGCTGGCAATCGTATCAGCAAAAGCATTTAGAGAAAGCAAAAGAAGGGTTATTGCAGTAAAGAAAATGGATAGTTTTTTCATTTTTTTCTCCCGTTGCAGATAGGGGTTGGTTGTTATTTTATCCAGGGTTTGCCGACGGGCAGGATATCCCGCTCAAAAACCTGAGCAAAGATGGTATGGGCCATCATGTACCAGGCTGAAAGGGCGCAGAGCATTAGTTCAAAGCCAGCGATTTTGATGAATTCAGGATATCCGAAGTGAGCTATATCGAGAAGGATAAAACCGATAAGTAGCAGGGTGAAGGTTGTGGCCATGGCCCCATGAATCTTCATTGCCGGAATCCACATAATAAAGGTGTATAATGTCCAACCGACGAGAAACCAGCCGACGTCTGTAGTGGATGAATGATAGATATCAAAATGGTTAAAAATAAAGATAATGCCCAGTGCTATCCAGAAACTGCCGTAGGAGACAAAAGCGCTGTATCCGAAATTATTTCCACATTTAAATTCCTGGAAGCCGGCGATCATTTGGGCCAGGCCTCCGAAAATTAACCCCATTGCAACAATGGGACCAACCCCACACCAGCCGACATTGTGAAATTGAAGCAGCAAGGTGGCGAGACCAAAGCCGGCCAGTCCCACAACACCGGGATTTCCTGTGGTTGTTACTTTCTCAGTCATGTAACCCTCCTTAGAAACATTAACGTTAATGATGCCTTGTCGCAAATTACAATCGTGGAAGTATCGTCAGCAATGTTTATACCAGTTAATCGTTAAAGAGTTTTCCTATTAATATCAACTAGTTGTGGCTGGTTGCTTGAGTCGGGGATGATTTTTTTCGCAAAAAAGCGAAAATCGTTGTTCTGAAATCGCATTTAAGGTAGGAGGATTTTGCTTAGGTGGTTCAATCTGGTAGTTGTTAATGGGGATCTGTTTTTTTTTGCAGAGGTGCAAAAAAAAACAGATCCTTTTGCATTTCTGCAAAATTAGGAGAGAAACTAACGTCAGTTAGCAGTAATCTTCTTTATTTATATGGTATTTCTTCAGTTTGCGATAGATGGTCGCCATATTGATTCCTGCTTGCCGGGCCGCCTTTTCGACATTACCACTGGAGGTCTGGAGCAGCTTTATGAGGTATTCTGTTTCGAAGCGGGCCAGATAGTTCGAATAATTTCCTTCCGCCGCCTGTTCCTCAGAAGGGTCTGGAGGTGATGGGTTGTAAGGAGAAGTTCCGGAGAGAAACTGGGTCGCTACCGATAAGCTGATGCTGTCGCCAAATTCAACCGCCATGCAGGCTTCTATGACATTGCTCAGTTGGCGGATATTGCCCGGCCAGGGAAAGTTGATCATGGCTTTTAAGGTTTCCGGAGTAAAACCTTGGATATGGGTATTAAATTTTCGATTCTGTTCCTTTATGAAGTGGGTGGTCAGCATTGGGATGTCTTCGCGCCGTTCCCGCAGCGGCGGGAGGTGGAGATTGATGACGTTCAAACGGTAGTAGAGATCCTCACGAAAGCTTTTTGAGCGAACCTGATCAAGCAGGTCGCTATTGGTGGCAGAGATGATGCGAACGTCGACTTTGGTTGCATGCCGGTCACCGATGCGCATAAATTCCTGTTCTTGTAGAGCCCGGAGCAGGGTTTTCTGCACATTGGTGGATAGATTTCCGACTTCGTCGAGAAAAAGGGTGCCCCTGTCAGCTGCCTCAATAATTCCTTTACGGTCATTGTGGGCGCCGGTAAAAGCTCCTTTTTTATAGCCGAAAAGTTCACTTTCCAGTACTGACTCGGGCAGGGCGCCGCAGTTGATAGCCATGAACCGGTGTTCGCGGCGGGGTGAATTATAGTGGATGGCTTGGGCGATAAGCTCCTTGCCGGTGCCGGATTCACCGCTGATCAGGACGGGCATGTCACGGGCGGCAATCTTGGTTACCGTTTCAAGAATGTTTTTCAGTTTCTGTGAAGATCCGATGATTTTATCAAAGGTGAAGTTGCCCGCTAGTCTTTTTTTCAGCTCACTGTTTTCTGCCAGCAACTGGTTGTGTTTTAAAGCGTTTTTAACTCGATAGAGCAGCTCTTCCGGCTCAAAGGGTTTTGTCAGCATGTCATAGGCCCCCTTGCGAAGAGCCTGAATGGATGTTTCAACCGTAGCGTATGCGGTGATCATGATCACTGGGATGGAGGGGTCTCTTGTTTTGATGTTTTGCAGGACTTCCAAGCCACTCATACCGGGCATTTTGATATCGCTGATTACCAGATCCCACTGCTTGGCCTGGAACATGGTCACGGCTTCAAGTGGTTGTGTAAATGCCTTGACTTGGTAACCGCTGTCATTGAGCACGGCCTTCATCATACGGCACAGACCTTCTTCGTTGTCGATCAAAAGAATTTTCTTGGAGCTCATAGGCCATAGTCCTTCGGTTGCCACGGCAGGCGGATAGTGAACGTTGTCCCCTGGTTTGGAGTACTGACTACGGTTATGGTACCGTGATGTTGTTCAATAATGCGCTTGGAAATAGCCAGCCCGAGACCGGTACCCTTATTTCTGGTAGTAAAAAAAGGTTCAAATATTTTATCAAGATCATCAGCTGGGATACCACACCCGTTGTCATCAAAGAGAATCAACAGATCTTGCTTGTCGCGGCGAGCTTCTACATGTAACTGGCCTCCAGGCTGCATGGCGGCTCCGGCATTAAGGATCAGGTTGATGGCCACTTGCCTCATTTGGTCACCATCAACCATGGCTGGGGGCAGATCCGAAGCTATCTTTCTGGTAATGATAATATGGTGTAGGTCGCTGTGGATGGCTGCAAAGTCGATAATGTTTTCTAGGAGGTTTTTGATATCGGTTTTCTTTAATGTGGGTTCGGGTGGCCGAGCATAGCTGAGCAGGTTTTGCACAATAACACGGCAGCGTTTACTTTCGTGTTTGATTTCGTGGATATATTTATAGTTTTCATCCTCTCGATCAATTTTACTTTCCAGATATCCGGCATAGCCAAGGATGATGCCTAAAGGGTTATTGATTTCGTGGGCGATGCCGGAGGAAAAGATTCCCAGGGAAGCCATGCGATCGTGATGGGCCAGAGTTTTTTCCATGGCTCTGTTTTCTGTGATGATTTGAGTCATTCTGTTGAATGTTCTGGCCAACTCACCTAACTCATCTTGGGTGTCGATCTGCATCTTCTCTTCGAGCTTACCGGCTTTGACTTTCCGGATTACCTGGATCATGTGCCGGATGGGTTGGGTCAGTATTTTTGAGGTATAGACGGCCAGTAACAGCGAGATTATACATGCCAGAATGGTGATCAAAATGGTAGCCTGGGCACTGCGTCGAGCAATCAGGTCTGCTGGTTGATAAAATTCATCTTCATACGAACCCACGGCAACGATCCAGTCCCAAGGCTCGAAATAGTCATAGCAGACAATTTTCATCCTGGCCGCCGCCTTGTCGGAGTTGCGCCAGGGGTATCTGATCCAGCCGCGCTTCTTTTCACACATTTCTTTGATAAAAGCGTTGCCGTCGGCATCACGGAAGTCGATTAAATTTTCCCCCTCCTTATCCGGGTGGATGGTGAAGGTGCCGGCGCTGTCCATGCAGAAAATATAGCCGGTTTGGCCTACTTTTTTTTGTTTGATATGTTCTTTAAGATCAGCCATTGCCTGTTCTTCATAGGCCGCGTCTTTATAGTGTTCTCCAATATAGCCGGTTGCTGCGATAATCCAGTCCCATTCCGGGAAATAAAGATAGGCCGCGAGTTTCTCCCGGAAAACTGTATCGCCAAGGACTGGGTTGCGCCAAGGATAGCGGATATAATGAACTTTGCCGGCTTTTTCTTCTACCGCTTTCTGGCACATTTCACTGATAAAGTAACGGCCGTTGCCATCTTGTTGCTCGTAGATATTTTTATTCTCCAACGCAACATGAACCTGCAGCAGGCCATTGCTGGTCATGGCATAGACATAGCCGCTTTCACCGATATTGATCTGCTTTAACGCTTTGCGTGCTCGTTCACGGGCGCGGTCTAAAGAGATGTTTCCGTTTTTGTAGAGGCGGTATTCGGCGGTTACCAGGTTGGCTGACAGATGGGCCAAAGAGGTCAATTCGGCGATGAAGCATTCTTGACGTTCCTGTTGATATTCTTGGAACTGGCGATAATGGGCCTCCAGAAGATGGCAGGTGAAACTGGCCATATGGGCAAGGTCATTTTTGCAGGCCTGGGTAATTCCTTTGCGAGCCTGCTGAACTGAAAAATAGCCAATGATACTGCCCACCAGAATCATCGGAATGATGACCAATGGCAATACGATAAAAAATATTTTAGTGCGCAGCCGGCTATTTTTGAGCAAATTGATCAAGATCATGGAATAGCGCCTATTTAGAGAGAGGCTATTTAGAGATTATTGTTAATCTATAAATTTGCTTGCAAGGGTTGTCCACTGACAAAGAGAGATCTTCAGATCGTATTTTGACGGTCTCACAGAACCGTTTGGCAGGGTCTCACCTTTCTTTACAATTTTGACGCCTAAAGGAAAATATTGAGGCCGAATTAATTCAGTTATCTTTTCTGTCGCAATCCTGTAATCCATGAGCCATCCTTGCACACTCCGGGTGTCTGGAGCTATTACATCTGTATATTGAATAATTTTAATCTATATCCATACACGACATCCAGAACTGCAGTCAACCCTCTATTTATTACTTAAAAAGTTATTTTAGTAAGGGTCTGCAGCGGGATGGATAGGGTTTGAGGTGATATGTGTTCGCAGGAGGTTTCAGGGGTTGCCTGGAAAGATGTTTTAGGTTTATCCGGGCAATTGAGTCAAGGCGAGAGTTGGGCGATTATTGGTGTTGGAGTGGTAGATTCGGAGATGCGGCCCATTCCCAGAAGCCGTTGTCGTAATTTTCGACTTGAGGATAGCCGAGCCAGTCTAAGACAAACCAGGCGTAACCGGAGCGGATACCGCCGGTACAGTAGGTGACAATCAGCTTTTCTCCGGTCTGTTCCGGTAGGGGCAGGCCTGCATGAGTGAGCCGGGCCTGGAGCTCGGCTTTGGTTTTGAGGGTATAGTCATCGTTCCAGAAATCTTTCCAGTCAAAGTGCAGGGCGTCCGGTAGATGACCGCCGCGTTCTTCGCGATAGAGGATTTCGCCATCATATTCAGCCTGACTGCGGACATCAAGAAAGATGAGATTACCCTGTCGGTAAAGTTGCCAAAGAGCGTCGGCACCGATTTTAGCCTTTTCGAGTGTGCTGACAGTAAGGTTCTGCATAAGCTGTTCTTGGCAGGGCTCTTTGTGGTCGGCAAAGAGGGCAGCCGTCGGTTCCGAAAGTTGCTGCCAGTGATCATAACCACCATTAAGCAGGGCAATTTTACTGTAGCCCAGTTTCTGCAAAAGCCAGAGGAGGCGGCCCTCGGCACCCCAGGAGTTGTGATCGCCATAGACAATGATATCTTGATCTGGACAGAGTCCCTTTTGCGTGAGCAGGCTTAAGAGCTCCCCAGGGCTCTTAAGCGTACAAGGGACTTTCCCAAGTTTATGTACCAGGGGGCCACTGCAGCCTGAATCAAGGTGAATAGCACCTTTTATATGGCCTTTGCGATAGGCATAAGCGTTGCGGCAATCGACGACAACCAGTTCCGGTTCAGCGATTTTAGTTTTGAGTTTCTCAGCTGAGTAAAGTTTCATGGTTGCAGCGGCCTGAGTCGGAAAAGGCAATAAACAAGCTGATATAAGTAAAAACAGAGTCGAAATATAGGACATTTTAACACTACCAGATTAATTATTAAGCTGTTTGATAAAAATTTTCATATCTGATGACTCTTTAAGGTTGCCTTGACACCAGCTTTTTGACATATTTTTTCAGAGCCCGACGATTAAGCCAAGTGCGCCAGTTGGGGTAGCGTTTTTCGCGTCCGCAGACCAGTTCGAGGATGTGCAGCATTCCCAATTTATCTTCCGGATCTAGAAAATCCCGGCAGGCATAACAGTAGACGATCATGGTTTCAATTAAACCCTGTAAGCGTCGTTCACGGTAGCGGTCCGGCAAATCCTTGTCGATGCACCAGGCGGCCCCGCCCTCACCACAGCAGACTGTCTCTTTGCCTTCCCGGGGTAGTGGAGCCAGTGTCGCTCCGTTTTGGGTTATGATCTGGCGGACTGCGGTTTGGGTTTTTTGATCTCGGCGCATGACGCAGGCGTCGTGCACCGAGTAGCAGGCCACAGGCCGCAATTTTTTATCTGCGCTAGTCGTCAGCAGATGGTAGACGGGCGTCACGAGAAAATCGGAGTAGTTTCGAAAAACCTCAGTACAGCTGGGACACAAGGTGATTACTTCAGTGATCCCGGCGCTCTTAAGACGCTCTTTTAAAATGGAGAACTCTTTTTCGAAAAACTTCTGGCGGCCGAGATCGTGGGATATTTTAAGGCAGCAATCGAGTACCAGGCCCAGAGGTTCCGGTGATTCTTGTTGTAATTTAGTATAGAGTTTCCTGATTGTTTGCGGGGCCTTGCCGATTGCCCCACAGCCGGGGAAAAGTACCCTCTTGGCACCGGTTGGCAGAAAATAAGCGGTAAAGAGTGATGATGAGACCAGCCGTTCATAAAAGATGAGGCCCCGATGGGCAGGTAGAGGGCCTGATCCGGTTGCGACGATCTCTTGGCGGCGGGTTAAAAAATACTCACTAATGGGGACGTCGTTTGGACAAATGCTTTCACAGGCGGAGCAGAGAGAACAGGAGTAGGGAATCTTCGGATTTAAGGAATTACTTAATTGCGCATCTATCTCTTTAGGGTTGCCGTAGTTCGTTAAAAAGTCACAATCCTCGACGCAGAGGTTGCACTCTGTGCAGTTTTCAAGCAGGTTCTTGACGTTGTTTGTCATGCTTTCTGCCATCTCCAGATGCGGCGCTTACTGTGAATCAGGCTCAAGATGCCATTACCAAAAAAGCCGCAGGCGAAGAGAGCCAGAAAAGGGAGAAGTGCAAATTTGTCAAGGTTGATGGCGACCGCCATAATCAGGCAAAAGTAGAGGCCGACAAAAACCTCCAGGACAGGTACGATATAGAGCGGTTGGCGATATGCGGGACTTAATTTTTGACTCTCTAATAGGTTTAATTTCGGGGTTCTTATGAAAGGGGTGTGGTAGTTGAAGAGGGCTTCAAACACCGCTTTTCCGTTATTTATCGCGAGGCCGACACCGACCGCCAGAGCCAGCGGCAGGGTGATCAGGGTGCGGCGGCAATAGTGGCCGTTTTCCCATTGCGAAACCAGAAAAAAGAGTGAGACCGCGCAGCTGGTGGCCAAAAACAGGGGTACGTCAATAATTAACAGGTGCTGCCAGGGCAGGTTGAAACGCCCGATCAGCGAAGGATACATAACCAGAGCCAGGGCCAGGAGCAGTAGGTAGGCGAAATTTCCGGCCATATGGAAAAAGGCTTCGATCTTTATCGGGAGCGGCAGCGAGCTCTTTACGAGCGGCTTGGCCAATCTTAAAAGGGTTTCGGCCGAACCCTTGGCCCAGCGATGTTGCTGGGTTTTAAAGGCATTCATATCTTCCGGTAACTCACTGTCAACGGTCAGGTCTTTGAGATAAAGAAACTGCCAGCCCCGCATCTGAGCCCGATAACTTAAATCAAGATCTTCAGTCAGGGTGTCGGCGCGCCAACCGCCAGCATCGGCAATCGCGGTTTTACGCCAGATCCCGGCCGTGCCGTTAAAGTTGAAAAAACGTCCGGAACGGTTACGGGCCGCATGCTCGATGACAAAATGACCGTCTAAAAGCATCGCCTGCACCCGCGTCAACCAGGAGTAGTCACGATTGATAAACTCCCAGCGGGCTTGAACCATGCCGATATCGGGCTCTTTAAAGTAGGGCACGGTACGTCGTAGAAAATCGCTTGAAGGCAGAAAATCAGCATCAAAAACAGCCACCATTTCGCCTCGGCAGCAGGAGAGTCCGGCTGCCAGAGCTCCAGCCTTAAACCCGCGCCGGTCGTTCCGGTGCAGATGGACAATCCGGTGGCCTTTTTTTTGTAGTGCAGCGACTATGTCAGCGATTAATGCAGTGGTCTCATCGGTTGAATCGTCAAGAACCTGAATCTCCAGTTTGCCATTCGGATAATCTAAGGCTGCAGTTTGTCGCAGGAGTCGTTCGGCGACATATTTTTCGTTAAAGAGTGGCAGCTGTACCGTAACCTGAGGCCAGTCGTGGGACTTTATAAGCGGCAGCGCGGGATCATGGCGCCGGGTTTTGTAGTAGAGGCGAACCAGAAAAAAACGATGCAGACAGAAGATTGCCAGCAAAAAAAGGAGGCCGTAGTAGATAACTACTGAGAGTGCGAAAAAATCAAAGTTCATCTTATAAGGATAGCAAAAAGCCCCTGTTAAAGCCAATACGATTTTCCAATTTAGTTTGTTGCGAGAGTGGAAAAACCGATATCGGATATTTGTGGGAAAGTTAAAAACGTCTCTTTCTCTCAAACCAGATAGTTGAGAGGATTTTATAACCGGCTAAAATAGTACCTTTTATGGTGCCGCTGATTTTTGATTGGCCCATGCGGTAGCGATATGAAACTGGAATTTCGAGGATGCGGGCTTGGGATTGCAGAGCCCGGATCTGCATCTGCACGGTCCAACCGTAGGTTTTGTCATCCATCTTTAAGTTTTTTAAGAGGCTGTAGTCGAGAGCGCGAAAGGGCCCCAGATCGCTATAAGAGAACCCCCAGATGAGGTCGATTAATCGGGTTGCCAGAAGGTTGCCGAAACGGGCCTGTGGCGTTAAAGCTCGCCGTGATTCCTTTTTTATGGTTCTTGAGCCCAGAACAAAATCGAAATTACGACTCAGCAGGGGCTCCAGAAGCAGTTCGATCTCGGCTGGAAAATCACTGTAATCGCCATCCAGAAAAACCACAATTTGTGGTTTAATATCATTCGCTTTAAGCCATTTTAATCCCTTAAGGCAGGCTCGGCCATAGCCTTTTTGCGGTTCAAAAAGAACCTTGGCCCCAGCCTTTCTGGCGACTTCCATGCTCTTGTCGAGACTGCCGTTATCGACAACCAAAACCAACTGGCGGCGGTGCTCCGGCAGATCTTCTAAAACTTTAACAATCGCCTCTTCCTCGTTCAAAACCGGAATAATGATTGCCACTTCGATATTTTTTAAGGTTTTTATTTTTGAGTTCATCATATGTAAATATTTGGCTTTGGGTTGCTTCAACCTGTCGGGATTGGGGTCATTGCTGGTGACAGGTGCGCTAGCACCCCGGGCTTCGCAGTGAGCTTGGCGAGGAAGCACTCTTGGGGTGTGACCCCGTTTATGAGGGCGAAGCAAAGTTCACCATTACCCTCTGGTGCTTTAAGAACATTGACTTTAATGTGATAAAGAAGATATCACATAATCTACTGTAGAGGTTATCAAAAAAGATCAGGAGGTAAAATAATGGTTCAAGATTCCCATCTGCCAACAGCAGATAATAAAAAATCGTCCTTTAGCTGGTTTAAACTCTTTGCGATTATCAGCGTAGCGACGGCGCTTGGCGGTGCCTTTGCCATATGGCTGGTCACGGTTTTCCTCTTTCCCCGCGAATTTAAACCGGTTACTTTAAAGCCGGCTGAAGAGCAGGTTCTGCAGGCTAAATTCCGGTATCTTGAGGCTCCGCCAAAATCGCGACAAACTGTCTCGCGGCGGACTGAAAAATCAAAAAATGGTGCTGATGATTTCAAACCGCAGCCTTACAGTGAGGTTGGGGCTCGGCGTGAGGTTACCTTTACCGAGAGAGAAGTCAATGCTCTGCTCGCTAAAAATACCGAATTGGCGAAAAAGTTGTCTATCGATTTTTCCGACAATCTTGCCAGTGCCAGGCTGATTCTGCATGTCGATAAGGATTTCCCGGTGCTCGGAGGCAAAACCATCAAGGCCAGTACCGGTCTCGAGCTAAGCTATAGCGGCGGCAAGCCGACGGTCATCCTCAAAGGTGTCAGTTTATGGGGAGTGCCGGTGCCGAATGCCTGGCTCGGTAACCTGAAAAATATCGATTTGGTAGAAAAATTTGGTCAGGAGAGAGGTTTCTGGAAAGCTTTTGCGGCAGGTGTCGAGGATATTAAAATCAGTGATGGTCAGTTACGGATCAAACTCAAAGAGTAAATAACTATTTAACTTGCAGGTGCGGATCGCTCAGAGGGTTTTCTCTAAAGGTGTTCTTTATAGAAAACCCTCTGTACTGTCGCTATTGTTAGACTAAGATGAAAGCGGGCTGTCTCCGAGAAAGGAGACGGCCCGCTTTTTTTTGCCCACATTAGCCGAGACCTAACCCGGCACTGTCACTTCGATAGCTGAGTTTTCGTAATTGAGGAGGATATGAACAGTTGTGTGTCTATTTGTAATTTTATGTAACTTTTTGTAATTTTTATTGACTTGGAGTTCTTTAGGCACTATTTACCGCAAACTATCCGTTTGTTCAATGCTGATTGCAGAACTTGATTTGGTAAAACAAGAAACTTGATGAGGTAAGCTATGAAATATCTGTTTCGTGGGGTGTTTGCTCTGTTTATTGTGGTTGTCACGGTGGGATTATCTTACTGCGCCGAAAATGATTCGTCGACAAAAGCTTTTCGCTTGGGAGAGATTGTGGTCTCAGCCGCACCGGAAAGCGGGGTCGAGAATGTCGGTACAGTCTACCGGATTACATCTCAGGAGATAAAAGATCAGGGTGCGCGGACCCTTGATGAAGCACTACAGATGGTTCCTGGACTGGTTGTTAGAGAAGGTGCAGAAGGTACCCCAAGAATCGATATCCGGGGTTTTCGCACCCGTCATGTTCAATTATTTCTTGATGGCATCTTGATCCGGGATACCTTTGATGGACAGTTTGACCCAACCCGTATTCCGGCTTCAATTATTGCTGAGATCAAGGTAACTGCCGGTGGTAGTTCGGTGCTTTATGGCCCCGGAGGCAATGGTGGGGCTATCGATATCATCACCAAGGGTGGACAGAAAGGAACCCATGCCGCAATGAGTGGAGAGGTGGGTGAGGGTGGTCGCTATCTTGGTGAAGCTAGTTTTAGTGGTGGGCAAGAAAAATTTGATTTTTATGCCAATCTCAACCATTTTAAGCGCAATAAATTAAGGCTTTCCGATGATTTTCAGGAAACCAAAGAGGAGAGCGGTAACTGGCGTGAAAACAGTGATCGAGAACGGAGCAGCCTTTTCGGTAATCTCGGCTATCAGTTGAGTGATCAAACCCGACTCGGTCTGGTACTGGGTTTTCAGACTGGAGAAAACGGAAAACCCCCGGTAACCAACTACGATAAGAGTGATCCCTTTACCAAAAAAGTTAAATATGAACGCATTGACGATTTCTCAACCAACTCGTTACAATTGTCCTTTAACCATAAAACCGACGGCCCATTAAGCTTTCGCGGTTGGGGGTTTTACAGCCAGTCAGACGTGAAAGAGAGTCGTTATGATGACGACAGCTATGTGACCCGAAAAAAAAATGGGGCTTATAAACAGGATTCAGATACAGAAATATTCGGTGTAAGCACCCAGATAAATTACGAGATAAACGAAAACTCTGTCGTGACCCTGGGTTTGAATGCCACTAATGACAATTGGGATGCTGACGGCTACAGTATCAATAAGTCTAATAAGGCGGAAAATTTTTCTAGCGATCATGATATCCAGGTCTATTCGATAGCTTTGGAATATGAGCAGAAAATCGCTGATCGAGTTGAAGTTGTAGCCGGTTACGGACATCATTTTCAAGAACGGGACGGTGGTAACGACAATGATTTTTCTTATCTAATCGGGGCTTCTCTGGATCTTACCAAGACCACTCAACTGCGTCTCAATCATGCCCGGAAAATTCGTTTTGCTTCAATTAAGCAGCTTTATGACGGCGATTCCGGCAATCCCGAGCTTGATACTGAGGTCACTCTGCACTACGAAGTCGGAATCGAACAACAACTACCCGCAGGAACGACTTTTGCCGTAACCGGATTTATAATAGATGCTGAAGACTTCATTGAGAAGGATGACAGTGATGAGAACCGTAATTATCAGGATTTGGAATTTGCCGGGATCGAAACCGATCTGACTATGCGTCCCCTTGAGCAAATGATGCTCCGCCTGGCTGTTACCTGGCTTGATACTGAAGATAAGTCGGACGACTCTGGTCGCGATGAGATGCAGTATCGTCCCGAATGGACGGTGAACGCTGAAGGACGTTACCGTTTCAGTTTCGGTCTGACTGCTTATGCCTCTATGCAATATATTGCCGACCAATATTACTATGATGCTGATAATAAAGATCCTCTGGAAAAGAAGAAGTTGGATAATTTTACAGTAGTTAATCTCAAATTCAGCCAACCCATCTTAAATTCCGGATTTGAAATTTACGCTGGTGCTGACAATCTTTTTGACGAAGATTACGAAGAGAGTTACGGCTTACCTCAGCCCGGCCGCACGATTTATGGTGGGGTCGAATATCGTTTCTAAACAATCATCGACCATCATTTCTCTGGATCGATTTTCCTACGCTTATCCGGGTAGCTCAGACTGGGTTTTGCGTGACATCTCTTTGCAGATTAAAGCCGGGCATTGTTACTTTTTGCATGGTCCAACCGGTTCCGGCAAAACGACCTTAATGCTGGCTCTCAGGGGACTTCTGCCGACGGGAAGTCGACAAACCGGTGAAATCCGGCGGGTAAGTTCGAATTATGCCGGCCACGATCAGGGTTTTGCCGGTTTGATTATGCAGAATCCCAGAACCCAGTTACTTAATGCCACTCTCGGGTCAGATGTGGCCTTTGGCTTGGAAAATAATCAGGTTGACCCATTGCAAATGCCCCTGAAAGTGGAACAAGCCCTGGAACAAGTCGGGCTTAAACTGCCTTTTAGCCAGCCGGTGGACAGTCTCTCCATGGGGCAGCAGTACCGGGCCTGCATGGCTGGAATTATGGTAATGGACCCTTTTTTTGTAATGTTCGATGAGCCCATGACTCAGCTTGATCATGAAGGACGAGAGAAGACACTTGCGCTGATTCGAGATCTGAAAAAATCAGGCCGGACTGTATTAGTTTGTGATCATCGGTCAGAACTTCTCCAAGAAATTGTCGATCAAAGCTGGTATCTGGATGAGAAAGGAGCCCTTTACGATCGCGCCAGGGTTTCTGAAAATCTTTCCAATTCGTCCGGTTCAGAGATTAATAAAGTCGTAGAGAGCTCTTCTTTTCGCGACAAACAGTCGCAGAAGGACAACATCCTTCACCAACCCCGGGCAGATGCTGAGTGTATAATCAGGGTTAAAGGTTTCCGTTTTGAAAATGGTCATCATGGGCAGGTTATACCCGCCCTCTCTTTTGATCTTGTTCGCGGCGAAAAAATCGCTGTTTGCGGACCCAATGGCTCCGGTAAAACGACATTATTGAGAAGCTTGGTCGGGTTGGTTCAACCTTTTACCGGAAGCATCGAGATCTTTGGGCGTACTCCCCGGATGTCAGATCTGCGCGGCCGGGTCTCGTTACTTTTTCAAGATCCGCAAAAGCAGATTTTTGAAACCACAGTTTTTGCCGAAGTCGCATTCTCCGCCCGCCGCAATGGCCTCAGCGAGATGCAGATATCTGAGCATGTAAACACTCTCCTGGAACGGCTGGAACTGGACCACCTTGCCACAGCTTCGCCACATTTGCTCAGTTACGGACAGAAACATCTTGTCGGGCTTGCTGCGGTTTTGGCCGGCAAACCGGAAATTTTGTTACTTGATGATCCTTTTGCCGGCCTCGACCGCCAACGAACCCGCAAAATAATGGAGCTCGTCACAGAGATTGCAGATGCCAATGAGATCACCATTATCTGGACTTCTCATGACACTGACAGCGTTGCCAATTGGGCTGACCGGGTAATTGATCTTTCTGAAATGAAATTAAACCATAGTCAAAAAAAGCCCGGCCCGATCTCTGCAAAAACCCTTATTGCAACTCCACCATCTGTGCAAAAGAGATCTCTCGGTACCGGCCTGATGCTCATCCTCTCTCTTTCTCTTTCAATGGCAGCCTTTGCCGCCCGGTCTCCAGTTCTGTTGGCGGGGTTGACAGCCATGAATTTTGGATTGATAATTGTTTCAGGCCCTAAACCGTTGCGTTTTATGCGCAAAAGTGTGGTCTTTTTTTTCTGGCAGGCGGTGCTTGTAGTTTTACTATATGGGTTCCGTTTTGGTCTGCCGGAAGGGATAATCCCGGGATTACAGACGGCCTGGCAATTGTTTCTCGCCTTCTGGCCGGGAATGATTTTCATTTCGTCCAATTCCCAGCCTCGAATCATGCGCACGCTATCCCATTTCCTGCCCTACCGCATCGCCTTTGTTGTAGCCGTCTGTCTGCGATTTTTGCCAATGTTACTGACTGAAATAGAGGAGATTCGTGAAACTCAGATTTTACGTGGAGCTCGGATTATGGTTGTGGATTTGAAAAATCCGTGCTTCTGGCCGGATTGGTTTAGTTGTTTGGCAGTTCCGACTCTGATCAAAACTCTTTCACTGGCTGGTGATATTGCCCTTGCCGCAAGCGCCCGGGATTTTGGCATCTCCACGAAAAGAACGGTTTGGTCTGGAGATTGATATTTATGAAACTATCTCTTAAAGATTCTCTGTTTCTTGGATTTTGTGCGGTTTTTATTGTTTCCGCCAAGATGGCTCTAAGACTGCATTTGAAAATTCCTGGGCATAGCATGTTTTTTACGATGTTTTTTCTGCTTATCGCCCGCGGCTGTGTCAAACATCGGCTGGCAGCCTCTTTTTCGGGATTGCTGGCGGGTATTTTAACCATGCTTTTGGGGCTTGGCAAAGGCGGCCCCCTGTTAATTGTTAAATTTATTCTACCGGGACTTATCATTGATCTTCTGGCTGGAGTTATTCCCGGTCTTTTTCAATCGGTTGTTTTATGTATGCTGGCCGCAGGGCTGGCTGCGGCCAGCCGTTTACTAACTTCACTTTTGATAGATTTTATGGTGGGCATGGATACAACGATCATGCTCCAGCATGCTCTGATCAAGTCCGCCGGAAGTATTTTTTTCGGTATGGCCAGCGGCGCCGCAGTTCCGGCAGTTATACGTAAATTGATATCCCATGGTGTGATCGACGAACAAGGCCGGCCATGACCGTTTTATTTTAGGTGTTGAATAACCCTGTAACCATAAGGCTCTTGAAAAATTGCCTTTTTGTCTGGTTATTGCATTAGGTGAAAATTGTAATTTTCAAGAGAGTAAAAATAATAGCAGACAGAATTTTCAGTCTTCCGGCTGAAGTTCAGAAAATGGAGGTCAAGTTGAGAGTTTATGTTGGGTTCGATGATACGGATATTGTTGGTGCTGATCGTGGTACTGGTAAAATGGCCCGCTGGTTTGAAAAGAAACTTTCCGAAGGCGTTCGTTTATACGGAGTGGTCCGGCAACAGCTTCCCGTCCTGGAGGGGATTCCCTATACCTCTCATAACAGTGCGGCCTGCTTAATCCTGGATAATGTCGAGCCCTCTGGAATAGATGAAATTATTGAACGAGGCGCCGAGCATATTCAAGAGCATTTTATGGTGGGTAGCGATCCGGGTTTGTGTGTGGCTTCGGTCGACAGTGATGCGGTTAATGATCTGATCGCTTTTGGGCGTACAGCTTGTACCCGAATTGTAACCCAAAAAGAGGCTTTAAAAGCAGCTGACAGGGTTCATTTATCTGGTCACGGTGGTACCAATGATGGTATTATCGGAGCTACAGCCGGGGTCGGCTTGACGTTATCCGGGTGGAGTGGTCGTTTTATCGAATTTGGCGGACTGCGCCAATTTGACTCGAACATACGAGTCGGTGATTTGGAAGCACATGGCATCCGGGTTCTGTCGATTGATCGCAATGCGATGGTACCTGGTTTTGATGATTCAATTGATACCCAGGGCTGGCTTCGCCCGCGGCTTTGGGGTGGCGGTCCGGTACTGCCGGTGGAATCTGTGGGTTTTGGCAGTTGGAAATCGGTTGGAGCGAAAAATAAAACTTAGAAAATGCTTTATTTTGACAAAAAAAAGGGCTCTCTCCGGTAAAGGAAAGAGCTCTTTTTTATGAGGTTGTTTGGTAATCAGGGGCTACTTGAAGAAAGCCCCCCAGAGGTCATAAAGCAGAGCGTTGCCACCGCCGGCTCCCTGTTCGACCGCGACATACTCGCCAGGGTTATTGACCTTGACGAGAACGTAGGCGCTCTGGTGGCCGACAATAACGGCGTTGGTGTCAAGTTTAAAGAAGGTGTCGTGTTCACCCATAGTCCAGATTTCTGGCGTGCTACCGGTAAAGGGCAGGCGGATAATGGCAGCCGGTAAAGCATGTGTCCTGACGGCTGCGTTATCTACTTCATGCGGAGCCATAAGTTCATAGCGCAGCGTGTAGGCTTGAGCAAAGCCGCGGCCACTTAAGTAGACATCCTCTTTACCGCCGACAACAAAACCTAAACCGGCAAGTTGTGGTTTAAGCTCTTGCGGGATGTAGAAATGGGTTTTATCCATCCAGGGGCCGTTGACGACCTGTTTAGCATATTCCGTGGCTCTTTCTTCAGGAGACAGCAGGGTCGGGTCAACGCCGAAGATTGAGTCACCGGTAACCGTTCCTTCGGAAGCTAAAGTGAAGAGGGCTTCTGCATGATGGTGACTGAGTTTGAGAATATCTTTCTCTCTGGCGCCAAGAAAACGCATGCCGTTGGCTTCGATTGCTTGGACGTAGTCGATTTCGCCATCAACAATGAAGAGACCGTCGGGGTTGGCTGGGATCATACCCTGTTCAGGGTCGTAACGCATAGCCCGGTTTTCATCTCTAAACCAGGGTGGAGCCCAAGGCAGATAAGAGATGATGCGGTCGGTAACCCGCAGGGCCCCGGCATCCTTGGTTACGTCACCATGACAGTCATTACAGGACTTGGCCCCTAAAGAGTACTCTTTAGGTTGCACCCCATGGCTGTCGGAGAAGTAGTGAGCTGCAAGAAACATTACCGGGTTGGGGTCGGTGCCGCCTTCAGCGATAAGGACTTTTTTGAGGGACTCCTGGACCGCTCTGACATCTTCGTCCCACCAGATATCGGGGAACATGTCGCCGGTATGGTCAAAGATAACGTAACCACTCTCTTTAAGGATTACGCGTCCGACATAGGGATTTTCAGCCCAGGTCGGGTCATTAGCCGGAATCATCGCCAGATCCATAGGGTTAACCATGCCCAGTTTAGTTGGGCGTTTGTAATCTCTAATGATCGCATTCATCTCTTTGAGATAGAGAATACGGGCACCGCTATAAGCCATCTCACTCATGTCAGCATCCGGTTGGGGGTTGGTGTCGACCCAGGTCATAACCGTGATCGGATTGCCAGTAACCACCTGCGGATAACCGTTGATGCCGTTTGCATAGTAGAGCGGCGGAAAAACTTCGTTATCGGTGAGATCGGTATACTCGAGGGGGACACCCATCGCCTTCATGCCTTCGTAACCGGCCTGAAGAAAATATTTCCAGAAGTCAAATTTAAAGTTGGTCGGCATGCCGTTGACCATCTGGCCGGGATCGGACTCACCGTCCATAAAGAAGTAGTCAACCATCTGCGACTGGACATCCATAGATTCAATGCCCTGGCCATCGGCTTCAATGTGGTTGGCAAGCATATTGAAGTGAGGAATGCCATAGCCCGGGGAACAGGAGTAGACCGGTGAGATTGCATAAGCTGGTGAGGGAAAGGCCATGATTGCGCCATCGCCGCCGGGCAGAATGTTGTAACCCATGAGGTTATCAAAGTTGGCGTAGTAGCCTAAAGTGTCATCAAAAGCTCTAAAGCGCCAGGTTTTCCTGAAGGGTACATGACAGGCCTGGCAGGAGACTTCAGAGAGATGGCGACCGGTGCTTTCGCCGAAAACTTCTTCATGTTTGAGGGCTGGGTTGCTGCCGTGCCCTTCGCCTGCAAGGTGACAACCTTCACAGCTTTTGACCCTGGGGTTGGCATCAAGATCGTTACGCACCATGTGGGCCGTATCGACCCCTTTTAGAAAATTATGCTTGTCGTTCAAAGATCCGTTATCGCGCAGATGACAGCTGCCGCAACCCATCCATTTACCCGACATATGAACATCGTAGCCGCGATCTTCCTGATCATCGGTAAAATTGACGTAGTGACCGTTTTTGACATAATCGGCCGGGAAACCCATATTGTAGAGACGGGCTTTGGTCCATTCGCTGTTGCCGTGATCCTTGGTCATGACATGACACTGACCACAAACTTTTACCCATTTATAACTTTCTCGGTCTTTGCTGCCACCAAACATCTCGGCCATGGGGAGAACCCCGTCAGCCCCGATATCAGCGAGATTGTAAAAGACTTTTGGTGTCCAGTCATCACCATCGCGATCTATCCGCAGATAGGTAACTGGAGCCCCGTCCTGGTTAAAGTCGAGGCCCATGAGTTCGCCGGAGGGCATATAGTTGAAGAAACTCGGCAGATAATCATGGAGTACCGGATTGATCTCACCTTCCGGAATTTTACCTTCCTGGAGGTCCTGAATGACCAGAGAGAGATCAAGTTGACCGGTTGCCTGGTTGACATAAGTATAGTCGCCCTGCATAATCTTGCCCATGCCGTACATGGTGGCACTCAATTCCGTACCGTTTTTGCCGACATAGGGAATGCCCTCGCCTTCGATCAGGCCGGAGCGGATATAGTCACGGGTTGAGGCGTGAAAACTGTCCCAGTTAGTGTAGAATTTGCCGGGTTCGTAAGCTCTAAGAGCGTAAGGAATCGGCAAAAGCATATCGTTGGGAAATTGCAGCTGATAGGCGTAGATGAAATCATTAAAGAAAAGGCCCATTAGTATATTCATGTCGGCATCCGGCGGTAATAAACCTTTGCCAATCATGAATTGGAGAAATCCCTGAAAGAGTGAGCCAATTGCAGCTTGAGCTCCCTGGAGGCGGCCCATTTCATCCATGACGCCGTTGGGGTTGGCGCAGTAGGCTGCCTTGAGCATGCCGTTGGTTTCCCAGATTTTACTGATATTCTGGCCGTAAAGGGCGAAAGGCAGGTTGATGCCCTGGGCTTCAATTCCGGCAAGACCGTCAACCCACATCTGCATCATCTCGCCGACAATCTCTTTTGGTAGTTGACCTAAAGCCATCATTGGTGTCGGTCGACCCATGCGTTGCAGGCTGTCACTGTAGTAGAGGGCCGAACTGTTTTCGAGGCCAACTTTGGTTGGCATCCCAAAAGAAATTTTCTGGGCCTTGAAATTTTCGTCGCGTTCCGCGAAAATCATCATCCGGGGGCGGAAGGACTGCACTTTAAGACCATCAGCAGCTCGGTAGCTGTAAGCACTTTCTGGATCGATGTGGCAGAGCAGGCAGTCGGCTTCAACGACGCCGGATTTGGACCAGTCGTGGGGTTTGGGGTCGCCGATATTGGCCATGGTTTCCGAAATCGAATCAGAACCATAAATAGCCATGGTGAGATCGTTGGAACTGTAACCGTAAAAGTCACGATCGTAAGAGTGTTCGGGTGCCAGACTGGGGTCGTCAAACTGGGTCATCGTCCCATCCATATTGACGATACCTTCAACCGGACCACCACCGGGATGGCAAGATTCACAAGTGGCAATGTGATCTGCGGTTCCCATGTCAAAAAAGTAAGGTTTATCTTCAGAGGTAAAAGGATCAAGGAAGTGGCCGCGCTCTTTTTTTACCGCCACCTGGCGGTAAGACGGCGGTCACCACGCTCCAAATTGACCCGGGCTCAAAAGATGTCCATAAGCATTGGCCAGGTATTTGTAGAGCGGGTTGTCCTGATTCTCACTGCTCCAGGTATCACTGATACCTTGGCCGTCTTCACCGGCGCCTTCACGAAAATGGTAGGCTTTGGTGACTTCGTGGTAGTCATGACATTTGCCGCAGGTCTGTTTGGGGCTGTAGGGCGGCCCGGCTTTGTAAGTTGAGCCGCCGGCCGCAGTAACGATTTCGCTGTCATCAAGTTGATCAATGATGCGATTACCGTGACCGTCGTAAAGGGTTACCGGGGGGTGCGTTGCACCGACCAGCAGAGGGGTGAGGACCAGTAAGAAGGCTCCCAGGATAATGGGGTAAATTTTTTTCATCGAGCTACCTCCAAGGGTTGAAAAATATTGTGAGGGTAAAAAGAATATTTTAATTTATAAAAAACAAAACTCATTGCAGCGAAAATATTATTTCCTTAAAATTATACCTTTATGACACTGCATACACTCACCCGTCTCATGACAGACGTTGCAGCTGCGGAAATTACGTCGGGCCGCCTCGCCGTGACCGTTGTCACGTTGATAGGCCATCCAGTCGCCGCGAAAGTGGGAGACCGGTTTCTGGTGTTTGTGGCAATCGACACAGTAGCCGGCCGAGTGACAGGTGGCGCAGGTGCGGCGATCATGGGTCGCTTCAACCCCGTGGCCGGTGGTTTTCCAGCCAAACTTGTGATCTTTTGGTTTTTCGGTCTGGTGGCACTTTTCGCAAAAAGCCTGACGGTTCGGGTGGCAGTAGGAGCAGGAGTCCGATAAACGGCTGGCAAAGCCATGTTTGGCTTCCCAGTCTTGATGATGGCTTGCCGGAGCTTGATCAGCTCTTAAGACAGTGTGGCAGGCTTCGCACTCCATGGGAGCGCCCTGATTCTTATGGCAGTTGAGGCAAACGACCATAAAGGGACCGTTTTTAAGGTTGTAATTCTGGCCCATGGAGGTGTGGCAGGAGTCGCAGGCAAGGTCTGTATGAGTCTTATGACTGAAAATCAGGTCAGTGTAATTTGCCGGTTTTCCAGCTCTCTCGATCTCGTAATCCTTGGCCGCACTTTCCGGTGTATGGCAGAGAAGACACTCCTTAGAGGGCTCGTTGACATTGATCTCGTGGCACTCCTGGCAGTCAGCCATAGTGGCGGCAGCCAGATTGCCGTTGGCATCTTTTTTGTGGCATTGGTCACAGGTGGCTTCCTGTTCGACAATGTGGGAGCGGTGGCTGAATTTGAGGCCTACCGAAGATTTGCAGGCTCCCAGAACCAGGGCACCAAGGGCGATTGCCATAAGCCCAACCCAGAATAATTTTCTCTTATGCATACTCATAGAAATTGCCTGTATAATATAATTGTTAATGATTTTGAGAGACCTTGTTACTTTAGAAATTAAGATCAAGTGAGATAGTTAGAGAGTTAATGTAGTCAACTCCCAGCTCATCTTCGTAGAAATCATCTTGCGCGTATTCATAAGAGATCTCGACGCGCGAGTGGTCGCAAAGTCGATAGGCGATCGCCGCCCGGTAGCTGGTTGAGGCCTCATCTTCGAGGAGGCTGTTGACATTCTCGGTTTTATGGTAGTAGCCAGCTTCAAGTTCAAGCCTGTGGAATAACTCCTGTTCGAGATCGACAAACCAGGAGGTTGACTCCCCTTCGTAAAACTGATCTCGATCCTCCCACCATTGGCTGAATCCGGCACTACAGCGAAAACCCTGCCAACCAAAGCACTGATCAAGGTCAAAACCGGTGGTTACCCTTTCAAAATCGGTGTTGTAGAGGTTTTCATCCTCGCCATGAGCGAGACTGCGATTGGTGTAGCGACCGAAGAGGGTAAGTCCTTTGACAATAGAGATCGGTTGGCTGATGCGGACATCAAATTCGAGATAACCCTGTTCTTGCATCAGATAGAGGCGATTCATCTCCGAGTTTAAAGCTTCATCGAGGGTATAACTGAAGTCGAAAAGGAAGTCGGCCTCTGAAGAGATGGCGAAACGCCGATAGAAGGAGAAATCGAGGACAGTGCCGGTTGCCGCGATAGTGGTTTCAAGGCCGCTGTCGAAAAAACGAGTATGATCATTAATGAAGGCGATGCGGCTGCGAAATTTCCAGAGTTCAGAAGGCTGCCAGTAGATTGAGGACTCCCATGAGGTCTCTTCAAAAATCACAGTATTTAAATCAAGAGAGAGGCCCGGCAGCGGGCGAATCCTAACATTTGCTCCGCCAATGCCATCCGGTCCAAGGTCACTGTAGTGCTGAACCGCGAGGCCGCCAAAAGCTTCAACTTCCAGTCCCAGCCATTGGGGGCGGTCGTAATGGGCCCAGACCCCGTCAAACTGTACGGTCTCGGCGCCGTAGGCATATTGGCGGCCAGCTCTGACCGTGAGATCGTTGCTAAAGAGGCCGGTTTTTTCCAGATAAGCGTAATAGCATTGAAAATCCTGCCGATGGCTACCACGGCTATCAGTGTAGTCCTGGAAGATTGAGCCTTGGCGGGTGCCGTCCAGATCTTTAACGTAGGTGGCCATCGAAGAGAAGATCAGGCCTAAGTCTTGCCAGTTAACATCAATCGCCAGGGTTTCAAAAATATCCTGGTCCTGATCCTCGTCGACAATCATGTAATTCGCCGGACTGTCAGACCATTGCAGTCGATATTCGGTGGTACTCCTGATTGAGATATCGGCGCCACCCAACTCCAGGGCAAATCCGGATGTTGTCAGCAAGCAACACCCCAATAGCAGCCCGGCCATAAGCTTCAGTTTTTGCCATTGTAATCCAGCCATCTAAAAATCCTCTGTTTAATAGTTTGCCAGTGATCTTTCCTGCGATACTGGTCGTAAGTTGTGCGGTTTTTTGATATGAGATCGCGTTTGGTGTCAAATGCCTCATTAAGCTACATTAATTGACTTGTTTGGTCAACCAAAAACAAGAGGAAACCCATAAAAAAAATTGGTTTTCTTTGTGTGGAGTTGGTCTTTGATGGTTGTTTTCACCCTTTATGTGGGTCTTTTGATTAAGCAGGGTAAGCGGATTTTTGTTATGTTTGCCTCCTGAGGTTATAGTATGTTTTTTATATAAGTAGGTTATTTTCAAAAAAAAAAGCACCCCAGATAAATTTGGGGTGCTTTTTGAAGTCGGCTGGTCTTGAAATTTTAGGCTTAACGTTGACCGACAGCCAAAGGTACGATGACAGCAGACCCCATACCAACTTGCTCAAATTCATCGACAATCTGATCTCGTAATTCAGGAGTCTCTTCAATCATTGATGCTATAATATCTTTTTTCTCATTTTGAGTTTCAAGTTTTTTCTTTTTGAAGTGATCCACTGAGCAGAGGGCAATAGCGATGAAAACAAAAGATCCCCAAACTAAGATTAAAGGTACGACTAAAATATTAAGAGCGGGGATGAAGGCCGCTGGGATTGCCATGATGCCGAAGCATTTGCCTAGAACTAAGCAGATTGCCCCAATCTTGGTCAAGGTCGGAATACTCTGGATCATTTCAAAAATGTCGGTTGATTTGTCGTCTTGATAGCCGTAGTTGCAACTGTTAATTCGGGCTTGGCTGGGGGTCATTGTCCACTCCGGAGGCATGTGAATTTAGTGCTTGGGTGATCCTGTCTCTTTTAGGCTGGCAAATAGTGTATCAGCTGGAAAATATTACATTATATATTATAGCTAAACATTTTAGGTTGTCAAGTTTTTTTTGATTTTTTGTTTTTTATGAGCGCTAAAAGATGTGTATTCAAAAAAGAGTAATGTTCTTTTTTAGGGGTTACTCAAAACAACTCTTTTTTTCAGGAGCCGGGTAGTTTTTCTTCCAACTGAACATTCTTGGTTGTGTAGTATTCGCTGGTCATCTTTCGTTCAACGATCTCATTGCCGAGCAGGGTTTCCAGGATTTTGGTAACCTCAAGGCACTTTCCACCCTCAAAACCAGCTAGTTGCAGATCTACGGCGCCATCTTTGCCGATCGTAATATCTATTTTTTCCATGATTTGGTGATCTCCTGTTAAATATTCCGGCTTAATGTCATATTTATATTTCCCGCTTCGGCTTCCTCGTTGGTGAGGAGAAAGCCCTGTTGTGCCAAAGTGTTTTTGACAACATTATAAGCATAGCGTTGGTTCAGGGTATCCATGAAGGTTGTCTGGTCGACGTCCTTGATTGAGTCCCAGTCGGCGACTACATCAAAGGTTTCACCATTGAAACGAAAACCGATATCGAAACCGCTTTTAGTCGGGATGACAATATCGGCTTTCTCTTTTTTCCAGAGCCAACCCTTGGCTTTCAATTTACCTTCCTGGTACTCTAGCTCCATGTCGCTGATCGCTTTTTTTAAAAAAACCTTATCAGCGATTTTACTTTTTATCTTGGTGAAGTGGGACATGGTTGTTCTCCCTTGAGCAGTTTTAATAAGTAATTATGATTCACTGTTAGCTTTACGGGTGCGTTGGGCTGCCCAGGCCTTAAGTCCATCGATTTTTTCGCTCATCAAGCGTGATATCGGGATAATTTCGTTAACGCTTAAGAGAATGTCAGCTTCCGTGAATTCGCGTTGGTTATCGTCAAAAGCGTTAAACATAGCATCGTAAATAATCTGTTCGATCTCAGCCCCACTGTAGTCTGTTGTGGCATCTGCCAGTTTCTCAAGATTGAACTGCCGGATGACGGGGCGTACCTTTTCCAGCAAAACCTTAAAGATTGCTTGTCGTTCAGAGGTTGAAGGCAGGTCAACAAAAAAAATCTCATCAAAACGGCCCTTGCGCATCAGTTCAGGGGGAAGCTGGGCGACATCATTGCCGGTAGCTATGATGAAAACCGGTTTAGTCTTTTCCTGCATCCAGGTGAGAAAGGTTCCTAAGATCCGAGCCGAAGTGCCGCCGTCGCCGGCCGAACCGGAGCTTCCGGCGAAAGCTTTTTCGAGTTCATCGATCCACAAGATGCAGGGTGAGATAGTTTCGGCCAAGTGAATTGCCTGCCGCAGGTTCTGTTCAGATTCACCCAGTAAACTTCCAAAAACCTTGCCCAGATCCATCCGTAATAACGGTAATTTCCAGAGTCCGGCGGTCGCTTTAGCGGTGAGGCTCTTGCCGGTTCCCTGGATTCCGATAATAAGAATACCTTTAGGTGATGGCAGGCCGTAGTCTTTGGCTTTGTGGGTGAAAACCTGACTGCGCTTGCGGAGCCAGCCTTTGAGATTATCGAGGCCGCCGATATCGTTAAGGCTCTCTTGAACCGGGAAAAATTCTAAAATTTCTCCTTTTTTAATAATGCCGCGTTTTTCCTGCAGGATGATTTCTATGGCGCGTTCGTCAACGGCTCCGTTAGTGATGATTATTTTGGAAAAAAGGTTCTTAATGTTGACCATTGAGAGCCCGAGGGTTGATTCAACAATCTTCTCTTTGAGTTGGGGGGTTGGGGGTTTACCTTGGGCGGCGCTGGCAACGACACTGTCGAGCTTTTTTTCAATTTCATAGTAGCCAGGGAGTTCCAACTCGATCTGGCAGACATCTTCCCGTAACTCTATCGGCAAGGTCGCGCTGGGCGTGGTCAAGATGATGGTTTTTTTGGTAAACTGCAAGTCATGGTTAAGGTTTCTTAAGGAGCGTAGAATAATACTTTCACGAAAATGGAGATGGAAATCACGCAAAATAAAGATGGTGTTGCCGCTGAATTTACTAATCTCCTGCAGGCAGTTGATGGGGTCGGGACGATCCTTGTTTTTGATGCCGCTCATCTCTCCCTTGATCGATTTAAAGCCATCCCCGAGATCCCAGATAATAATGTTTTTGTCTTTGAAAAGCGGGGATTCAGCCATCATCGTCAGAAAGCGGTCCTCTTCGTAAGTTACCACGTTGATCAGGGAGTGGTTGCTGCGAATGGTGGTGTTGAAGCGATCAAGAAAGGTCATTATCGACTCCTAATCCGGTGTATCCGGAACCAAAAAGGCTAAAGTTTTAAGTTAGAAAATTACCACAGGGTTTACAGCGAAAGCTTTCTTGCTGGAGCCTCTGTGTACTCTACTGCTATCTGTAGTTGAAAGTAAGGTTTTGATCGTTTTGAGTGAAACTTCACAGGCAAGAGTCTAATAAAACTTCAAATTTAACCGCACAAGTTAAATGACATAGCCTTATATCTATTAATTAAATCGAGGTTGCCGGTCAATCCGTAAATTTTCTCTTCGCCTTTTTGGTCCAGGCCCCAGGCACATATTTCACCGTTTTCTGTAATGCGGATATGAACCTGCAGCTCCTCTTTTAGGGGCGCTGCAGAGGGAGGGGTAGTTTTATTGGGCTTTTCAGTCACTGCAGGCGCACCGATTTTTTTCTTTTCCAGATAGTCTGATTGCGGCGCAGGTCTTTGACCGTAATCAGTAAGTCACAGTTCAAGCTGATGTCAAACGTAATTTCTAAGCGTTGTTCATTGTCCAAGGCCGGGGGGTCGAGCGGGATGATCTCCGGGCGTGCCTCATTAATAAAAGATTGTTGTGTATCGCCTAAGTTCTCTTCGAGTTGCATGTGTCCCGCAGCATCAATGACAATTTCCCGGTCATTGCTCGATTCGGGGCGATCCATCCGGAAAATATCGAGTTCCACCTCAAGCTGGCCGGCAAAAAAACCGTTAGCAACGATACTGGTGATACCGTTCTGGGTTGGGAAGGTGGTGCCTTTGGGAACGATGATGTCGTAGCGGTAGCCATCGCCTTTGGCGGTGCGGCTGCGAAGCGCATAGTTCGCTTTAACAGTAGCCTGAATTCCGCCTTTTTTAAGGTAGCGCAAGGCCCCTATCGGGATCGCTTCATGGGCGTGGTTGCTCAGAAGCTTGGGGCCGAAAAATTTTTTCAATATGTCATGGTAGTAGTGGGTCGGCAAGCTTAAACCACTGCCTAAAACATAACCTACATTGTCATTTGTGACCCCAAAACCGGACGCCAGGTCAAAGAGATCGCGTAAAAGAACTTTCAGCTCATCGCCATAACCTTTCTGGTCAAGCATTTTATGGAGATCTTCGCGTGAAAGATGGAGATCAACTCCGTCAATGGTCTCATGAAACTGGGGGTTCAGGTTAAGTTTACCTCTGATTTCACGGGCCTTTTTCATATTGAATTTGACTTTTTCGGCGAAATGGACCTGGATCACTCGGTCGATGTCGGCTCCACCATAGTTTTTATGCATACTGCAGATGATTACGCTCTGGAGCCGGGGTTCACGAGTGCTCTCGACAATCTTGACCAGATAGAGGTCGATGGTTGTGTAGCCGAAATGGAGATAGACCAGGTGTTGGTTTATCTGGGTAGCAAGATCGTAAGCTAAAAGGGCGCACACGGTTTCATCAACAATCTTATAGTTAATCAGGCCAATGCGCAGACAGAACTCTTCGATGGTTGCCGCGAAGACGGAAAAGTTAAGGGGCTGGACAATGAAAACGATCATTGCTATCTGATCTTTGCCGTAGAGCGCATGGATGCGGTCGATGATGTTGACCAGGAGATCAGTAGCGGCCTGGAAGGTACTGATCTCCTGGTCGTTGATAATCCTGGGCAGGTACTGTTTTTTGCCCATATACTGCTTCATGTACTTGAAGGTCGCAGTAGAGTTGAATTTTTTATGGCTGAAAACCTCCTGGCCGCAATAGATGCGATCGCCATAGCAGATCATGGCCGGGATCAGGTGGATTTTTTCGGAACCTTTAGGGGTGTTAATTTCGACTGTGGTTGAAATGTCGCCAAGGTGGACTGACTCAATATGACCGCTATCTTCATCCTGGCTGTAGACCTGCAGATTGACATTGTTAAAGAAGATTGAGATTGATTTAGCCATCAGAGTTTCTTCACTTTGAAAATCTTGAGCTCTCTGGTTTGAGAGGCTTCGTTGTAGACCTTAAGTTCTTTGCTTTTGCGGACTATCTGGTTGATTCTTAGAAGGATTTTCTGGCGCAAATCTTCATAGTGAATTCGCCCTCGAATAAAGTCAATAATCTGATTTAAGATAGGTAGATTTTGCACATGGCTGAGTTCATTTTCCTGGTCAAGCAGAAGGTTTAGGGCGGCAGTTATAGACTCTCGGAAGAAACCGCTGTAGCGCCGGGTTCGGTGTACTATTATCGCAAAACAATCGCTGCCTTCAACCTCGATTTCAGAGAGTAAATGCATGGCCATCAGCAGGGGGAAGTCACGGTCGGTAATATCAGCATGATCGTTACCCGGGCCACTGCCAAGAATTAGATCGATTAATTCATTTGGTTGTTGTCTTATTTCAGCAAAAAGTAGTTCACTTGGGGGTTGGCTGCCGATAGAGATGGCGGTCAGCAACTTTTCGATGGTCAGGTTGGCGATTTCTGGGTGATGTTCAAAGAATTCGGCCATGGCATCGGTTATGCGCTCAAGATCCTGGCCTTTGGTCAGACGTTCTTTGATAGTCAAAGCCCGTCCCTCTTCCCGATCGGTCAGTAGATTTAGCAAGTGCGGGATGTCTAAACCTTTGAGTTTTGGGGATAATAGATTAATCAGGCGATAGGAAAAAGACCAGTCAATATCATTTGTTAAAGTCAGCAGGCTCTGCCGAATTTTGGCTTGATCCGCAAAACGACTCATGAAGAGGGCGATCTCTCGGTAGTGAGGTTTGAGAACGGGGCTTTTAATGCGGCTTAAAATGTCGTTCCAGGCATCATCGTAGGCGAGGGCTGCCAGCGCCTGGAGCAGGGTTGGGTAAAACTCAACATTGTCCGCCCATTGAGCGAGTTGGTTGGCTGTATCTTGGCATTCAGGTTGGCACTCTGCCGGCCACTTGGGGCCGGTGATACTTTGTAAGAGTAGCTTGAGGTTCTCTTTTTTATGGGATTTGTTAAGAAGATCGCGGATTATTTGCAGAGCTTCGGGGCTGCGCATTTGGCCAAGAGCCTGCAAAGCTTCATGGCGCTCTTCAAGATTACTCTGCTGGGCCCGGCTTTGCAGAAGTTCCAGGGCTTCGGGACTCTTACACCATGCCAGCTCGGAAAGGGCCGCGGTGCGTTTTTTGCGGCGCCATGATTTACCGGATTTGAGCAGTTTGTTGCACCCAATCTCATCACCGAACCGGGCCAGGGCTCCGGCTGCCAGGGGTTCATCGTCAATCAGTTTTCTAAGTTGGGGGCGGCAGCTTTCAAGTTGCAGGCGCCCGGCCGCGCGGATTGCGTATTCTATAAGGTTGTTGCTGGCCAGTAATTTTGATACCAGCTTGGTGACTTCAGCCTCTGTTTCAGGAGTTAAATTGGGGCCGATAAAATCTAAAAGTTCCGGCGTCTCTTTCAGGAGTAAGAGATTATTTGCGAGAAGAAAATCATTAAATAAAAGTCCAGGTTGATTGTTTTTTAGTAAACTAAGACCGGCAACTCTTGCTTCACGTTCAGGGATGGCGCAGAGCAGTTTAAGACTGAGATCAGCGGGAAAAAATTTGATGGCGGTGGCTGTCGCAGCGTCTACGGCTTTGTTACGGCTCAACAGGGAGTGGAAATAGTCAAAGAAAGAGGCTTCTGGGTGATTATTTATAAGTGGTTTTTTCAGACGCTTGGTTTCCGAATCACCAGTCTCCGGGTCATCAACTCCGATCTCCTCTAAAGCCAGCAGGAGAAAGTGGTTGCCCCCTAAAAACCAGGCTGCAGTCAGAACCAGATGCAGGTTTACATCACTGGCACCGTTGAGTCTGCCGGCCATCTCTTTGCACAAGGTGCGGGCCTGTTTATGTTCTTCTGAGGAATGGGCAAAATCGCGTAGCAAAAGCTGGGTCTGGTAAAAGTTTTCCAGAACCCGCCAGCGCAGCTCCCAGTTTTCGGCCAGGAGATCGTTAATAATATTAGATGAGGGAATCAGTTGTCGCATAGATTACAGATGATCACACGGAATACGTATTAGCCGGCAATCAGGAGAGGTTGCTGGCGATTGATTTAACTGTATAGTTGCAGGATTTATTTGAGATTGTCAAGGTTAATGGGTTTTTCCGTCAAACTGTTTCGGCTCTCATTGATCTGTTTTAGCTATAATCAAAGCATCTGGTGAAGGTCTATGGTAGTCAGCAAACTTTTTTGTTTTAAATTCTGTTTCAGGGGGCTATAACATCTGTTCATTATCTCCGTAATTTTACACGAAGATGTGGTTGTGAACAACTGTAAATTTCACTGCTGTCTTTTTAGGTTTATTTTTTGATCGCCGTCGAAGGAGTTTTTACAAAGTCAATAAACCGAAGCGGCTGGCCAGAGGATAAGCTGCGGGAAGATTTCGATCAGGATAATGGTGATGATGTAGGTCGGTAGAAAATAGGCAATGCCTTTAAAGATAGTTGTTAATGGGATATCTTCGGCAATGCCGGCAACAACATAGGCGTTGACCCCAACTGGAGGGGTGATGGCGCCCATAGTGGTGACAATAGTAATCAAAACCCCGAACCAGATCGGGTCGAAGTTGAGCTTTACGGCCAGGGGGTAGAAGATCGGGATGGTGATCAGGAGCAGGCCCAGGGCATCCATGATGGCGCCGCCGACGAGAAAGACCAGGATGATGATCCAGAGGATAATGGCTGGTGCGACGGGCAGAGCCGCGGCCCATTCGGCAATCGCGTAGGGGAGCCTGGTTAAGGCCAGAAACCGGCCGAAGATGACAGCTCCAGCAATAATTATAATGATGAAACTTGAAATTTTTAAGGTGTCGTTGATGGCCGCAATAAATTTTTTATATGAGAGTGAACGGCGGAAAAAACTTAAAACTACGGCGCAGAATGAGCCCACGGCGCCAGCCTCACTGGGCGTGAAAAAGCCGACAAAAAGGCCGCCCATAACCAGACCGAAAAGCAACAGCATCTCGAAAGAGCCCTTGAGCGATAATATTTTTTCTTTGAAGGTGGTTTTTTCGCCTGGGGGTCCCCAGTCTGGGTGACGGCGACAGATGACAATAATTGTTATAATCAGTAAGGCCGCGAGGATCAGGCCGGGGATAATACTGCCGAAAAAAAGTTTGGCGATCGACTGCCCGGTGTAGATGCCGTAAACCACCAGAACAATGCTGGGGGGGATGACGACTCCTAAGGTTGATCCAGCCGCTATTGAACCGGTAATCAGGGTTGGGTGATAGCCATATTTCTTCATTGACGGCAACGCTACCGAAGTCATGGTCGCGGCGGTGGCCGTGTTGGAGCCGCTGATTGCGGCAAAACCGGCACAAGCCGCAACCGTCGCCATCGCCAGACCGCCACGAGTTGCTCCGAGCCAGGCGTAGGCACATTTGTAGAGGCGGCTGTTGACGTTGCTGTGGAAACAGATATGGCCCATGAAGATAAAAAGTGGGATAATGGTCAGGCCGTAACCTGAAAAAGTTGTCCATAGGTCGTTGCCGATCAGGGCCAGGGCGGCATCTACAGAGATCAGCCAGGCAACCCCGGCAAAGCCAGTCAGGGCCATTGCAAAGCCGACCGGAATCTGGAGCAGGAGCATGGCCGCCATCATTAAGATGATGCCAATGATGCCAACGGTTTCAGGACTCATAAAGATTCAGCTTGATCGGCGGGAAGTTTTTGCAGGCTTATATTTAAGTCTGAAAGCAGAACCAGGGCGAGGTAAGCAAAGCCGAAAGCGGTCAGATAGATGAAAGGGTAAAAGATCAGGTGCAGGGTTTCCGAGGTTTCTCCGGCATGGCGGATATTGTCGCCCCAGAGCCAGGTCTGCCAAGCCGCCAGGCTGAAGAAGAGAGCCCCGCAAAAATGGCCGATCGCTGCGGTTAAGCGCCGCCATCTGGGGCTGTATTTACGGGTGATGATATCAACAATAATATGTTTTTTTTCAAGTTGTGCACTGCCTAGAGAGAGGGCGATAGTGATCGCCCCGAGATAGCCGATTATCTCAAACGAACCCTTCAAAGGCTGCCAGAAGTTACGGCAGACAACATTGGCAAAGCCGATGAGCACCATCAGCAACAGGGAAATCCCAGCCATGAGCAGTTTTAATTGCTGAAACTTGATTAGAAAACTACGAAAGATATCGTTATTCATCTTTTCTATTACGGCATTGTCGAAAGCAGGAGGGTACTTTTTTATAAATATCACGAAGGCGCAAAGATGGCGAAGTTGAAAACTTCTTTCTTTGCGCCTTCGTGATAGAAACAGATTAACTATTTGCCGAACTCTTTTTCGTATTTAGCCTTGAAGGTTTGGAGATCGGCGAGAAACTCTTTGCCGGGCAGACCCGCTTTGGCAGTTTTGCTGAGGTAGGCATCGGTCATAAAATGAACCTTTTCGGTGACGACACTTTTTTCGGCCGGAGAGATGGTTTCGATCTTGACCTGGTGGTTCTTCTCTGACCAGGCCAGGGCTTCTTTGACATGATTATCTTCATATTTGCCGGTCCAGAGGGCTTGTTCACGGCCCAGATCAGTAAAAATCTTTTGCAGCTCAGGGGTTAAGGCCTGCCATTTTTTGAGGTTCATGACTACCGCAAATGAGGTTGTCGGCCCATTGACGATGGTGACATGGCCGCAGAGTTCGGCAAACTTGAAATCTTTCATAATTTCGAGTGATGAAAAAATGCCTTTGACAACTCCCTTTTGCAGGGCTTCCGGTACGGCTGACATCGGCATGGCAACTGGAACCGCACCCAGGGCTTCAAGGTAGCGACCCGAGATCCCGGTTCCCCGGATTTCCATCCCGTTCAATTCTTCAAGGTTGGCTCCAGATTTTTTGAGCATCAGGTTGGCCGGGGCGCAGGTGAACATGGTTAAAACTTTGACACCTTTGAGACTTTCGGGCTGGTATTTCTCATAGAGATCCCATAGGGTGGCGCTGGCGACTGCGGCACTGGTAAAGCCATTCGGTAGATCGGCACCCTCCATTAAGGGAAAACGGCCCGGCAGGTAAGGTGGACAGAAACAGCCGATATCGGCAATGCCCTGCTTGACTCCATTGAGCATATTTTTGGCGCCGAGTAGGGTGCCGCCGGGAAAGGTTGCGATTTTGACTTGGCCGTGGCTGCGTTTTTCCACCTCTTGGGCCCATCGTTCCATCTGGACACAGGGAAAGGTTGGAGTTGGTGGAAAATTGGCGTAATTTAAGGTCATGGTTCCAGCCTCGGAGGTGGGAGCCAAAGTTAAAAGGATGCCAGTCAAGGCGATCAGGGTCACGATCATTTTGCTGATTTTTGCTGAGTTGGTCATGGTCTTTTCCTTCTGTTCTTAAAATGATTTTTTAAAATGACTAGTAAGCTGCCTTCATTACTTTCTTTTATTATATGATGCAACTATTTTCTGCCTGATATTTGTACCTGGGTGTTTGTCTGGGAGAGGGGATGGGGCAATCGTTGGTTGACAAAAAAAGAGAGATGTTTTAGAGCTTGGCCCGTTTTTTTTGAGAATATCGAGATGATTTTTTGAGACTGATTTTTAGAGAGGGAAAATGTTAAAAAGATTTGCTCCCCGGGTTAACAGTCACAAGGAGTTGGCTGAGCTCCAGATTGACCGGCTCTCCTGGACCTTGAACCACGCCTATAGCCATAGCGATTTTTATCGCCGCCATTTTACGGCGGCCGGAGTCTCGCCGCAGGATTTTTCGACGTTCGCCGACCTGCGGAAATTTCCTGTAACTACGGCCGAAGATTTTCGGGATGGTTACCCGTTGCCGTTTCAAGCCGTCGCTAATCGTGAGATTGTGCGGATCCATGCCTCTTCTGGGACTACCGGTAAGCGTAAAGTAGTGGCCTATACGCAGAAAGATATAGATGACTGGCTCGAGATGTTCTGTCGTTGTTATGAGATGGCTGGTTTGACTCGTGAGGATAGGGTCCAGATCTGTGTTGGTTACGGAGTCTGGACGGCCGGCGCCGGGTTTCAGCTCGCCTGTGAGCGTTATGGCGCGATGGCTCTGCCGACCGGGCCCGGAAATCTCGACCTGCAATGTACCTTTCTCGTCGATTTTTCGACGACAATTCTCTGCTGTACCTCATCGATGGCCCTGCTTTTAGCAGAGGAGGTGCAGCGTCGGGGCTTGCGTGATCAGATAAGTTTGCGTAAGGTTATCTGTGGTTCCGAGAGAACCAGTGCCGCGATGCGGCGGCGCATTGTTGATCTTTTAGGGCTCGAAGAATTTTATGATATTCCGGGGCTTACCGAAGTCTACGGCCCCGGTACCGGACTTAACTGCAGTTGTAGCAGTAATATCCACTATTGGGCCGACTACTATTTTCTCGAATTTCTCGATCCCGAAACCCTGGAGCCGGTGGTCGCTGGCGAAATCGGTGAGATGGTCTATACTACTCTCTATAAAGAGGCGACCCCGCTGGTGCGTTATCGTTCCCGGGATCTGGCCCGGGCGGTAGCCGGACCCTGTCCCTGTGGTTCTCTGATGCCACGGCACAGCGAAATTTTAGGGCGTAGCGATGATGTCTTTATTATTCGAGGAGTTAATATCTATCCCAGTGAGATCGACGCGGTTCTTTCTGGGGTCACGGGACTCGGTAGTGAATATCAGATTCATCTCGACCATCAGGCCGACGGCCGTGATTATATGACCTTAAAAGTCGAGCGTCAGGTAGGTGCCAGTGCAGAACAGGATGACGATTTAAGCCGAGAGTTGATAAGCCGCACCAAGCATCGCCTGATGGTTACCCCTAGAGTCGAGTTTTTGGCGTACGGTGAGCTGCCGCGTAGCGAACGTAAAACCAGAAGAGTCTTTGATCGGCGCTACGATTAGAAGACTGTCCGAAAAAATACAATTTTTTCGGACAGTCTGTCAGTTAAGAATGATCATTCTTAAAATGCCTGCATCCCAGCAGTTTCTATGAACCTCAATAGCTCTCAGATTCAAAAACTTGGAAGGCAAAGCCTGCACTATTGCCGATGTAGACGGTTACTGAAAACTTTTCGGAGCCCGAATGTGAAAACAGTACGGAGCCGGCATCGGAGGGTAGGGTTTTGGCGTAGAGAGCCGATATGGTGCCGATCAGCATGGCGCTCCCTGCAATTTCATCGAGATTGGTCATGTAGTTTATGAAAATACCAGGGATTGCAAGTTTGGGAAGAGGGTCGAATGGTTGCGTGTAAAAACCTGAAGCTCCTGTACTTGTGGTGAAGTAGAGCTTCATCTCAGTAATGGGGTCGACGCTGTTGTTGGTGATGGCAATGCCTGTCCACCAATCTAACGCGGAGACGACATAGGGAACATTAACCTTTTGACCAGCAAAGACTGAGGAACTGCTGAGAATTAAGGCGCACAACATTGTTGCAATGATTAATGAAAGTTGCTTTCTTTTCATGCTCTTCTCCTGTCTGTAGTAAAAGTTGATTGATCTTATAATGATAATGTAGCATACTGATCTGCAATTGTAACTGTTTTTTTTTGAGGGTTTTGCGAAGTTCTAGAAATTAAAATTTAAGAAAGGAGAAAAGCTATGCCCTACGTCAATATCCGGGTCGCTGGAGAGCTTGATCGCGACCAGAAAGCCGAGATCTGCGAAGGCGTGACCGAGGTTATTTCCAGGGCTGCCAATAAGCCCAAAGAGTCGATTATCATCTTTATCGATGAGGAGGAGAGGGATAATATAAGTAAGGGAGGGGTTCTGCTCTCCGATCTAACTTAGTCCTTCCACCGACCACCCACCGACTTTTTCCTTGCAATCTAGATAAAATGTGTTATGTTTAGCAAACAGGTCATATCGTTAACTCGTAAACTTGGGGTCTGTAATGAAAAAACTGTTCCGATTTTTGCTGGTTGCAGGAGTGCTCGGTGTCGGCTTGCTCGTGATCGCCGGGGTTGCGCTTAAAATATATCTCACTGAAGAGCGCTTGCGAACCCTGGTCTTGCCGCCGATGCGTGAGGCCTTGGGGCGTGAAGTTGAGATCGCCTCTTTAAAAATCGATCTTTTCAGCGGTATCAAGATCGCGGGTTTAGTGGTTAAAGAGGCCGACGGCAAAACCGATTTTGTTGCGGTTAAAGAGTTCAGCCTGGGCTACAGTCTCCTGCCTCTGCTTGATAAACGCCTGGAAATTACAAAGGTCAAGGTTGAGAACCCGGTTATCAAGGTCTGGCGCGATCGCCTGGGACTCTATAATTTTTCTAATTTAAAGGTTCTCCAGAACAACCATAAAGTGCAAACTTCTTTACCCGAAAAAACTGCGGATGCAAAGGTTCCGGCGGCGGCTCTGCCTTTATCTCTGGTTGTCCAACATTGTGAATTTAGAGATGTCGTCGTCTCTTTTCACGATGAGCTGGGCGAATTTCCCAAAGTGGAACTTAAAGCAAATCTTAAAACTCGCCTTGATCTTGGTGATCTGACTCCGGCGTCGATAAATGCTCATGGTGAACTTGATTTTGTTCTGAATGCCCAATATCGGTCTCTGGCCCCTGAAATTCAGGGGAAGGTTGATTTTGATCGTCAGCAAGTGGCTTACCAGGTCGTTGTCAAACAAGAAAATGAAGAGTGTATCTTAAGTGGTTCGGTAAAAGATTATCTGGGCGCAAAACCGGCGATAGTCCTCAATCTTGATTCACCTCGGCTGGATCTCGCCTATCTCGCGGCCTTGGGTCAGAAACTTTCGATAAAGGGTACGGCCGTGACAAAACCGGTGTCACTTGAGTCATCGCAAAGAGCTAAACCTGATTCCTCAGTACCATTTCCTCCGCAACTTACAGCTCATGGCAAGGTTGATATCAAACAAGCTCTTTACGAAAATTACAGGGTTGATAGTTTCACTCTGGACTATAAGTATCAGGATGCTCTTTTGACCATCAGTGAGCTTAAAGGGGAGGTGGCAGACGGCTCCTTTACGGCAGCAGCAGCAATTAAACCATTTTTAGCACAGCCCGATTTCCAGGGCGAGTTTTCTTTTTCTGATCTGCAGGTGCCGGCTTTAATGGCGATGGCGAAACCCGCTTTAAAGGATAATCTGAGTGGTTCTGGATATGGGAAATTCAAGTTCAGTGGGCGGGGGGCAGACGCCGCCGCTTTGCAGAAAAGTTTATCGATTGCCGGTGAATATGGTCTGCGTCAGGGTGGGCTTGATAATATTCCCTTGACCAAGACGCTTGCCCAAGTATTGGGACTACCTGAGTTGGAAAATCTCAAAATTGCCGAGCTTGACGGCAATCTGCGGCTCAAAGATGGCAAGGTTGGTCTGAAGAGCTCCTGGGATGGTAATCAACTCAGCGGTCAGGCGGAGGGCCAGATCGGTCTTGACGGGTCTCTGGATCTGCCCCTTAATCTGGTTTTAAGCCGGCAGTTAAGTCTTAAGATGGCGCAGCGCTACCCCTGGTTTAAAGAGACCTTTAATGAAAATGAGGAGGCGGCCGTGGGCTTAAGTTTGGCCGGAACCTTGAGCAATCCTAAACTGCGTCTTGATGAGAAGAAAGTGCAAAAACAATTGCAGAAAAAGTTGGAGAAAAAACTGTTCGAAAAACTGGAAGAGAAACTGGCTGAAAAAGATGGCGACTCCGGCGCTAAGAGCGGTGACCCCAAGCCTGAAGATCTTCTGCGACAATTTTTGAAAAAGTAGGGGTTGGTTTTGCGGTGGGCAACTTGCAATTAGCGGAGCTCCTTCTGCAAAACTTATTTAAGCATAATCTTTAGATTTAAAAGGAGAATGAATCATGGCCTTAAGACTCTTATGTATGGATTGTGACTACGAAAAACATTTAACCCCGGATCAAAAAGATCTGAAAGTCTGTCCCAAATGCGGTAAGACCAATATTCAGATCTACGATGATGAACTAGATAAAGGGGCCCATTGTGCTGGCAGCATTAATCCGGTAACCAGAAAATAGTTACAAAATAGGTAACTATTCAGCGTAAAAAAATTAAAAAGAACAAAAAAAAGATTTGACAAGGGTTTTTGCTAAATTTTTGATTTTTCGGCTGCTCCCAGAGGGCTCTTCTTTTTGATCTTCAAAGAAGGCTCTGTTTTCAAGGGCTTAGATTTATCTTGGAATGAATCTGGAAGGTTATTGCAGTTGTCCAGACGGTTGAGCCAGATATCAAAAAGGCCGTTTTCTTCATTGAAAACGGCCTTTTTTGTTTCTGTTATGGTTGTCTGAAAACGGAAGCTGAAGTTATTATGAACCATCAAAAATTATAAGAAACCATGAGATAGCCGACATTGGCCTTATAGCTTTGCTCATAATAGGCTCCGGTAAGATAGCTGCCAGGTATCGTACCGGTCGGTGTGTAAGCTTCATAATCTGCAAACTGCAGGTCGTCATAGTCATATTTCTCATAGAGGTAGCCCAAGGTTATATCGGTGTTGTCTCGCAGGGCGTAGGTGAGCTGGACCTCGAGTTTCTGTAGGTCATAATCGTCGGACTGATTGATATCTTCAAGCAGTCCGTCTGGGGAGCTGAAACTGACTTCGCCGTCTGAATCCTGATATTGCCATGCGCAATGAAGATCCAGTTTTTTCACTATATTGGGAAAATCCAAGGCTAAACCACAGGCCCAATAATCATCGTCTCTGTCCTGATTCCAGTTGAAGGCACTGTCAGTGTTGTCATAGATGTCGGCTGACTCACCGGCTGCGAATTGCCGATGATCGCTGTCAGCCTCCGTCTTTTCGTAACCGACAAAGCCGCTGAGGGTAACCTTGTCGGTCGCCCGCCAAACGAAATCAGTATTTAGAGTGTGGCGTTTGTCTTTGGTAAGGCCGAGATCGGTCTCATCATAATCATTCATTTTATAACTATATTCAAAGCCGAAGTCCAGTTGTGGTAGAGGATAAAGTTCCAGAATCAGTTTTATCTCATCCATACTTTTATCGGTGGCATCATAGGGCCGAATATAGCGTTTTATCCATTCCCCATTGTTGGTAACCGGGTCAGTGCCACGGTTTTTGTTACCGAAGTCCGAGTCACGTTCCAATCTCTTGTAGTGCAGTCTGGCAGTCAGGAAATCGAGATTGCTGTTTTTAACCTCAAAAAAGACACACTGGTCGGTGGTTGTTTCAGCATCAGGCCGGTTGTGACGGTCAATATCCCGATATTCATAGCCGGCGGAAAGTTTGGTATGCCGGGCCAGATTGTAGCCCATGTCGATGCCGGTTTTGTATTCATTGTAGTCAGAAATCTGGCTTTCTTGGCTGGCGGAGATCTTGTCCGAGTTATTATCCTTGTCCAGATAGTTGAAGTAGACTCGGGTGTCCAGTTTAGAGGTGGGCCGAGAGGTAAGAGCGATGGCACCTCTGGTGTAGGTTATATCACCATCAAAGGTAGTTTTGTAGAGTCCGCCCGTATTTGTCAGGCCCATATCTTTAAGGGAGATGTCGCTTTCCAGTTTGGCATAGCTGAGCTGGATTGCCAGCAAGGATTGTAAGGGCAGGTTTCGCCAGCTCATCTGAGCAGCAATTTTACCGTAATCATTGTCGGGAGGTAACGTTAATATGTCGCCTGTGTAAGGCCGGGTCATGGACTCATTGTCGTTGTCAAATTTACTCCAGTATCCCTTGAGAGAGGCCTGCAGGTTTTGGCCGTGGTATCCCCCCTTAAAAGTAATCTCGTCGGTGGTGTAATCCACCGGTTCCGGCAACTCCAGGTTACGCCAGTAATCGCCACTGCCCAGAGGTTTAATGCCGTCTTGTTGGCGGCGTAAAACGCCCATGGTAAGGTAAAAAGGGGTGCCTAAGGAGAGGGTTGCATAGCCGCCAAACTCTTCACGCTCGACGCTGTAATCAAAAGTGGTCATGTCGCTAGTTGACGGGGCCAGCTGAAGGTCTTGGTGGCCGATTCCCGTATATGGAGCTCTGGCATCGAAGCTGAGATTATGGGGTGTTTCATCATAGAAAAGAGTAAAGGCGAAGTTCCGGTAATCCGTACCTTCGACCAGGTACGACTGGTCATCTTGGGCAATATTATTGCCCTGCAAGTTCAAATAATAGGTTCCCCTTTGCAGACTCAGGTCAAAACCGCCGAAGGGATCATCATCAAGGTCACGGTATTCGAGAAAACGGGCATTGTTGCCGTTCTGATCATCAACCATCCGGTAACCTGCCTCAATTGATCCCTGAACCTCGACTTTTGCATCTGCTGCGGCAAACGTCTGTGAGGCGAGCATAACTAAAATAATCAGAGCATAAACTGCTTTTTTCATCTCTGCCTCCCTTATCTTGTGAAGCTGCGTTGGTCAAATTGGGTGCTGCCGTGAATGTTGCCGTGGCAGTTCAAACAGGAGCGTCCGGCAAAGCCGATGCTGCGGGCTCGGCCAGCACTGGAAAAACCCGCTTTGGCATCGTAAGCCCGGCTGGAATGGAGATCGGCATTATGGCAGTCTTGGCAGAGGTTGGCGACCTTCTCTTTTAACAAGTTTTCATGGCGGCTGCCGTGGGGTTCATGACAGGTGGCGCAGTTTTCTGCAACCGGTGGGTGCTCCCAGACAAACGGCCCCCGTTTTTCAGCGTGACAGCGGTAGCAGAGTTGGTTAATGTTGTCTTCCACTAACATCTTAGGTAAAAGGGTGCCATGGCTGTTGTGACAGTCGCTGCATTTAATTTTGCCTTCAGTGATGGGGTGATGCGAGATCTTGTTCGCGGTCAGGCGGAGCGAACGGTGGCAGGTATAGCAAACCGCTGGCTGATCAACCTGGGAACGCTGGTTGTGAATCGAATGGCAGCTGACACAGGCAACATCGTTGCGGCTGTGGCTTCCCATCTCCCAGAGGGCGACTTGGGGTGTATTATCGTGGCATTCCAGACATCGCCGGTTTTGTTCGATAACACTCGGTCCTGCCTCTTTAGCAAAAGAGACAATATTTTTACGGGAGGGCTCGTTCAAGTGAGTTGCGGCGCTGCCATGGCAGGATTGGCAGTCGAAATCATGGCTGATTCCAACTCGACCATGGACGGTCTTTGTGAAAGCAGCACTGACCTCCTCATGGCATTCCGCGCAGAGATTGGTCTCGGTCCAGGCGGGTACGGCTGTGAACAAGCCAGCCGAAAGAACCAGCAAAATACTCAGTGACAACAAGAGTCTGTTTTTTCCCTCTTTGGGCATACCCTCCTCCTTTTCCAGCGCTGTGATTTATCTGTTGTTCGAATCTGTAATCAGTTATTCTGTCGATGGAGTTTTCCGCCAGCAGAATAACGTTGTTTCCTGTGTAGCGATTAGAGCTGTTTAGGTCCAGCTTTATTTTTCTTTAAAATTGGTGGTGAAGAATAAAAGGGCCATCCCGGTAGGGGGGACAGCCCTTTTATTCTTTTCACTCTTAGTTGCCGGGACGGTTTACCGTAGGCTGACCTCCAAGATCTTCAATGGCGTCATACAAGAGTTGGCCGACATAGGCACCGTTGTGCATGTAAGCCCCTGGTTCCTTGAGGTAGACTTGATAGTTATAAGCTGCTCCGGATAAATTCATATCCCAGGTACTGGTACCCGACCAGTAGGGATAGTGATCCAGGTGTACTGCCGTCATCCCGTTGGCTGCAGCATAACTCTGGATCTGGGTGCTTAGCTGTTCTCCGAGGCTCATGAGCGTGGCGTGATAAGCTTTGGGTAGACCGCTCAATTTTGCAAATGAATCGCCGCTATGGCACCAGTTACAGAGGTCAAGCGAAGGTTTGAATTGATGCTTAACCCGATTGTCCACCTGGATATGGCAACCGCTGCAGGTGCTCAGGTCGGCGGGGTGGCTGGGGTAGAGGTTCTGGCCAGCGTAGCTTTTGCCGGCATACTCATAACCACCCTGAACCTCGGCTCCAAAGAAGACTGCGGCGGAAGGATAGTAGTGGATATTGCTGAATTTCCCGGCGACGACGTCGCCCCCGAAAGCTCGACCGCTATGACAGTTCATGCAGAGCTGGCTGTTGTTGTCTAATGAGACTTCAGCCCCGGAAGGGAAAACTACTCCACTGCCGGTATCCCAGATCTCGCTGTAGGAGGTGCGGCCCTCAGCATCAATTCCATGGCAGTTGATGCAGGCCATACCGTCGGTCATCAGTTCGGTGGTACGGTTGTTGCCGTAGTTGAGAAATTCGGCGAGTCCGTACTGGCCGTGACATTTGCCACAACTGGCCGAAACTTCGCCGTCGTCATCCCAATGCCGGAAAGCCTCTTTGGTACCGTCAAAATGGGGTCCGTCAACCCGATTGAGAGCGCTGATATCCATTTGCTCAGCTTCGGGCAGGGCCGAGTTGATATCGGCAATTGAATCATAAAGCAGCTCGATTATGTATTTGGCATTGTGGGCATAGGCGCCCGGGTCTTTGAGAGATGTCTGATAGTTGTAAGTTGCCTTGAGCAGGCGGGCGCTCCAAGAGCCATAGCGATTGCCGTAAGAGGTCTCGCCGGCATCGACTTCACTATTGGCATTGCTGTCGACAAACCAGTAGGGATAGGAATGGGAATCGTAAATAATCGGGCTTTCGGTTACGGAGCCGGTATAAGTCTGGATGATTTCATACAACTTTTCCTGGAGGGTGCTGATTTCACCGGCAATCCCTTCGCTAATACTGCCGTCACCGTCATAGTCGACCATAGAACCGTTCATGCGGATATTTTTCAGGTCGGCTACAGTTGAAACTTTGGCATGACAATCTTTACACTCGCTGCCCCTGACTTTTCCATTAATTCTGACCTCAAGAGAATGCTGGTCATGACATCCTATGCAGGTATCAAAGCCATCCACATGGTCGAATTTGAGGTCATAGCTCTTGCCTTCATATTGATAGCCGCCATGCGCTTGAGCGCCGTAAAGGGTCGCCCCGGTAGCGTAATAATGGATGTTGATAAAACCAAGAGAGCCACTGACCTCATCATCATCGGCAACCTCGGCCTCGGCAATCGCCGCATCGACATCCAAGCCTGATGCGCGGCCCTGGTGGCAGACCATGCAGCGGGCTTCGGCACCCAGATCGTTGATCGTTACGCCTGAAGGAAAGGTGACTTCATCGAGCCAGGCAGCTTCCTCGTTGTGACAGGTAATGCAGCCGACAACGGTGCCCAAAGGTGCGGGTTTATCTACTTGCCCGGCTTTGGTTCCGTCAGCCCCAAGGAAATCAAGATAGCCGGGACTGCTATGACAGGTGGCGCAACTGGTGGGGATTTCACCGTCGTCATCCCAGTGGGTGAATGATTCTGAATCGGCATCGGCATGACTTGAACTAATCCACTGGTTAACAATCAGATCCAGATCGAATGGCAAATAGTCTTCGGCCAAGACTGGATATGCAAGGAACCAGGAAATCGCTACCATTCCCAAAATAAAAGAAAAGTTTTTTCTTCTCATGACGTTCCTCCCTGTGTGCTTGCTGTTAAACCTGAAATATCTCGAGAGCTCAATGATGTTGGCGAGCTCCAAGAAGCCACGAAGTTGTACTTTGGTGATCTTTTCCGGTTATAGTCGATGTACCTCCATGCTCCGCAAATGGGTTGGAAACTCTCTATAAACAACTTTATTAGTCAAGTATAGCAAGAAAACAAGACAACGCAAGTTTTATTTTGAACTGGTGCCTGTGATTTAGGGTCGTTTCTTAATTGAGAAATATGTAACTATTTTATATGACAATCTAAAACTTATTTTAATTTGTATTAAATATATTATTTTGTAAGGTTTGTTTGAAAGCTTGTGTCTAATTTTTTTTGAACAGTTTTGTTTTGGAGGGAAGAAGTTCTAAAAAGAGTAGCGCAGTTCGCCGAATAAGCGGTCGTTGTCGCCGATTTTGCGAAACAGGGCCCGGTCGCCACTTTGATAGTTAATAATGCCGCCGGTGAGTTTGAAGTCGTCAGAAATGTCGTAAGTAGCACTCATACGTTGCAGGGAGCCGCCAGTACCGGTTAGTCCGAAGGCGGAGAAGAGTAGAGTTACTTGCAATGTATCATGTCGGAAGTTACGAGTCAAGCGGAAAACCGATTGAAAATCATCCTTTTTGCCGTAAATCGGGGCCAGTTGCAGATACTTTTCAAAAGCAAAAGTTTGCCGTATTGCAGGATCATTACATCCCTTTTTCAAGGCGGCGTACGGTAAACAGATTTTCGTTAATGGGTTGGTTGAACTTGACATCGCTTAAGCGCAAGATAGTCCGATGCAGGGTCTTTTTATTTTTCGTGGTTTTCATGTGGGTTTCGGTTGCCACCCAGATATTATCAATCAATTCCAGTTTCTTGACTTCCATGTATTTGAGCCGGTTGCCATCTTTGATCCAGTGGATGGCACGGATCGGGAAAAGGATATCCTGGCGGATGAAAATTACCGACTTGGTGTAGCCGTAGCGTTCTTCTACGATCTTTGATGCCGGCACCGCTTCAATCAGCCAGACCGGGTGTTCGCCGACCTTGGTCTCTTTTAAAATTTTATAGTGCCATTCGTCAAGCACCCGGCGGGTCATGTCGGCATAAGAAAAATCAGAGCCCATAAAGGCCGAGGATTTATCAGATGAAGCTATTCTTTTGGTCTTGTGAAGCTCAGGCAGGTAGAGCCACTGGTCGTCATCTTTTTCTCCACTGTAGTAGTCGTAGGTGAGAAAGCCGGTATCTTGGACATCAGCCGGTTCAAGAAAGAACTGGATGCGCCAGGTGTCTTCTCCCTTATCCTTCATGAAGGCTTTGATCAGCCTTTTACGTTGGTGGAAATTTTTGTCGATCAGGGTCATTTCAGTATTAAGCGAGTTGTTATCGCCGTCATTCCGGGCATCGACCTGCTCCATGATTTCGCGGGCAGTCTGGGCCTGAGCCGCAGTTGCCGTAAAACAGAAAGCAACCAGTCCTAAAAAAAGGGTCAGAGTCAGAAAAAAATAGCGTAGGTTTTTTGCTGTCATGATGAGTTGTCTCCATTTATTGGAATTAATGCAATCTTTTAACAAGTCGCGATTGCCGTTCGTCCGGCCCGGCTTTGGGCCAGGATCGTTAAGAGGTTGGGCAGCATGCAGAGAGTCCCTAAACGCAAACTGCCGACCAGAAAAACCATCATCAGGGTGATTACAATAAAGGCAATCAAATAGCTCTGTGCGGCCGAATGAATGGCGGTGTACTCGAGAAGGTCTTCAACAATAATGCCGTCCGTAACCCCTCTGGTGTTGCGGGCATTAACCAGGGAGGTAATATCGTTGAGATAAGGAACCTTGTCGGCCAGCGCCATATGCAATTTTTTTGTTTTTTCAGAAAAGGTTGACTGAAGATCTGATCGCTTTCAATCACCAGGACAATCAGATCGTTACGGCCGAACTGATCACGAAACTTATTGTAGGAGAGCAGGATTTCGTCCTGGGGATGCAGAAAACCTTCGTCCGACATGTCGATGGTAAGCTTAGGCAGTTGGCTGAAGGTGCTCAAAGCTAAAAGCAGCATAAGGCCGACCACGGGCCACCGAAACCTGATAATCAGGGCCGTAAAATTTTCAAAACCCTGTTCGTAACTATTCAGCGAAAAAAAGAAAAGCCCCAAATAATAGATTGATTTCAGTAAATTCTGGGGACACAACCCGATTCTCCGAAGGAAATCGGGTTGCGTACCCAGAATTTGCGGGTTGGCTGAATAGTTACCCCTGTTCAATCATTTGTTTAAATGAACTCATGATTTTCTGTTAAATGTGATGGTTGAGTGAAAACTGTTCTTTTCTTCGTTGAGAGGAGGCCTTGTTTGGTTGCTATCGTTGAAATTGAAAATGTCAGTGGTTGTGTTTCTTGTGCTGGCATATTGTGTTGACATATAATGATATATTAATATAGCTAAACAATCAAGTATGAAAAGAGATAGTATATCCCTCTAAAATAATTAAAGAGTGGACGTAAGGCAGCTATTAATGTTATAAGGTCTCACCTGTCGATGGCGGAGCAAGCAAGAAGCCGCTTTTTAAAAATCGATTTCAGCAATTTTTATGATCTCTTTTGTGGTTTTTGATATGTTCTGAAAATGAGTGTAGCAAGTAAAGCCGGATATCAAGACGGCTGTTTTCGGTGACGAAGACAGCCGTTTCTTTTTTTGGGAATAATTTTTTTGGCAACCATAGAAAATGGTTGACGGTAGTTGGGATGGCAAGTGAAATGGTCGTGACAACAATCTTTCGCTTTGAGTACTAACCGGTCGGTGCTTGCTGCAGTTTAGTGCCTTACAGGTTGTTTTCTGTTTTGAAAAAACAAGAAAACGTTCTGGTAAGAGCACTTATTTGCGGGCTTCAAGTCTGCATTAGCCTCAAATTATCGAGTAATTTAAAACAATATTAAGCTATTTCGCTTGGGATCGGTGCTATTAAAGTGGCCAGGCGAATTTTGGAGTAACGTTATATGTCATTTGAACAACTGGGCCTGATGCCCAGATTATTGCAAGCTGTAGCCGATGAGGGCTATACCATCCCCACCCCGATTCAAGCCCAGGCAATTCCGGCGATTTTAGCGGGCCGGGATGTTGTGGGTGGAGCTCAGACGGGAACCGGAAAAACGGCGGCCTTTGCTCTGCCGATCCTGCAAAACCTGAGTCAAAGAGGGAGTAGTAAAAGTCGTAAGCCGCGCTGTCTGGTATTGGCTCCGACCCGGGAATTGGCGGCTCAGGTAGGTGAATTTATAGCCAACTACGGTAAAAACCTGACCCTGCGCTCGACCGTGGTTTTCGGTGGGGTTGGCATCAACCCGCAGATTGATAAGCTGAGAAGGGGTGTCGATATCCTTGTAGCCACCCCGGGACGACTTTTAGATCACGTTGGTCAGGGCACGGTCGACCTTTCTGAAGTTGAGATACTGGTTCTGGACGAAGCCGATCGGATGCTCGATATGGGTTTCATCCATGATATTAAACGAGTCTTGAAACTCTTGCCGAAGAAGCGCCAGAACCTGCTCTTTTCCGCCACCTATTCAGACGAAATAAAGCGCTTGACCGATAATTTTTTAGACAATCCGGCGATGATCGAAGTCGCCCGCAGAAATACTGCTGCCGAAAAAGTTGATCAAGTGGTCCATCCGGTGGGGCTTAAAGCCAAGCGGGTGCTTTTGGCCCAACTTGTTAACGAAGGAGATTGGCAGAAGGCGCTGGTTTTTACCCGTACCAAGCATGGTGCCAATCGCTTGGCCACCTACTTGGAGAAAAGTGGTATCGGTGCAGCCGCCATTCATGGTAATAAAAGTCAAACAGCGAGAACCCGGGCTCTGGCGGAGTTTAAAGCGGGTAAGGTTAAGATCCTGGTAGCTACTGATATTGCCGCCCGGGGATTGGATATCGATAAACTGCCCTTTGTTGTAAATTTTGATCTGCCCAACGTCGCCGAAGACTATGTGCATCGTATTGGCCGTACCGGCCGGGCGGGTTGTAGTGGCAATGCGATTTCGTTGGTCAGTGCCGATGAACAGAAGTTGTTACGGCCCATCGAACGCCTGCTCGGCAAGCAGATTCCGGTCGAGATTATTGATGGTTTCGAGCAGATTCAGGCGGATAAAGACGAAGAGACCTTTGTCGATTTTCGTCGGAGTGGGCCAAAGCATAATAATAGAGGATTTTCAAAATCTCGCAGCGGTGGGGCACCCCGTCGCAGCAATGGATCCTCGAATCGTGCAGCCGCTGGACGGTAAAAGAGATGTAGCTTTCAGGTAGCGCTCACGGCGAAGCGAGGTTCGACGTTATTGTTATAGCTTTGTCGTGGCTTGTTTAGATAATAAAAAGGCCGTTTTCTTTATAGAGAACGGCCTTTTCTTTTTTTAAGCGGAACGGTTGATTATTACTCTTCTGCTTCTTCCACTTCTTCGCTTTCAAGTGCTTCCAGCATTGCCATAGCTTCATGGATGGCATCGACGATTTCATCGTCATTTGCATCAAGGAGTTTTTCTAAGGAGTTCATGGCTTCGGGGGTGCCGAAAACAACGGCGGCCTCAATGGCGGCAAAAATCAGCGGTTTCTCAATTTTTGTCGACATTAGCAGGGTTTTAATGTGTGGCCAGGCTTCTTCTATCTCTTGGTGACCGGCCGCCAGCACTGCCTGATAGTGAATGTCTGGGTTGCCGCTTTCAAGAGCTTCCAGGATTTGAGGTTTAAAGCCACCAATATAACTCATGCAGAATACGGCTGTAAGTTGCCACTGCTTGTCGTCACTTTGATAGGCTGCTCGAACCGCCCCCTCTTGCCAGGCTTGTGGCGCCCGAATGGCGGCTTCAAGAACTGAGCGGCGGACATCATTTGGGATCTCTGCGTCATGATAGGCTCTTTGCAACGAGGCCAGAATCATTTGAAAGACCTCTTCCGAGAGGACAATGTCTTCCGGGTCGTCAAATTCATAGATGTCGGCATGTTCTAAGGCTGGTCCTAAGGAGATTGCGGCTTGCGAGCGCAGTTTAGTGTCCTCAGTGTTATTGTTGAGGATGTCAAGTAAAGCTTGGGCGAGTTTGTCGTTAGCGACCACATAATCACCGGCCATTTCAGCCGCCATTAAGCGCGTTGAAAGATCGCTATTGCAGTCGTTGAGAGTTGTGAAAATCAGTTCTGCAGACCCTTCCGGCCACTCCCAAGGTTCTATATCGTAAAGCTTTTGCAGGTTCATTTAGTTCTCTCCTTAAATGATTTGGGTTTTGTCCAAAACTTTTTTGTTGTCATACTATTTTAATAGGTTTTTGGATAGCATAAAATAACTATGCTATCCAGTTTTTGAGTTTTCTTGAAGATTGAGTTGAGGGAGGAGAGCAACAATTATCTTTGTGGGGGGATATTCAGTCTAGAATATGATCCATCGGTTTTTAATCGGCGTCTTATTGACTTGGGTCAGATGGTCGGTTAGACTAATAAAAAACTACACAAAAAAAGCTCACTTTTAAATGAATAAAGATGGAGTTATTCACTTATGTCCTGGTTCATGTAGAAATAAATAAAAATAGAAACTCTATTCACCTTATGAAAAAGGAGGTTTTTATGCATTGGCTGAGCAGGAGGTCGTCTAAATTTAATGTAAACCAAGGTGTAAAGCAGTTAGGTTTGGGGTTGTTATTACTTTGTGTTTTTTCAATATGCTATCTAAAACCAGTACAAGCCGAGGTTTGGTATGTGAAGAGCAATGGCTTAGACAGCAATACGGGGTCGAGTTGGAGCGCCGCTTTTCAGACCATTCAGAAGGCTGTCGATGCGGCTGTTGAGCTTGATGAAATCTGGGTCATGCAGGGGCAATACACGCCTTTATCTACAATCAACATAGATAAAGGCGTTGCCATTTATGGGGGCTTTCCTGACACTCTCTCAGCGCCGGTTTGGACGGATAGGGATGGGGGTACATACGTGACTGCTGTTGATGGTAATAATCCGAATGGGTTTGTACGGTGCTTCCATGTCCGTTCCGACAGTTTAGTAACAATCGATGGTTTCAACGTAATCCAGGGCTATGCCTTCGGAGATACCTTACCTGGAAATGCCGGTGGTGGTATTCTAAATGAGTATTCTTCGATCATGGTGACCGATTGTACTTTTTCCGCAAATAGAGCTCGATATGGTTCCGGAATCTGTAACTACTCAGATACATCCCTGGGTCATTATGCGTCCGCCACCATTACAGATTGTCTGTTTTTAGAAAATACAGAGGTCCCGCCCTATGGTTATGGCGGAGGAATCTACAATGAGCAGTCCGATAGTGTTACCATATCAGACTGCTCTTTTGTTGAAAACAACACCTATCGGGGAGCCGGAATTGCAAACTCTTTGTCCGATTGCACCATTCGTCGTTCCACATTTTCGAATAACAATATGGCTTACTTAAATTACCCTGAAGGGGGTGGCATCTGGAATCGGTCCTCCTCGCCCACTATCGAGGAGTGCAGTTTTTCCAACAATTACCAAGCTATCGTCAACGTCTACGATCCATCGGCTTCACCCGTGATCCGGCGCTGTGATTTCAGTAATAATAGCGGATCCGGCGCGGCTATCTTAAATGGAGGAGGCTCTCAAACCCAGATTATAGAATGTCGATTCACAGGGAATTCGGCCCCTTCTGGCTCTCGAAGGTGGGGCGATCTATAATGGTCCTGATTCAGAATGTGAGATCACAAAATGCACCTTCATTGGAAATTATGTAGAGTCTGGAATGTATGCCTATGAAGACGGCGGCGCTATATATAATCAAAGAGCCCTTCCGACTATTAGCAATTGTCTTTTTGCCGGCAACGGAAGGGATACAATGACGGCCGGAGGAGCAATATATAATGATGATGACAACGGTACCAAAATCATTAATTGTACATTTTATGGGAATAAGGTTAGTCCTGTGTCTGCTGGAGACCCCAGTGGTGGCGGGGCAATTTATAATGATGATTCTTCCTGGTATGTAGTTACCATCACTAATTGCGTCTTCTGGGGGAATTCTGCCTGGGCCAAGCCCGATATTCGCAGCTATAAACTTGATGAATATTATGGTTACTGGGAGCCTCCCATCTACTCCATTGACCAGATTCACTACACCTACATTGATATGCAGCAGACCGGTGCCCCATTTGATGCCCAGAAAACCTGGGAGGAAGATCTCGGCGAGGCTCTTCATATTATTCGCCAAGATCCTCTTTTTGTGAATGTCGCCGGCATTGACCCGTATGCTTGGAACCTTCATCTTCAACCTGGTTCGCCCTGTATTGATGCCGGAAATGACAGCGCCGTGCCCTCTGGGGTCACCACTGATATGGATGAAGACGGGAGGATCTTGGATGGTGACAACAGTGGCGGTGCAAGAGTCGATATCGGGGCTGATGAGTATATCGATACTGATAGCGATGGGGTTCAGAATTCTGAGGAAATGGGTCCGGATGGTTATGATTCAAGCTATGATGGTAATGATGATATGATTCCTGACAGTCAGCAAAATAGTGTGACATCAACGCATACATATGATGATACTGGGTATGTTACGCTGGCATCTTCTCCGGGAACCGCTTTAAGTGAGGTCCAGAGTATCGCTCCCCCAGCGCCGTCGCCGGATGGTGTAGAGCTGGAATATGGTTGCTTTGGTTTTATAATAAATGGAGTTGGTATTGGCGGCTCGGCGATTGTGACACTATTCGGGCCTGAGGGTGCGACCTATGATACTTTCTATAAATATGGCTCAACCATTGGCAATCCCAGCGATCACTGGTATGAATTTCTCTATGATGCGCCATCGCAAACCGGTGCGCAGATCAATGGCAATGAGATTACGCTCTATTTTGTTGATGGTCAGCGGGGTGATGATGATCTCTCTTTAAATGGAGAAATTGTTGAACCAGGTGGCCCGGCGATCGTATCAGTGCCGGAGTGTGAAGGTGACTTTGATATAGACAGTGACGTCGATGGTTCCGATTTTGTGGTCTTTATAGCGGATTTTGATCGCGCAAACTGTGATGTTGGTGATCCCTGCAAGGGTGACTTTGATAATGATAACGATGTGGACGACGAAGACCTGGCGACCTTTGCCGCAGCTTTTGGGAGGGTTGATTGTTTTTGATCGGATTTACATGATGCGACTTCCAAATCCGAGAACCTTTAGCAGGTCAAGAGTTGTGGTTCTATGTTTTTGTCGTGGAGTGGCATGGAAATAAATAGCTCAACATCTTTCGGGCTGGCGGAGCATTATGTTCTTTCTGCTAAACATTCTTGCTGCGACAATTCTGGCATTGCTTTATAGTATGCCTGTAGAGAGTGTGTTCGCCACTGAGATCTATTCTGATTTGCGGGGACAGGGTGGACTGGTTATTTGTGATGAACAGTCTGACTGTGATGCCGCCACAGAAGCAATAAGAAGGGCTGAGAACTTTTTTAAATTGTACGGATATGTCTTTAATCAGTCGGTTAACGTTAAGTTCAAAAAGAGTGTGCAGGCTGCGCTGGCAGAAAATTCAGCTCAACAACAAGAGACTCACGGATTGTATGATCCCAGAACAGGATGGTGTGAGATCCCTTACAGAAGAGTACTGCAGGGTAAAAAAATTTTCGGTTGTAATATTACAAATGAATTTCACATCTCGACAATAACCCATGAAGCGGCCCATCACCTTTACCATCTCATCCTGAAGCAGCATAATCAAGGCGTTGACCGGTCATTGCATGAATTTGTTGCCTACGTAGTCCAGATCAAGACAATGAAAGAGCCGGAAAAGACAAAAGTTCTTGACCTTTGGCCGGGCGAAGTTCTATCAGGGTTTGAAAACATCAACGTGTTTGTGTGGGCCGCTAATCCTGACCGTTTTGCGGTTATGGCATATCGTTTTTTCTTAAGTAACCCCGAAATTATGCCGTTGCTATTGCGCGGCGAATTAAAATCAGGGGATCATGATGAGTAGATGTTTGGATTGTCAGCTGGAGTAGTTCTTTAGCAAAAGTTATCTTTATTAATTTACCATCTCTGACATTTATTGTTGTAAGGACGCCATTAATTTCTATGCCTGATATTGTTCTGGTCCAACCCCCGATCGAGGATTTTTTCCTGACTGCTAAACGAACCATTCCTTATGGTTTGGCCTGCATTGCCGCAAATCTCGAAGCGCAGGGGTTTGCAGTATCGATTATTGATGGCCTGGCGACAAACAAGAGTAAAGTTATACCCTGGCCGGCAGAGATGGCCTATCTTGAGCCGCATTACGGCAGGGCGGACACCTCGCCCTTCGCGCTTTTCCATAATTATCGCCATTTTGGTTACAGTTTTTCCCATCTTGGGATGTTGGCTCGCCAGTCCGGGGCTTTTCTGGTGGGGATTTCAGCCCTGTTTACGCCTTACTGCGAGAGTGCTCTGCAGACTGCGGCGGCCATAAAAAAGCAATACCCCGGCTGTTGCATCGTGGTTGGTGGTCACCATGCCACGGCCATGCCGGAGATGGTTATGGAATGTGCTGCAGTCGATTATGTCATCCGCGGCGAAGGTGAGATTGCGATGCCTAAATTGGCGGCCGCGCTGAAAGAGGGGCGGGCGGCTGACGATGATCTCTTAAGTCGGATTTTGGGACTTGTTTTTCGGCGCCAGGATGGTTCTCTGAAGATTGCCGAGCCCGCAGTTATAGATGCTCCAGACGCATTGCCTTTGCCGGCAACCCATCTCGTGAAGAGCTCTTTCTACCAGCGCAAGCAGCAGGGAAGTGCGGTGATTATGGCGAGTCGGGGTTGTCCTTTGTGTTGCAGTTATTGTGCGGTTAGTGCAGATACAGGACTGCCTTACCGGAAGCGAGGAGTGGCGTCAGTTCTGCGCGAAATTGAGCGGGCTGTTGGGGCTGAAAATGTCGGTTTTATCGATTTTGAAGATGAGAACCTGACCCTAGATCGGGTCTGGTTTATGGATCTGATAGCCGGGATTTCAGAGTTGCGAAAGATGCGGAATTTTGAGTTGCGGGCTATGAACGGGCTCTATCCACCGTCGCTTGATGAAGCGATGATTGTGGCTATGCGAGATGCCGGATTTAAAACCCTAAATTTAGCGGTCGGCAGTTTTGACAGCAAACAACTTAAACAGTTTCGCCGTCCGGATGTCGGTCGGGCCCACGCTCGGGTTTTGCAACTTTGCCAAAAACACAGACTTGAGGCAGTATCCTACATTATTGCCGGGGCTCCCGGGCAGCAGGCTGAAACTTCGCTTGATGATCTTTTGCGTCTGGCCCGGCAAAATACGATTGCCGGACTGTCGGTTTTCTATCCGGCTCCGGGCAGTCTTGATTACAGTCGCGCCGCTGACCTTGGTCTCCTGCCCTTGCACCTCTCCCTGATGCGTTCCAGCGCTCTCCCTCTCAACCATACGACAAGTCGCTTGGAGAGCGTAACCCTGCTGCGGTTGAGCCGTATAATAAATTTTATTAAATCCCTGCAAAAAGAGCAGGTTACCCTGCCTTCGCCTGAGCCCTTTTGTGATCTTGATCTCTCCGCTTATTCTGAACGTCACGAGAGGGGACTTTTGCTGCTCAGTTGGTTCTTTAATGATGGCGTAATTCGCGGGATTACGCCTGAGGGTGAGGTTTATGAACATCCGACCGCGCTGGTATTAACCAGGAAGTTTCTCCGAGATTTTTTTAAGAGTTCAGTAAAATAAAGATCCCAGGACTGCTATGTATTATTTCGCTCTGTCTCGGGTCGGGGACATGTCTCCAGGCAGGGCTTTAGCCCGAGCCGAGCTGGGTCGTGTCCTCTTGCGAAGCAGGGCGAAGCAAAATAACAAGCTTTCTCTATGTGAGTTTTAGTGGTTTTCATCCTTCATCCTTTATCCTTTTAAAATGTTTGACAGTATTTATTATGGCTGGTAGGGATTCTTGGGGGAAGTCGGATTTTTTATGATGCAGTCAAGTATTTGTTAAAATTTCAATACCTGTAAAGGAGAAAATGATGTTGAAGCGAAAAATACTCTTCCTTTTTACACTCTTATTTTGCTTTGCGTTTTATAGTTTGGCTGGGGCCGCATCGCTCTACTATATTCTCGATGGTTCGGGCTCCATGTGGGGGCGGATTGATGGTGAAATGAAAATTGTCGCCGCCAAAAGAGTTATGACCCGCCTGATCTCGAAGATGCCAGCTGGGGTCGATTCCGGATTGACGGTTTATGGTCATCGGCGAAAAGGCGATTGTTCAGATATTACGGAAATCATAGCTCTTGGTCCACTTGATCGGGAAAAGGCTATTAACGCTATCGGTTTGATAAAACCAAAAGGGAAAACCCCGATTGCGGCAAGCATCAAACAGGTGGCAGAACAATTGCGAGATCAAGAGTCGGAAACGACCATTATTCTGGTTAGTGACGGTATCGAAACCTGTGGTGGAGATCCCTGCGCCCTGACAAAAACCTTAAAAGAGTCGGGGATTAAATTTATCATCCATACGGTCGGTCTCGATGTTGATAAAGAGGCCTCGGAGCAACTTGCCTGTATCGCTGCAGCCGGCGGGGGAAGCTATTTTTCAGTTGCCAATGCCGGTGAACTGCTTGATACCCTCTCTTCGGTGCAGAAAAGTATTGTCAGTAAGACTCCGATAGTTGTGCCGGAGTCGGTCCCGGAACCAGAAGAGATTAAACAGCAGGTATCAGCCGCGGGATCTTCTAAGTCAATCAAGATTAAAATAGACCGGCCGGGGCGTATCTCATTCAAATATCAGCCCTGGCTGAAGAAACCGTATTACTGGAAACTGATTGATCCGGAAACCGGTGTGGAAAAAGGCTCATTTCAGACCCTGGAGACCACCATCGTTCCGGTTGGCGAGTATCAGATAGCCTGGAAACAGTATGAGCATTATAGTTCTGAAGTCACCCTCGCAGAGGTTGTAAAAATCAGATCTGGAGAAGAGGTTGAAATTCCGCTTTTTACGGCCCTGCGCCTGAATCGGCCAGCTTGGGTAAAAAAACCTTATTTTTGGGCCCTGCGTGATCCGCAAAGCGGGGAAGTTGTGGTTAGATTCCAAAAATTTGAGCCCTTTCTCGTGCCTGCCGGCGCATATGATCTCATCTGGCAGCAGAGCGAACATTATGCACCAAGTGTTATCCTGCAACGGGTTAATCTTGAACCGGACAAACTCAATGATGTTGAGGTCAGCACAGCTTTCAATCCGGTGCCAGCTGACTGGGTCCAAAAAAAGATTTATTATTGGGAACTAAAAAAAATTGATGCCCAAAATTCTGACAGAGTTGTTTTAAAATTTATGGGGCAGTTTGCACCGCAACTGGTTCCGGCCGGTAGATATCAACTTTCATATCATTTTTCAGAACATGGCAGTACCTCCTCATTTCTTGGTGCAGTGGAGGTTGCAGCCGGAGAGATGAATGAGTTTTCGCTAAACACTGGGGTTGCCTTTATTCTGCCGGTAGGGGTTGCTCCACCATATCTTATTGAATTTGTGGATCTTGACAAGTCTTCAGATCAGGGTCGTAAGGTGCAGCTTAATGGCAGTTACCTAAAAGGTAATTTTGGTCCTATAGCCCTAGCCCCCGGAACCTATAAAATCAACTATCAGCAGAAACAACATAGCTCGGCAAAAATAACTATAGTCGAGTCCTTTGAACTTCAAGCCGGAAACCTTGTCGAGATAGAATTGTGATGGTTTTCCGGTTAGGTTAGTAACTTAAATTAACAGCTTGATAAAATTAACGAAGGGAGAACTTCATGGGTGGTATGTTTGGTCTGGTTTCCAGGGAAGATTGTGTGACTGAGCTTTTTTACGGGACTGATTATCATTCTCATCTGGGGACCAAGCGCGGTGGCATGGGGATCTGTAACTCCCAAGGTATTCAGCGCTCTATCCACAATCTCGAGAATAATTACTTTCGCACCAAGTTCGAGTCGGAGCTGAACTCTTTTGAGGGTAAAAAGGGGATCGGCGTGATCAGTGACACTGACCCCCAACCTTTGATTATTGGCTCTCATATGGGAACCTTTGGGATTGTTACGGTCGGCAAGATTAATAATATGGAAGAGCTGGTTGCCAAAGCTTACTCCGATCGTCACTATTTCTCCGATACGACTAACGGGGTCATGAATCCTACCGAGGTGGTGGCCAAACTGATTTGTGATGAGGAGAATTTTGTTGACGGTATTCGTAATGTTCAGGATTCCATTAAAGGATCGTGCTCTCTGCTTCTGCTCACCGATGATGGTATTTATGCAGCCCGGGATAAACTGGGCCGGACACCATTAGTTCTGGGCCGGCGGGACAATGCTATCGCAGTCAGTTCAGAATCATGTGCTTTCAGTAATCTGGGTTTTGAAACCGACCATTTCATCGGCCCCGGAGAGGTTGTTTTTATAACCGCTGAAGGCTGGGAACAAAGGCTGCCGCCAGGTGATAAGATGCAGATATGCTCTTTTCTCTGGGTCTATTTCGGTTATCCGGCATCGGACTATGAAGGGATCAATGTTGAATATGTCAGAAATAACTGTGGCGCTTGTCTGGCTAAAAACGATGATGCTGTCTGCGACTGTGTCGGTGGTATTCCTGATTCAGGGGTCGGTCATGCAATCGGTTATGCCGACGCCAAAAAAGTTCCTTATCGGCGGCCTTTTGTCAAATATACCCCGACTTGGCCGCGCAGTTTTATGCCCCAAGAGCAATCCTTGCGGAATCTGGTCGCCAAGATGAAGCTTATCCCGGTGCCCCGGTTGATTGAAGGCAAACGCCTGTTGTTCTGTGATGATTCAATTGTGCGGGGGACGCAACTCAGAGAAAATGTCAAAGTTTTATTCGACTTTGGCGCCCGGGAGGTACATATGAGGCCCGCCTGCCCGACCTTGATATTTCCTTGTGAATATCTCAATTTTTCCGCTTCCCGGTCGACTCTGGATTTGATTGGTCGCAGCGTCATTAAGGAGTTGGAGGGGGCTGAGGATAAATATCTGGATCAATACGCGACGGCCGGCTCAGAAAAGAATCTGGCGATGGTTGAGATAATCCGGCAACGCCTACAGTTGACGACACTGCGTTACCAGCGTCTTGAAGATCTGGTTGCGGCCATCGGCCTGCCTAAAGAGAAGCTCTGTACGCACTGTTTTGACGGATCAAGTTTTGGCTAAAATTTTTCCAGATCTTCGAAATCGAGGGTGGCGAAGAGGTCGGCCAGGTTTTCGGCCCGGCGAATCAGTTTTATAGAGCCGTCGGGGCGCAGTAGAATTTCGGCTGAGCGCATTTTACCGTTATAATTAAAGCCCATGGCGTGACCATGGGCACCGGCGTCGTGAATAACCAGATAGTCACCGATCTTAACCTCCGGCAGTTCGCGATCGATAGCGAACTTATCATTGTTTTCGCAAAGTGAGCCGGTTACATCATAGAGCACTTTAGGGCTTTGTTTTTCACGTCCGAGGACGGTTATATGGTGGTAAGCCCCGTACAGAGCCGGGCGCATGAGATTGGCCATGGTCGCGTCAACCCCAAGATAGGTCTTGTAGGTTTTTTTGAGGTGCTGGGCCTTGGTAATCAAATAACCGTAAGGGCCGGTCACCATACGGCCGCACTCCAGGTAGATTTTTACGGGCGGCAATTCGGCATCTAAGATAATCTCTTCATATCTGGATCTGATGCCGGTTCCGGTTTTAACGAGGTCTACGGCCTTATCTTCAGGCCGATAGGGGATCCCGATGCCGCCCCCGAGATTGACAAACTCGAAGGAGATCCCAAGCTCTTGCGAGATCTCCTTGACCAGGGTAAAAAGAATCTCAGCCGTCTCGATGAAATAGGTGTAGTCAAGCTCGTTTGAGGCGACCATCGTATGGATGCCGAAACGTTTGACGCCTCTCTCTTTGCAGTAGCGATAGCCGGCGAAGAGCTGCTCTCTGGTAAAGCCGTACTTAGCCTCTTCGGGATGGCCGATAATCAAGTTTCCCTCTTTGGCCTGGCCCGGATTATAGCGAAAACAGACCAGTTCCGGTAGTTTGCCAACCTGCTCTTCATAGAACGCTAAGTGGCTGATATCATCAAAGTTTATAATGGCTCCGAGATTGCTCGCCTGGCGATACTCGGAGGCGGGTGTATTATTTGAAGTGAACATGATCTCTTCACCAACGTTTCCGACCTTTTCCGCAAGGAGAAGCTCCGGCAAAGATGAGCAATCGGCCCCGACTTTGAGCTTTTTCATGAGTTTCATGAGAAAAGGGTTAGGTGTCGCCTTGACTGCGAAATACTCCTTGAAATCAGCCCAGGCAAAAGCTTCATGCAGGGCTTCAAGATTTTTTATTATCGCTGCCTCATCATAGATATAAAAGGGGGTGGGATGGGTTTTGGCGATCTCATTAATCTGGTTGAGTGAGAAAGGTAATTGTTTTTCCAGCATTTAAACCTCTATCTTGATCCTCTCTTAAGCTCTGCTTGTGGGCATTTCTTAGAAGTATCTTGTTCGTGTTTTTTAATTGTTCTTTTTAGTAACGTTTTTTAGTTGTACTTTTTTTGCGGATGGGGTGGGGTGCTTTAGGTCTTGACCTGGGGGTCATCTTTTCATTTTCACTGCAGACTCGGGCCACGACCTTACGGCCATTGATCTGGAGATTGGAAAAGGTGCGGATGATATCGTTGGCAAAACGACTTTCAGCCTCAAGCAGGCAGGAGTCTCCCTTAAGTTCGATGCGGCCAACCTGGATTCTGACACCTCTGCCGGCGGCATCGTTGATTTCGCCAATCAGGCGCCCGGCGTTGACCCCATCTTTTTTGCCGACATTGAGATGGAAGCGGGTAAACTCTTCCTGACCTTTTGCATCGTCACCCCTTATCCCTTTACGGGGGCGGCTGTCACCGGTTTTTCGGTCACTGCGCGGGCCGCGTTCATAACGCCCTTTACTCTCAGGTTCTTTCTCGTTGAGATCTGGAGCTTTGCGGTAATAATCCAGCATGGGGGCGAATTTGGCCAGGATAAAGCGTTCAATAAGCTCCTCGCGCTCTAACGGTGCGAGGCTTTCGAAGATGGCCGGCAGGAAGGGCTTCATGTAAGTGGTGTCATGTTCACTCTTTTTAAGAAGGTCGAGATGGTGCAGGATGCGTTGTCGGCAGATCTCCGGGCCGGAGGGGACGCGGCCTGGTTCAAAAGTTCTCTTGAGTTGTCTTTCGATCTGTTTGATTTTGTACTTCTCCCGCAGATGGGCGATGGCGATTGAAATTCCCTCTTTGCCGGCCCGCCCGGTGCGGCCGCTGCGATGTGTATAGCTGGCGATATCATCGGGTAGATTGTAGTTGATGACATGGCTTAAGTTCTTGACATCGAGGCCCCGGGCCGCAACATCAGTGGCGACTAAGAGCTGCAGATTGCGGCGTCTGAACTTGTTCATGACAAAATCGCGCTGGCCTTGGGCGAGTTCACCATGCAGGGCGTCGGCGTTATAACCGTCGCTTATCAGTTTTTCGGCGACATCTTTGGTTTCCTGCCGGGTGCGGCAGAAGATAATGGCGTAGATATCGGGGTTACTGTCGGCGATTCTTTTCAAAGTCTGGTAACGATTTTTGGCGGCGACCAGATAGTAGATATGGCGGACATTTTCGATTCCCTGATTACGTTCGCCGATGGTCACCTCGACCGGATTTTTCATGTAGCGTTTAGAGATTGAGATAACTTCACGCGGCATTGTCGCCGAGAAGAGGACGGTTTTTTTACTTGTTGGGGTGGCGGCCAGAATATCGTTAAGATCCTCCTGGAAACCCATCTGCAACATCTCATCAGCTTCGTCCAGAATGACCGCCCGGATAGATGAAATATCAACTTCGCCTTGTCTGATGAAGGCCAGCAGACGCCCCGGTGTGGCCACAATAATATGAGCTCCCCGTTGTAATTGGCGGCTCTGGGTGACGATGCTGGCACCGCCGTAAACAGCGACAATTTTGGTTTCGGGAAGGAAATGAGCATAAGTGTTAAGATCTTTGGTTACTTGCACGCAGAGTTCCCGGGTTGGGCAGAGGATTAAAGCTTGAGTTTTTTTTTGGTTGCGCTCTAATATCTGAATGATGGGGAGGCCGAAGGCCGCGGTTTTGCCGGTTCCGGTCTGGGAGAGGCCGATGAGATCGTCTTCCAGTTTGAGAAGCCGGGGGATAACCTCCTCCTGGACTGGTGTCGGGGTGGCAAAGCCCAGTTTGTCAAGGCCTTTCAGCAGGTCGGGGTTGAGGCCCAGTTCGGCAAATGATAACATGGCGGGGGTTACTCCAAAAAAGATTAGAACAGTTAAGCGCGGACTAATACCACAAAATTGTAAAATTGAGTAGCTCTAAAAGTTTGCGCCGCCGCGCTTTGTCGGGACTGGTTAGAGCTGCAGCCAGAGATGCTGTCTGTAAAAAAATCAACTATCGGGTTGTCCCCAGGCCGGCTCACCGCTTTTACCATCTTTAGTCAGCGTCTGGTTTTGAGAACCGTCCCCATTTATCACCCAGATATCCGATTTTATATTGCGCAGTATAAGATCATTGACATGTAACCGGGGGCCGCGACTGGAGACCAATTGGTATGCTATCTTTAGACCATCGGGCGACCATGATGAGTTTGCCGGGGACTGGTTGGCAGCCAGCTCGGTAAGCCTCTGGAAATTGCTGCCGTCGAGGTTGATGCGGCAGAGGTTGCCGTTGAGGCCTGCGGTGGTCATTTTATAGTGGACGAAGCTTAAACTTTTACCGTCGGGTGACCAAGCCGGATTGACGTTGCCTAAGCTGTGACTGCCGAAGAACTTTTGCCCCGACTTGATTATCCTGATGTCGGGCTGACCCTTGAGCAGGCTGCTCAAAGAGGTGACGGCCAGGGACTCGACCCCGGTCTCCCCCAGAGCCAGAGCGATCCATTTACCATCTGGTGAGATCTTTGGATCTTTAGCGTATTGACCTCCCATCTGGGTTGGATTCCAGAGTTTTGCTGAGGCTCCAGGTTTTTGACAATCGACCACCGCTACGGTATCAAAACCCAGTTGTTTTTGCGGTTGGCCGGCAAATTTCGCTGCCGGTTGGGTAAAAGGGTTTTCGGAAAGAACCACCAGGTAGCGCCCGTTCGGCGAAAGACTTGGGTGGCTGACGAGAAAGTTCCCTTGGGCCAGATTCATGGTTTCGACCTGAGCCTCACCGTTAATCGGGACATTAACCAGCTTGAGATCGCCCAGATGTTTGGAGAACCAGCACTTGACCCAGACCGGCCCGGCCGGCACATCGGTGATCGTATAATTGTAGCCTGTAGCCTGAAAGCCGGTCAAGTCGGGCTGGGCTCCAGAACCGACAACGGTGACCACGGCTTCATTTTGCGGGAGCTTGGGGTGGTTAGGGTTGGCTGGGTTGATCTGAACCTGGCCGTGAATGTGGTGGATAGCGCCGTTTAGACCCTGGCAGGTGATATTGATTTCGCTGGAACCTCCCGGAAAGCTGCAGCCATTTTCCATAATCATCCCGAAGATGGTGCCCTTGCCCTGCTTTTTCCCCGGTTGCCAGTCATTTCCGGTGATGCGGGTAACCTTATGTTTATCCAGATCAGCGACAAAGATATCCATGTAGAGGGCGCTTTTGGCCATCTTATGGTCGCTGGCAAAGACAATTTTGCGGCCCTCGGCCGACCACCAGGGGGATTGCGCCTGGCGGTAGCGGCCGGGGTTGATGAGATGGCTTTGCCGCTCTCCGTTACCGTTCATGATATGGATTCGGGTTACAGGAATGGAGATCTCTTTTCCCAGAAGGGTTTCTGTGATGGTTTCGTAGTGGGTGTAGAGGATGTAGCCTGCTTCTGATTTTGGAAGTTTCTTTAGGTCGGGGAGTAGTTTTCGATAGTCGGGTCTTTTGTTGGCTTGGCCAGAGCTCCCCTTGCCCAGCTCTGGCCAAGCGGGTTTGGTCGAGTTTTTTGGGAAGTTGTCAGTACTCTCGTTATTGCCGAAAAAATGCTTTTGGCTGACCACTACTGTATCAGCGCTGGCAAGAGTCAAACAATTACTAAACAGAAAGATCAAAAATATTTTTACCAAAGATTTGCCAAACATTGTTATTTCTCCTATTATCAGAAATGTCAGTTTTTACCAGTAAACAACATTTTCTACGGAAAGTCTACCCTTACACTTTTTTGTGTGCTTTGGTTCTCCTTGTCCGTTCGATATTGTAGATTTAGACAATTTCCGTATTTACTTTGATGCTTCAATGGTTTATAAACAGCCCCCCATGTTAAGTGAATCATTTCAAAAAAACCACGGCTCAGCCCGGTTTGTTATTCCCTCACGTTAATAAATAATAATATGAATGCAGAAAATATTGTCGCCGGACTTAATCCGGTGCAGCGGGAAGCTGTAATTAATAGTCAGGGGCCCTTGTTGATCCTGGCGGGTGCGGGTAGTGGCAAGACCCGGGTCATTGTCCATCGCATTGCTTACCTGATTGCGGTTTCAGGGGTGGCACCGCAGGAGATTATGGCGGTTACCTTTACCAATAAAGCCTCTCAGGAGATGCGTGAGCGGGTGCGGGAGATGATCGGGCCGGTGGCTCAGAGTATGTGGATCTCGACCTTTCATTCGAGCTGTGCTCGAATTCTTCGCAATCATGGTGAACTTTTAGGGTTCTCTGTCAAATTCTCGATCTACTCTGATAAAGAGCAGATTGCCCTACTTAAAGAGGTCTCCCGTAAACTTAACCTCTCCGCGACGATGTTTCCGGTTGAGTATCTACGTTCGGTGATCGATGATGCGAAAAATCGCGGGGTTAATCCGGATGAGTATGCTCTGGAGGCGAGCCAGGCGCAAAATCCTAAGACCCGGCGGGCGGCTGACGCTTACAAGCTCTATCAGGATAGTATGAAGGAGAATGATGCGCTTGATTTTGGTGATCTCCTTTCTCAGACTGTGGCTCTGTTTGATCAGCATCCTGATGTGTTGGAATCCTATCGCCAGCGTTTCCAATATATCCTGGTTGATGAGTACCAGGATACCAATGAAGTTCAGTATCGTCTCATCAGTATGCTGGCCGAACCCCGCCGCAACCTCTGTGTGGTTGGTGATGATGATCAGTCGATCTATAGCTGGCGCGGGGCCCAGATAAAAAATATTCTCGATTTTGAGTCAGATTATCCTGAAGCCAAAGTCGTCCGCCTCGAAGAGAATTATCGTTCGACTGCGACTATCCTGGCCGCTGCCAATCAGGTGATTGCCGGTAACCGGAAACGTAAAGGTAAGGACCTCTGGACAAAAAATAGTTCAGGTGAGTTGGTTTCTCTTTTCCTTGGTGCGAACGAGGCTGAGGAATGCAGTTATGTGGTCAAACGGATCTCTACTTCGGTGCGGCAGCCTGGTGATTTTGCCATTTTCTACCGCACTAATGCCCAGTCTCGAATCTTTGAAGAGGGGTTGAGCCGTCGCGGAATTCCCTATGTGATTGTCGGCGGCACGAAGTTCTATGATCGGGCCGAGATCCGCGATCTTCTCTCCTATCTTAAGGTTGTCAATAATGAGCGTGATGGAATCAGCCTCCTGCGTACTCTTAACGTGCCGACGCGTGGGGTTGGTAAGACCTCAATTGAACATCTCCAAGTTTATGCGCAAGAGAACCAGTTGAGTGGTTGGGAAACCCTGGAAAGGTTGGATTCTGAGGCTCTGGTTCGGGGGGGCGCGCGCAAAGCTTTACTGGGTTTGCGGGATATGATCAGGCAGTGGCGCCGGGATCAGGAGAATTGTAAACCCAGCCAGCTGTGTGCTAAAATTATTGCTGAAATCGGTTTTGCCGAGTGGCTGCAGAAAAATAACGACTCGGTCCAGGCTCAGACCCGGGGTGAGAATGTGGCTGAACTTTTAAATGCCATTGAACTCTGGGAGAACGAACAGGAGAAGCCGACCCTGGCCGCCTATCTGGAGAATGTGGCTTTGATTAACGATGATCGTCTCTCAAATGAAGCGGCCTCCCGGGTCACGTTGATGACAATTCATCGGGCCAAGGGCTTGGAGTTTGACGAGGTCTTTCTCGTGGGTCTTGAAGAGGGGCTCTTTCCCGGGCAGCGCAGTTATGAAAAACCGGAGCTTTTAGAGGAGGAACGCCGGCTCTGTTATGTCGGTATGACCCGGGCTCGGGAAAAACTGCATATGTCAGCCTGTCGGGTTCGGCGCCTCTATGGTCAGCTAAAAGATAGTCGTCCCTCACGATTTTTGATGGAGATTCCTTTAGAACTTTTGCAACGTGAAGATCAGCATCGCAGTTCCAAACTGAAATCTGAAGACTCTTTTGGTGGATCTCCAAAAGAGTCTTTTGCGGGCTCGGGTTTTCGTGCGCAAAAAAGCGTGTGGCCGCAGCCTTCATTCCGGCTTGGGGCCTCTAAAAAGAGCATGCCGGTAGGGGCTGTCCAAGGATCTTTCCCGCAGGGTTGCCATGTCGAGCATGCGGTATTTGGCCCCGGTGTCGTGGCCGGGGTTAAAGGTTCTGGAGAAGGGGCTAAGCTCGATATCATCTTTCGTGATCGTGGACGCAAACTTCTGCTGCTCAAGTTTGCCAACCTCAAAAAGCTGGGTTGAGTGTGATTGGTTTTTTTGTTTGACTTTACTATGCCAGGTAGGCTAATATCCTGCGCTCTCATAATTTGCCTGTCAGGAGAGGTGCGCCTCGTGGCCTGCGTATTAAATTTACAAAGAACGGTTCTTAAGGAAATCTCCTGCTGATGTTTGAGTCGCTGTCCGACAAACTTGATGTAACCTTCAAAAAACTCCGCGGTCAGGGGCGCTTGACGGAAGATAATGTCAAGGATGCCTTGCGCGAAGTGCGTCTGACCCTGCTCGAAGCGGACGTTAATTTTCTGGTTGTCAAGCAGTTTGTTAAAGCCGTGCGCGAGCGCGCTATGGGCAGTGAAGTCCTGGAGAGCTTGACTCCGGCCCAGCAGTTTGTCAAAATCGTTAATGAAGAGATGGTTGCCCTGATGGGTGGGGGAGCGGTCGGGCTTGATTTTAACGCGGCTCCGCCGGTTGTTATAATGATGGTTGGCCTCCAGGGTTCCGGGAAGACAACTTCTTCGGGCAAATTGGCCCTCTCGCTTAAAAAAATGAAGCGCAAACCTTTGCTCGTGCCGGTTGATGTCTATCGGCCAGCGGCGATAGATCAATTACAGAGTCTCGGGCGTCAGATTGATGTGCCGGTTTATCCTTCTGAGATCAAACAGGATCCGGTTAAAATCAGCCGCAAAGCCCTAGAGATGGCAAAGCAGCAGGGCTATGATACCGTGATTATCGATACGGCCGGGCGTTTGCAGATTGACGAAAAATTGATGGCTGAGCTTGAAAAAATTAAAGCTGCTGTCAAGGTCCATGAAATCCTCTTGGTAGCTGATGCAATGACTGGTCAGGAAGCCGTAAATATCGCCAAAACCTTCAACGACACCCTTGATATCACCGGGGTTGTCCTGACCAAGCTTGATGGTGATGCCCGCGGCGGCGCCGCCCTTTCAATAAAAGCTGTAACCGGAAAACCGATTAAGTTTGTGGGTGAAGGGGAGAAACTCAGCGCCCTGGATATTTTTCATCCTGACCGCATGGCTTCGCGGATTCTCGGGATGGGGGATATGCTGACCCTGATCGAGAAAGCCCAGGATGGTGTCGATCAGAAAAAAGCCGAAGAACTGGCCCGCAAACTGCGTAAGAATGAATTTTCTCTCGATGATTTTCGTTCGCAGTTGCATCAAATCAAGAAACTTGGATCAGTTGGGGGAATCATGAAGATGATTCCCGGCATGGGTAAGCTGAAAGAGAAAATTGGCGATGAAGCGATTAATGAGAAGGAGCTGGTCGTTATCGAGGCGGTTATCAACTCGATGACCGATAAAGAGCGCCATGATCATAAGTTGATTAACGGCAGTCGTCGCAAACGGATCGCCAAAGGCAGCGGTACCACGGTTCAGGATGTTAACCGTCTGCTCAAGAATTTTCTCGAAATGAAGAAAATGATGAAAAAGTTCAACAAGATGGGGCCTAAAGGGTTGAAGCGCATGATGGGCCAGTTAGGTGGATGACTTATAGATGATTTTTAATTCAGCTGAAGTCTTAAGGGACTTCAATTTTTATTAACAGAAGGAGAAAGAGACAGATGGCAGTAAAAATTAGATTGACGCGTAGAGGGGCGAAAAAAAAGCCTTTTTATCGCATTGTGGCGGCAGACACACAAGCACCCAGAGATGGCCGCTTTCTTGAAATTGTCGGAACCTATGATCCCAACCTCGATCCGGGCGTTGTCGTTTTACATGATGACAAATTGAAATACTGGCTCGATCAGGGGGCTCAGCCAACCGCGACCGTAGCGAACCTTATTAAAAAAACTCAAAAAGCCGCTGCGGAAACATCAGCATAGTCCTTACCACTATATAAGGTGCCCGGAGAAAAGCAATGTACAAAGATTTAATTGAGTACTTGGCTAAGTCCTTGGTTGATAATCCTGATGAAGTTGAGGTTCGGGAGCGTGAAGAGGAAAATTCAGTGCAGTTGGAGCTCTGTGTCAACCAGCAGGATCTCGGTAAGGTGATCGGTCGCCAAGGCAAAACCGCGCGGGCCATGCGTACTATTTTAGGGGCAGCTGCTGCTAAAGAAGGACGCCGGGCCAGCCTCGAAATAGTCGAATGATCGATCTCTATTTCGGCTCATGAGAGATTCCTGGGTGGTTTTAGGCGAGTTTGTTAAAGCTCAAGGTTTGCGCGGCGAGGTCAAGGTTCGATCAGAGATTGAGGATCCTGAAAATTTCCTTTTACCGGATATCAGCTTACGTTGTGGTGATGATTTAAAGCCTGTCGTGGTTCAGAGGTACAGGCCGCATAAAGGTGGCTTTGTCCTCACTCTGGCTGGATGTGACTCGATTGATCAAGCCCAAGCTTTGCTTGGCTGTGAGCTTATTTGTCGCAGCAGCCAGTTACCTCTTTTAGCTGACGGTGAGTATTACCATTTTCAGTTAATCGGGTTGCCGGTTTTTGATTGCCAGGGTGAAAAACTGGGTCAATTAACGGAAATCATGGTGACTGCGGCCCACGAAATATATGTGGTTGAACCTGCATCTCAGGGTCAGGATGAACTTCTACTTCCCGTGGTCGCTGCTTATATAATAGAGATTGATTTGCGCGCTGGCAAGATTGTTGTCGACCCCAGCGGTCAAGGTGGGGTTCCGGTAGCTGATAGAGCGGAATTGTCATCTTAAATGATTATTGATGTAGTAACCATTTTCCCGAAGATGTTTGATTCTCCTTTTGCCGAGAGTATAATGTCTCGCGCCCGGGAGAAAGGTCAGTTTCAATTACGGGTTCACAATCTCAGAGATTATTGTCATGATCGCCATCGGGTGGTTGATGACTACCCTTATGGTGGCGGAGCCGGCATGGTGATGCGGCCTGAGCCGGCTTTCAGGGCTCTAGCCGATCTTCGAGATGCAAACGTTATTGGTGAAGTGCTACTCCCGTCACCCGCAGGTGAGCCCTTTACGCAGGCGCTGGCCGAAAAACTCACTACCTTGGAACAGCTGGTTATATTCTGTCCTCATTATGAGGGACTTGATGAACGGGTCAACACCTTGGTTGACCGGGAGATCAGTCTCGGAGACTATATCCTGACCGGTGGTGAATTGCCGGCTATGGTTATGATTGATGCGGTGGTCAGGTTGTTGCCCGGAGTCTTGGGGTCTGCGGCATCGCTTGACGAGGAGAGTTTTTCTCCCTTACTGGAGTATCCTCACTATACCCGGCCGGCTGAATTTTCCGGTCTTAAGGTGCCTGAAATATTGCTTTCGGGCCACCATGCCAGAATCAATGAATGGCGGCGATTGCAGGCTTTAAGGCGAACCTTTGAACGGCGTCCCGATCTTCTGGTTCAAGCTAAACTGAGTGTTGTAGAAGAAGATCTATTGTCCCAATGGCAGCAGCAGGGCCATAGTGATAAGCTCGATAAGGGTTGATTTATATAAATAATTAAGTGTGAATATGGAGGATGGATTGCCCTCTGGCAGCCATCTATTATTTTTTCTGGAGAGAGCCAATGAACACAATTGCACAGATTGAACAAAACAGTATGCGTATGGATATCCCTCTTTTTAAGGCGGGAGATACCTTGAAAGTTCATGTCAAGATTCGTGAAGGTGAAAAACAGCGGATTCAGATTTTTCAGGGCTTTGTCTTGCGTCGTCAGGGAGAGAGCAGTCGCGAGACCTTTACCGTGCGTAAAGTTTCGGCTGGTATTGGCGTCGAGCGGACTTTTCCCCTGCATTCACCGATGGTTGACAAGATTGAACTGGTTAATCGCGGTCGCGTACGTCGGGCCAAGCTTTACTATATGCGTAACTTGCGTGGTAAGGCAGCACGGATCAGAACTATCAACTGATTTGCGGGGATCTATGGAATCAGGCATAGCTTCTGGTTATATTAACTGCTATCTATGCCTGATAGCTAAACCCTCTTTTCATGAGTGATTCCCCGAAAGAAGCCATAGTCAATATCATGACCCGTCTTGGACGGCCTTTGGTGGTTGGGGTTGATGAGGTTGGCCGGGGGTGTTTAGCGGGACCAGTGGTCGCGGCTGCGGCTCTGTTACCCCCTGATTTTTCCATAGCCGGGGTGGACGATTCTAAAAAATTAAGTCCAGAGCAACGGGAGCTGATTTTTAATCAATTAGTGAACTCCAGTATTCTCTTTGGCCTTGGCGTGGTCTCCGTTGAGGAGATAGACCAAATTAATATTCTGCAGGCGTCACTGAAAGCTATGGTCAAAGCTCTGACAGCAATGCGTCAGGTTTTTGACCTCGTGGTGGTTGACGGTCGTCAACGTTTGCCTTTGCACCTTCCTCAATACCCTTTGGTCAAGGGTGACTCCCTCTGCCTGCCTGTTGCGGCCGCATCGATTATTGCAAAAGTCGTTCGTGATCGTCAAATGCTCTACTATGATCGCCGTTTCCCCGAATATGGTTTTGCCCGTAATAAAGGTTATGGGACAATAGTTCATCGCCGGGCTCTGGCTCGTCACGGACCTTGCCTCTTGCATCGTCGCAGTTTTCGTTGTAAGGACATAGTGTGTGATGAGTGAAGATCAACGCCATAAACTCGGATGTTGGGGAGAGGCGCTTGCGGCTTCCTACTTGGAGAAGCAGGGACTGAGAGTCGTTGAGCGCGGTTTCCGTTGTCGTTTTGGTGAGATAGATATCATTGCGCAGATTTCTGAAGTTTTGGTTTTCTGTGAGGTCAAAACCCGCCGGCGGGAGACCTTCGGCGCACCCCAGGAAGCGGTCTCATGGTCGAAGCAGAAACGTTTGGTCAAGACGGCCGGTTGGTATCTCAATCAACACTCCTGGGATGGTGAACTACGTTTCGATGTGATTGCAATCCTAGCTCCGGCAGGCGGAGAACCCAAAATTGAGTGGATCCAGGACGCTTTTGTCTGGGAATAATCAACTATTCAGCTCAAACTGTCCCCTTCGAAGTAGGCGAAGCAAAGTTCGACGCCTTCTGTAGTAGCTTTATGAGGGAACTGAATAGTTAAAAACTATTAAGAGAATAATTGTTATGAGCAGTGATAAAGCAGAGTTTGAAATGCCTGAGGATGCGGCTGAAGTTGAGCGTCTTAACGATCCCGCCTGGATGCAGAAAACATTGGGCGAACTGGATGATAATCTGGAATCAGTTACCGATGAATTGAAGAAATCATACACCCAGATGGCGGCCGGGGTGGCTCAGATAGAAAAAGAGGTAAAAGAGGCTTTTGATGCGGGCGATGAGATGGCTTATCAGGCTGCCAAAATCAAAAAGAATATGATTCTTGAGAGATTAAGAGAACTTGAGGCCCTACAGCTGTGAAGGATATGGCCGAGTTTCTTTTTACGGCTGCGATGTTGCGGCGCACACCGCGCAGCGGCCTACAGTTTCTCGGCAGTGGTCGGGAGTCGGTGGCCGAGCACGTTTTTCAGACCATGATTGCCGGATATGTTTTGGCGAAGATGGAGCTTGAAAACGGGGTCGAAGTCGATGAAAAACGGCTTTTACAACTCTGCCTGCTGCATGATCTGCTTGAGGCTCGTACCGGAGATCATAACTACGTCAATAAAAAATATGTTAAAGTTGACGAAGCAGGTGCTCTTGAAGATATGTGTCGGCCCCTGTTTTTTGGGGCTGAGGTAGCGGCTCTGGTGCAAGAATTTGAAGAGAAAGCGAGTTCTGAGGCGCAACTGGCGGCCGATGCTGATCAATTGGCCCTGATGGTTCTGGTCAAGGAGCAGCATGATCTTGGCAATCCTTATGCTAGAAAATGGTTGACTGTAGCCCGGCAGCGTCTTTTGACTGAGTCGGGGCGGGCTTTAGCCAAAGGTCTCTATGAGAGTGACTGGGCTTCCTGGTGGTTCAGTAAAGATAGCAATGAGTGGTGGGTCAATGGTAAAAAGGGTAGAGGAGAGCAGTAGATGAAGAGATTATTGATGTTGCTTGCGGCCGGTTTTTTTCTGACCAGTTTTTTTTCAGTCTCTCTAATTCAAGCAGAAACCATCAAGATTCCAGTGGCCTCTCCTTTTACCGGGCCGCTCGCCTCTTTTGGTGAAGGGGTCAAGAATGGGGCCCTGCTTAAAGCCGAAGAGATTAACGCGGGGGGCGGCATTAATGGCCAGCAGATCGAGATTGTTTTAGGTGACGAACTTTGTGATCCCAAGGAAGCCGCGGCCGTGGCGACCCGTTTTGCCAGTGATCCCAAGGTTGCGATTGTGGTTGGTCATCTTTGTAGTTCAGCAACCCTGGCGGCTCTACCGATCTACAAAGAGGCCGGACTTGCCGCAATTACTCCAGCCTCGACCAATCCTGAAATTGGCAAATCCAGTCCTTACTATTTTCGCAATGTCTACAAGGACGATTTTCAAGGTGATTTTCTTGCTCGTTATGCCAAAAAGGTGCGTAATTTTAAGAAAATAGCCATTTTTTATGAAGTTAATGACTATGCTATGGGGCTCAAGGATGCTTTTGTCAGGCAGGCCAAAAAACTTGGTCTACAGGTGATCGGGGCCGAAGCTTATATGTCGGAAACAATCGATTTTAAGGCTTCACTGTCAAAATTCAAGATGATGCGTCCTGATGCCATCTTTATTCCGGGTTACGCTCCGCAGGCGACCCTGCTGATCTCCCAGGCCCGAAGTTTAGGGATTAAGTGTGCTTTTTTCGGGGCGGATGGTCTTGATGATGAGATTATGCTGAAAAATCCTGCCGCCGATGGCCTCTTTGTGACCACCCCTTTTCTGGTTGATCGAGGCGGGGTGATGGTTAAAGATTTTGTTGAACGCTACCGGCAGAAGTTTGCAATTGAACCCAACTGGTTTGCCGCCAACACCTACGACGCTGTTGGCTTAGCGGTTGCGGCGATTGCTGCAGCCGGACTTGATCGCGAGAAGGTGCGGGCCTATCTGGCCGGGATATCTTCAGAAGAGAAAGCCTACCAAGGGATTACCGGGGCGACCTACTTTGACGAGAATGGTGATTGCCTGAAAGCCGCTTTTGTTAAAGTCGTTAAAAATGGTCAATGGGTTAGTGCTGAAGAGCAACTTCAGTAGATTTTTATGCTTGCTGCAATTTTAGAACAATCTTCCCTTTTTCTTCAGCAATTGGTTAACGGCATAACCTTAGGGAGTATCTATGCCCTGATTGCTGTCGGCTATACGATGGTCTATGGGGTTATTCAGCTCATAAATTTTGCCCATGGTGAAATTTATATGATGGGCGCCTTTCTCAGCTTTTCTCTGCTTTCCGGATTTTTTGGTTTCGGATTGCCTTTCGGCCTGGCTGTCGTCTTATCTGTATTAGCTTGTGCCTTGGCCGGGGTTTTGCTCGATATTGTCGCTTATCGCCCTTTGCGTCGGGCGCCCCGCCTGGCAGCTTTGATAACGGCTATCGGTATGTCTATTTTCCTCCAGAATCTGGCCCTGTTGATCTGGGGAGGACAGATTCAGGCATTTCCCCAGAACTCTATTCCCGTTTTTTTTTCAGAACCGGCATTGCTGCTAGGTGATGTGGTGATCAGCTGGTTACAGGTGGTCATTTTGTCGACAGCGATTTTTTTAATGTTGGCTCTACATCTGATTGTTCACTATACGAGAATCGGTCGGGCCATGCGGGCCATATCTCAGGATAAGACAGCTGCAGCCTTGATGGGAGTCAACGTTGATAGAGTTGTCTCCTATACCTTTGCGATCGGATCCGGTCTTGGCGGGGTGGCCGGAATTCTGGTCGGCCTTTACTATAATGCCGTCTATCCGACGATGGGTTATTTTGCCGGCATCAAAGCCTTTGCCGCCGCTGTTTTAGGGGGGATCGGCAGTATTCCGGGGGCTATTTTAGGAGGTGGTATCTTGGGCCTGGCCGAAGTTTTTGGCGGTGGCTATATCTCATCCTCTTACAGCAACGGTATCGCTTATGCGGTGATGATTCTGGTCATTCTGGTCAAACCCACCGGTCTTTTTGGCCGCCACCAACGGGATAAAGCTTAGGTGACTGACCCATGCACTTAGACGATCGTCTCTTTAACGATAAAAGACTTTACCTGCCACTGCTGGCCGTCGTTCTAATTCTGCCCTGGCTGCCGATGGGGAGTGCTGGGCCTTATGTGCTCCGGGTTGCTACTTTAACCCTGGTCTATATGGTTCTCGCCTTAGGACTTAACGTAGTGCCCGGATTTACCGGTCTGCTCGATCTCGGATACGTCGGTTTTTTTGGCCTGGGGGCCTATACCGCCGGTCTTTTGACGGTTCATTATCAATGGAGTATCTGGCTGGTACTGCCTCTGGCGGCGCTTAACGGCGCTTTCTGGGGCGTCTTGCGCGGGGCTCCGACTTTAAGGCTCTCTGATGATTACTTTGCCATTGTCACCTTTGGTTTCTCTGAGCTGATTATTCTGGTTATTCGGAATGAGCTCTGGTTGACCCGGGGGCCCATGGGGGTTCCGGGGATTGCGCGGCCCGATATCTTTGGCAGAGTTCTTGATCAGCCCTGGCAGGCGTTTTATCTGATTCTATTTTTCCTGCTTCTGGTTTTATGGGTGGTGGTCAAGATTCGCAGCTCGCGTTTGGGGCGGGCCTGGTTTGCCGTGCGCGAGGATGAGATTGCGGCCGAATGTGTCGGTGTCAATGTCGCTACCTATAAAATTATTGCTTTTGCTTTGAGTGCCGCGATCGGGGCTCTGGCGGGGGCTTTTTATGCCCGCTGGTTCCGTTTTATTCATCCCGATATGTTTAAATTCTGGGAATCAATCCTGATCCTCTGCCTCATCGTTTTCGGGGGTATGGGGAGTATCACCGGAGCCCTGCTGGGCGCTCTGGTTTTGATTCCCTTAACTGAAGTTTTAAGAATTGTCCTGCCGGCTGAACTCAGTAACGCCCGCTATCTTCTTTTTGGTCTGATTATCGTCTTCATGATGCGGTGGCGACCGGCAGGCCTTCTGCCGGTTGAAAAAGAGTAAAGGTCTGATGATGGCCGAACCTAAAACCGGTGAGCTCCTTTTAAAGGCTCAAAAAGTGGTCAAAAGATTTGGTGGCCTGACAGCTGTCAAAGAGGTTTCGCTTGAGGTTCGGGCCGGCGAAATTGTCGGCCTGATCGGTCCCAACGGGGCTGGGAAAACCACTTTTTTTAACTGTCTCAATGCGGTTGCCGTACCGACTTCGGGAGAGATCACCTTTGCCGGTCACAGTTTGGTCAGCCAGGTCACTCCGGCGACCGGTCGCTTGATTTTCCGCTTCTCTCTGCTCTTTGCTCTGCTCTCTCTCCTCTGGCTGCCGCTGGCTTTAGGGGTGGTTTGGCCGGAGACCTTTTTTCGTATGGAAGCGGTTCTGGCACTCTCAACGCTGGCCCTTTTTCGCATATATCTGCTTAAACCTCTAAGGCATTTCCGGCCCTGGAGTCGGCTGTTGCTGATTATTTTTACCTTGGTTGATGGGGTTTGTGCCGCTTCCTGGCTTTGGCACAGTCCCGATTTTTCAGAGATTACTTTTTTCGATCTTTTTCCTTTTTATCCAATGCTTGTTCCGGGAGCCCTTGTGCTTCTAACTATAACGCCGGTTTTCCTTCTTCTCTTTAATCTGCCCCGGGTCAAAGAAGCTTTTGGCCAACATGTGCGGGCCGATGTTATCACGCGCTTGGGGATTGGTCGCACCTTTCAGAATATCCGGCTTTTCTCTTCCCTTTCGGCTCTTGATAATGTCAAGTTGGGGCGTCACTGCCGGACCCGAGCCAATTTCTTCGGTATTGTTCTGGGCCTGCCTCAGGCCCGTAAAGAGGAGCGCGATTCAGTTGCGAAAGCAACGGAGTGTTTAAAGTTTGTCGGTCTTGGTGAACAGCTTAAGAGTCGGGCCGGTTCGTTGCCTTACGGAGATCAACGTCGCCTTGAAATTGCCCGGGCGTTGGCCACTGAACCTAAACTGCTGCTTTTAGATGAACCGGCGGCCGGGATGAATCCGACCGAATCGGCCGCGCTTATTACTCTGGTGCGTCGGATCAGTCAGGCCGGAATTGCAGTTCTGATTATTGAACATGATATGAAGGTGATAATGAATCTGGCCGATCGTATCTATGTTCTTGATCATGGTGAGTTGATCGCTTCCGGTACCCCGTCTGAAGTGCGCCGCAACCCTAAAGTTATTGAAGCCTATTTAGGAGCCCAGCATGCCGCTGCTGAAGCTTAAAGATATTCATTACTATTATGGCAATATCCATGCTTTGAAGGGGGTTAACCTTGAGGTTTATGCCGGCGAGATCAGAACCCTGATCGGGGCCAATGGGGCGGGTAAATCGACAACCTTGATGGCGATCAGTGCGATCTTTAAACCCCAGCAAGGCGAAGTTTTTTATCATGGGACGACCCTTAAAGGCCGGGCGCCCGACGATATTGTCAAAGCCGGGCTCTGTCAGGTCCCGGAGGGGCGGCGCATCTTCCCGGGCTTGACAATTCAGGAAAATCTTGAGATGGGAGCCTATTGCCGGCGCGTAAAATCGGCGATTGCGGCAGATCTTGAGATGGTTTATGATCTCTTTCCGGTCTTAGGCGAACGGCGTCGGCAAGCTGGGGGTACGCTTTCCGGAGGTGAACAGCAGATGCTGGCGATTGGTCGCGCTCTGATGTCGCAGCCGCAGTTGTTACTGCTCGATGAACCATCTCTCGGGCTTGCCCCTCTGATGGTGGAAAAGATCTTTTCGATTATTGAGCGCATTGCCGGGGAGGGAATTACCATCCTATTGGTTGAACAGAACGCTCACGCCGCCCTTAATCTGGCGGATTATGGTTATGTGATGGAGACCGGCAAGATCATTCTGGAGGCGCCGGCGCAAGAATTATTGTGTGATGAACGGGTCAAAGAGGCCTATTTAGGGGAGTAATATGGCAAAGCAAATTGTTTGGCGGGTCGAAAAATCGTTACCTGTTGCAGATCCGGGCCTGCGGGCTTTTCTTATTTCTGAAAAACATGAATTTTTTACGCATTATCAGGAGTTGGCAGAAAAATTAAAGGTTTTCAAGGAGCGTGAACTTGATAAATCTCTCCTTTTGAGTGGTCCGCAACTAATCTCAGCTGACTTCTTCGTGCCGCTTAATCAATTTAAACATCTCAATATCTGGGAAGCCGTAAAATGCGGGGCTCTGCAGGCTTATAAAGAGGCTGTAGCGCTTAAAATTTCGCCCTTGATGCTGGTCCTTGATGCACCGGATGCCAGTGGTTTTCATAAAAAAGCGCTGGAAGGGATTGTTCTCGGTGCCTATGTTTATGAGCAATTTAAGGCCGCAACAAAAGACAAAGCGAAAGTGGCTTTTTATCCGGAGGTGGTTTTTGTGGTCGGTGGTCTCGATCTGCCTCTTATTCAGGCGGATTTGCAACGGATTGAAACGGTCTCTTTGACGGTTAATCGGGTGCGTGATCTGGTTAACCATCCACCCGCTTTTTTGGGACCGGAAGAGTTTGTTGATGAGGCGGTAAAAAGCGCCGGTAGATATGGTTTGCAGATCGATCTTTGGGATGAAAATCGTCTCTTAAAAGAGGGTTATAATGGTCTTTTAGCGGTTGGCCGGGGCAGTTGTAAGCCTCCGCGCATGGTAACGCTGACCTATGAACCGGAAGCTTTAGAGTCAAAATCCGTGGCTATCCCCCATGTGGTTCTGGTGGGTAAAGGGATTACTTTTGATTCCGGTGGACTTTCGCTCAAACCGGGAGCCTCTATGGTCGATATGAAATCTGATATGGCCGGGGCCGCCGCTGTGCTTGGCGCCTTAGAGATTATCGGTCAGCTCGGGGCCCAGGTCAAGGTTACCGGGATCTTAGCGCTGGCGGAAAATATGCCGAGTGGTGAGGCCCAGGCGCCGGGCGATATTATTGTTATGAAAAATGGCAAATCGGTGGAAGTTAAAAATACTGACGCTGAGGGTCGTCTTATTCTGGTTGATGCCCTGCAGCTCGGGGCCTCTTTACAACCCGATTACATGGTCGATGCCGCAACCCTGACTGGGGCCTGCCGCGTGGCTTTGGGGATTCAGGTGGCTGCCGTTTTAGGGCGTGATCGGGAGCTGATTGAGCGCCTTATCAAGTCGGGTGAGGAGAGTGGCGAGATTATCTGGGAGTTGCCGCTTGAAAAAGCCTACCTCGAAGATATGAAATCCGATTTTGCCGATATCTCCAATATCGGTAATAGCGCCTATGGCGGGACGATTACGGCATCACTTTTTTTAAGCGAATTTGTTCCCGAAGATATCCCTTGGGCTCATCTCGATATCGCCGGTCCCGCCTATCCCGGAAAAAAATGGAAATATTTCGCTCCCGGTGCCACCGGTTTTGGAGCCCGGCTTATGGCCGGATTGGTCAAAAATCTGGCGCAGTGATATCTAGAGTTTCCACAAAAAGTCAGGATTTTATACCGTCCACCTCTAGGGTGGTAAACAACCTCTGGCTGCATGTCGGCGCTCTACTCTGAGCAAACTCGGCGGCGTCTCCATCCTCGATAACCATGGTTATCGAGGCGGCGCTGCTCTCTTTATCTTTTAGCTGGCTGGCCATGTCAAATTCAGGCAGATCAGCAATGCGTGTCTTCCGGATTATGGTTTAGTCCTCCAGCATTCTTTCGTTTTGTTTGGCTTTTGCAGGTATTGTGAATTGTGGGGCAAGTAATACTTTACTAAAAGACTTGGTTATGCTAGTGTAGTATTTAACAATAGCATAACACGTTTGCTTTAGGGGTATTGCCATGCTTAAGGAGATACAGTTAAAACTAGGCTGTGTTTTGTTTATAGTGTTCATGATGGCTTCTGCCGCTGCCTCTCAAGTAACCGGTCCCTGTTCAGATTGTCATACTATGCACAATTCCCAAAACAATTTAGCGATGACTTTCGATAGCAGTGCAACTCCAAATTCATTCCTTCTCCGTGGTACCTGTCTCGGGTGTCATGCCCAGGGTGGGAGTTCTCGGATTGTAGATGGTATGCCTCAGGTCAGTCATATTGATGCGACGGACCTCGCCGCCGGAAATTTTGCCTATATATGGGGGGGTAAGGGGTCTGGGGCAGACGATGCTAAAGGGCATAACGTTATAGATTTTGGCTACCTGGAGAATGTCTTGGAGAAACCTCCAGGAGGTGGCCACGCGCCACTGCGAGAAAAACTGACCTGCGCTGGCTTGAATGGTTGTCACGGGTCGGTTGCTGAGACTGATGCCTTGATTTCGCTATCAGGGGCCCATCACGAAGTCAGTAGTGTCATCGACGGTCGAAGCGTTGGTACCAGTTACCGCTTTATTGACAGGGTTGTCGGTGGAGAAATTGATGACTGGGAGAATCGGGACAGTTCCCATCACAATGAATACCACGGCCACAAGGAGCCCTATTCAGGACTCCTTTGTACAAATTGTCATAGTGCGCATCATGGTGCTGCAGATGGTTTGCCGATACATTCAACTATCTCTGATTTCTGTACTAAATGTCACTGGAAGATGCATGATATTGACACTGCAGGGGATGGTATATGGATCCGCCACCCTTCAGATATTATCATTCCTGATGCAGGAGAATATGCTAGTTATACAACCTATAATATTGATGCCCCCGTGGGTCGGGAAATAGTGCCGGCAGTTTCAGGTGGAGATAATAATATTGTAACTCCGGGCACTGACATCGTAACCTGTCTTTCATGTCATAAGGCACATGGGTCAGATTACCCTGATATTTTGCGTTGGGATTATACAGCTATTACTGCCGGTGGAGGGGAGAGTAGCAGCGGTTGTTTTATTTGTCACTCAACCAAAGATAATTGAGTTATCATTATTCTTATTTGAGGTTTAATATTGACTTATAATTTGCCACGTATTATTACTCTCTTGATGAGAGTGGAAAATAAACTGTGGGTTATTATATCCATAAGGTTGGTTGATGGGTCCCCTTTGAAACAGGCAGCTCTTTTTGTATAGTATTTTTTCAAGGCTGAAAAATTCTTGTTGTTGGTAAAGGTTTGAATGGTTTAGGGCGTTGAGTCAGATTTCTGAGCTTAACGACTAATTCATGGAACGCGATTTTTGATAAACGTAGTTGCTCTCCGATTGCAGTTTACACTCTCTTCTTGTAGTTTTCTGTTGTGTCATCAAAATTGTAAAAATAATGTTTAAAGCGGACAAATTTCGTTTTGCTATTGACCGGGGTGGCACCTTTACCGATATCTATGCCGAGGTGCCGGGGGAGTCTGGAGTCCGGGTTGTGAAACTGCTCTCTGAAGATCCTAAGAACTATCCTGATGCCCCGCGCGAAGGGATTCGCCGGATTATCTCTGCGGTTAAAGGTCGGGATCTCAAGGCCCAAGAGTTGCCGACCCAAGAGATCGAATGGATTCGCATGGGGACTACGGTCGCGACCAATGCCTTACTTGAAAGAGAGGGGGCCCGTTGCGCTCTACTGGTCACCCGAGGGTTTCGCGATATCCTTAAAATTGGTAACCAGGATCGGCCACTGCTTTTTGATCTTGAGATCAGAAAACCGGAGCTGCTTTATGAAGAGGTCGTCGAGGTCGATGAGAGGCTCCGATTGCTGCGTGATGATGAAGATCCAAAAATTCTTGAGGGTCTGAGGGTCGTTACCGGGATTACTGGAGAGCGGCTTGGGGTTTTGGCAAAACCCGATCCCGATAAAATAAAGGTGGCTTTGCGGGCCTTAAAGGCCAAAGGGATAGAGAGCCTGGCGGTGGTCTTGATCCACGCTTATGCCTGGTCCGAACACGAGTTGCTGATTGGTGAGCTGGCCCGTGAGGTCGGTTTTAGCCAGATTTCTCTCTCTTCCCAGGTGATGGCGATGGTCAGAATGGTACCGCGTGGTGATACGGCAATGGTTGATGCCTACCTGACCCCTCATATCCGGACTTATCTTGAAAGTTTTCGTCGGGGTTTCAAGGATGGGCTGGCCGGTTGTAATCTGCAGTTTATGCGCTCTGATGGTGGTTTGACAGCAGCGCATGATTTTACCGGCAGTCGGGCGATTCTTTCGGGACCGGCTGGTGGGGTTGTGGGTTATGCCAAGACCTCCAGTGCTTTTACCAAAGAGGGCCTTAAAACTCAGGTTATAGGTTTTGACATGGGCGGGACTTCAACCGATGTTTCCCGGTTTGGGGGTGATTATGAACTGGTGCATGAGACTGAAACCGCCGGGGTTCGGGTGCAGGCGCCGCAGCTTCATATTAAAACCGTGGCTGCCGGGGGCGGCTCGCGCCTCTTCTATGATAATGGCATGCTTAAGGTCGGGCCGGAATCGGCTGGAGCCCATCCGGGGCCGGTCTGTTATCGCAAAGGTGGGTATCTGGCGTTGACCGATGCCAATCTGGTTCTGGGAAGATTGCAGCCGGATGATTTCCCCCATATTTTTGGCCCTGATGAGGATTTGGCCTTAGATCTTGAGGCTTCGCGCCGGGCTTTTGCCAGTTTGACCGAAGTTATTAATCGGGATTATGCTAAACAAGGCCGTCGTCCCATGACTCTCGAAGAGGTTGCCCTCGGATTTATTCAGGTTGCCAATGAGGTGATGGTGCGGCCGATTCACGAGATTTCGGTCTTGCGCGGTTTCGATATAAAAGAGCATGTTTTAGCGACTTTTGGTGGTGCCGGGCCGCAGCACGCGGTCGCCGTGGCCCGGGCTTTAGGTATCAAAAAGATTGTGATCCACCGTTATGCCGGGATTTTATCAGCTTACGGTATGGGATTGGCAGATGTTGTCGTTGAAAGGCAGCGCCCGGCAGCCGGGATTTTTTCGGATGAGAGTCGGCCCGGCTTATTTGACAGCCTTGCCGAACTACGCCAGGATGGAGAAGCTGAACTTGCAAGTCAGGGTTTTGCCTTGGCTCTAATCAGTTCAACCCTCTATCTGAATCTGCGTTATCAGGGAACCGACACCGCTTTGATGGTAGCTGTTCCTGAGGATGGCGATTTTGCCGGGAAATTTGCCAATCTCTATCAACGTGAATTTGGTTTTGTCTTAAGTGGCCGTGAGATTGTAGTTGATGATATAAGGGTACGTTCAGTTGCCGCCGGGGCCGGTCTTCGCAGTCATGAATTGATGGTGTCGGTGGCCCCGGCTCTGCCTGAGCGCTCAGTCTCCTGTTATTTTGCCGAGGGCTGGTTACAAACTCCGGTTTACCGTCTTGAAAAGCTTTTGGCCGGCGATGAAATTTCAGGTCCCGCTCTGATTATGCATGATACTGCTACGGTGCTGATCGAGCCGGAGTCGCAGGCTCGAATAAGTTCCAGCGGTGATATCGAGATTGAGGTTGGCGGCGGGGCGGTTAAGCTTACAGCGGCAACTGCCGTCGATCCGGTCCAGCTGGCGATCTTCAGCAATCTTTTCATGTCAATTGCCGAACAGATGGGCCGCACCCTGCAGAAGACCTCGATTTCGACTAATATCAAGGAGCGTCTCGATTTTTCCTGTGCCCTTTTCGGTCCCGGTGGTGAACTGGTCGCCAATGCTCCGCATCTGCCGGTTCATTTAGGGGCCATGAGCGAAGCTGTTAAAGCCCAGATCCGTCTGCATAACGGGATTTTTCAAGAAGGCGATGTCTTAGTTTCCAATCATCCTGCTACCGGGGGCAGTCATCTGCCCGATATTACGGTTATTACTCCAGTCTTAAAAGATGGCAGAGCGATCTTTTTTGTTGCCAGCCGTGGTCATCATGCCGATATTGGCGGTATCTCACCGGGATCAATGCCGCCTTTTTCGCGCTCTCTGGCGGAGGAGGGGGCCGCGATTAAATCCTTTAAGCTGGTTAAGGGTGGGATTTTTCAGGAAGAGGGGATCAGCGCCTTGTTGAAAGCGCCTGGTGGCTTATCACGGGCCGCTGACGAGAAGCAGATCAGCGGCACCCGGACCCTGGCCGATAACCTCTCCGATCTCAAGGCCCAGGTTGCCGCCAACCGCAAAGGCATTGAACTTGTTTTTGAGATGGTTGAGCACTACTCTTATGCCGTGGTTCAGGCCTATATGAAACATGTGCAGGAGAGGGCTGAGTTGGCCGTGCGTAAAAGTCTTAAAGATTTGGCCGCTACGGTTGTTGGTGGCGACGACGACAAATTGCAGTCTGCCGTGATCCGGGCTCAGGACTTTATGGATGACGGGACGCCGATTTGTCTGACCTTGACGATTGATCGCAAAGAGGGCAGCGGTATTTTTGATTTTGCCGGAACCGGCCTCCAGGTCTGGGGCAACACCAATGCCCCCTTAGCGGTCACCAAATCGGCGATTCTTTATGCCCTGCGCTGCCTGATCAAAGAGGAGCTCCCTTTAAATCATGGAGTATTGGTGCCGATTACGATTCGGGTTGAACCCGGCTGCCTGCTTGATCCCGATCCCGAAGCGGCGGTGGTTGGCGGTAATGTTTTGACATCACAACGGGTTGTTGATGTTATCTTAAAAGCTTTCGGGGTTGCTGCAGCATCCCAAGGTTGTATGAACAATCTGACCTTCGGGAATCAGAACTTCGGTTATTACGAAACTTTAGGTGGTGGGGCCGGGGCCGGTCCCGGTTGGCACGGGCAATCCGGGGTTCATTCCCATATGACTAATACCCGGATTACCGATCCCGAAATTTTGGAACGTCGCTATCCGGTTCTCTTGCGCAAGTTCTCTTTACGTTCCGATTCGGGCGGTGCCGGGCAATTTCGCGGCGGTGATGGTCTTATCCGGGAGATCGAATTTCTAGCCCCCTTAAATGCCGCAATTCTTTCCGAACGTCGGGTCTTTGCGCCCTATGGTCTTAATGGAGGCAGTCCTGGAGAACGGGGGCGCAATACTTTTATTCGGGCCGACGGCCGCAAAGTTAATTTAGGCGGTAAAAATGAGGTCAAAGCCATGGTCGGTGATCGTCTGCGCATTGAAACTCCGGGGGGCGGGGGTTACGGGGTCTTATGATTTTGGCCAACTCGAAGGAATGGTGTAATTACGGCACCTGAGGCGATGAAGATACCGGTCACGGCAAAGCCTAAGCCGAAATGGCCGGCATCGCCGCATAAGCCAATCATATAGGGAACCACGCCACCGCCGAGCAGAAAAGCCAGCGAAATTGTCATGGCCACGACAATATTGCGAGATGCAGCTGGAGCGCTGCTGGCAAGCAGGGCAAAAGCGGCCGGGAAAAAAGATACAGCCAGAAGGGGCTGCAGAAAAACCATGGCTTTGGCCAGGTTAAGAGCTGGTCCGGGAACCAGGCCCAGGGTGAAGGTTATGATTCCGGTAATGCTTAAAACTAAAATCAGAGTACGGCGGGCGCCGATGTGGTCTGTAGCCCAGCCGCCGAAAAAAACGGTGATTACGGTAAAGCCGCGCGACAGACTGATCAGTTTGTTGGCGGATTCATGAACCATACCAAAATGGCTGACCAGATAGGCGGGCAGCATATTGAAGAGGCCCATGGTTGAGGCGATCCCGAGAGTAAAAAGAAAGACCATGATCCAGAGGCTCGGCATGGTGACCAGGGTGCGAAAGGTTTCAAGCCGGGGCGCCTCGCTGTAAAAGCGCCCCCCGGAGCTGAACTTAAGAAATAACAGGCCGAGAGTAATTGAGATAATTCCCGGAGCTACCAGAACCATGCGCCAGGAGAGGTGGCCAATCATCATGGCTGTGATCAAGGGGGCCAGGGTAAAAGCCAGATTGGGGGCGAGTTCGTGAATGGCCAGAGCTTTACCCCAATGTTGTTTTTCAATCTTGTCGGTTAAGGTGGCGATGGCGCTGGGCAGATAGGGCCCGCAGCTAAGACCCAGGAACAAGGCGATCAGGCGCAGAGTGTTGAGGCTCTGGCAGGTGGCGCCCAGCAACAGGACGCTGCCGGTGGCGATGGCGCTACCGGCCAGAATCAGTCGGTGAGGCAATCGGGCCGAGAGAAAGCTTGATCCTAAAAGGGCCGCGAAATAGCCGCAGGAAAGGTAGATAAAGAGAGACGCCGCCGCCGCATGGCCGATTTTTAACTCCTCTTCAAGGATCGGAAGCAACGGTGAGAAAAGGACGCGGGCGAGAAAATTAAGCAGGAAAAGTGAAGTTAGAAATAGTATCCAGGGCAGTTTGCTCCTGAAATAAGGTGGCTTGTTTTGGTTCATTGTGGGTTTCCTTAATCTGTTCTGGTTTGGTCTCTATGATTTTAGGGGGATAAAAAATGGCTCATAAAACACTTAAATCGGGATACCCAGAACTGGCTGAGCGTCTCAATCATTTTCCGCAAGGGGCTCCGGTTTCAGAGCTCCTCTTCAAGATTCTCAAGGTGCTTTTTAATGAACGGGAAGCGGCTCTGGTTTCGTTGTTACCGATAAAACCTTTTAAGGCGGAAAAAGCGGCAACCATCTGGAAGATGGAGCTCAATGGGGCTCGCAAAATTCTTGATGAACTGGCCGATCGTGGCCTGCTCGTTGATATTGATGAAGATGGTCAATCCGTCTATGTACTACCACCGCCGATGGCTGGTTTTTTTGAATTTTCTCTGATGCGGACGCGCACCGATATCGATCAGAAATATTTGAGTGAACTTTTTTATCAATATCTTAATGTAGAAGAAGATTTTGTCCGCGAACTTTTTGTCCAGGGCGAAACCCAGCTCGGCCGCACCTTTGTCCATGAACCGGCGCTCTCTTCAGATAATGCTCTCTATGTTCTCGATTATGAACGGGCGACTGAGGTCATTGAGACGGCCAGCCATATGGCTGTAGGGCTCTGCTACTGCCGTCATAAGATGGAACATCTGGGTAAAGCCTGCAAGGCGCCACTCGATATCTGCATGACCTTTAACAGTAGCGCCGCCTCCCTTATCAAACACAAGATTGCCCGCCCGGTTGAGCGTCAGGAGGGTATTGATCTGCTGCAAAAAGCTTACGAGTATGAGCTTGTCCAGTTTGGTGAAAATGTCAGACAACAAGTCAACTTTATCTGTAACTGCTGCAGTTGTTGTTGTGAGGCAATGATTGCCGCCCGCCGCTTCGCTTTTCTCAATCCAGTGCACACGACCAATTTTATCCCTGAAATCGATCATGAAAATTGTACGCTATGTGGAAAATGCGTTAATGTCTGCCCGGTGCAGGCGCTCTCACTGGCCAGTGCCAATGATCCCAATGATAAAAAGAGAAGGGTAGTCCGTTTCGAGGAGAAACTCTGCCTCGGGTGCGGGCTTTGTGTCAGGGCCTGCAGTGAGAAAAAGATTATTCTGCAATCGCGGCCAAAGCGGGTGATTACGCCGTTTGACGGTACCCATCGGGCTGTGGTTATGGCTCTTGAGAGAGGTCAGCTTCAGAATCTTATATTTGACAACCGTCTGCTCTGGAATCATCGGGCGCTGGCCGCAGTTTTGGGGGTTATCCTGAAATTTCCACCCGTGAAAAAAGTTCTGGCCAGTCGTCAGCTTAAATCGCGTTATCTGGAGGCGCTGCTCCAGCGGCTTCCGGTGTAAGCGCAAAATTCAGAAAAAGTATAACACGATCTTTTTTTAGAGTAAAGATGAAGTGATTTTTCGCGATGGATTGTACTCCGGGGAAAATATGTTTTTACTTTTTTGGCTCGTCTGGACGATCAGTCTGGGGTCGTTTTCTGATCTGGTAGTTGCCGCTCAGATCAGGAACGGCTTTTTTGCCATTGATATAGTAGATATATTATGATATTTGCAGTGGTGATCCTGCAGGCAGTATGCGTCTGTGAACCCTTTTGTGGAAAAGAGCCATAGCGGCCGCCGTATGGTGGCCTTTTTTAATTTATGCAGATAGTTGTTAATGAAGAGTTTTTCCAAGTTGAGGCCGGGGTCTCTCTTTTTGAACTGCGTGATTGCCAGAAACCGAATGCCGATCTGGTAATTGTCAACGGTTATCCGGTTGATGAGGACCAAAAACTCAAAGATGGCGATCGAGTGGTTTTGCTTTGTCACGGCGAACAGCCGACAGCAACGGATCTTGAAGCCCTGATGCGGGCTCGTCATACGCCAGGTGTACACGAAAAAATCAAAAACAGCTGTGTCGGTATTGCCGGTGTCGGTGGGCTTGGTTCAAACATTGCGGTCGCTTTGGCCCGGGTCGGGGTTGGAAAACTGGTGGTTGCTGATTTTGATCTGGTTGAGCCTTCCAACCTGAATCGGCAGCACTATTTTATCGATCAGATCGGTCTGCCGAAAGTGCTGGCTTTGCGGGATCTTATAGCGCGTATCAATCCCTTCGTTGAGCTAAAAGCTATTCATGAAAAAATTACTTCCGTCAATCTGCCAACTTATTTTTCCGGGGTTGATGTTATGGTTGAAGCTTTTGATGTGGTCGCTCAGAAAACCATGTTGGTCAGCCATTTTTTAAGTAACTTTCCGCAGATACCGTTGGTGGCGGCTTCGGGGATGGCTGGCTATGAACCTGCAAACAGTATTACGACCCGTAAAGCAGCTGAAAATCTCTATATCTGTGGTGACGCTGTGACTGCCGTAGAGCCGGGTCAGGGTTTGCTGGCTCCCCGGGTCGGGATTGCCGCACATCATCAAGCCAATGCGGTTTTAAGACTACTGCTTGGTGAAGAACCTTAAAGGAACGAAGATCTATGCGTTTGTCTGTCAACGGTCAAAACCGGGAATCTCCGGAGCTTATCAATATCTTGGAGCTGCTTGAAACCCTGGAGCTTAATCCTGAGCGGGTCGTGGTTGAGCTGAACCGGGATATTTTGACAGCCGATAGATATGCTGATACCCGGCTTAGGGATGGTGATACTTTGGAGTTGATCCAGTTCGTTGGTGGTGGTTGAAGTCAATTATTTTTAGAAACTACGGGATATTCTTATTATGGATAAATTAATAATCGCGGGCCGTTCCTTCAACTCAAGACTTTTAGTTGGAACTGGAAAATTTGCCTCGAATCAGGCGATGGTTGCGGCCATGGAACATTCGGGCTCAGAAATTGTTACGGTTGCCCTACGTCGGGTTGATATTGACAACCCCGAGGATTCGCTGCTCTCCCATATCGATCGTCAACGTTATCTGCTTTTACCTAACACCAGTGGGGCCCGCGATGCTTCAGAGGCGGTGCGATTAGCCCGTCTGGCTCGGGCGGCCGGATGTGAGCCCTGGATAAAGTTGGAGGTTACGCCTGATCCCTACTATCTGCTTCCAGATCCAATCGAGACCTTGAAAGCGGCGGAAATCCTGGTTAAGGATGGTTTTATTGTACTCCCCTATATGCCGGCCGATCCAGTTTTAGCCAAGCATCTGGAAGAGGTTGGGGTTGCCACCTTAATGCCTTTAGGCGCCCCGATCGGTAGCAATCGCGGGGTCCGCATGCGCGATCTGATTGCTATAATCATTGAACAGGCGACGGTGCCGGTGGTTGTCGATGCCGGTCTTGGTGCTCCCTCGCATGCGGCCGAAGCGATGGAGATGGGCGCTGATGCAGTTCTTGTCAATACCGCTCTAGCTGACACCCCGGATCCGGCAGCCATGGCTTCGGCTTTTCGCAAAGGAGTTGAAGCCGGTCGCCAAGCCTATCTTGCAGGGCTCGGTCCACAGCGCCAGAAAGCCCAAGCCTCAAGCCCTTTAACCGGATTTTTGAGGGACAAATAATGAGTTTTCTGCAAGAACTTCAGCAATATCCGCAAACCCAATTGCGTGAGCGCATTCTGGCTACGACCCCGGCCCAAATAGATCAAGCTTTACGACGGCCTCGTTTAAGCCCCGAAGATTTTGCCTCTCTGCTCTCACCGCAGGTCAGTGATGACCAGCTTGAAGAGATGGCGAGCCAGGCCCATCGCATCACCTCTCAGCGTTTTGGCCGTATCATTCAACTCTATGCCCCTCTCTATCTTTCAAATGAGTGTCATAACGGCTGTAAATATTGTGGTTTTAATGCTGATAATGATATGCCGCGAAGAACCTTGACTATGCCTGAAATTGAAGCTGAGGCTCAGGTCTTGCGCCAGCATGGTTTTCGGCACCTCTTACTGCTTACCGGAGAGGCTCCGAAAGTGGCTGGCATCGATTTTCTGGAAGCGGCCATCAAGCAGATTAAACCGCTCTGTGGCTCGATCTCAATCGAGGTTTTCCCCATGGATTTTGACGGTTATGTGCGGATGGTAAAGGCTGGCGTTGATGGTTTAACAGTCTATCAGGAGACCTATAATATTGAACTCTACCGGGAACTGCATCCCTACGGTCCGAAAAGTAATTATGAATTTCGTCTGCAGGCGCCGGAAGCGGCCGGCGAAGCGGGTCTGCGGCGGATTGGGGTTGGGGCTCTGTTGGGTTTGGGTGACTGTTTGACCGATGTCTTCTATACTGGTCTGCACGCCCTCTATCTGGCCCGGCGTTTCTGGCGTACCCAGGTTACCATCTCTTTTCCACGCTTGTGTCCGGCAGAGGGCGGTTTTCAGCCGCGCAGTCTGGTTTCTGATCGGCAACTGACCCAGTTTATCTGTGCTTTACGCCTCCTGATTCACGATGCCGGGCTAATTCTTTCAACCCGGGAAAGTTCTGAGTTGCGTGATAATCTACTGCCTTTGGGGATTACTCAGATGAGTTCCGGTTCCTGTACGGCCCCAGGTGGTTACAGTGATGAGAGTGATGAAGGTCAACAATTTGCCATTAGTGATGAGCGTAGTCCGGCGGAGTTCGCGAAATTGCTCGCCGCGCGTGGTTATGAAGCGGTCTGGAAAGATTGGGACAATGCCTTTTTGGAAAGTGCCAAGCTCTAATGTTACGGATTGCCCTTTTTATCCTCTGTACTATCTTTTTTGTGCGTTTTTCCCGGCGCGCCTTAACTAATCCGGGGAGTCACGGTTTCTATCGCTTCTTTGTCTTCGAAGGGCTTCTGATTTTAGTTTTGCGAAATCAGCCCTACTGGTTTGAAAATCCATTTTCTTTTCTGCAGCTCATCTCCTGGTCTCTTTTGTTGGTCTCGGTTTTTTTTGTGGCTTACTCTTTTTTCCTTCTAAGACGGTGCGGCGGCCATGCCGAACGTGAGGAGGTGCCGGAGAACCACTCTTTTGAAAATACGGTTGCGGTGGTCGAAGAGGGTCTCTATCGCCATGTCCGACATCCGATGTATGCCTCGCTTCTCTTTTTAGGGTGGGGGGCTTTTTTCAAACAGGTTAATTTTTTGAATCTTATCATAGTTCTTTTGGTCAGTGCATTCCTCATAGTGGCAGCAAAGGTTGAGGAACGTGAAAATGTAATCTTTTTTGGCCCGGAATATGCCGATTACATGCAGCGGACGCGGATGTTTATTCCCTGGCTGTTGTAAAATAAGAGTCAAGGTTTTATGAAAAAAGTTTTAGTACTTTACTATTCGCAAAGCGGCCAACTTGAAAAGGTTTTGAAGCGGATTGTTTCACCCCTGGAGCAAGATGATAGGGTAGAGTGTGATTATTGTGAAATCAAGCCGCTGAGTCCATATCCTTACCCCTGGCCTTTTTATAAATTTTTCAATACTTTTCCCGAAGCGGTCTATCTTGATGGCTGCGCTGTGGAAGCGTTCGAGTTTGACAAAGAGTACGATTTAATTATTCTGGGTTACACTGTCTGGTTTCTCTCGCCTTCGATACCGGTGACCGGTTTCTTGCAGAGTCAAGCGGCTCGACGCATCTTTAAAAATAAGCCGGTTGTGACCGTAATCGCCTGTCGTGATATGTGGTTGCTCGCCCAGGAGAAAATGAAATCATTGCTTGATGATCTTGGGGCCCGGCTTGTCGATAACGTGGTGCTGACGGATCAAGGGAGATCGCTCTACACCTTCGTGACGACGCCGCGGTGGCTCTTGACTGGGAAAAAAGATGCTTTCTGGTTTTTTCCCAAAGCTGGGATTTCTGAGGCGGTCATTGTTGCGGCTTCACGTTTCGGCGAACGTTTGTGCAAGGCTTTACACAAAGACGAAGAGATAAGTGGTGCTTCGATGTTGTGCAATCTGGGGGCCGTTGATGTCAACGGAAAACTGATAGCGTCCGAGCGTATCGCTCACCGCAGTTTTTTGATTTGGAGTCGTTTGATTAAAAAAGCGGGTCCTCCAAATTCCCGAGGGCGCAATATAGTGATTACGATCTATGCGATTTTTCTACTGCTCTTGATAGTGACGGTTGTGCCTTTGAACCTGTTGATACGTAAGCTCATCTATCCTTTTAAAAAAAATACTATTGACGAAGCCGTCACTTACTATGAACAGCCTTCAGGTAAATAATTGAGAGAATATATGTTACAAAAGGTTTATATCAATAAGGTTGCGGCTTTTTTGCCGAACCAGCCGGTTTCAAATGAGGCGATGGAGTCGGTTTTAGGGCAGGTGGGTGAACGGCCCTCACGGGTTCGTAAACTGATTTTGCGCAGCAACCAGATTACTTCCAGATATTACGCAGTTGACCCGGATACGGGCGCAGCGACCCATACTAATGCTGAGCTTGCAGCTCAAGCTATTCGTAAACTTGGCGAGCAGGGCTGTGCCATCGATGAAATAGCGTTACTGGCTTGTGGTACGGCTTTGCCGGACCAGCTAATGCCGAATCACGCTTTGATGGTTCACGGAGAACTTGCTATTCCTTCCTGTGAAGTTGTTGCGACCGCCGGAATCTGTTTGGCCGGAACCATGTCACTGAAATATGGCTATCTTGCGATTCTTTCGGGGCAGAGTAAAAATGCGGTGGCTACCGGTTCGGAGAATATCTCATCGATGATGCGCGGCTCAAGTTTCGCAGAAGAGATCGATTCACGTGTCGCTCAGCTCGAGAAAAATCCGGCAATTGCTTTCGAGAAAGATTTTTTGCGTTGGATGTTGAGTGATGGTGCCGGGGCGGTCTGGATGAGTGATAGACCAAATTCCGAAGGGCTCTCCTTGCAGGTTGATTGGATCTATCAGAAGTCCTATGCCAACGAGCTTGAAGCCTGTATGTACGCTGGAGCCGACAAACTTGAAAATGGTTCTTTAAAGGGATGGCGCGAGTATCTTCCCCAAGAGCTGTTGGAGCAGTCAATTTTCCCGATCAAACAGGATGTTAAACTGCTCAATGAGAAGATTGTTGAGTATACGGTGACGAAACCTCTTTTAGAGCTTGTGGGGCAAGGTAAAGTTGATGCGGGAAGGGTTGACTGGCTCCTGCCGCATTACTCGTCAGGTTTTTTTCGCGACAAGGTTTACGAAGGGATGCTGGAGGCCGGTTGCGATATTCCCCAAGCAAAGTGGTTTACAAATTTAAGTTCGAAAGGCAATACGGGTTCGGCCTCAATCTATATTATCCTGGAAGAACTTTTTAACTCAGGTTCTTTGAAAAAAGGGGAGAAACTGCTCTGTTTTATTCCCGAAAGCGGCCGTTTTTCAACCGCATTTATGCATCTGACGGTGGTCTGAGTGGAGAGCGCAGCGGTTCCTCAGGATAATGTCTCGACTCTCGCCAACCATAAAAAAGCGATCTACGCGACCAGCGTGACGGGTGAATATGCGATTGTCGCATCGTCCGGTTGGCAAGTAGAAGCCGAGGTTACAACCCAGGCGCTTCAAGAACTTGAGCGTCTGGCGGAAGAAGCCTATGAGTCTGTGGTTGTCGGCAAATTCGCGCCATTGTATTTTCATATGTACAATCAAAGAATGGATCTGTCGACCCTGGCCCAGGCGAGTGGAATTTTCAAGTGGCGCCTTAAACGTCATCTCAAGCCGTCGGTTTTCGCCAAGCTTTCTCAAGAGTTGATTGAGGGTTATGCCGAGACCCTGGGGTTAAGTGTGGAAGAACTTTGTCGCTTACCGCAACGAGGGGGGAGCGGTGCCTAGCCAGACTTTTGAACATACCCATTCAGCTCATTGTGAGAGTGGGGTTATGTCGTCAATGATGCGTCATCATGGTTTGCCACTATCCGAAGCGATGGTCTTCGGTCTCTCCGGTGCCTTGATGTTTGCCTATATCCCGTTTGTCAAACTTGGCGGGATGCCGCTGATTGCCTATCGCAGTATGCCGAAAGCGATTATTAAAGGGTTGCAGAAAAATCTTGGGGTCAAGATGAAGATGCAGACCTTTGCCGATTCTCAACAAGGGACAAAAGCTCTGGATGATCTGTTAGATCAAGGTGAAATTATTGGTGTCCAGAGTTCGGTTTTTTGGCTCCCCTATTTCCCCGAGGAGATGCGTTTTCATTTTAATGCTCACAACCTGATTGTTTACGGTAAAGAGGGAGCTGAATATCTGATCAGCGACCCGGTTTTCGAGGCCCCGGTGCGCTGTCAGGTTAAAGCGTTGGAGAAGGCGCGTTTTGTCAAAGGGGTGATGGCACCGAAAGGTTTGCTCTACTATCCGGTGAAAGTCCCTGAAACCATCGATTATGAAATTATTATTTCGAAAGTTGTCAAGAAAACTGCTAAGGCGATGTTGAAAACGCCGGTACCGATTGCTGGCATACGCGGGATCCGGGCTTTAGCGAAATCCATCGGCAAACTGGAGAAAAAAGAGCTTCGTTATGCGAAGCTCTTTTTGGGTCATATTGTCAGGATGCAGGAAGAGATTGGTACGGGAGGTGCGGGTTTTCGTTTTATCTATGCCTCATTTCTGCAGGAGGCGGGTACTATAATCGAGAGTGATAAGCTTAAAGAGGCGTCGCAGATAATGACTCTTGTCGGCGATCAGTGGCGCGAATTTGCCCTGATGATAGCCAAAGCGATCCGCAGCAAAAAGAGCCAGAAAATTGATTTTATAGCTTTGCAAACTAAACTCGAAAGCGTTGCCAATGCCGAAGCTGAAGTTTACAAAAAACTCCTTTGAAGGTGTTAAAATATCCGATCTGTCTCGGGTGGGGTCATTGCTGGACAGAGGGCAACCGGGATAATCGCGTGAGTCAAAATCTTGACTTGCCATTTGTCCAGCTTTGGCCCCGTTTATGAGGGCGCACCCCAAGGGCACTTCCTCGCTGTGCTCACGGCGAAGCAAAGCAGCTTAGCGTTCTCGAATGTCTTAACTTGATTAAAGTGACCCTTTCATGATCGTAATCAAAAATCTCGTCAAGCGTTACGACGATCTTCTCGCTCTGGATCATCTCGATCTAAGGGTTGGCACAGGTGTCATCTTTGGCCTGCTGGGGCCCAATGGGGCTGGGAAAACGACGCTGGTCTCGATTCTTAATGGATTGACCGGTTTTCAAGCGGGCGAGATCGAAGTTTTTGGATTGTCGTTGTCTAAAGAGCTTGCCGAGATCCGCAGACGCACGGCTTTTATTCCTCAAACTCTGGCGCTCTATGAAAATTTGAGTGTCATCGAAAACTTGCGTTTTTTTGCCGGGATTCAAAAAATTACCGGCAGAACGCTGCGGCACAATCTTGATTATGCGATCTCTGTCAACCGGCTTCAGGCGCTGCTCAAGCAAAAAGCGGGTATCCTCTCCGGCGGGCAGAAGCGCCGCCTCAATATCGCTATCGGGCTGCTTAATAACCCTGAACTTCTCTATTTTGACGAACCCACCGTCGGCATCGACCCCGACGGTCGCAACGAGATCTTAGAGACCATCCGCGCTTTTAAAAACGATGCCAAAACAGTCATCTATACCTCCCATTATATGCCTGAGATTGAGAAGATTTGTGATGAGGTCGCTATCATTGATCAGGGTCGCATCATTCGTCAGGGCTTGCTTGAAACCCTGTTGCAAGAGGAAAGAGCCGATTCGGTTGTTATTGAACTTCTGCATGCAAATGAAGCTCAGCTCCGAGAGCTTACTCAAAAATATGCAGATGTGAAATTTGTCGATGCTACAACATTGATGATAGATCGTCATAACAGTAGCAAAATGGGGGCTTTGCTCACCGTCTTGGAAGCTGAAAAGATCGCCATCAAGCAGATTCGTTACGGCACGACAAATCTTGAAACCCTTTTTATTCGTTTGACCTCATCCGGGGTAAGCGATGTTTAAGGTAATGTTGAGCAAAGAGTTTCGGCTGGTTTTTCGTGACAAACATGCATTGGCCGCACTCTTTATTATGCCTGCGATCTTTATTTTGATTATGTCGTTGGCGCTTAAAGATACGTTTAACAGTGAACGGGCCTTGCTGAAATATGCCGTGGTTGACCTTGATCAGAGTGTTCAGAGTGCCAAATTAAGGACATTTTTAGTTGCCCAGAGAGTGCTGCAAGAGCAACCGGCGGTAATTGCAGATGATGCCGGTTACAAGAGGGTTTTTCCAGGAGAGCTGCAATTTGTTCTGACGATTCCCAAAGGTTTTGCCCAAAGCTATGCGCAAGATGAGCCTGTCGGGAGCCTGCTCTTGCTTTCGGCCGCTGCCGATGTCAGACCGGAGATGCTGACTCTATTTGAGACGGAAGTTGTGACCGGAGTGATGCGGCTGCGGTTCGCAAAGATGAAAACCGAACTCGCCCCCTTTTTACCTGAGGTGGCCCAAAAACTTGAAGTGTTGGATTTTAATGGAGAGGGTATCGTTAAAGTTCGCTTTAATACCCGGCAACCTGACGAAAAACCAACCTCGACCCAGCAAAGTGTGCCGTCGTGGATAGTTTTCGGGATGTTTTTTATCATCATCCCGATGTCGACAATCTTTGTCAATGAACGCCGCCAGCATACCTTGATGCGTATGAGTGCGATGAATATCTCGGTACCGGCTCTCTTCGCTGGTAAAATAGCACCCTACATTGTCATTAACCAGATTCAGGTCTGGTTGATGATTGCGGTCGGCATCTTTGTTGTCCCGCTTTGCGGGGCTGATGCCTTGACCCTAGGAGATTCGCTTGTCGGCTTGCTCATGGTCTCATTGGGACTCAGTCTGGCGGCGGTGGGGACTTCAATCTTAATCGCGGTGACGGCGGTAACCGTGGAGCAGGCGACCACGGTCGGTGGTATTATTAATATCCTGATGGGGGCCATTGGCGGCATTATGGTGCCGAAATTCTATATGCCGCACTCGATGCAGGAGTTTGCCAATCTCTCTCCGATGTCTTGGGGACTCGAGGGTTTTTTAGATATATTCCTGCGTGGCTTGGGCCCGGAAGCGGTGCTTGCCGACTCGCTTAAATTAGCTGGTTTTGGGGTGGCGCTGCTGCTGATTGCCGGGATGGTGTTTAACTATAAACAGAATAGAGGGTTATGAAGGGGTCTCAAGATGCGGCGCTGAAACTGCGCTTGAAAGAGATGATTATTGAAGAGTGTGAGAAAGATGAGGTTAGGCCTGAAGATGTGGCTGATGATGTCCAGATCTTCTCTGATGCGAGTGGTCTTGAGCTCGACTCACTCGATGCTTTGCAGATTCTTATGGGACTGCAGAGCCAGTTTGGGATTCGTTTACCGGATAGTAAGGCTTTTCGCCGCCATGTAACGACGATCAATGAACTGGCCGATTTCATCCAGCCGGAGTAGGGTTGAATCTCAATTTTCTGAATTAACCTTAATCTCTGATATGTAATCCTAAAAAAATTGATCTTTGTTTTCATTGCGGTTTTTCTCTGCGCCTCTGCGTCTTTGCGGGAGATAAAAAGCATTTTCCCGCAGAGACGCAAAGACGCAGAGAAAGGCAAAATAAAGTTATATCCTGAAGTGATGTAATTAAACTTGTAAATTTAGTCATTTATAGAAATCCATGAAGTTGAGGCTGAATGATTACAATTGTCGGTGGTGAATTGCTCTGCGCTCTGGGGGATGGCCCTGAAAGGCTTGCCGCCCTGCGCCGAGGTAAACCGAATATCGGGACGGTTACGGTTGATGTCGGCCAGGTTGAGGTGACTTATCCTTATTACCGTATTGATGAGACCTCTCGCCTCAGTGACCCTGCGATTGTCGATAATTATCTTGACCGGGTGGTCAACAGCTTGTTGCGAAAGCTCAAATTGCAAGCTTCTGATCTTGACAATGTTGGAGTTTTTCTCGGTTCTTCCTCGATTGATTACTCTTTGGCGTGGCCAATTGAAGAGAGCGTTGCTGAAGATTTTGTCTTAAGGTGTGATCGTAAACGGGTCGGGGGTGGTAACTATCTTGAGAGTTTGAGTCAACGCTTTGCTTTTAGCGGCCCTTCGTTAACCTTTAATACGGCCTGTACCTCCAGCGCCAACGCTTTGCTGGCCGCAGTTTCAATGCTGGAAGGTGAAATTATCGATTTTGCCCTGGTTCTGGGACTAGAGCTCTATTCGCCGACGACTCTTGAAGGGTTTGCGATGATGCAGCTGCTCTCCCCTGAAGCCATTCGCCCCTTCGCGCAAAATCGCAACGGTATTGTCTTAGGTGAGGCCGTCAGTGCCGTTTTGCTCAGCCGGGATGATATTATGCCGTCGGCATGGTGCTATCTTGGTGGTAGGAGTAGTTGCGAAACCTTCAGCGTGATCGGAGCCCATCCCAGTGGTGCCGGGATTGCTCAGGTGATCCAGGCAGCTCTGGCTGATGCCGTGATTGGGCCGGAAACGATTACTGCGATCAAAACTCACGGAACCGCCAGCGATCTCAACGATCAAGCTGAGATGCGCGGTATGGAGCAGGTTTTTGCCGCGTTGCCACCATATCTTTCTTTGAAACCTTACATCGGCCACACGCTTGGTGGTTGCGGGGTGGCCGAGCTTTTGCTGCTGATGGAGAGTGTTGATGCCGGTTTTATCCCGGCATCAATCAACTGCGAAACTCTTGATTGTGAATTTTCCAGTTCGCCGGTTACTCAATCTCTGTTTCTGACTTCAGGCCATTTCATGCTTAACTATTTCGGTTTCGGTGGCAATAATACTTCATTTGTGATCGAGAAAATGGCGTCATGATCTATATCCACGCAGTCGGTCTCCATAATACTATTCCTGACCAGCAATTACCTGATCTTAAGAGCGAACTTAAAATTTTAAGTGGTAAAGTTTATCGTCGCCTTGACCATTTTGTCGAGCTCGCAATCATTGGCGCCCATAAAGCTGTAGCCGAGTCCGAGATCTCTTCCGAGACTGCGATCTATATGACTTCGGGCCAGGGTGATATAATGGTTTTCGACCGGGTCAGGCGCCAGCGTTATTTTGATAAAATGATGTCGAAACCGGTCGATTTTGTCAATCTCTCAAGCAATACGGCCGGTTTTTACGTGGCCAGTCATCTTGGGCTCAATGGTAAAAACCTGTTTTTGCAACACCACCATTTCCCAGTTCAGATGGCGTTGCTTTTAGCCTTAATTGATATCACTTCAGGCAAAGAGAGAGCGATACTTGTTGGCGGTGTTGATGAGTGGATTGCAAAACCAGAACTTGCTAAAAAACTTTTGGGGGTTGATGAAGTGACAAGACTAGGTGAGGGAAGTAACTGGCAGTTGTTAAAGGCCGCAGCCGAAGGCGCTCTCGGAACCTTTGCGATAGAGCCCAAAGCCCTGAATGAAGCACAACTAAAGCAATTGTTGTTGTCGGCTGAGGCCGGAACCCGGCTGGCCTTTTCAAGTCGTTTTTCTGCTGTTCAAGTGGCAGAAATTATGGCCGTTAATAATGTCTGTAAACGCTACCTTTATGAGTCCTTCTGCGCCTACTATGAAACTTTACCGCTATATATTTTGAATCGCTTTCTTACGCATGAGCGTGGTCGCCTGATCCATCTCGATGTCAGCCAGGATCGTTATATGATGATGAGTGTCGATAATGGCTCATAAGTTGATTCATTTACAACTCCCCTGTATGGCTGATAAGCAAAGGGTCATAGGAAAAATGATCGCTCTCCAAAAGTCCCATTTTTTTTTCTAGAATATCCCGGTAATTATTGATCCTCTCGACATAGTTTACGGGTTCCTGTCCCCGGGCGTAGCCGCGCCTTAACTTTTTATAGTACTTCCTTTGACTTAAGAGCGGTAAAACCTCTTTAATGGTGGTCCAGTGGTTTGCGTTTTTGTTCAAGGTTCGAGCCAGATGGCGGGCATCATAGATATGCCCCATGCCGACATTATAGGCGGCCATGGCGACATTTTGCCGGTCTTTTTCCGGGTAGGAGTCGGGAACCCGGTCCAGTAGCTGGCGAAAATAGCGGGCCCCGCCTTCGATGCTTTCGTTAACTGCGAGGCGGTCTTTAACTCCCAAGTGGTCGGCTGTAGTTTGAGTCAGCATCATGATACCGCGAACTCCGGTGGGGCTGGTTGCCAAGGGGTTCCAATGGGACTCCTGGTAGGCTTTGGCCGCAAGCAGCGTCCAAGGGATATCGAACTTCTTGCCATATTTTTCAAAGAGAGGCCGATATGTGGGTAACAGGGTTTTGATGCGGCGCAAAAAGATTTTGATGTCGACATAATCAAAGATCTCGGCATGTCCGTAGTAACGCTCTTTGAGAGCCTCAAAACGTCCACTTTTTTGAAATTTTTTAAACCAATTTTGCAGTTTTTGCTGCAGTTTTTTGTGTTTTGAGTTGAGGAGCCAAGCCAGTGGTTGTTCTTCGCTGATCGAAAAGGCGACCTTTAATTCCGGGTAGTAGCGGCGGTTGACCGCGAGAATATTAGAGTCAGCGATAGTGCAGGACAGTTTTTTAAGCCAGACTTGTTCGAGGAGCTGGTCAGTGCTGAAAGTATCGGTTGCCCGCCATTTAAGTTCTGGAAATTGGTTTCGCAATTCGTGCAGACGCTCTTCGTAGCTGCTACGGGCGAGGACGACTAGGTCAAAATTTTTCAAATCCTCTAGGTCACGTGGCCGGGGGCTATTTTTACGGTAGACCAGTTTTTGTTGAACTGTGAGATAGTCAGGGCCGAAGATGAAAAGTCTTTCTCTCTCCGGGGTTCTGGTTAGGCCGCCAGCGGCGATATCGGCCCGGCTTTCTGCCATAGCTGAGAGGATGTCGCTGATCGAATCGACCACCTTGATTTCAAGTTTAAGGCCGAGATCTTGGGCAAAAGCTTGAGCCATTTCAAACTCAAAACCCATCTCTCCTTCCGGGCCATGATAGTAAGCCGTGGGGATGTTGCGGGTTATAACGCTCAGGGTGCCCGATTTAAGGGTCAGCGGTTTGAGCAGGGCGTTCAGATTGGGAAAGTCGCAGCCCGAAAGCCATAGAGGCAGAATCAGGAACAGGATGGCTGTGAGCCTTAAATGCGGGCAGGATCTTGTCGCAGGGTTGTGCCTGACTATCTCTCGTTCTTTCATGAAAAGCAATATAGCGGAAACCAGATAAAATTACAAATTGCTGAGGTGTTTGGTTTTAGGTGAGGGAGTCAGAAAGGGAATCAGGCTCTTTTGCCAGAGTTTAAGTTTTGCTGGCGGCCGTAGGGCGGCGTGGGCCGGGCTGGTTGAGGGAAGGTCGATTAATTTAAGGTTTTGCCAGCGGGTTTTATTGGGTCGCAGGAAGTGGCGGGTAAATGAGTTCCGGGCTTTGCGCCCGTTAAAAGCGATGGCCTCAAGTTCGGGGTGACGCCGGCAAAACTCATCAAGCTTGTTTGGCACTTCGCTTAAATTGACAATATCACTGTCAAGGCTGCTGGGCCGGATGCAGTTTCTGATAACATCCCAGAGTGAAATCTGGTTTTTTTTCAGAAAATCCAGGCGCTCTATGTAGCTCGTACCCTCTTTCAGGTCGATGAGGGAGTTCATGATGAACCAGAAAGCATTACGAGGATGGGCGTAGTATTGCTGCCGGCGCAAAGACTCTTGCCCCGGCATGGAACCTAATATAAGAAGTCGGGTGGTGGATGCCTCTATGGGCGGCAATCCTGAAAGGTGCTTAGACCCAATTTTTTGATTACTTCTTTGTCGTAGCTATGGCTGAAGGCAGCGATTATCTCTTTATAGGGAATGTCATGATTTTCACCCCGATCCTTGACGTATTCAACGAAAACTTCTCCGTTAAGGTTGGTTGCCGGCAGGATGGCATCATGAAAACCATCAAAGTCATTGGCTTCAACCCCGATTTTTGTAAACATATCGCGGTTGAAGGTGGGGGCCAGTTTAATCCAGCGATCGTCGATCCAAACGCCGCAATAGCAGTGAAAAATAAAAAGATTACCCATGATATCAGTTAGTTTCTTCGGGGCTTTGTAGTTTTTGATGTCGGCAAAGTAGAGTTTGGCGGGGATTTTGAGGATCCGCATCATGGCGGTAAAGAGAGAAGCTTTCGGAATGCAGAAACCTTCGCCTCTTTTCAGGACTTTGCTGGCGGTATAATCTTCGGGGTGGAAAAAAGAGGTGTAGGGATTGTACTTGATTTCATCCCGGACGAAGAAGAAGATAGCTTTGATCTGTTCTCGGGGGTCGATTATCTCCGTCACCAGTTTTTGGGTTTGCTCGCGCAGGGTTTGGCTGCTGATGTCAATAAAGGGTGTTTCTTGTAGATATTTAGAATGATCCATGTTTTTGTTCTCATAACTCGGCTGGTAATCGCGGCGTTGATGTGTTAATTTGCCAGAGCTTATAGAGATTGTTCGACTACGTCAAGCTTTGAGTGTGAACTATCTATCAGCTTTCTCAATTTTCTGATTTGACCCAACTTAATCAAATGTAAACTTAAAAATTTTGATGTTTGTTAACATCGCGGTTTTTCTCTGCGTCTCTGCGTCTCTGCGTCTCTGCGTCTTTGCGGGAGATAAAAAGAATTTTCCCGCAGAGACGCAAAGACGCAGAGAAAGGCAAAATAAAGTCATATCCTGAAGTGGTTTAATTAAACTTGTAAATTTAGTCTTTTAGCAATCCTGAAAGTTGAGTAACTTATTGTTCGGGTTATCTTTTCGTGGAGTATTTTTAAGTCAATGACAGAACTGAAAATCAATTATCCACCGCCTCGTCTCTCCTGGTTTATGTGGGGGTTGGGAGCGATTCTCTATCTGATCGGTTTTTATCATCGGGTTGCACCGGCTGTGATGACGACTGAGCTGATGCACGATTTTGCCATCGGTGCGGCCGGACTCGGGAACCTTTCGGCGTTCTATTTTTACAGCTATGTGGCGATGCAGGCGCCGACCGGAATCCTTGCCGATCGCTTAGGCCCGCGGCGTCTGTTGGCGGTGGGCGCTCTGGTCGCCGGAGTTGGCGGTCTGATGTTTGGCTTGGCGCCGACGATGTTCTGGGCCGGTTTTGGTCGCCTTCTGATTGGCGGCTCGGTGGCCGTGGCTTTTGTTGGTATGTTGAAACTGGCCAGCCACTGGTTCGCGCCGCGCCAGTTTGCTCTGGCCACGGGGATGGCACTTTTCTGCGGGATTATCGGTGCCGTTTTTGCCGGGGTGCCATTGCGTCTGGTCGTAAGTTCGGTGGGGTGGCGGCCGGTTATGCTGGTCTCAGCCTTGCTGACCTTGGGAGTGGCTCTGGCGATATGGTTTTTTGTGCGCGATGACCCGAGCGAAAGAGGGTACTCAAGCTATGCCCAGACAAACGTTGACGGCGACTCGAAAAGTTCAATATGGCAAGGCATAAAAGAGATCTTTCGTTATCGTAATACCTGGCTTCTGTGTTTTATTCCGGGCGGGGTTGTCGGTTGTATCCTGACCTTCTCCGGGCTCTGGGGGGTCCCTTTTCTGGTGACCCATTACCACTTTACTCCGGCTCAGGCGGCCGCCCTTAATTCAGCTATTCTGGTTGCCTGGGCTCTGGGCGGGCCGTTGGTTGGGGGCCTTTCCGATCGTATTGGTTTGCGAAAACCTCTCTATATCGCGGGCAATATCATCCTGGTCGGAGCTTGGTCTGTAATTATTTTTATTCCGGCTCTGCCTCTGGTTCTGCTGATCGGACTTCTGCTGCTTGCCGGAGTGGCTTCGGGCGGCATGATTATCAGTTTTGCCTTTGTCAAAGAGTCAGTTCCCGCCCATCTGGGCGGAACTGCATCCGGGATTATCAATATGGGGGTAATGTCGGGGCCGATGATTATGCAGCCGGCTGTCGGCTTGATTTTAGATCTGAGCTGGCAGGGTGAGCTTCTTGATGGGGCTAAAGTCTATGGTTTTGATGCCTTTCGCTCAGGTTTTTCCCTGATGCTGGCCTGGGCAATTATCAGCGCCATTTTGATCTTTTTTACGCAAGAGACCTATTGTAAACAGACATCTTGATTTGATTTCTATGCCTTCAGTATCCCTACTCCTTTTTACCCGCTATCCCCATCCTGGACAGACCAAAACCCGCTTGATTCCAGCTTTGGGTGCGGCTGGGGCGGCTTCGGTTCAGCAGCGGATGAGCGAACAGGTTGTGGCTACGGCTCGGCAATTTGCCTCAACTTCCGGCCGGCGCCTTGAGATCTGGGCAACCGGGGCTGATTTTCGGGCTTTCGGGCAGTGGCTCGGGTTTGATCTTAAGTTTAGAGATCAGGGTGAAGGCGATCTCGGCGAGCGCCTGCAACGATCCATCGCCGACGCTTTTGTTCGGGGTGCGACCTCGGTAATTGTGATTGGCAGCGATTGTCCAGCGCTCTCCGTGGGTTACCTGGAAGAGGCTGCTAAAGCACTTTCCTCCAGAGTGGGTCTGGTTCTTGGGCCGGCGTATGATGGTGGTTACTATCTGATTGGGCTGAATCGGGATGCTCCAGCTCTTTTTGAAAAAATGCCTTGGGGGACGGAAAAGGTCCTGGCCGCAACCTTGGCGGCGGCCGCTTTATTGGGCTGGCAAACCGTGCAGTTGCCGCCATTGGCTGATATTGATCGGCCTGAAGATTTGCTCTTGTGGCGGCAGGTGGCCGAGCCCCGGCTCAGTGTTATTATTCCGGTTCTGAATGAGGCTGAAACTCTACCTCGTACACTTAAGGCGCTTGCGGTGAAGCAGTTTCCTGGCGTGGTTGAGGTTCTGGTGGTTGACGGCGGCAGTGAAGATGACTCTTTGCTGGTGGCGGAAAATGCGGGTTGCCGGGTGCTTTCCAGTGTGGAGGGCCGTGGTTTGCAGATGAATATTGGGGTGCGGGCAGCGCGGGGCGAGTCTCTGCTTTTCTTGCACGCCGATACTCTTTTGCCCTCCGCTTATCTCGAGCTTGTATCTCACTGTTTGGCGCGGCCCGGGGTTGCGATTGGCGCTTTCTCTTTGGTAGTTGCCGATCGGCGACCGCTTTTTCGCTTTCTCGAAAGACTGATCTCCTGGCGGAGTCGTATTTTAGGATTGCCCTATGGCGATCAGGCTCTTTTTGTGAGCCGCAGATTGTTTGACCGGGTCGGAGGTTTCTGGTCAGAGCCCCTCCTGGAAGATGTCGACTTTTTGCGGAAAATAAAAAAGGAGGGGCGTCTGCTTATCCTGCCAGCAAAGGTTGTCACCTCAGCCCGGCGCTGGCAGCATTTAGGAGTTATGTTTACCACTCTTATCAATCAGCTGATTATGGTTGGCTACTATCTCGGGGTGCCGTCAAAATACCTGGCCCGTCTCTATCGTTGGAGGCGACCCTGAGGTAATCGGAAGATTGCAGATTGTAAGATTTTACTGACGACTGACGACTGATTCCTGACGACTGGTTTTTGTAACTATTGGTTGACTTTTTGCGCCTTTTTTTCTATAAGTGACACCGCTTTTTCGAGACGTTGAAATATATGAATTTTAAGGGAGAATCTTGATGCGCTCTGTTGTTGTTGCCGGTGCCGCCGGACGTATGGGGAAACGGCTTGTTGATTTAGTAAATGCTCAGCCCGAGACCCAGGTTGTCGGCGCTCTCGAGTATTCAAAACACCCTTTTTTAGGGAAAGATGCGGGCGAGGTTGCAGGCATCGGGCACCTGGATGTGCCTTTGGTTGGTAGTTTGCAGGAACTAGCCGGTTGCGGGGCGCAAGTGATGATAGATTTTACGGCTCCGCAGGCAACCCTTGCCAATCTCGAATGGGCCGTGGCCGAAAAGGTCGCTATGGTTATTGGAACTACCGGTATGAGCGTGGCTGAGCGGGGCTTATTGGCCGAGGCCGCTTGTCAAATTCCCGTCGTTTTTGCCCCCAATATGAGTGTTGGTGTTAATGTTCTTTTCAAGGTTGTCGCTGAAGTGGCGGCTATTTTAGGGGATGATTTTGATGTTGAAATCCTTGAAGCCCACCATCGTTTGAAGAAAGATGCTCCCAGCGGCACGGCTGTGCGCTTAGGCGAGATTGTCGCTGAGACTTTAGGGCGCGATTATGAAAAGGACGCGGTTTTTGCTCGGCAGGGATTTACTGGTGAACGAACCCAGCGTGAAATTGGTATGCAGACTTTACGGGCCGGCGATATCGTGGGTGAGCATACAGTCATGTTTGGGGGGATGGGTGAACGTCTGGAAGTCATCCATCGGGCCCATTCACGGGATAATTTTGCCGCCGGCGCCGTCCGTGCCGCTCTCTGGCTTGCCGGGCGTGAACCTGGTCTCTATGATATGCAGGATGTGTTAGGCTTAAAACAGAAATAAAGGGAGATATTGTATGGAACCAACTGAGGTTCTGCTACCGGAGTCGACGCCGGTAAATATTGAGGATGAGATGAAAAGCTCATACCTCGCTTATGCTATGAGTGTTATCATTGGCCGGGCCCTGCCCGATGTTCGAGATGGTTTGAAACCGGTGCATCGACGAGTGCTTTTTGCTATGCATGATCTTGGCAACGCCTGGAATAAAGCTTATAAAAAATCGGCCCGCGTGGTTGGTGATGTTATCGGTAAATACCACCCGCATGGAGACAGCGCGGTCTACGATACCATTGTGCGGATGGCTCAGGAGTTTTCCTTGCGTTATCCGCTGGTTGACGGGCAGGGTAACTTCGGTTCGGTCGATGGCGATGCCCCGGCGGCGATGCGTTATACCGAGATCAGAATGTCGCGTCTGGCCGGTGAAATGTTGGCCGATATCAATAAAGATACGGTCGATTTTGATGCTAACTATGATGAGTCTCTGAAGGAACCGGTGGTTCTGCCGGCCCGTTTTCCCAATCTTTTGGTTAATGGTTCGACCGGAATTGCGGTCGGCATGGCGACCAATATCCCACCCCATAACCTCTCTGAGGTCGTTAATGCTCTGATCGCATATGTCGAAAATCCCGATATTGCCGTGGTTGATCTGATGGCCCACATTCCGGGGCCCGACTTTCCGACGGGTGGTTTCATCTATGGGCGAGAGGGTATTGCTTCCGCTTATATGACTGGACGTGGGATTATTCGACTGCGGGCCCGGGCTGAAGTTGAAACTGATAAAAAGAGCGGTCGTGAACGGATTATTGTTACCGAAATTCCCTATCAGGTCAATAAAGCCAAGATGCTTGAGAAGATGGCCGAACTTGTGCGTCATAAAAAGCTCTTAGGGATTTCAGATCTGCGCGATGAGTCCGATCGCCAGGGGATGCGGATTGTCATCGAAGTAAAACGTGACTCGCAAGGCGAGATTGTTCTCAACCAGCTCTTTAAACAGACCAATATGCAGACCTCTTTTGGGATCACCCTGCTGGCGATTGTGGACCGGCAGCCGTTGGTCTTAAATCTTAAAGAGATGCTGGTTCACTTTGTTGAACATCGCAAGGATGTGGTGCGGCGCCGTACTGCTTTCGAGTTGGCCAAAGCTCGGGAACGCCTCCACCTGCTGGCGGGTTTTAAACTGGCGCTTGACAATCTTGATGAGGTTATCGAGATTATTCGGGCCGCGGCTTCACCGGCGATAGCCCGGGAGGAGTTGCAGTCTCGTTTCAGTTTTACGGAACGTCAGGCCCAGGCGATTCTCGACCTTCGTCTCCAGCGTCTGACCGGTATGGAGCGGGATAAAATTATCCAGGAACACGCTGAAGTTACGGCTCTGATTGTTCGCCTGGAAGAGATCCTGGCCAGTGAAAAACTGGTTTTAGAGATTATAGTTACCGAGCTTAATGAGATTCGTGATCTTTATGGTGATGAGCGCCGTTGTGAAATTGTTGATGACGGTAGTGAATTGCAGATTGAGGATCTGATTGAAGAGGAGGAGATGGTGGTTACCATCTCGCGTCAGGGCTATATCAAAAGAACTGCGCTTAATACTTATCGCAGTTATAGTCGCGGGGCCGGCGGTCGCCTGGGTATGGAGACTCGGGATGGGGATTTTGTCCAGCGCATGTTTGTCGCCTCGACTCACGATTACCTGACCTTTTTCAGTAATCAGGGCCGGGCCTTTCGTCTTAAAGTCTATCAGGCGCCCGAAGGCGGTACAACCTCACGGGGTAAAGCCTTGGTCAACCTTCTCCAACTTGGAGAGGGGGAGGAGATCTCTGTCGTTTTAGCTTTGCGGGAGTTTACTGAAGATAGCTTTATCATTATGGCGACCCGTTCCGGCCTGATTAAAAAACTTGAGCTTAGCGCTTTGGAAAATATTCGCAAAAGTGGAATCCGCTGCATTACACTGCGCTCCGATGATGTCATGATTGCGGCGAAAATTGCCCGCGAAGGTGATTCAATCTTTATGGGGACAAGTCAAGGGCAGGCGGTACATTTTTCCGCCTCCAGAATTCGTTCAACCGGTCGGCTTTCGCAAGGGGTTATCGGTTGTCGCATGGCGGCTGACGATCATATTGTCGGTCTTGAGATCTTTTCCGGTGAAGAGTCGACGGTTTTGACGATTACCGAGAATGGTTTTGGTAAGCGTAGTCTTATTCAAGAATACCCTTTACGTTCTCGAGGCGGCAAAGGGGTTATTACGATCAAGGTCAACGATAGAAATGGTCATGTTGTTGCAGTGCTTAAAGCGACTGACGTTGATCAGATTATGATGATCACCGATGCCGGGAAAATTACCCGCAACCGGGTTGCCGATATCTCAGTGGTCGGTCGTAACACCATGGGCGTTCGCGTATTTCGTATCGACCAGGAGAAAGAGCACCTGGTTTCTGTGGCCTTGCTGCCGGAAGGAGTTGAGATCGAACGTAGTTTTCAGGAGCGTATAGAGTTGGCTGAAGCCGCCGAAGCCTCCGAAGCTCTGGCCTTGAGCGGGGGCGAGGTCGGGGAAGATGGCGCAGCGCAGGAAGTTTCGACCGACAATCAATTGCCGGAAGTCGAAAAAGAAGATAATAATGATAATGAATGACAAGCAAAGCCAGAGTGCCGATAATGAAAGTCGGGCGCGAGCGATTCGTGATATGTTTTCGGCGATTGCTCCGCGTTACGACTTTCTGAACCGACTTTTAAGTCTCGGTATTGATCAGGGTTGGCGGCGGACGCTGGCCCGCATGGCCTTGCGCCAAGAGAACAGCGCTATTCTCGATGTTGCCTGCGGTACCGGTGATATAAGTTTGGCCTTGCGTCAGAAAGCTCCCCAGGCCCGGATTGTCGGGCTTGATTTCAGCCAAGGGATGCTAGATCTGGCCAAAGTCAAGTTCGATAAGGTGCGGGCCGACATCGATCTGGTTGCGGCTTCGGCCGAAGAGCTTCCTTTTCCTGAGGCCGATTTTGAACTTGTGACAATTGCTTTTGGGATTCGCAACGTAGTTGACAAAAAAAAGGCTCTGGCAGAATTTTATCGAGTTCTTAAAACTTCGGGAAGAGTTGCTATCCTCGAATTTTCTCAGCCCCAGATAGCTTGGTTAAGAAGCCTCTATAATTTCTATTTTTTCAAGATTTTACCATTGGTTGGTGGTCTGTTTGCCCGCCGCAGCGCCTATAGTTATCTGCCCGAATCGGTTGCCCAATTTCCTTCACGGGAAGTATTTACCGACTGGCTTAAAGCGGCCGGGTTTAAGCGTTGCCGCTATCATAGTTTGACCTTTGGTATAGCGACTCTCTATCTGGCCGAAAAGCTGGATTGATTTTTTCAGTAAAGAAGAGGCAACATACTTTTTTCAAACTAACGATGGCGGGGTCATTGCTTGATGAAGGCGTATAAAGATGCATGTAAACGTTACGGAACTTCAAACAACCTTTGTCAAGCTTTGACCCCATTTATGAGAGCGAAGCAAAGTTCGTAGTTGTTATCTTTGTCTTAAAGTTAAGATGTGATAGTTGAAAATTTAATTTTTCCTTCGATAAAACATTGTAGGAGTGAATCATGGCGAAAATTGGTATTCTCTTGTCTGGTTGTGGGGTTAATGATGGTTCGGAGATTCATGAAGCGGTCTTGACGATGCTGGCTCTGGATCGTCTGGGGGTTGAGCGGCTCTGTATGGCCCCCAATATTGAACAACGTGATGTCGTTAACCATCTTTCTGGTGAAGCGGTTGGTGAGGTTCGCAACGTTTTAGTCGAGTCAGCCCGGATTGCCCGGGGTGAGATCAGTGACCTGGCAGAAATTTCGGCAGCTGATATCGATGCCGTAATTTTGCCGGGTGGTTTTGGTGCGGCTAAAAATTTATGTGATTTTGCTTTAGCTGGAGATCAGACGGTGGTTCACCCTGAGGTTGTACGACTTTTGCTGGAGATGCATAAAGCCAAAAAACCGATTGGCGCTATCTGTATCGCTCCCGTTGTACTGGCTCGGGTTTTAGGTGAATTGCAGCCTGAGATCACTATCGGCAATGACTTGGCAACCGCAAAACTGCTCGAATCTTTCGGCGCCCAGCATCAAAATTGTCCGGTTGATGATATCGTTGTAGACCAGTGCCATCGTCTGGTGACGACCCCGGCCTATATGTTGGGGCCCGGTTTGCGGGAGATTGCTGTCGGTATTGATAAATTAGTGCAGCAGGTCGTTGATATGGCTTCTTAAGGATATCTTTATGGTTCACTTAAGGGTCTTGTTTTTTTACCTTTTTTCGATGAGATTAACTTGACAATGCTATCAATATTTTGTATACGGATTTTCGCTCAGCCAAGTATTATTTATCACTAATTGCAGTTTCTAAGGTAGAAACTGTTGCAGTACCTGTAGTTAACTTAACTTTAAGGATGGAGGAGTTGTGATGAAAAAGATTATTGTGTTGGTGGCGATGGTGGCGTTTTTGGGAATGGCTGTGGTCGCGTTTGCAAACCCGGCACCCCCGGCTGGAGATCTCAAGATTGTTAAAGCTGAAGGCTGTGATAAAAAGCCGGCAGTTAACTACAATCATGTAAAGCATATGGCGGCGGCTCCCGATTGTAAAAGCTGTCATCACACTTGGGCCGGTGAAGGCACCCCGAAAAAATGTAGTGAGTGTCATAAGGCGAAAAAAGATGGTAAGGCTCTGGGTAGCAAGAAAGCTCTCCATAAAGCCTGTAAAGATTGTCATAAAGATCTGAAAAAAGCCGGCAAAAAGACGGGACCGACTTCCTGTAAAGGTTGTCATGTGAAATAGTCGATTTAAATTGTAGCAGCTTAACAAAAAGGCGCCCCGAAAATGGCGCCTTTTTGTTTGTCCAGCTTTTTTCTTGACGCAAAAATATTGCTGTGATAGGTGTTAATGACTGTAGTGAGTTTGGTGGGGCTGATGGACTCTTAGAGAGCTTGTTGGTTTTAGTGGTCTGTAGGTTTTACTTACTGTAGTTTAGTTGCACGGTTATCTTATCTGTTAATTAAAATGAAAAAAGGGGAGTTGTTATGAAGAAGATTGTGTTGTTGGTAACGATGGTAGCGTTTCTAGGTTTAGCCGCGGTCGCTTTTGGAACTCCGGCTGGTCCGGCGGGTGATATTAAGATCGTCAAGGCTAAAGGTGCCGAAAAGAAGCCGGTAGTGACATTCAGTCATGTCAAACATATAGTGCCAGCTCCTGATTGTAAGATTTGTCACCACACCTTTAAGGGTGAAGGTGCCCCGCAGAAATGTAGTGAGTGTCATAAGCTTAAAAAAGATGGCAAGAAGCTTGATATTAAGAATGCGGCTCACAAAACCTGTCGCGGTTGTCACCGGGGTATGAAAAAAGCTGGTAAGAAAACTGGTCCGACTCCCTGTAAAGGCTGTCATAAAAAATAGTTGATCAAGAGAGTAAGATTGTATATAAAGGGCACCCTGGCACAGGGTGCCTTTTTTATTGGGCGTTTTTTGTTGACGAAGGCATCAAGCTATGTTAGAAGTGGCGAAACTATACTGAAAAGGTACTGAAATTGGCGGGTGAAAAAAAGATGAATAAAAAAGGATCTTCGGGTAGCGGCTTGGCGGCTTTCTTTTCGTCGTTGAAGTTGACGATATTTCTGCTCATAACCTTAGCTCTAGTATCGATTATCGGAACCGTGATTCCGCAGAACATGTTGCGCGCGGATTATCTTAAGGTCTATAAAGAGTCAACTTATACAACCTTAAAGGCGGTCGGCTTTCTTGATATGTACCACTCTTGGTGGTTCGTCCTGATCTTGACGCTTTTAACTGTAAACCTGATAGCCTGTTCCTGGAAGCATTTTCCCCGGACCTGGCGTTTTTTTTCACATCCCACCAATCTGCTTGATAAAACTTTAGAGAAGGGTTCGGTTCCGGCATTAGTCTGGCGACGTTCCTGGAAGCTGATGCCGGATGATCCGACTGCGCTGGTCTCTCGCCTTGAAGGTTTGTGGTCGGGGAATTGGCAATGGTCCAGGTTTGAGGGTGAGTCGGGGGCGGAGATCCACTATGTTGCTGAAAAAGGTCGTTGGTCGCGATTGGGGGTTTATTTTGTACATTTAAGTATTCTGGTTATCTTTGCTGGGGGTATCATCGGTTCTGTTTTTGGCATAAAGGGTTTTGCAAATATTCCGGAAGGTGAAAAAGTAAGTAGCTTTTATACATATGGAGATCAACGGATCTCGGTAGAGCTTGGCTTTTCAGTTGAGTGTCGCGATTTTTCCGTAGAATTCTACGAGAGCGGAGGGCCCAAAGAGTACTCCAGTGATTTGGCGATTTATGATAATGGGAAACTTATAAAAGAGAAAATTATTGAGGTCAACCATCCGATCTCATATAAAGGTTTTACATTTTACCAGTCAAGTTACGGAGCCTATGGCGGCCTGGTTGATCTGGAACTTCATTTTCGCAAAACCGGCCTGGTTTTGCCCTTAAAGTTGGAGGTTGGGCGGCCCTTAAGGTTGCCCGAAAACTGGGGCTGGATTGAGGTCCTGAAATTTGAAGAAAACTATATGCGGATGGGGCCTTCGGTTCTGGTGTTGCGGGATCCGGGTAATGGCATTAAGCCTTATCAGTTCTGGGTTTTTCTGCGTTTCCCCAAATTTGGGGAAGAGAATGGTAAGACCGCAGAATTTTGTACCTTTAAAAATATTGAACAACTTTACTATACCGGCCTGCAGGTCAATAAGGATCCCGGCGTCTGGATTGTCTGGATTGGCTGTATAATGATGATTTTGGGGCTTTATATCGCTTTCTTTATGTCGCATCGGCGCTTGTGGTTGCGGTTGGCAGTTGATCCCGATAATCCTAAGCGCATGCAACTGGTTCTGGTTGGTAATGCCAACAAGAATCAACCCTCTTTTGAGTTGGAGTTCAAGGAGTGGTCCGAAAAAATAAAGTCTTGGGATTGATTTATAATTTGTCATGAAAACCGAAAAAAACTTTGCGCCTCTGTGCCTTCTGCCTTTGTGCCTTAGAAAAATTGAGGATCAAAAATGAATACATATATTTTTAGTATTGTAACCTTTGTCTATCTCGCGGCAATGGTGGTTTATGTTGGTTATTTAGCCTTTCGCAAGCCCCTGGTAGCACGCCTGGCTACGGTGGTTGTGCTGGCTGGCTTTTTGATTCAGACCGTGGCTATTGGCCTGCGTTGGTATGAGTCCTATGAGCTTGGTATCGGCCATGCGCCGATGTCTAATCTCTACGAATCGCTGGTCTTTTTCTCCTGGACGATTATCATGCTCTATCTCTATATTGAATATAAATATAAGCTTTCGATTCTGGGCGCTTTTGTGACCCCGTTTGCTTTTCTGGGTATGGCTTACGCCTCAATTTCGCCGGGTGTTAATGAAACTATCCAGCCCTTGGTCCCAGCGCTGCAGAGTAACTGGTTGATCTCACATGTGGTGACCTGTTTTCTCGGGTATGCCGCTTTTGCGGTATCTTGTGGTGTGAGTTTTACTTATATTTTAAAGAAACGCTATGAGGATCGTCAGGCCAGCGGTGGGTTGCTGGCCACTTTCCCAACCTCGCAGGTGCTTGATGATCTTGTCTATAAGACAATTGCCATAGGTTTTCCTCTGTTGACGATCGGTATTGTAACTGGGGCGGCCTGGGCCAATTACGCCTGGGGTACCTATTGGAGTTGGGATCCGAAAGAGACCTGGTCGTTGATCACCTGGTTTATCTATGCGGCTTTTCTGCACGCTCGAATTACTCGAGGTTGGCGCGGGGTGAAGGCCGCGACTCTTTCGATTGTCGGCTTCGTTGCGGTCCTGTTTACTTATCTTGGAGTAAATTTACTGCTTTCAGGATTGCATAGCTATGGTGCGGGCTGATTTTTGCTGGTACTTACTAATATCTGACAAATTTTCTCAAAGCCGCAGTTTCGACTGCGGTTTTTTTGTTTTAGGGGTGATCATTAGATTGACTAATGTGTTTTTTTGTGCAATTAATGGTGCTGGTGAATGTACGGTCTGGAATCGACTTTTACCGGTTGTTGCTTTTTATTGTTGTATTGAATATGTTAGCTGCAAAGAGGGGTTTTTTTTTACCTGATACGAGTCCTTTTTTGCGGGCAAACGAGTTAAATTTTTTGTTACAGGTTTTTCGAGCCTGTATAAGATTTGTGGAGGGGATGATGGCTGTAAATGTTGCGCTTAATGGTTTTGGCAGGATTGGCAGGGATTGCTTGCGGGTGGCAGTTAACGATGATCGTTTTAACTTCAAGGCAATTATCAGTACCACTGATGATGCTCAGACTATGGCCCATCTGTTGAAATATGATTCGGTTGCCGGTTGTCTCGATGCAGAAATTGTAGCTGGAGATAAATTTATGGTGGTTAACGGTAAGCGCATTGAGCTGATCGCGAGTCGTAACCCTAAAGATGTGGCCTGGAAAGATCTGGGGGTTGATATCGTTATGGAGTGCTCCGGGCTCTATCGTGATCGTGATGCAGCCTCAGTTTTCCTTGATTTAGGCGTTAAACGGGTGGTGGTTTCGGCCCCGGTAAAAAAAGCTGACGCGACCATTGTTCTCGGGGTTAATGAAGCGGTTTTTGATGTCAATAAGGATTATGTTATATCTAATGCCTCATGTACGACAAATTGCCTGGCCCCGGCGGCTAAGGTGTTGCTGGAAAACTTTGGTTTTAAAAGAGGGATGATGACGACGATTCATTCATACACCCGGGATCAGCAGATTCTCGATTCCCGCCATAAAGATCTGCGTCGGGCCCGGGCTGCAGCGATGTCGATGATTCCCACGACGACCGGTGCTGCCGCCGCGGTCGGGCTGGTACTGCCGGAATTAAAAGGCAAGATAGACGGTCTGGCAATTCGGGTTCCAACCCCTAATGTATCAATGGTAGACCTTGTTTTTGAAAGTGAGAAAGCGACAACTGCGGAAGCGGTTAACGAAGCTTTTCGGAAAGCTGCCAGCGCTGATCTGAAAGGCATCTTGGCAGTTTCCGATGAGCCTTTGGTTTCTATCGATTTCAACCAGAATCCCAACTCCTCGATCATCGATGCCCCTTTGACCAACGTTATTGGCGGGACCATGGTTAAGGTTATGGCTTGGTATGATAATGAGTGGGGTTATGCCTGTAGACTTAATGATTTGACTCTTTATGTCGCTGAAAAAGTTGGCTTGAATTAAGTATTGAGCCTGTTATCTGCAAATCTTCAGTCGCTTACACTGCTTACTGCCAGATGACGACTAACTACTGTTTTTAAGAGGGATATATAATGAGTGTTCGTTATATTGATCAAGTTCCCGAAGGATTTTATGAGGGCAAAAAAGTCCTTATGCGGGTCGATTTTAATGTCCCCATGGATGACAGCGGTAATATTACTGATGATGTGCGGATTCGCCGGGTGCTCAAAAGTATTAATCACCTCCTGGATGAGAGGGCGACAATTATTCTTGCGACCCATATGGGGCGTCCTAAGGGTAAGGTGGTGGCGCAGTACTCACTTGAGCCGGTGGCCAAAAGATTGAGCCGACTCTTGAAAAAAGAGGTGCTCTTTATTGATGATTGTGTCGGTGAAAAAACTAAAAAAGTGATCGCTGAAGCCGCTCCCGGCAAAGTTTTGATGTTGGAGAACCTGCGCTTCTATAATGGGGAGACTGAAAATGAACCGGCGTTTGCAAAAGCGCTGGCAGATGGTATCGATATCTATGTTAATAATGCTTTTGCCACGGCGCATCGGGCCCACGCTTCAGTGGTTGGGGTTTGCGACTATATTCCAGTTTGTTTAGGTGGTTTTTTGATGCGCGAAGAGCTCGACTATTTTGCTCGGGCCTTAAAAAACCCACTTCGGCCTTTGACCGCAATTATTGGTGGCTCTAAAGTGTCGAGTAAGTTGCACGCCATTAAAAACCTGCTTAATTCAGTTGATCGTATAATTGTTGGCGGGGCGATGGCTTTTACGTTCCTCAAGGGCCAAGGGTTTGGACTTGGGAAATCGATGATTGAGATCGATATGGTCGATCAGGCCCGGGAGATCTTTGATGAGGCAATTGCCCGGGGGATTCGCTTTTATCTGCCCGTTGATTGTGTCGCGGCTCCTCGCATCGCTAACGATGTGGAGACCCGGTTGGTGCCGGTCCAGGAGGTGCCCAAAGATTGGATGGGGCTTGATATCGGGCCCGCCTCAGCGACTCTGTTCAATGAGGTTATCCAGGATTCCAAGACGATTGTCTGGAATGGTCCGATGGGGGTTTTTGAGGTGCCGATTTTCAGTCGCGGGACCCTGGGCATGGTGCACAACATTGCCAGTACTTATGCTTTGACAATTGTTGGTGGTGGAGATACTGATGTCGCCGTCCATCAAGCCGGTGAGGTTGATCGGATCTCCTATATATCGACTGGGGGTGGGGCCTTCCTTGAGCTCATGGAGGGTAAAGTTCTGCCGGCTGTCAAAGTTCTTGAAGCTTGTTGTAATGGATCCTTGGGGGAGGAGTAATGGCTGTGATTAAACAAGTTATTGCCGGTAATTGGAAGATGAATTTAACCTTGACCCAGGGTCAAGAGTTTGTCGAGACGCTGTTGTCTAAACTGGACGGAAAAAAATTAGCAAGAGATCTCCTGTTGGCGCCAAATTATACCCTGCTTTCTGAGTTAGCTCAGCAATGTGCCGGCAGCGGTATCGGTTTAGCGGCGCAAAATTGTGCTTTTCAGGAAGCTGGAGCATTCACCGGTGAAACTTCGGTGGCAATGCTTAAAGATGTCGGGGTTGGTTATGTTCTGGTCGGTCACTCTGAGCGTCGTCAGATATTTGGTGAGAGTGATGACCTTCTTCGGCAAAAGGTTAGGGCTGTTGTCGATGGTGGCTTGATACCGATTCTTTGTGTTGGTGAAAGTCTGGAACAGCGTCAGGGTGGCGAAGCTTTTCCTGTAGTTATTGATCAATTGCATAGTGCGCTTGCCGGGTTTCCTGATAGTCAATTGATTGTAGCTTACGAACCTGTCTGGGCTATTGGCACCGGCCGGACTGCAACTCCGGAAGATGCACGAACCATGCATGCCCATATGCGAGAGTTTTTAGTTTCGCAATTTTCATGGGGGGCAATCGTGCCGATTCTCTATGGTGGTAGCGCAAAACCTGAGAATGCCGCAGAACTTCTGGCCCAGCCAGAGGTTAACGGGCTGTTGGTTGGTGGGGCAGCGCTTGATCCTGAGTCATTCCTGCAAATCGCCAAGGCTTGACCCGAGCAGGTTGGCCGTTTCTTTATTCTTGACTTTTTTCGCACATGTTGGTAAGTGCCGCCGTTCCTTTGCTGTCAGAGACAGTAATTTTTTTTAAAGATAAAGCGGAGATAAAATTTTGACCACTTTTTTTATTGCAATCCATGTAATTGTTTGCCTCATTCTGATTGTTGTTATTCTGTTGCAGTCCGGCAGTGCCGGTGGTATGGGGGCGGCCTTCGGTGGAGGTGGCAGTCAGACCCTTTTTGGGAGTTCCGGTTCCGGTAAATTCTTTACCCGCCTGACCACTATTGTGGCGACCATTTTCATGATTACCTCGATCTCTTTGACGGTGATGTCGGCCCATCGAGCCAAAGGTACGGTTATGCAGGATTATAGCCAGCCAGCGATTGAGACGCCAGCTGTTCCAGTTCCGGCAACCGCGACAGCTCCTGCGGCAGAAGCCCCGTCGGAAAAATCGGTTGCGCCAGCCTCACAGGGTAATTCTGAAGCACCAAAAAGTGAATAGAAAAAAATAAATATGAATTTTTAAAAGGGTTTCCAGGTAACGGAAGCCCTTTTTTAGTTTATGGTACATGGATTGCTTTGTTTGAGAAGTTGGATCCGAGTGCAGAAATCATCTCGCTAATACCGGCTATTTTTAAGTCAAATAATTAAATTTTAATTACAAGTCTGAAAAAAAAGATTCAGTAATGTGATTTCGCTGTATTATTGACTAATTAGTTGACATTGGTAGGTTTCATTGTTATGGATTAAAGGGTTAAACATTTTTAATTTGCTAGTTAAGAATAATAATATCCCAAACGGGAGGAGCTTGGACGATGAAATTTAGATATTTTGCCTTTATCGTAGTAATGGTGTTGATGTCGGTCTCTTGTGGCCAGGTGACAAAAGAGACCTTAAGTCCAGTCCCGACTGATCGAATCTCGTCCTCCGGCAAACGCGTGGTGATCATGCCTTTTGCCGACTATACTCCAGACTCAAGTCCAGAGCTCTATTGGCGGCGCAATCTTTTAGTGACCGAAGCTTTGGAAGATGAGTTTTCCCGGTATGGTTTGATGACGGCCCTGGAAGAGGATGTGGTTGATTATCTTCTCAATGAGCACATTATTGAGCCTCCAGAGATCTTTTTTGCGGATACGCCCAACAACAACTATATGCGTTCTGAAGTTGACAGTGGTGACTGGTCGGCGGCGATGGTCGAGGAGCTAAAGTTTGCTATTACCCGGAATGAAGATCTCGAGAAGAGAGAAAAGCAGCAAATGAAAGCTGAATCCGGATCCCAGGGTAGTGCTCAGCACATTTCCTTGAGTAGTCGGGAGGTAGCTAAAATAGGTGATTATTTTGGTGCCGACTATATTATTCGCGGTCGTTTGATTGAATTCGAAAAAGGGGTTGCCAAAGATGATTTCAATCCCTTCCATGTCGGCATGCTACCCTTTTTCTTCAATAGTAGTCAACGCATGTTATTTGGCTTAGCTAAATCTGAAAACTATGAGCTGATGGACAAAATGGCGATCGGCGGCATTCTCGGTTCCGCAGTCGGCAGTGCTAATAAAAATTTCCCCTTTGATGAAAAGAAAGAAACGGTAAGTTCCGGCCACCCTCTTTTTGACCCGACGGTAACCAGTATCACCGATTATCATTCCTTGAATACCGCCCTCTGGGGTGTGGCTGGTGCCAGCGCCGCCTATCTTGCTCATAACGGCGGTAAAGTACCGCGCGCAGTTGTTCAGATCCGTATTATGGTTCAGGATGCCCGCACCGGTCGCCTGGTCTGGAGTAATCGTTCCGAGGTTGAAGTGATTCCCGAAAGTGTCTATGCTGATCAGGAGTATCGTAAGCTGATCGCCAAAGCGATCCGCCGGGCCACCAGCAGCCTCGTGCGCAGCTTTGTTGCCACGGTTGAGGGAGATCTTCTGACAGTACCGATTGAGCCGACCGAGGTTAGTGGTAACCAGTCTTAATTATAATATTCGCTTAGTTGTTATAGCTTTAATTAAAAGTATTAAAATTTGGGTTTTGCCTTTCTCTGCGCCTTTGCTTCTCTGCGGGAAAACGCTTTTTGTCTCCCGCAAAGACGCAGAGAAAAACCGAGATACAAATAGCTTTCATATTTTTTGTTTTAAATTTCGTAACTATTCAGCGTGTTTTGAGATTATACTTTAAATCAACGAATGAAAATGAATATTTAGCGCGTGTTATCAGCTACAGACCCACACGAACACACACAGACCCGAAAAGTTTTTGTCCGTGTGAGTCTGTGTGGGTCTGTAGCTCAATTTAAATTACGCTGAACTGTTACTAAATTTCGAAAATTAAATAAAATTATAAATTTTTAGTTGTTGAGTAATTTTTTAGTTCCGGCTTTATCGGTTCAGGGGGAAGTATGAGTTTAAGAGGAATTGTAAATGCTCGCTTGAATGGTCTGCAAAACCTTCATTCAGTTCGCAATCTTTGTCTGACTCTCTTGTTGTTAGTCGCTTTGCTGGCGACTTTTGGGACCCCGTTATGGGCCGCCAACGAAGGTTCTAATATTGCCATCTCCGTTGAAGATGGCGGCGCCGAGCCTCCGGTTCTCCTTGGTGACGACCAGCAAAACCCCTCGATTATCGCTCTGCCGGACAAGAATAAATGGTTTGTGGTTTGGGAGGACTGGCGTAACTGGAATGCAACCGGTTCTGATATCTATGGACGATTTATCAATGCTGACGGTACCTTGTGTGGTGATGAAATAGCCATCAGTACAGCTTCCGGCAATCAGACGGTGCCAACCCTGGCGTATAGAAACTCGCCCGACAGCGATCCGCCGGTAGCCGGCACCGATAATATCATGATCGCCTGGCAGGATACGCGAGGGGCGGCGGCTTCGGGTTATCTTTATTACGATATTCTCGACATTTCTTCTCTAGCGGAGGACTGTTCGTCAGGGGCGGTACCGGCTGGTGCTAGCCCTGTTAGTTATAAACAGATTGGTGTCGATGAATTAACTTCACGTAAATTGCCGAAAGCCGCCTATGATACGGCTCGGGATCAGTTCTGGTTGGTCTGGGTTGAGAGTCGTGATGCCCTGCAACGGATTGAGGAACAACCGTTCGGGGTAGCTGCATGGATGGATGGTTCTACCTTAGTAGCGAGTACGGCACAGTGGAATTTTGGTGACTCAAATTATGCAAGTTATGTAACAGTTGATGCTGCAAGTGGCGTGGCTGGAACTCCAGAGGTTGTCAGAAATAGTGACACAATTCCTGTTGATAGCGACTCGAACGGATCATTTGACGATGTGCGGGAGAATGTTCGTTCGGTTCGTCTCATTTCACATAGTCGGGGAGCTGAAGAAGATATATATGTTTATGAATATTTCAAGAATGTAAATAATGTGACGATCGCCTGTGATGACTCGTCGCCGGAAACCCTGATTGTTTGGGAAGGGGCCAGAGGGCGGGCAACTTTGACCTGTACCTATGAGGATGATTCTTTAGAAGTACCCAGCAATGGTCACGCTGATGATAATGATATCTTCTCCGCAGAACTAGTTTTGGATGAGTGGGATAACGATGATGGCAAAGTCCATATTTTCACCATTTTTGATAAATATATCGATCAGACGGTCGTTAACTCACAGTTGATTGATGCTTCCACCAAAAGCAGTTTTTATCCGGCTGTGGGTTTTGATTCCAGTCACCGGAAATTTCTTGTAACTTGGGAGGACCGGGATGCGCGAGGTGGTGCTGGCGACGGTGTTCATAGTAAAATCTTCGGACAGCTGGTTTATTCCGGCGGTGGTCTCTATGGCGAGAATCTGGCGATCAGTTTTCAGGATACCAATGACGACGGGGTTCAGGATGACAATATTCTTGAATCTAACCAGACTCGCCCCCAGGTCTCTATCGACTCGACTAACCAGCGCTTTTTTGTAACCTGGCAGGATGGGCGTAATTCTCAGGTTTCCCTGGAAAATCTTGATATATTTGGGCAGTTTGTCGACTCTGAGGGGAGTCTGCGCGGAAATAATTATGCAGTTTGTGTGGAGTTTGCGAACCAGTATAATCCGGTTACGGCCTACAATCCTGGTAATCATCTCTTTATGACGGTCTGGAAAGATGCCCGGAATCTCAATACAAGCAATTCCGATATCTACGGCCAGCGTTTCACGTTAGGTCAACCGCAGCTTATCCTGCTTAACGAGGATGATACTTCGCTGGTTCCGCCCCTGCTCGATTTTGGCTCAATCCAGGCCGGTGAAGCTCCGACAATGTCGGTCAAGATGAAAAATACCGGCGACAGCACCATTCAGATTGATTATGTAACATCTCTGGTTGCCCCTTACTCATTCGTGGCTCTGCCTCCGGAGTTGGCCGCGGTTGATAGTTCATCTATCAATCTGGTTCCAGGAGCAAGTTATAAGCTTTACGTCAGGTTTGCACCCACCGCTGATGGTACTTTTATAGATGATTTTACAATCCAATCGGATGCCACCAACTTGACCGTCAACCTCCAGGGGGTACGGGTACCAACGGTGCCGCCGGTTGCCGGTATCAGGGTAAGTCCCGGATCGGGAAATTTCGGCAGCGTAGCCTTAGGTGAAAGCAAATCTATGGTTTTGACGTTCTCCAATACCGGTAATGTCGATGTTGAAATTAAGGGAATTGATGTTCCGTCTTCGGGGTTTAAAGTTAGTGGGCTCAGCGGATCCATCCTTGCCGGAGAGGATCTGGTCGCGTTGGTGACCTTTGTTCCGGATCAACCGCGTTCCTATTCTGGTTCGTTGCGGGTTTTTTACGACTACGGGGTAGAGGCCAGCAATATCAGTTTATATGGTTCCGGGGTCAGTAATGTTATTGCCGGAGTAACGGTTACGAATAACGTCGATTTTGGCAACGCTAATGTTGGTGAAAGTAAAAGTGCCAACCTGACTTTCACCAACACGGGTAACGTTGATGTCGAGATTACCGCCGTCGATCTCTCCAATCCAGCTTTTAGTGTCAGCGGCATTCCGGGAACTATTCCCGCATATAGCACCCTTAATGCCTTGCTTGTTTTTGAACCAACCCTGGCGCAAGGATATAGTGCTTCATTACGAGTACTCTATAATAATGCACTCCCGACTTCGGATATTGTGTTAATTGGCAACGGGGTTGATAACTCGGCCCCGGCGGTAACGATTGTGCCGCAAAGTATGGCTTTCGGAGAAATTGCTTTGGGGACTGGTAGGACCGAAACCTTGGCTATAACCAATACCGGTAACATAGATATTGAGATTGTGGCGATTGATCTGCCGGATAGCCGTTTTAAGGTTAGTGGTTTGGCCCCTGGTCTACTTGTGGAGGGGGCGAGTAAGGTTGCAAGTGTGACCTTTACTCCAGATGTGGTTGGTGATTTCGCTTCGGTCATGCGTATCCTTTTTGATAATGATCTGCCGCCCCAAGAGATTAATCTGCAGGGCTCTGGAATGGATATTGATGTTACTCCGACAATTCTTGATTTCCCCAATAGTGAGATCGATAGCAGTACGGTTTTAAGTGTGACGATTACCAATGCCTCCGGCAGTGATCTTCAGGTTAAGGGGGCCGTAACCGCAACCGAGGCCTATAGTGTCAGCGGCATTGTCGGCGGTGATATTATCAGGTCGGGCGGTGGCACTTTGACGTGTCAGGTGACCTTTAAACCTACGACTTCGGGTTACTTTGAAGATGGTCTCTATTTTAGTGTCGGCCCGGTTCAGGATCTTGACATAGCCTTTGAAGAGATCGATTGGGGAACGCCATATATGGTTGTTCTGCGGGGAACTGCAAATGCTGATTTTGTGGTCTCTGATATTGATTCATTTACGTCTAATATCGACTATAAAATAATGATCAGTGCTTCTACTAATCAGGATGGTCAGCTTTTCGTCATCTTTTCACATGATCCTCTCTCCTCAGGTGAAATTTATGCTTTGACTGGTAATGGTACTTTACAGCCATTTCCCTACGAGGCTTCCTTTGGTTGGCAGAGCCTTTGGTATCAGAATAGTGCTCAACCCGCTTTAAAGCTTGACCTGAGTCAGGTTGATTTTCGTCCTTTAGGGTGCAGTGCATGTCAGGGGGAAAAGGTTGATGATGGTGACGGAGATGTTTACTTTGGTGACATTGTTATCAGACCGCCGGATGATAAGGTTTTTAATAATTCGTCAGATTTTAAATATATGGGCGGCACCCTCTATATGGGCACCTATGTCAAGAATGCCTCGAGTGGTGGGGCCTTCGATTTCAATCAGGGCTTACTCGAGATGCAGAGTCTAAATATTCACTCTCTGGCTGGAACCTGGCAAGTGACTTCAAGGTATTATGATGTCGATCGGGTGCACCCAACTTTTCTTGTGGTCACGGAACCTGGGGATGGCCAGATCAGTGCAACCTGGCCGGGCTACTATCCGAGCATCTCTTATTCGGCAGATGGTTCTGGTTATATAATGACTTTCAGTATGGGAATCTACGACTACACTTACAAGATAACAGAGTTGACTGAAGATACATTTAGCGGCAGCTATAATTGTATAGCTAATGGCCAGCTTATCGTTGAGGATGAGGCCGTGAGTGGGGTCAAGCTTAAGTAGGGTGTTATCGTTTGATTCCTACCATAAAGCCTGTACCAACGGCGTCGAAACATTGTTTTGCCTCAATCTCCGGCATTGCGCAGCGACGGTAACTGAATATTTAAACCAAAAGAAGCACGCTATCAGTTCAAGTTGCGGTTTTTCTTTGCGTCTCTGCGGGAGACAAAAAGCGTTTTCCCGCAGAGACGCAAAGACGCAGAGAGAGGCAAAAGCATAACTTAAAACAATATAGTTAAGCTTGTAAATTGACGAAAAATAGAGAAGGGCCGCAACTTTAAACTGAAAGTTGCGGCCCTTCTTTTATCGATTTTGTTAAATTCGTGCAGATGATTAATGTTTGTTGCAGTTATTATCGCGATCGCGGGAGTGGGGTTGCCCCGCTCCTTGATTCTGATTACTTGATGATCGTTGGGGTAATGAATATCATAAGTTCGGTTTGGTCGGAATCCTTATAGTCGTGCTTAAAGAGCCAACCTAAAAGTGGGATCTTGCTGACAACTGGCACACCCTCGTTGGAATTAGATCTGTTGCTCTCAATAATACCGCCAACTACTGCGGTTTCTCCATCTTTTAGAAGGAGAGAGGTTGTGATTGTCTGGGTGTTGATAGCCGGTCCATCGGCGGTGTTTTCCCCCTTAGAATCCTTGCTCACAATAACCTCCATTGAGACCATGGCATTATTGGTGATCGTCGGGGTTACCTCGAGGCTCAACTCCGCTTTTTTAAACTCGGTGGTGGTCCCTTCCTGTGAAGTTGTCTGGTAAGGGATCTCCTGACCTTGGCCAATTCGGGCCGAATGTTGGTTCAAAGCCAGAACCTTTGGTGAAGATAGAATATGGGCATTACCTTGACCCTGCATAGCCGAGAGTTTGACGTTTAGGTTGTATTGGTCAATTTTACCAAAGATCAATCCTAAACCACTGGTCATTCCGGTGGCAGGTAAATTGACAGCGTAAGAGCTCGCAATATCCGGGATAGCACCACCATCACTGATCGGAGGTAAGCCTGTACTGCCAAGCGAGTTGTTACCGTTAATTCCATAGTAACGGTCGTTGCTGCTTTTGCCCCAGGTACCACCCCACTGAACCCCGAACTCTTGGGCCGAGTTCCTCTCAATTTTTACTATCTTGGCTTCTATCATAACCTGACGTACAGGTTCATCAAGTTCTCGTAAAAGAGTTTCGGCCCTAACAATACGATCTGGAATGTCACTGATAATCAAGGAGTTAGTACGAGGGTCGGTTTCGACTGATCCCCGGTCACTGATAATCGTATTTTCAATTTTACTGGCGACATCATCGATATCGGCAAAGTTGACTTTGAGGATTTTTAAAACTGTATCTTGAATATCTTCCTCAACTTTTTTACTCTCAGCTAAGGCCCGTTTCTTTTCCTCACGGGCAAGTTGTTCACTGGTGAAGACCTCTATCGGGGCAATGCGCACCACATTGCCCTCACGTTCCATGCCTAGCTGATGGGTTTTGAGGACAATGCTTAAGACCTGTTTCCAGGGGACATCCTTTAATCTCAAGGTTACAGTTCCGCTGACGTCATCACCCATAACGACATTGAGATGGTTGATCTCCGCCAGGAATCGGAAAACATTCTGAATATCGGTGCCTTTGAAATCGACTGTAATCGGCTTGTTCTGCTGTTTAAAAGGACGGTTTTTCTTATTTTCTTGGGCTATCTTTTTTTGTTTTTGACGATTATTTTTAGCACTTCCTGGGGCGGCTTTTTTTAGATTTATTATGAGCTCATGGTCTGATGCTTGTTGGGTGAACGGGGGAAGAGTTATGTAGTCGCTATCAATAACGACCCGAGATTTATCGTCGTGATTTAATGAGCGAAACTGCGAATAGCCACTTTTTCTAATTATTTGATCAATATCGGTTTTTTCAAAAAAAGCACCAGGAAAGTCAATTACTAGGCGGGATGGCCCATCAAGGGTGAAAATATTGTAGTCGATATTATTTATTGCGGTATTACGGAAAATCAAAGTAACCGTGTCATCTTGTGCCGAAGCCGTCAGGAGGATCAAATTTTTTCTGTTTTCTGCACTGGATGAAGTAGGTAAAAATCCAGTCAGTAGGAAAGCTGAAACCAGGAAAAAAATCACTGATTTTTTAGCTTGGCGTACATTATAGATGTTATTCATATTTTAAAGCTCCATCGTAAGGCATTAATCATCAGTAACAACACGGGTGCTTTAGGCCGAAGGCTTAGGGTGGTTATTATCAATCGGCGCTTTGAAGATCAATGGTGTTAGATATTAATCTTCAAGTTCTCTTAATTTTAAAGATATTTCTCGGATTTGCTGTTTGTCATAAATGTCCAGATAGGGTTCTTCGATGATGACTTCGTTACTTTTTACTTCTTTAACATGGCCGCTGAGATTTCCAATTTTATCACCTTCTCTGACAGTATAGCCAATCTGTTCGGGATCCTCGACCAATGCATAGTTGTTATTCTCACCAGCGAGGATGATACCAACCAGTTGAAATTGATTTAAAGCATATTTTTCCAGTGGAGTTAGAACCTTACCTGAATCTGTCGGAATTGAGCGTTCGATCTGTGAAAAATTGATAAAAGGCCGAAAAGGATCAGGCCGGTTCAGGGAGTCATAGCTGAACCGTGGCTTTATGTTTTCCAGGGAGGCGAGTTTATCTGTGCTTAATGATGTGGTATCAACGGCCCCGTTGTTCTCTTTTGCCAAGCTTAATAGGGGTGCAGACAATAGCAACCATATAAGGGTTATTATCAGTATTGAAATGTTTTTGCAGGTGATGTGATTATTCATTATTCACGGTCCATTGAAAAAAGTCTAGACTAAGATCTCGTCTATAGTGCCCTATTTTTTCTACTTTTTAGTTTTTTTTGGTACGGCTTTATCAGTGAAGGTATAGGTTACTGCCTGGAAGCTGGTTTTTAGAAAGTCGTCACCTTCAACCGCTTCATAGTTGCCCAAGCTGTATCCGAATATATTAACAATTCTCGGCATTGAGCAGATCTTGGTGAAAAAGTGTCCAACTGCATGATAACTGCCTTGAACTTCAATGTCGATTGGAACTTCAGCGTAAAAATCTTTATTGCGATTTGCTAGGGGTTGAAAAAGGTTGAATGTCAGCTTAGCATCCTTGCCGAGATTGGTGATTTTTAAGAGAAGTTCAGGAATCTCTTTGCTGTCTGGTAGCTTGTTAAGGGCTTTTTTGAAGGTCAGGTTAAGTTTTTCAATCTCAGCTTCAAATTCTGGAAGTTGATTTGCAATTTGTTGAGTTTGATGGAGTTTTATCTGGGCCTGCTTTAGTTTACGTTCCAGTTTTTTGACCTCATTAAGTTTCGGCAGGTAGACAAAATAGGCAAATAAACCAGATATGGCGATCACTATTCCGACTAATAGTAGGATTTTTTTCAGGGGGGTGTAGCTATGCAGGAACTCAAAATTAAAATCAGCCATTTTGCCCACCCTTGTTAACTATGCCAGGTTCAGCTTGTTCTGGATGTATTGTTTCCGGGGCAGCTTCCTGAATCTGTAGAAGTTCCGGTAAAGTTGTCAGGTCAAGAGGGCAGTCGATTGTAAATTCTTTTAATTTAAGATCTTGTATGGATTGGGAACGTAACAGGGTTAAATCGGCATTTTTTAGTGGAGCTGACAGTTTGAGGTTGTTAAGAAAGTTGACGATTGTCTCATTGTCTACTGCGACCCCGCTAATGGTCAGATGCTGCCCCCCCTCTTTCAGGTTTGTGAACCAAAGTTTTTTCGGTCTTTGTCGGTTGAGATCTGAAAGGATGACAACTGGAGCCAGGCGATAGCGATCCAAGTCAATGATAACAGCAATTTTTTTGTTGATATCCTCTTTCTGTTTTTTATAGTCATCGATTTTTTTAATGATAGGTTCAAGCTGCTTGATCTTTTTGTTAGTGCGCTGCAATGTGCTTTGGGTTGAGTTATATTGAGAGTTGATGCGATAAAATAAGAAACCCAGTGCCACAATTGTAAAAAGTAGGGTCAGGGTTGCAATTGAAAGTTGTTTGCGGATGAGCTCTTTGCGTCGTTCAGCTCGGGCTGGAAGCAGGTTAATGTGAATCATCAGCGTACGGCCTCATCTTTGCGCAGAGCCAATCCTGTGGCCACAGCTGCCATCGGGGCAATGTTTTTGATGTATTCAAGGTCGAACTTTTTTTCCGGGATGATGATATTGCGAAACGGGTCGATGATCTCAGTTTCGATATTTGTGTTTTTAAAGATTGACTGGACTATGTTTGGCGTTTTGGCACCGCCACCGCTGAGAATGATTTTTTCAACTCTCCCCTCAGTCATGGCAGAGTTGTGGAAGAACTCAATGGCTTTGCCGATCTCATTGACGATCGAAAAGGTGGCTTCATTGATCGCCGAAAGGGCGCTTGGGCCATTAGTTGCGATGTTGTTGGCACACCCCATTTTGAGGAGTTCGGCATCCTCATAATTTAACGAGAATTTCTTTTGCAATTGTTCAGTGATCAGACGGCTTCCTGATGTGATATTGCGCGAGAAACATGTAACTCCATTGTCTAGGATGGTGATACATGTAAGGTTGGCACCGATATCAATCAAGGCTATTATTTTTTTGTCTTCTTCTTCGTAGTTGTACTCGTAAGAATTTTCTAGAGCGAAGGTATCAACATCGACTACTACAGGGACAAACCCAGCATCTTCTACAAGTGAAAGGTAGTCGTTGAGGGTCTCTTTTTTGACGGCAACCAGGACAACATCCATATTTTCTGGGCTCATCTGGTTGGCCCCCAGAATTTGGAAATCGAGGTTAACATCGTTGATGTCGTAGGGGATATGTTGAGTTGCTTCTTGATGGATGGTTTCTTCGATTGTGTTTTCATCCATTAGTGGAAGAGTGATCTTTTTTACGATGACGGAATGTCCAGAGATAGATGTGCAGATTCTTTTCTTTTTTATTTTGAGGTTCGCAGTAAGGTTTATGATTGCATTAACAATGGCAGTCGTGTCCATAACTGTGCCATCGACAATGGCATCAGGCGGCAGGGCGGCCATACCAAAATTATTTAATGTGTAAACGCTTCCCGAACCTTTGAGTTCGATCAGTTTGATGTAGCCTGAACCTATATTAAGTCCAAGTAGGGTTTTGTCCTTTCGAAATAACATATTTGATTAAATTTAAGAGGTTAATTACTGATAAGTAATCTTTATGGGCTCTCCTGTCATGCTTTAAATATCAGATTATCAGTAGGATATTTAACTAAGCATTAATTGTACCATCTTTTGCTTGTTGGTATTTTTATTTGATGGTTGCCAGTTTTCGTCGAGCAATTTCAGCTTGATCACTGTTTGGGTAGTTGGCGATAACTTTTTCAAGAATCAATTTACCGTCAGTTGCATCCCCTAGTTGGATAAAAGCAAAACCTTGTTTCAGTAGTGCACTGGGGGCTTTGGGGTGTTGTGAATGGCTGGCGATAATTTCGTCGTATTTAATGATTGCTTCTGCGTAATCTTTATTTTTATAAAAACATTCACCTATCCAGAATTGAGCATTTACTTTGTAGCTACTGCTTGGAAAGGAGGTGATGAATTTTTTGAATTTATCTTTTGCAGTTTTGGTATTGCCTCGTTTGAAAGCGGCCAAAGCATCGTCATAGAGGGCTTTTTCGCGGGCTCCTGGTGACGGAGTTGGGATCGCCGCCGGAGGGTTCGTTGTTGCCGGGGGGGGGCTTTGAATCCCTGAGGATGAGGTTGCGCTCTGCTCAAGTTTTAGGAGGCGTTCTTCAAGGCGTGAGATTATGGCTTCGTATTCAAACTTGTTAGTTGCCGGGAGATCTTCTGGGCGAGCGACACTGTCTTCGACGGCTTCACTTAGGAGTTTAATTTCTCTTTCGAGATTGTCGAGGCGGATATTGGTGTCGGCGATGAGTTTTTGCTGGGAATTTGTGTTTTGACGAGTTAGGGCCGCCTGCTGTTGCTCAATTGTATTTAGGCGTTTGTTTAGAGCTTGCTGCTCTTTGAGTTGCCCGCTTCCGTTAATGCACCCAGAGCCTGTCGACAGAACAATGACGGTTAATGCGACGGTAAGCCAGTTGCACTGTACCATTTATAGATAACCTTTATCCGGCAGAGCCCGAATCATGCAGTTTTTTAAAATTTATGTAGACTGTGTAAGGGGTGATGGCTGTAATGATCCATACACAGTCTACATCCAGATTCTATGAAATCTACTTGAAAGATTAATCAGGTTATTTGCCTGTGATCGTAAAATCATCACGCCGGTTTTTACTCCAGCAACTTTCTACGGATTCGCTACATGAGGGTTTCTCTTCGCCATAACTCATAGTTTCCAGGCGATCCGGAGATACGCCCAGGTAAACCAGATATTTTTTGGCGCTGGCGGCTCGGGTTTCGCCCAAGGCCAAGTTGTATTCGTTAGACCCTCTTTCATCGCAGTTACCATCAACCCGGACATCAACAGATGGATTGTTTTTCAGCCATTGGGCAAGTTCGCTTAAAGTTTCACGGGAGTCACTTCTTAGCTCAGCCTTATCGTAGTCAAAATAGATCGGGTAGATTTTGTCACCAATGTCGACTATGCGATTGCCGACCATAATGACGCCAGTCGTCACGACGGCGGGCTTGACAATTTCAGAGGTCGAAGAGATGGCCGATGGCGTGCTCATAGCTTCGGGTTGAGTGACCTTCTCTTCTTCTATGTCTCCGGGTTTACATGTGCAACTGGTAAATGCGAACATTAAACTTGCTGCCAGAACCAATGCCAAAATTACTTTTGCCGCTTTCATCGAGGAACTCCTTTTGCCTGTTGGCGGGTTAATAAATAATGTAAAAACTAATTATAAAAATCTAAAACAACGTCTAAGTTCATTTCATAACGCCTTTAAGATAAAAAATCAAGCTAATAACAAATATTTAAGAGCGTGTATGGGTATATGTTTCGATTTTTAAAGGTCTGACTTATCCAAAAATAAATTATTGTAAATTTCTGGTACTGAAAATCAGCGGTTAGCAGACCAGTTAGGGCTTTTTTTCTCTATTTTATCAAAAGTTAACTGTTTGAGATTACGACCTTTTTCATCCATAACCATAAGTTGTTGGAGGCCATTAATTTTTTGTGTAAAGATAATGTGACGTCCATTCGGAGACCAGCCAGGAACTTCACAATTACTTCGGGCAAAGGTTAGTTGTCGGTGATTACTACCGTCTGGTTTTATTGTGCAGATTTGGAATACGCTATCGATTTTTGAGGTGAAAACGATTTTGTCGTTATGGGCTGACCAATCCGGATTGGCGTTATAGCTCTCTTTTGTCGTCAATCGCTGCCAGCGGCCGCCTTGAGTTGCAGTGATATATATTTGCGGGGTGCCACTGCGGTCGGAGACAAAGGCAATTTCATTATTATCTGGAGACCAGCAGGGAGAAGCCTGATTTGCGCTACTATTGGTCAGGCGTTTTAAAGTCTCTCCAGATGTGGCTTTTATGATGGTGATCTCGCTATGATTTTTGTAGCGTTGCATCAGGGTTAGGTGATGGTCGTCTGCGGACCAGGCGGCGGCCGCATTGATTCCCGGACGATTGGTCAGGCGCGACTCTTTTCCTTTAATGAAATCGATAAGATAGAGGTCCGGGTTGTCGCGTCGATATGAGGTGTAGATCAGTTTGTTGGCATCTTGGGACCAGGCTGGTGAAATATTGATAGAGTTATTGCGGGTGATCTGGCGTCGTTCATGGCCATCATAATCACAACTGTATAACTCTTGGGCGGCTTCGTTCTTGAGGCGACCGCAGAAGGCTATTTTAGAGCTGAATTCTCCAGGCAGTCCAGTAATGCTTTCGACTACTTGGTTGGTGAATTTATGGAACAGCAGGCGGATGTTTTGAGCCCGTCCCCGGTAGCGCTTGCCGACTATCATTTTGCCGGCCAGGGTGTCGTAAAGTCGACATTCCACGATCAGTTTTTCTCCACTTATTGAGTAGCCCGCCTTGATCAGCAGTTCCGCACCGATTAAAGACCAGTTGCGGTAGTCAATACTAGTCTGGGAGATGTCGCATTTTTTTGGTTTTTCGAGATAGCTGGAAACATCATCAAGCAGTTCGAAAAAAGTAGAAAACTCCAAGTCGTCAATTAAAATTTTACGTCCGATAAGGGCAATTTTTTCATCTTTCGGGCTTCCGCACAAAGGTTGTAGGGGGGCAACGGCTACGGGGATACGGCGCAAGTTAGGGGAGTCAAGTTCGAGATAGACCCGCGCCTCAAGTAGGGCTGGTAACCCGGCCGCGGATAGTGCCAGTATTACTAAAATAAGTGCCGTGATAATTTTCTTTTCAGGCCAATAGTTATTGTTTTTCAAGTCTGATAGCATGGTTTTGGTGCCCTTAGTTTTTTATAGTTACAATATTGAAAATGTTTATGGTTTTATCACTGTCCACTGTCCACTGTCTACTGTTTCAAATTGTTGGGGTTAAAAGTTATGACGAACTCTTCCTGAGAAATATTCAGTTCTTCAGGGAAGGCTGGAAATGGACTTGCGTTAATGATGGCCTGGTGCATGGCATGGTTGAAAATTAGATTGTCTGATAGTTCCTCTTCCTTTTGAGTAAGAAGGCTGCCATTGGCAGCGATAGTCAAACTGATGGTTGCTTCAAGACCGCTGTTGAGAAGATGCTCGGGCAGGTGCCAGTTGCGCATCAGCCAGACTTTAAGCTGCATCTGATAGGTTTGAGTCAGGCTCGCCTGCAGGGCTTTTGCTGCCGGTGATGCTTCCTGTCGGAGGCGCTGCCGGATATTATTGAGTTTCTCTGCATCCTGTTGTCGAGCCAGTCGTTCTTTGATTTTGTTGAGTTTGCTGTTGGTTGGGGCCGGCTTTTTTTTGGGGATGCTTTTGCGTCGGGCTAAAGGTGACTCTTTGGCGATGATTTTTTGCTTTTTCAAGGTTGCCGGTTTTTTTTGGAGTTTGGTTTTTGTTTTTCGTTTAAACTCAGGTTTGCTTGGTGCTTGAGAAGTTTTTGCTGGTTTGGGTAACATTTTTTGTGGGGTAACCAGCTTAATCTCCATAAGATTGCTGGAGTCAAGTAAGGGTCGAGTTTTAAGTGTTGATGAGGGTAGTAGTATGAAAATATGCAGGGCCAACGACAGACACAAGGCCAGCGGCCAGCCTCTCTCTTTACTGTCAAAGAGATGGTTGATGTGGGTAGGGGAAAGATCGGGCAGTGAAAATCTTAATTTGGCGGCCATGGCTAAGGTTTGGAAGGGGTTAGTTCGCGATTACAGTCGCTACGGCGTAAGTTGCGATTCCTTCCCGCCGGCCGGTAAACCCTAGTCCTTCACTGGTTGTAGCTTTGATATTGAGCTGGCAGGGTGAGGCGATTGTCTCTTTCAAAACCGCTAGCATGTGCGGAATATGTGGGGTCAGTTTGGGTTGCTCGGCGACAATCGTGATGTCAGCTGCCTCCAGCTTAAAATCTCTCTCTCTGACAATTGTTAGAGCCTGCTCCAGAAAATAGAGGCTGCTACGGTTTTTGAAGGCTGGGTCGTGATCGGGAAAGTGTTGGCCAATGTCGCCCGCTCCCACAGCTCCGAGCAGGGCATCAACTAAAGCGTGAATCAGGACATCGGCATCAGAGTGGCCCGCCAGCCCCATATGCCCGGGGATTTCAATGCCACCTAGAATCAATTTCCGTTTCTCTGCAAAGGCATGGACATCATATCCGAAACCGGTGGCTTGTCGTGGTTTGTAGGCAACTTCTTGGCAATTGTTTTTTTGTAACATTATTTCGGCCTGTTGCAGATCATGTGGAAATGTGATTTTCAGGTTTGCTGGCTCCCCAGAGACATTAACAAAATTGACATTGGCACGTCTGTTTAAGGGGAGGTTTTCAACCAGAGCCCCTTCGTCGGTGATTGGGGTTGCCGGGTTTTTTTGCCAATGTTTCAAAGCTTCGCAGAGGAGTCTGTAAGGAACCCCCTGCGGGGTTTGGGCGAGGCCAAGCTCCTCTCGGGGAATAGTTTCAGTGATCTTCTGTCCCGCAATTCTTTTGACGGTTGCGGTTGGGGTTGTCGTCGGAATGACGACCTGCTGGGAGCTGGTTTGTTCAACAACCTTAATAATCAGTTCGTTGGAGATCAGGGGGCGGACGCCATCGTGAACCAGAATCGCGTCGGATTCACATAGCTTTTTGTCCGTTGCCGCAAGCGCCGTAACGCCTTTACTTACCGATTCTGTCCGGCTATCGCCTCCGGCAATGACACTAATAACTTTATCGAAAAGGGTGGTTTTTTGTTGCATCTCAAGCAGGGCTTCTTGGTTTTGCTTGGGGCCGACGATGACAATACCTTTAATTGCCGGACATTTTTGAAATGTTTCAATACTCCAGAGGTAGAGAGGTTTGCCGCAAAGGTCGATAAATTGTTTACTTTGGCGGCCGGGGTAGCGGTGTCCGCTACCGGCCGCGACAATTATTGCGTAAGCTGTTTTGGGGGCCGGCTCAGGAACCATTTTGCCGTCTCGCAAAGATCATGCGGCCTGCCGTAGTTTGCAGGACACTGGTGACGATGACTTGGGCCGCTTCGCCGACCAGTTGGCGTCCCTGGTCGATGACCACCATGGTGCCGTCATCCAGGTAAGCAACCCCCTGCATCGGTTCTTTGCCCTCTTTGGAGACCATTACATCGAGGGTCTCGCCGGGCAGAACCAGAGGCTTTAGCGATTCGGCCAGTTGATTCAGGTTTAAAACCCGAACGCCCTGAAGATCCGCTACTTTATTGAGGTTGAAGTCGTTAGTTAAAATTTGGGCATCTCTTTTTTTGGCCAGAGCCACAAGTTTTGCATCGACCTCTTTGATGCGTGGGAAGTCTTCTTCAGTGATATGGATCTGAACCTTGGCTTGATTCTGGATGCGTTTGAGAATGTCGAGTCCGCGGCGCCCGCGGATCCTTTTCAAGGAGTCGGCCGAGTCGGCGACAAGTTGTAACTCGTGGAGAACAAACTGTGGAATAATCAGAGTGCCTTCAACGAAGCCGGTTTCACAGACATCGGCGATGCGGCCGTCAATAATTACAGAAGTGTCGACAATTTTTTCCTGGTCAGCACTTTTTTTGGTGATCAGGGCTCGGATAAGGTCAAATTCATCCCCTTTTTTGAGACCGACTTCGAGGGCGACATAAGCCAGGAGGGAGTAGACCAGAAGATAGAGGGTGAAGCTGGTTCTGGGGTTGTCAAAAAGGTCGACAAAAGGTGCCCCCCGGAGTAGGAGGTTGGCTATGAAAAGGCCGACAACTATACCTGTAAAGCCACCGAGCAGAGTTCTTAAGGGGATTTTCTTGAGGCGGCTGATCAGGTAAAAGAGGTATACGACCAAGGCGCCGACAACAAAAAAAGCGACGCAGGCGTAATCAATTCTGTGGAATTGAGCTTTGGCAATCTGGAAGGAGAGCAGGGCCGCCGCAAGGGCAAAAAAAGCGCGAATTATGAGCAACGATTATCCTGTTAAATGGTGATCTCTGTTTTGATGCAATCCCAACTTTATGACTTGATCTACAGCTTTGACATTTAAACTGAAATCAGGTCTCGCTCAGATGGTCGGTGAAGAGCTCCTGGATCTCTTTTTCGACATCACTCTCTTGCAGCGCGCGCGCCAGGGCCAGTTCGGAGACAATCAGATGTTTGGCCGTCTCCATCATTTTTCGTTCGCCAAAAGAGAGTTCCTTGTTAACGCTGATCAGGTTGAGGTCGCGGAAGACCTCGGCGACCTCAAAGAGTGAGCCGCGCTTGATTTTATCGTGGAATTGTTTGTAACGTTTATTCCAGGTCTGATGTGAAAGCTTTACCCGCCGGCGTTTAAGGGTGGTGTAGACTTCTTTGATTTCAGCCTTGCTGACCAGTTGGCGTAAACCGACGTTAGTGGTGTTGTTCTTGGGGATCATGATGGTGATATTGCTGTCGATGATCACCATTATGTAGAAGTTCTGGGTCTCGTTGCATACTTCACGTTGTTCTATAGCTTTGATTTCACCGACCCCGTGTCCAGGGTAGACCGCAAGATCTCCTATATTAAAGACGTTGATTGTCTGATTTTCCATGTTTAGCCGAATTCCATTAGTTAGAGTTCTTGGGGTGAAAAAGATGGTGTCATCGTATCATCAAGAGAGGCAGTTGTATTATTTTTCTTGGCAAAGATGATGCTGACATGATATGGCCCGCCAGCCGTAAATTAATATCGTTAAAAAATAATGGTTACTTCTGCAACGAATAGGTTCCGGCAAGCTGATTTTATCTCTAAATTGTTTGAATCGCTAATATAACACATCCCACTCTTTTGTTCAACCGCCTAATTTTTAAACTTTATCTTCAAATTTTAGCAAGGGTTGGTGCGTTACCGATTATGGATTTTGTTTTGCTTATAGTTGCGGTTCTTCTGGGGTTGATTTTTGGTAGTTTTTTTAATGTCTGTATCTATCGTATTCCTCGAAATTTGTCGGTGGTATCGCCGGCATCGCATTGTCCGAATTGTGGGCAGACGCTGCCCTTCTGGCTCAATGTCCCATTGCTGACCTATCTTTTTTTGCGGGGCCGCTGTTTTTTCTGTCACAATCCGATATCTTTGCAATATCCCCTGGTTGAGGCCTTTACCGGCCTGCTTTTTGGGGTTGCCGCCTGGCGCTTTGGTCCCTCTCCCGCTCTGGCAGGAGCTTTGTTGCTGATCTGTCTACTGGTACCAATAATTTTCATCGATCTTGAACATCAGATTATTCCGGATCGTTTCAGTCTTACGGGGATTGTTATAGGTCTGGCCGGAGCCTGGTGGTGGGTGCCGATGCCTTGGTGGGAATCGTTGCTCGGTGTTCTTTTAGGTTGGTTTTCGCTGTGGTTGGTGGCGACCGGTTATTACTACGCGACTGGGCGCGATGGTATGGGTGGGGGCGACCTTAAGTTGTTGGCGATGCTCGGGGCTTTTTTAGGTTATAAGGCGCTTTTGCCGATTATCTTACTAAGTTCACTGAGCGGCGCCGTAATCGGTTTAGGGTTAGTGTTCTGGAAGGGTAAGGATGGGCGTTATGCTATTCCTTTTGGTCCCTTTCTGGCTGCTGGTGGACTTCTTTATCTTTTTATCGGCCCCCAGATGGTTGAACTCTACTGGGAGCTGATGATGCCGGTGTAACCGGTTGCAACCAGATATATCTCGGCTGAGGTTTTACGGCTGGCTTTAGGTTTTGCCAGGGTGACCTTGGCAAAGCAGTTTTTGAGTTGCTGCTGAAATGATTTTAGTTCATTGCCTTGGAAGACCTTGCAGATAAAAAAACCGCCTTCTGCCAGACGTTCCTTGACAAGTTCCAATGCGGTTTCTAGTATGGCAATGGAGTTGGCCTGATCGGTTGCTTTGATGCCGGTCAGGTTCGGGGCCAGATCGGAGACCGCCCCGTCAAAGGGTGGAGTGACCAGAGAGTCTATGAGAGGGCCGGTTTCCGGAGCTAGGATATCTGCGACCAAGGTTATGCAGGGGGGTGAGGGCAGGTCTGCGATATTTTGTAAGTCGAGTCCCAAGACATATCCTGTGACTCCAACCCGTTTCGCGATATACTCCATCCAGCCCCCGGGAGCGGCCCCCAGTTCCAGGATTTTCTGACCCTTTCTGAAGACCTTGAAGCGTTGGTCCAGTTCTTCGATTTTGTAGGTCGCTCGGGAGCGTTTACCTTCACGCTTTGCCTTTTTGTAGAAACCGTCTTGTCGATTAAATGCCATTATTTGCTCAGATTGTTTGTTATCAGATTGTTTGTTAAATGTTGATTCGGCTTGTTCGATCCGTCTCGGCTGGGGTCATTTCTTGACACTTGGCGGCCAGAAGGTTCACGTAAAGCCAAAGTTTTAACCCGCCATTTGTCAAGATGTGACCCCGTTAGTAAGGGCGAAGCAAAGTTTGTTATCTTTTGCTATGACTAAAGTACCTAAAGTAAAATCGAATTAATTAAAAGGAAATTCTTTTGCCAAAAAAACGAAACTATGAAATTGTTGCGTTGTTGACTTCGCGCCTGCCCCAACTTCTTAAAGATGGAGCAGGCATAGATGGTGATCTCGCCTTAAGTTTGGGAGGCTTGACTGGGGCCGAGATATTCTCTCTGTTGCCGTTGACCAATCAGATCCGGCGGCACCACTGTGGTCAGAAGATTGCGCTTTGTGCGATCACCAACGCTAAGTCGGGTCGCTGCCCGGAAGATTGTGCCTACTGTGCTCAGTCGATCTTCTACGATACCGGAGTCGAGACTTTTCCTTTAATCAAAGTCGACAAGTTGGCCGAACAGGCCCGTGCGGCGGCGGCTTGCGGGGTTGCAAACTTTTCGGTTGTGACCAGTGGTACAGCGGTTGATTGTGAGCATGAGCAGACCCAGATAATGGCTATGTTGAAAGAGATTGGGGCGCAAAAAATGGCTCCTTGTGCTTCCTTGGGTTTTCTCGATGCGGCCATGGCGGTTCGTTACCGTGATGCGGGGCTTAAACATTATCATCATAATTTAGAGACGGCCCGGAGTTTTTTCCCGCAAATTTGTACGACTCATGATTATGAGAGGGCTGTGGCTACCGTGAAAATCGCCAAAGAGGCCGGACTTTATGTCTGTAGTGGCGGGATTATGGGACTCGGTGAAAGCTGGGCTCAGCGGGTAGAGTTGGCCTTGACCCTGCGCGAGCTTCAGGTAGATTCGATTCCGCTCAATTTTCTGCAACCGGTCAGCGGGACACCCTTGGCCGAGCAACCGGGGTTAACTCCGTTCCAGGCACTTTTGACAATTTCCATGTTTCGTTTGGTCTGTCCAGCCTGCGATATTCGTATTTGTGGTGGGCGTCAGCGTACTTTCGGAGATTTTCAATCGTTCCTTTTTGCGGCCGGTGCGAATGGCCTGATGGTTGGTAACTATCTGACCACCAGTGGTCGGCAATGGTCGGATGACAGTCGTCTGCTGGACGATTGGGCAGTATTTGATGAGGGGTTGGCGGATGCGTGATAGTTTGCAAAAGTCAATGCTGGCGGCGCTTGAGGGTGAACTTGGCGGACTGGAAGAGATTGGTCAGCTAAGGTTTTTGCGGACAATAAATGGGCCGCAACAGGCGCATACGACCCTTGATGGCCGTCCGATACTGCTGCTTTGCTCAAATAACTATCTTGGTTTAGCGAACCATCCAAAGCTGCTTGCCGCCGCGCAAAAGGCGGTTGCAGGCTATGGCTGCTCGGCGGGCGCGTCACGTTTGATCTCAGGAACTATGAGTTTGCACGGGGAGCTCGAAGAGGCCTTGGCAAAATTTAAAAAAGTTCCGAAAACTCTGGTTTTTAATAGTGGTTATGTGGCTAATCTGGCCCTTTTAACGACGCTGGTGGGGGCTGGTGATGTGATTTACAGTGATGCGCTTAATCATGCCAGTATTGTTGATGGCTGTCGTTTAAGTCGAGCCCAGCTCAAGGTTTATCGTCATTGTAACATGGGCCATCTTGAACAATTGCTGAAAAGTAGTGCTACAACTTTCAGGCGGCGCTTGATTGTTACCGATAGTGTTTTCAGTATGGATGGTGATATTGCGCCGTTGCCAGAAGTCGCTGAGTTGGGGCGTCGTCATGACGCGGTTGTGATGGTTGATGATGCTCACGCCACTGGGGTTCTAGGAGCTGGAGGTCGTGGTTCAGCTGAACATTTTGGTCTTGGATTTAATGATCTTGACCTGCAGATGGGGACTTTGGGAAAGGCGCTGGGTAGTTGCGGGGCCTATGTTGCCGGAGCCCCGCAATTTATCGATTACCTGATTAATAAAGCGCGCAGTTTCATCTACACAACGGCTTTGCCACCGGCGGCTCTGGGGGCCTCGCTGGCGGCCGTTGAACTGCTTTCCGAGGAACCTGAACGGGTAACCAGGCTCAGATCTTTAAACGACTATTTCCGTCAAGGTCTACGCCGTCTTGAGATTGCGGTTAGCGATGATCCGACGCCAATTGTGCCGGTGGTGGTTGGGGATCCCCAAAAAACTATGGCCTTGAGTGCCTGGTTCCTCGAACACGGAGTCTTTATTCAGGGGATTCGTCCGCCGACGGTGGCTCCCGGTCAATCTCTGCTCCGGGTGACTATCAGTGCCGATCTGGAGTACACCGATCTTGACCGGGTCCTGGGACTTTTTGCTGAACGTCGTCATGACTTTTGCATTTGAAAGGAAGATGAACTCGCAAAAATTCCCATATCCGTCATGCCGGCGAAAGCCGATATCCAGAAGTTACTGAATTTACTGGATTCTGACTTTCGTCGGAATGACGATTTAAGGTGATTGTGGACTTCTTACGACACCATCAAAGGAAAGATATTTAAAAATAGCTTGACAATTACAACCCCTTATATTAGAAGTCTGCCCTTCAAATTTGCCGCCCTCTTTGGCAGGGCCTTAAGTGATTGAAGATGATGCTGATTTCGGTTCTTGAAGGGGCCGGATGTTTTTTTGGAGATATCTATAATGAAGACCTATGTAGCGAAACCTGGAGAATTTGAACAAAAATGGCACCTGATAGATGCCCGAGGCCAGGTTCTCGGACGTTTGGCGAGTGAGGTTGCCAAGATTTTACGGGGTAAAGATAAGGCAATTTTTACACCTCATGTTGATACCGGCGATTATGTCGTGATTGTTAATGCAGCCAATGTTCGTTTGACCGGTAACAAGCTTAGTGATAAAACTTATTATCACCATACCGGCTATCCAGGTGGTATCAAATCGATAACGGCGGCTGAGTTGCTTGAGAAAAATCCGACTGAGATTATCAATAGTGCGGTTAAAGGTATGTTGCCGAAGAATAAACTGGGTCGCCAGTTGCTGGGAAAACTGAAAATCTATGCTGGTTCCGAGCATTCTCATCAGGCCCAACAGCCGATTGCCAGAGAGATTTAAGCGTAATTTTTATTTAACAGTTAATATATTTTAAAATACTATTTTTAAGGTTTTGATATGACAGCGACAAGGTTTTATGCGACTGGCAAGAGAAAATCAGCGATTGCCAAGGTCTGGCTCAGTGAAGGCACTGGCGATATTAAGGTTAACGGTCGTCCAGCCGAAGACTATTTTACTATGGATTTCGCCCGCGAAATGGTTTTTCAGCCACTCTCTGTAACTGAGAGTGGCAATAAATTTGACTTTATGATTAAAGTTGCCGGTGGTGGTGTCGCTGGTCAAGCTGGCGCTGTAAAACATGGCATTAGCAAGGCTTTGTTGGAGTTTGATCCCGAAATGCGTGGTCTACTAAAGAAAGCGGGTTACCTAACCCGTGATGCGCGAATTAAGGAGCGCAAAAAATACGGCCAACGCGGTGCTCGAGCTCGCTTCCAGTTTTCTAAACGTTAGATCGATACTGGAAAGAGAAAAAAGAGACCAAGGGAGGCCGCGAAAACGGCCTCCCTTTTTTTGTTTATAAAAGGGAGAGAGTTGGAATGAAAACAAAAGTAGCGATTATTGGAGCCAGCGGTTATACTGGGGTTGAGCTTATGCGGATTCTGGCTGGCCATCCTGAGGTTGAATTGACGGCGGTAACCTCGCGCCAGCACATTGGCGTGCCGGTGGCCGATCTTTTTCCATCCTTGCGAGATATCGTCGGCCTTTCATTTATGGATAACCGGGTGGCCGAGATTGCCGGTTTGGCCGATTTGATCTTTACGGCCTTGCCTCATAAGGCTGCTATTGAAGTGGTGGCCGAGCTTCATGGGGCCGGTAAAAGAGTGGTTGATTTAAGTGCCGACTATCGTTTCAGTGATCGCGCTTTGTATGAGGCCTGGTACCAACCCCATACTGCTCCAGAGCTTTTGGCGGAAGCGGTTTATGGTTTACCGGAACTTTTTCGTTCTGAAATCCCCGGAGCTCGGGTGGTTGGCAATCCTGGTTGTTATCCAACCAGTGTGATTTTGCCGTTGGCCCCGATTCTGCCTCTGGGACTGATCGATTCCGAAACGACCATTGTAATTGATGCCAAATCAGGCACCAGCGGGGCTGGTCGCAGTTTAAATTCAGGCTCTCTCTACTGTGAGGTGAACGAGAATTTCAAACCTTATAAGGTCGGCAGCCACCGCCATCAGCCGGAGATGGTTGAACAGCTCCAACGAGCTTCTGGAAAGGCTCCGCAACTTCTATTTGTGCCTCACCTGCTCCCGGTAAATCGCGGTATTCTCTCTTCAATCTATCTCCCGCTGTCACGCGATGTCGCGGCGGCAGAGATCGAAGAGGCTCTGGATAGGGCTTATGGCAAGGAGCCTTTTGTGCGGCTTTTGCCCGCTGGCACCCTGCCAACCCTTAATGCCGTTCGGGGGAGTAATTATTGTGATATAGGTTATGTGTTGGCTCCCGCCCAGAATAGCTTGATTCTTTTTTCAGCTATCGATAATCTGGTTAAAGGGGCGGCCGGGCAGGCCGTTCAGAACATGAATTTGATGTTGGGTCTGCCTGAGGTTATGGGATTGTTGACAGTGGCTTTGCAGCCTTAACTAAGATTGACGGCGTTTTTATTGTGAAAATAAGGAGGTGCGGATGAAAAAGATAAATGGAGCCCAGATACTCCTTGAAGTTTTACAGGAGCAGGGGGTCGAGGTGATTTTTGGCTATCCCGGTGGTGCTGTAATTAATCTCTATGACCATATGCCGGAATACTCATGTCGTCATTTTTTGGTGCGCCACGAACAGGCGGCGGTTCATGCCGCGGATGGCTATGCCCGGGCTACCGGGAAAATTGGGGTGGCTCTGGTGACTTCCGGTCCCGGAGCGACGAATACGGTTACCGGTTTGGCGACGGCTAATATGGATTCAATTCCGATAGTCGTCTTTACCGGGCAGGTGCCGACTCCGTTGATTGGTAATGACGCTTTTCAGGAAGCCGATATTGTCGGCATCACCAGGCCCTGCACCAAGCATAATTTTCTTGTTAAAAGGGTTGAAGATCTGGAGCGGATTGTTAACGAAGCTTTTCATATTGCTGGCAGCGGCCGTCCTGGGCCGGTTCTGGTTGATTTGCCCAAAGATATTATTGCCGGCATGGGGGTTAAGAAACAGGCTGTAAAACCTTCACTTAAAGGTTATAATCCAAATTATACTGGTCATGCTGGTCAAGTTAAGCGGGCCATGCAGCTGCTTTTCAAGGCGCGGCGCCCTCTTTTTTATGTTGGCGGCGGGGTTGTCCTGGCTAATGCTGCAGCCCCGTTGACCGAACTTGCCCAAAAGCTTAATATACCGGTAACCACAACCTTGATGGGTCTTGGAGCTTTTCCTGAAGATGACTATCTCTCTTTGGGGATGCTGGGTATGCATGGTACTTATCGGGCCAATATGGCGGTTACTGAAAGTGATGTTCTGGTTGCCTTTGGCGCTCGTTTTGATGACCGGGTAACCGGCCGGATCGATAAATTTGCGTCCGATGCCAAGATTATTCATGTTGATATCGATCCCACCTCGATCAGTAAAAATGTTGATGTTGATATTCCGATTGTTGGTGATCTCTTGGATGTTATGCAAAAGATGCTCGAAGTGGTTAAGGATTCGCCTGATCAAGTTGAGCTCTGTGCCGTTGGCCATGATGATTGGTTGAGTCAGATTGCCCGTTGGCGGGATCTGCATAAACTCTCTTACGTGCAGGACGATATTATTAAACCGCAATTTGTGGTTGAGAAAATCAGTCAACTGACACAAGGGGATAACCCGATTATCAGCACTGAGGTGGGTCAGAACCAGATGTGGGCAGCTCAGTTTTTCAATTTCACCAAACCCCGTAGTTGGTTGACCTCCGGCGGTCTTGGAACCATGGGCTACGGCTTGCCGGCGGCAATGGGGGCTCAAGTTGCCTTTCCCGAGCGCCTGGTTATCGATATTGCCGGTGACGGTAGTATCCAGATGAACAGCCAGGAGTTGGCCACCGTGGTGCAGTATAACTTGCCGGTTAAAGTGATTATCCTTAATAACGGTTATTTAGGGATGGTGCGGCAGTGGCAGGAGCTCTTTTTCGACAAACACTACTCGTCAACGCAAATGAATCATGCGCCAGATTTTGTTAAACTGGCTGAAGCCTATGGTGCCTTGGGTCTTAGGGCGCGGACCCCGGCCGAGGTTGAACCGGTTTTGCGGCAAGCTTTTGCGCACCCGGGACCGGTGGTTGTTGATGTTGTCGTGGCGAGTGAAGAGAATGTTTATCCCATGGTACCCGCTGGTGAGGCGATCTCCAAAATGTTGCTGGTTTAAGGAGGAGGGCTGATATGAAACATATTATAAATGTGTTGGTTGAAAATGAATTTGGGGTCCTTTCTCGTATCGCCTCTCTTTTTAGTGGGCGCGGTTTTAATATTGAAAGCCTGACTGTCGCCGAAACCGATGATTCAACTATATCAAGTATGACGATTGTAACGCAGGGGGCTGATCATATCATTGAGCAGATTACGAAACAGCTCAATAAGCTCATTAATGTAATAAAAGTGGTTGAGCTTACCGAGTCGGTCCAGATGGCTCGCGAAATGGTACTTATGAAATTTGTCGTCAGCAGCGGTTCGAAAAGGCTTGAGTTACTTCGTTTGATTGAGGTCTATCAAGCCCGGGTTTTGGAATTGGGGCCGCGTTCTTTGATCGTTGAGATGACTGGTGAGCGGGCTAAAATAGAGGTTGCTCTTGAAGTGCTTGGGCCTTTCGGGATTAAAGACGTGTCGCGTACCGGCATGGTTGCTTTAGCTCGTGATTGTGGTAAATGAATTAATTTAGGATCGATTTTAACTTAAAAGTTTAGGAGGCAGTAGAAAATGCAGCTCTATTATGAGAAAGATGCGGATTTGTCGGTTTTACAGGGTAAAAAAATTGCGGTTATCGGTTATGGCAGCCAAGGTCATGCCCATGCCCATAACTTGAAGGATAGTGGTTTTGATGTCGTGGTTGGTTTGCGTCCCGATGGCCCTTCGTGGCAGAAGGCTGAAACTGGTGGTTTGCCGCTTTTAGAAACGGCTGCAGCCGTCCGTCAGGCGCAAGTGATAATGATTCTGGTTCCCGATGAACTACAGGCGGCCCTCTATCGTGAAGATATCGCCCCCAATCTTAAAGAGGGTGACTATCTGGTTTTTGCTCACGGTTTTAATATTCATTATGGGCAGATTGTGCCCCCGGCTGGAGTCAATGTCTTTATGGCTGCTCCAAAAGGGCCTGGTCATCTGGTACGTCATGAATATACCAAGGGTATGGGAGTCCCGACCCTGATTGCTATCCACCAGGATCCTTCCGGCAATTCTCGTGATTTGGCTTTAGCCTATGCCTGTGGTATCGGTGGTGGGCGTGCCGGAATTATTGAAACCAGTTTTCGCGAAGAGACTGAAACTGATCTCTTTGGCGAGCAGGCTGTGCTTTGCGGCGGGGTGACGGAATTGATTCAGGCTGGTTTTGAAACCCTGGTCGATGCCGGTTACGCTCCGGAGATGGCCTATTTTGAGTGTCTTCATGAACTTAAGTTGATTGTTGACTTGATTTATGAGGGCGGAATTAGTAATATGCGTTATTCGATCAGTAATACAGCCCAGTTTGGTGATCTGACCCGTGGACCTCGGGTGATTAACGAGGCGAGTCGGGAAGCGATGGCTGAGATCCTGGCTGAGATTCAGGATGGCTCTTTTGCCCGCGAATGGATTCTTGAAAACCAGGCCAATCGGCCGGTTTTTAATGCTCTGACCCGGAATGGAGCGGAGCACCAAATCGAGCAGGTTGGTGAGAAACTGCGCTCCATGATGAGCTGGATCAGTAAAGATAAACTGGTTGATAAAAATAAGAATTAAGAGAGGAGTCATATTTTGAAATTGAGTAATCTGCCGGTGTTGGATAAAATTCACCCCGAGGGTCATCGTTGGGTTTTGGGGTTGGGTTTAGCGACTATTATCTTTTTTCTTCTCGGCTGGGGCTGGCTCTGGAAGCTGACTTTGCTGCTGGCTATTTTTACGGGCTCTTTTTTTCGTAACCCTGAGCGCTATCCACCTTTTCGAGAAGGTACCGTGGTCTCTCCCGCTGATGGTCGAATTTTGTCAGTTACCCAGGTTGATGGTCCGGAACTTTCAGGTATGGACGAGTGCACCAAAGTCAGTATCTTTATGTCGGTCTTTAATGTCCATGTTAATCGCTCTCCCGCAGCCGGACGGGTGCTTGAAATTCACTATAAACCGGGAAAGTTTTTTTCTGCTAATCTTGATAAAGCTGCGGAAGAGAACGAGCGCAATCTGGTGGTCATGGAGGATGAGCAGGGGCGGCGCCTAGCCTTTGTTCAAATTGCGGGTCTCATTGCCCGCCGCATTGTCTGTTTTGTCAGTCCCGATGATACCTTGGAAAAAGGTGAGCGTTTCGGACTGATTCGTTTTGGCTCGCGGGTGGATCTCTATCTGCCAACGCAAACCGAAATTGATATCTCTGTCGGGCAACATGTCAAAGGTGGAGAGACGATTATTGGTTACTTGCCAAATGTTGAGTAATTGTGTTATAGGCTTAGGTAGGTAGTTTATGAAGAACTTGAGAATCAGTGGGGATTTGACATGATACGCGGAATTTATCTGCTGCCCAACCTGTTTACCATGGGTAACCTTTTTTGTGGTTTTTTCGCCATGATTTCGGCTATCAAAGGTGATTATGGTACTGCTGCCACCGCTATCATTGTGGCCAATGTTTTTGATATTCTTGATGGCAAGGTGGCGCGGATGATGAATGCCACCAGCCGTTTCGGCATGGAGTTCGATTCATTGGCCGATCTCGTCTCTTTCGGAGTCGCTCCGGCCTTACTGATCTTCCAGTGGAGCCTCTCCTCTTTTGGTCGTCTTGGTTGGTTGGCTGCGTTTCTCTTTGTTGCCTGCGGGGCTTTACGTCTGGCTCGATACAATGTTCAGGCGGAAACATCTGAAAAGGGTACCTTTACTGGTTTGCCGATTCCGGCCGCGGCCAGCATGGCCGCGACTACTGTTTTGATTGCCGATCACCTGGGTGCGGTCGGGGTTGAGCGTAATATTCTTCTCCTCTTGCTCTGTTACGGGCTAGCTTTTCTGATGGTCAGCAATGTTAAATATCCAGCTTTTAAAGAGTCTATTTTCCAGGGTCGGGCGCCTTTTAAGGCTTTGGTTATGGTGGCTGTTGTCTTTATCGTTATTGCTGCCGAACCGCAGATCTCCCTCTTTATCTTAGCCGTTATCTACACGTTTTCGGGGCCGGTCAAGTCTCTGCTCCTACTAACCGGACTCCTAAAAAAGCGGACTCAAGGGGCCGATGAGGAGAGGGTTGTGCATTAGCTTAACCGATACACAAACTAACCCGATTGATTATAAAAAATCCCCCTGAGTTCGCGAAAGAATTCAGGGGGATTTTTTTGCTACGATTGCAAATATTTTCAAATTAATGTTTTTCATATGGAGGAAATCATGGACAGGATAACAATTTTTGATACGACCTTAAGAGATGGTGAACAGTCACCCGGTGCCAGTATGAATGTGGATGAGAAATTGTTGCTGGCTAAACAGCTTGAAAAGCTTGGGGTTGATGTCATTGAAGCCGGTTTTCCGATCGCATCAGAGGGTGATTTTGCCGGGGTTAAGTTGGTGAGTGACAAAATTCGGGGTTGTCAGGTGGCGGGACTTGCCCGGGCCAGTCGCACTGATATCGATCGTGCCTGGGAGGCTTTAAAGGGTGGAGCTGATCCTCGCATTCATACATTTATTGCGACTTCATCGATCCATATGCAGCATAAACTGCAGATGGAGCCTGCGGCGGTTCTTGAACAAGCTGTGGCCGCGGTTCGTTACGCCCGGACGCTGACTTCAAATATTGAGTTTTCGGCCGAAGATGCGACCCGTAGCGATATTGATTTTCTGGTTAAAATCTTTACCGCTGTAATTGAGGCTGGTGCCAGAACCATCAATATCCCGGATACAGTCGGTTATACTGTGCCCCGTGAATATTTTGCAATGATAAATTCGATCAGAGAACGTCTGCCCCATGGTGGTGATGGCGTTGTTATCTCAGTTCATTGCCATAACGATCTTGGGCTGGCGACCGCTAACTCGATTGCGGCGATTCAGGCTGGAGCCCGCCAGGTTGAATGTACGATCAACGGTATCGGCGAGAGGGCTGGTAACTCCTCACTTGAAGAGCTGGTGATGGCGTTGCGGACGCGGCCCGATAATCTGGCTTATGAGACCGGTATTGTGACAACTCAGATATATCCCAGCAGTCGTCTGGTCAGCCAGGTTACAGGTATCCGGGTCCAGCCTAATAAGGCGATTGTCGGGGCTAACGCCTTTGCGCACGAGGCCGGTATCCATCAGGATGGAGTTTTGAAAAACAAAGCAACCTACGAAATTATGACTCCAGAATCGATCGGCTTGCCGCAAAATAGCCTGGTCATGGGGAAACACTCCGGCCGCCATGCTTTTCAAGAAAAAATCAATGATCTGGGTTATGAACTTGAAGCGCCACAGGTTGAAACCGCTTTTGTTGCTTTCAAAAAGTTGGCGGATAAGAAAAAGGAGATTTTTGATGAGGACATCGACGCTTTGATCGCTGATGAAATTATCCGTATTCCGCACTATTTTGAGCTCAAATTTGTCAGCGTTAACAGTGGTACGGTGGCGATGCCGAGTGCCACATTAGAGATTGAGGTCGAGGGTCAAAACCGGAATGGCGCTGAATTTGGTGACGGCGCCATCGATGCGGTTTTTAAGACTATTAAACAGTTAACCAACACCCAGAGCCGTCTCTTGACTTATGAGGTTAAATCAATTACAGGGGGTACGGACGCTCTCGGTGAGGTGACCGTCAGGATTCGTGAAGATGGGTTGACGGTTATGGGTCAAGGGGCTCACACCTGTGTTGTTGTGGCCAGTGCTAAAGCCTATATGAACGCTCTTAATAAACTTGAGTATAAGAAACGTAACCGTCCCCAAGTGACTGTTTAGTACCTTACAGGCTATTTATTGTTTGAAAAAACAAGAAATGTTCTGATAAGAGTTACTTATTTGCGGGCAAAGCCCGCATTAGGAGAAAAATTTATGGCCCAGACAATAACCGAAAAAATTCTCGCTTTTCATGCTGGACTCGATACGGTCGAACCTGGACAATTGATTGAAGCCCAGGTCGATATTGCCTTGGCCAATGATGTGACGGCTCCGATTGCAATTGCCGAGTTTGGCAAACTCGGGGTGGAAAAGGTTTTTGATGACGAACGGGTACTCCTGATTCCCGACCATTTTACTCCCAATAAAGATATTAAGTCGGCCGAGCAGGCCAAAATATTGCGTGATTTTGCCAAAAAACAGGAGCTTAAAAACTATTTTGAGATCGGCCGGGTCGGGATTGAGCATGTCCTCTTACCGGAAAAAGGTTTGGTTCTGCCCGGAGATTTGATCATCGGGGCTGATTCTCATACTTGTACCTATGGTGCTTTGGGGGCTTTTGCGACAGGTGTCGGCAGTACTGATCTCGCCGCGGCCATGGCGACCGGTAAGGTCTGGCTCAAGGTTCCTGAGACCATTAAGGTGGTCTATCATGGTAAGCTGTCACCTTGGGTCGAAGGCAAGGATCTGATTCTCCATACGATTGGCATTTTAAAAGTCGATGGCGCTCTCTATCAGGCGCTTGAAATGATGGGTGAAACCATTGAGTCTTTGCCGATGTACGGGCGTATGTCAATGGCCAATATGGCGATTGAAGCGGGCGCTAAAAATGGGATTATCGCTCCCGACGAAATTACTCTCGACTATGTCCGCTCTCGGGCGCAACGCGACTACACGCTTTTTGCAAGTGATGCTGATGCGGTTTATCATAAAACTATCGACATCGATGTGTCAAAAATCAGGCCTCAGGTCGCCTACCCACCGCTGCCCGATAAAAGTCGTTCGGTTGATCTTGCCGCCGCCGATAAGATTGCTATTGATCAGGTTGTGATCGGTTCCTGTACCAATGGTCGGATTGAGGATTTTCGTTTGGCGGCCTCGCTTCTTAAAGGGAAAAAAGCGGCACCCTATATGCGCCTGCTGATTATCCCCGGGACCCAGGATGTTTATCGGCAGATGATCAAAGAGGGTTTGACCGATATTTTTCTTGATGCTGAAGCCCTGATTTCACCGCCAACTTGCGGTCCCTGTTTGGGTGGTCATATGGGAGTTCTTGCGGCCGGTGAACGGGCCGTGGCCACGACTAATCGTAACTTTGTCGGCCGCATGGGCCATCCCGAGAGTGAGGTCTACTTGAGTAACCCGGCAGTCGCTGCCGCCAGTGCCATTTTAGGTCGTATCGCTACCCCGGAAGAGGTGCTTTAATATGAATACAATACAAGGAAAAGCCTGGAAATTTGGTGATGATGTCGATACCGATGCCATTATTCCGGCGCGCTATCTTAACACTTCAGATCCTCTGGAGTTGGCTAAGCACTGTATGGAGGATGCTGATACCGGTTTTGCGAGCAAAGTTAAGAATGGCGATATCATCGTCGCCGGCAAGAATTTTGGTTGCGGCTCTTCCCGCGAACACGCCCCGATGTCTATCAAAGCGGCCGGTGTGGCTTGCGTGATTGCCCCGACCTTTGCCCGCATATTCTATCGTAACGCCTTTAACACTGGGCTTTTGATTTTAGAATCGGGTGAAGCCGCCAAAGCTATTGAAGCGGGCCATGAGGTGGCTGTCAATCCGGCTGATGGTACGATTGATGATTTGACCAGCGGTCAGCAGTATAAAGCCCAGCCGGTTCCAGAGTTTATGCGGAAACTGCTTGATGATGGTGGTCTTATAGAGCATTGGCGCAAGCGACTGGCTTAATAATTATATTAACGGAGAATAACAGATGAACAAGGCAGGTTATAGTGTCGCCGTGGTTGGTGCGACCGGCGCAGTTGGCAATGAGCTTATTGCGACCCTGGAAGAGCGGGATTTTCCCGTGGCGCAACTGAAACTTTTAGCATCGGCCAATTCGGTCGGTAAGACTTACGAGTTTAAAGGGACTGAATATGTAGTTGAAGAACTGACCGAGGACTCTTTTTCCGGGGTTGATATCGCTCTTTTTTCGGCGGGTGGTTCGATCAGTGAAGTCTATGCTCCGATAGCAGCCGCCAGCGGGGCTGTGGTGATTGATAACACCAACGCCTTTCGCATGGATGTCGATGTCCCTCTGGTTGTACCTGAGGTCAATCCTGGAGCCATCGCTGAATATCGGACTCGCGGGATTATTGCCAACCCAAACTGTTCAACCATTCAGATGGTTGTGGCCTTAAAGCCGATCTATGATGAGGTCGGTATTCAGCGGATCGTTGTTTCAACCTATCAGGCAGTCTCCGGCAGTGGTAAAAAGGCGATTGATGAGCTTGAAAAGCAAGTTTTAGCTCTCTTTAATCAGGAGTCAGAACTGCCGGTTAATGTCTATCCCCACCAGATCGCTTTTAATTGTCTGCCCCATATCGATGTTTTTTTGGAAAACGGCTATACTAAAGAAGAGATGAAGATGGTGCGTGAGACCAAAAAGATTTTTGCTGACGATTCTATTGGCGTGACCGCTACTGCGGTTCGCGTACCGGTATTTTACTGTCACTCTGAGTCAATTAACATAGAGACCGATGAGAAGATTTCGGTTGAAGAGGTTCGTGGACTCATGGAGCGGGCCCCCGGTGTTAAACTGGTTGATGATCTTGCGCAAAACAGCTATCCCTTAGCTATTAATGGCGCCGGTCAGGACGCCACCCTGGTAGGCCGGATTCGCGAAGATGAATCTATCGCCAACGGCATTAACCTCTGGGTTGTTGCTGACAATATCCGTAAAGGGGCCGCGCTTAACGCCGTCCAGATCGCCGAAATTCTGATTCGTGAATATCTCTAAATTGTTTTTGAAAATCTTTTGATTCATTTTTTGCGATCATAGAAATTAAATAAAAAGGGTTAACTGAAATTTTCAGTTAACCCTTTTTATTATTGACGCGCTGAAGAAGATCTGAACTCTCGGTGTTAAAGCCGAAGAAATATCGTTACAAAGTGTATGATATCAGAACTTGACCGGCTTATGCTGTAGAGGGAGTTATGCGCTACTTCGCCAATCGCGACCAAATTAATGAAGGATGAGGATTTTCAGAAAGGGTTGATGGAGATGATAGGAGTAGGCTGAAAAGTAGTTACGCGTATTTGCGATGAATTTTTCGTTTGCTGTTTGGAGGGAAAGTTGAGGTTGGCGTTGGATATGTACGCCATTCTAACTATTTGACATATATTATCTGATATACTATTATTCGGTAATAAGAAAATGAAATTACCCCAATAAATGTCAAATTGACAGATGGTTGAGATGGAAACTAGGGATCAAAAAGAATAGCCGGACCGCTTTTAGAAAAGTGGTTCGGCTATTCTTTTTGTTTTTTGCAATGAGGTAACAATGAATCCAGAGATACAGAAACAAAAAAGCAGTGTCTCCAACAAACAGTTCAGAAGTATGGTGACAATTGCAATAATCACAACGCTTATAATGGCCGGGCTTCTTTTTTATGGAACCCAACAATATGTACTCCAACGGGCCGAGAATAAAATTCAAGAGGTGCTCTTGGCCCATAAGGGGATACACCACTATGTACAGTGCGTAATGCTCCCGGCTTTTTACAAATACAAAGAGAAGGGTGAGATACGTGAAGACTTTTATGCCCCCGAGCTTCTCTCTTCGTCGTTTATTATCAGAAATCAGAACTTTTTTTATAACCAGGAACGGGTTGCAATCGGACTGCCCGAATTATACTATAAACTGGCAGCTATCAATCCACGCAATCCGCTTAATAGAGCCGATGCGATGGAAGAGAAGCTGATTGCAATGTTTAATAAAGATAGAAATGTAGAAAATTACCGTGAAATTGTTCAACTTGATAATAAAAAATATCTTTATGTTGCCTTACCTTTCCTTGAAAACCAAAAGAGTTGTATAAAATGCCACGGCAAACCTGAAAATGCACCGAAACAGCTCCAGAAAATATATAAGGGGCAAGGTGGTTTTAATGAAAAAGAGCAAGCTATTAGAGCGATTATTTCGATCAGATTGCCACTTGGGAGTGAAGATCTAAATATATTCATCATTTTTTTAACTCTATTGACTGCCTTAATAATCATGATGTTTATGTTCATTTTTAATAGTCGATTAAAAAGGCTTGTTTATAAGCGCACAAAAGCTCTTGAACAAGAAATTGTTAGTCGAAATCAGGCCGAGGAAACCCTGAAAACAAATGAACAACGTCTTCAGTTAGCTCTTGAAGGTGCAGATTTAGGTATGTGGGATTGGGATTTGCAGACCAATGATATCTATTTCAGTCCTAGATATTTCACAATGCTTGGTTATGGGCCGACGGAGTTGCCATACTCTCTGGCAACTCGGGAAAATCTTTTGCATCCCGAGGAGAGGGAGCTGGTCAAGCAAGAAATACTGCTCAGTATTGAGACCGGGCCTGGAAAATGGAATAAAGAATTTCGTTTACGTGCAAAAGATGGACAATATCGATGGATTTTAGGGCGCGGCAAGGTTGTCGAATATTCTTCAAACGGCTTACCGCTTAGAGCCGCAGGGACCCATCTGGATATTACTACCCAAAAGCTCGTAACAGAAAAATTAAAAGATAGGGAAGAGCGATTTCGTGAACTTTTTAATCATATGAGTTCGTGTGTTGCAATCTTTGCTGCGGTGGAAGAGGGCCATAATTTCATTTTCAAAGATCTAAACCAGTCGGGTTTGCTGTCGAGCCAGATTGAGCTTGATGCAATTGTTGGCAAAAAGGTTACGGAAATTTTTCCCAACATAAAAGAGATGGGTTTACTTGATGTTTTTCAACGGGTCTACGAAACTGGCATACCCGAACATTTCCCCAGTTCCTTATACCATGATAACCGGTTGAATTTGTGGGTCGAAAATTATGTCTGCAAGATTCCATCCGGGGAAATTGTAGTTGTTTATGACGATATTACAGAGCGTAAAAAATCTGAAGAAGATTTGCTGAAAAACCGCAAGCTCGAATCAGTAGGTGTTTTAGCAGGTGGTATAGCGCATGATTTTAATAATATTTTGGTGGCAATTCTAGGTAATATTTCTCTGGCCCTGACGACTACAGACCCGAAAGATGAAATTTACGAGTTGTTGGTAGAATCCGAAAAAGCCTCTTTGCGGGCCAAAGATCTAACCCAGCAGTTACTGACTTTTGCCAAAGGTGGTGAACCGGTTAAGAAAATTGCGGCAATTGATGAAGTCATAAGAGATTCAGCCAGTTTTGTTTTAAGAGGTAGTAATATTCGGTGTGAGTTTAATTTTAGTGAAGAGCTCTGGCCGGTGGCCCTTGATACGGGGCAGATAAGTTAAGTTATTCAAAATATTATTATCAATGCCAGTCAAGCCATGCCGACTGGTGGCATTGTTACGGTGAATTGCTTGAATTATTGCCTGAAATCAAGTGATATGATTCCTCTTGCCTCTGGAAATTATATAAAAATCGTCATCAAAGATCAGGGCATCGGCATTCCACTTGACATGCTTAACAAGATCTTTGACCCTTACTTTACTACCAAACAGCGAGGTAGCGGCCTGGGATTGGCAATAACTCATTCCATCATCCGCAAACATGATGGCTACATTAGCGTCGATTCTGAACCTGACCAAGGAACAACCTTTAAGATCTATCTTCCCGCATCTCAAGACAGATCTGAGCTTGAACAGAGGGACATTATTGCATCACCTGAGATTGGGCAGGGTAAAATAATGATCATGGATGACGAGGAAATGATTAGATTTCTGGTTGAAAAAGCCCTCTCACGAATCGGTTATGAAGTGGTATCGGCTAAAGATGGAGATGAAGCGGTTGAGCTTTATAAAAAGGCGGATGAGGCTGGCATTCCGATTGATCTTATCATTATGGATTTAACTATTCCGGGTGGTGTTGGCGGCAAAGATGCTGTAAAGAAAATTCATGAAATTAATCCGGCAGCTAAAGCTATAGTTACCAGTGGTTACTCTAACGACCCCGTGATGGCCGATTTTAGCAAGTACGGTTTCTGTGGTGCGATGGTTAAACCTTTTCAGATCCGAGAGCTGGAGGAGTGCGTGAATAAGGTTTTATCCAGTTGAATAGGAATTGCTTTTCCCTGATTTGCGTCTGGTAAAACTGGTTGTGTTTGCAACTGTGCACTCCCGATTGTTAATGTTGCCATAACAAAGTTCAGGTAACTCTTCTCCAATTTAACGGAACTTTCCCGTTGTTTCCAGATAAAGATATTATGGTTTGGGAATGCCCAAAAGTCAAAAATCGAGTTAAGGTTGAGCTGAAACGCGAAAAACGTTAATTGGAAAACCGGAAATTTAATTAGTATCAGGCCATCTCTTCGGGGTGGCCTTTTTCGTTTTCTCAGTAGTGAAAGAAATGTTTTTTCTTGCTTTAGAATAAATCCACAACTTTTTATTTAAAATCATAAATTATTCTCGATAGACTTAGTATGACACTAATACTAATTTCCAAAAAAGGAGAATTATCATGAGGAATTTGAAAATATCTTTAATGGTTTTGGCGGTATTTACACTTTTGTCGATGAGTAAAATTTGAATGGATTGGGCTGATCTTTTACCGTGTGATTTTTTGTCGAAGGGCTTTTCTGCGGTGCCGCCTTAACCAATTGATGGTGCCGCTCAAGGTGATAATAAGTAGTAAGATGCCCCCCAGTGGAATGATCAGCCAGTATGAAGGGCCGATAAATTGCTCAAAGATTCGGCCGTTGTGGAGCTCAAAGAGTGTATTCCACAATGAGATGCGACTTTGGGATCTGATCTCATCCGGCATGGCGAAGTGTAGATGGTCAACCACTGCCTGATCTCTGAGTGCGGGATGATCGACTCGCTGCCAGCTCTCATTTAATTGGTAAAAGAGGCTGGATTTGGTGCCCGTGTAAAGAGTTTCCTGTTCTTGGTTTATGGCTAGCAGGAGGCTGAGCGTGTCTCTTTCGTAGACGGCAGATGGGAAACCCGCATTCAAAGGCTGGAAGCTTTTTCCTTGATTTAAACTTTTCCAGACGCCCTCTTTGCCGCCGACATAGAGAATATTGTCATGGTTGGCAGAAAAAACCGCATCCCGCCAGTTCATCCGGTTCCAGTTGCGGTATTGATAGTTGGCTGGCATTATCTGGTTTGGCAGGGAGTATTTTTTTAGTAGTTGAGGGTGGTTTAAGAGGATACCGCTCAATGCCATCCAGACACAGAAAAGAAGAGCCAGGAGAGCACAATATTTATGCAGCCCATGTAAAATTCAGATGAGGTGAGTTTTTTGCATGAGGATAGTCTTGTGGTTTTTAAAGCGAGGTTAATACCAGAACTCAGGGTATCGACGGTTTTTAGAAAGATTGTTTACCAGTAAAGCGATAATCAGCATCATCAAAGCTCCCATTCCAACCGGAATCAGGGCATACAGATATCCGAGGCTATGAATTTTATCGCTACCAATTACGGCAATCAAGGCGGTTGCCCCTCCCGGTGGATGAAGAGTGGAAGTGGCGAGCATGACAGCAATGGAAGTCGAAACAGCTAATGCTGCCGCCAACCAGGTTAATTGCGGGAAGGCTTGATAACAAAAAACCCCAACGATTGCAGATATGATGTGACCTCCTATCAGATTTCTTGGTTGAGCCAATGGGCTTTTGATGGCGCCATAGATGAGTACAGCGGAAGCCCCAAAACTGCCAATGACCATAACCAGATCATTTTCTGTCAGTATTTCGTAATGAATATACGACACTGCAGATATTCCCAGAAAAGATCCTAGCCATGACCAGGCAATCTCTATCAGTGATGGTCTGGTCGGACTTTTGCCGATACCCCTCATCTTATTAAGATAGTTCATGTTTTTTCTTCTTGCTGGTTTTTTTCAAACCTTCCAGCAGATGTTTTATTGCCATCCCCGGATGACGCTTGATCATCAGGGGCCCGGCATAGCGCATAACTTCCTGTATTTTAATTTTCATTTTCGGCTTGTAGCAATGAATCTGGCATTTGCCACAGGTAGTTCTTGTTTCTTTTATGGGGCAATGCTGAAGCCTGTTGATCGCGTAGTCGGTGAGTGTCTGGCATTCATTGCAGATTTCTTGTCTGTGATGGCAGTCACGACAATACATTGCGACCATGGCTCTGATGGTTTTGGCGTTGTATGAATTGCCTGAAGACGAGTTGGATCCATTGTTCATTTCATTTTATCCTGATTATTTTATGGGGTTCCGGCTTTGATTGCCGGCTCGATTTACCTATCATAGAATAGGTTATAAGGGATTGATTTAAGTCAAAAGAAACTAACAGTATTATTGGGATTGGCAGAGTATGTGAATGTGCCATACAATCTAAATAACTTGGCGAAAAAGATTGACAGTAGTTATCCTGGCTAGTAATGATTTGTGGAGTATTTGGTTGCCGGGCAGGGTCGACAGGACCTTTATTATATATGAGATAAACATCCTATTACGATGAAGATTAAGGTTGGTGACGGCTGGAAAGGTTTAGATTGTCCGTGACAAGGTCATACTGTGAACGCAAGCATCTATTGACAGTTGGTGGTGATGAACCATCGCATTCACGCAGACCGCGAATAAGCGCTCGTTTTTTCTTTGAACACCCCGGCCCGGCAAGTGACCCAAGTCGTTCGGCGAGGAAAATATGAACAAGGTAACTAATTGAGTTAACAATACTTGGTTGACAATGACTTGATGATCGTCGTACACTGAGATTATATAGAGTTTACTACTTTTATGGAGGGATTAAATGTTTATTCGAAGACTGTTTCTGCCGGTTCTTTTCTTGCTGCTTTGCCCGTTTTTTTCCCTTAGCCACGCGACTTCACTGTACTATATTCTGGACGGTTCCGGTTCCATGTGGGGTAGGGTTGATGGTGAGACTAAAATTGTGGCAGCCCAAAAAGTAATGATCGGCCTGGTTGATGCAATGCCGACAGAAGTTGCCGTTGGCTTGACGGTATATGGGCACAAACGAAAAGGTGATTGTTCCGATATAACAGAGATCATTCCCCTTGGTCCTCTGGATCGGGAACAGGCCGTCCAGGCAATCCGTTCAATTAAGCCAAAGGGAAGAACCCCCATTGCCGACTCCATTAAACAGGTCGTGGACAATCTCAAAGGCCAGGAAGACGAAACAACCATAGTGCTTGTCAGCGATGGTATAGAAACTTGCGGTGGTGATCCATGTGCGGTGACGAAATCCTTGAAAGATACAGGAATTAAGTTTATTATTCATACGGTCGGGTTTGATGTGGACAAAAAAGCCTCCGAGCAGCTGGCCTGTATTGCCCGGGTTGGCGGGGGCAGTTTTTTCTCTGTCGCCAATGCACAGGATCTGCTGGAAACACTTACAACCGTGCAAAAAAGTGTTGTCAGTAAGACTCCGGTTGTTGTTCCGCCCCCACCTTCCGTGCCAGAGCAGATCATACAGAAAACTACAAGCTCTTCCACTTCGCTCAAAATCAAAGTCAAAAGGCCGGGAAAGATCACCTTTTCACTTCCATCATGGTGGTCTTCACTTCCTCTTGGAATGCAAACCCCTAAGTCCTGGAAACTTATTGATCCGGAAACCGGTGAAGAAAAAGGTACATTCAACTCACTGAAAGGGACAAAGGTACCGGCAGGTGAATATCAGATAGTATGGCAGCAACATGCACATCGTACTTCACCGCTGATCCTTAGTGAGGTTGTCACGGTAAAAGCAGGCGAAGAAAGTGTTGTTCCGCTTTTAACCTCCATGCAGTTTAATCTGCCGTCCTGGGTTAAAGAGCCTTATAACTGGAAACTGATCGATCCGGAAACCGGTGAGGATGTATATAAAAGCAGCTTACTTGAACCCTGTCTGGTTCCGGCCGGAGAGTACACTCTTGTCTGGCGGCAAGATGCCCACTACTCAAAAGATGTCTTACTTCCACCGGTGAATCTGGAAGTCGACAAACTCAATATCATTGAAGTGAGTACCGCTTTTAATCCGGTGCCGGCAGACTGGATGCCAAAGCGCGTTTATTCCTGGGAGTTAAGAGAGATTAGCGAGGATGGCAAAGGGGAAACTGTTGTCAAGTTTGCAGATGATTTTGACCAGCAACTGGTTCCTCCAGGGAAATATCATTTTGTATACCATTTCTCGAATCATGGCACTTCAGACTCATTACTCGGTGAAGTTGAGATTGCCGCAGGAAAAATGAATGAGTTTATGATTAATACTGGTGCTTCCTTTATTCTTCCTGAAGGAGAACCTTTGCCATACTATGTGGAATTTATAGAACTCGACAAAAACGGTAATGAAGGTAAAAAGGTTTGGTTGAAGGGAGGCTATTTACGAGAAACTCTCGGACCCATCGCTCTATCTCCAGGAACCTACAAAATAAATTACCAGCAAAAACAACATAATTCATCAATCATTACCATTGTTGAGTCCTTTGCTCTGCCGGCTGGAAATATGGTGGAGCTTGAACTGTAAAACCTGTAGAAACAATTAGAAAAGGAGAATGTTTTAAGATGACTACCCATACTTACTTTATGATAACAGAAATTATTTATCAAAGACAGTCTGTTTCGCGGTGCTTACGATTAATCTTAGGTTGATGTCCCATCGAAAAAGTTAAGGATGACGGTGGATATCTTTACCCATGTCTCTATAGAACAACAGTTCAAAACTCTGCAAGCTGGGGATCTTTTAGAAAGTTTTGGGTGCGGCAGTCTACCTCTGGTCAGTGAACCTAACTTTTGGTCGTAAAGACAAGAATACAGTGTCGGAGCTTGTCGATGGTCGCCAAGTTTCTCGTGATACTGGTTTTAGTGGGTAAAGAGCCGACATCTATCTTAAGCAAGCCATATAACGTAATATATATCTACAGAAGGTTCATCGTGGAATTTTATTTCAAGAGTATCGGCAGAGGGTTGGGCTTATGTCTGTTCATCCTGGGTTTCTGGGTTGGTATTGCGACTGCTTCTCTGATTGATAACGGTGACGGTACGGTCAGCGATCCCGAAACCGGCCTCATGTGGCAGCAGGCTGAGCCCGGTACCATGAACTGGCAGAATGCAATATCTTACTGTGAGGAATTGATTCTTCCGGATGGGGGTTATGATGACTGGCGATTGCCGGACCTCAATGAATTGAAGTCGCTTTATGCCCAATTCAATAAAACTTTATTCCCTGAATCTTGGCTGGGCAAATATTGGTCGTCTGCTGCCTATGCCCTTAATTCTAAATTAGCGTGGCAAGTCAATTTCTTCGTTGGTTGGGTCAGATTTGACTATAAGACTAGTAGCAATTATGTGCGTGCGGTTCGTACCGGACAGGTTCGATCATTAGAACCTTTGATCATTGCATTTACCGCAACACCACTTTCAGGTCAGGTGCCACTTGAAGTCACATTTTCGTGTTCAGCCTCTGATCCAGATGGAGGTAATATAACTCAATACCGTTGGGATTTTGATGGTGATGGGGTTGTTGACCAGACCACTGATACAAATTCGATATGTCATACTTTCTCTGTTGTTGGTTCCTATTCTTCAGCTTGCACTGTCGTTGATGATGAAGGTTACACGACAATGAGTTCAGCCATCAATATTACTGCAACTTATGATGAAGGGGAATATAACTACTATATTCCCCACTATTCCTCTGTTGACAACAATTGGACTGGTTTGGGATTAGTTAACCGTAACCAAGAAAATTCCACTCGTTTACAGATCACAATTTATGATAACAGTGGTAACTCTCTGGCAACAGAGAACAAAATCATCCCACCGCATGGTCAAGATTCTTTTCCTGTAGCGACAACTTTAAATAATAACGGATGGATGTGTGTCAACTCTCAACAACCCTTATCTGGTTTAGCTTTTATTGGATTGGGTGGGAATGTTCCATTAATGGCTGATATCCCATTTGCTGAAGAATTGGCAACTTCTTTGGTGATTCCCCATATTGCCCAAGATGATATTTGGGATACTTCAATACTGATTTGCAATCCGGTTAATAAGGCCAACAACATAACTTTGCAATTAATTGGTCAAGATGGTGATTTGCAGGGAGAGGAACATATAGAAACAGTTGCAATGGGTAGTGGTGAGTATGATCTTTCTTCACTTTTTGGTCAAGGATTACAAAAATCAGGTAAAGTCAAAATTGATGCTTCTTCTGGGGTAGCAGCTTTCGCTCTATACAAAAACATTAAAAGTGGTGGCAGTTATTGCGCCGGAATCAATGCTGTAGATGAAAGTGATAATATAGATGAAAACTATAATTACTATCTGCCTGGCTTTATTTCTGGTGACGGCAACTGGTCTGGCTTGGGTCTAGCTAATAACAATGAGAACAAACCTGTTTCTCTAAAGGTTGTGGTTTATGAAGAGGACGGCAGTGAGCTTGCGGTAATTGATAAAAATTTGCCCTCTGGTGGACAGGCTAGTTTTCCTGTGGGTACAGAAATAACCGGCGTTAGAGGATGGATGACTATTAACTCCAATCAATCTCTTTCAGGTCTAGCCTTTCTTGGCTTAGAAGGTAACCCTTCACTGATGGCCGATATTCCTTTCGTCAGCAAACTCGAAAAGTTTCTTATTATCCCCCATATTGCTGAAGATAAAACTTGGGAAACAGCTATACTGATCTGTAATCCACAAGATCAAGCAATAACTGTCACATTAAAACACATCAACATTCAGGGTGTGGTGACAAGACAGCAAGATTTGGAGTTATCAAGTAAAGGTTGTGGTAGTTACCCTCTTGCCGACATCTTAGGGGAGCCAATGACCGGTACAGTATACCTTGAAGCTTCTCAAGAGATAGCTGCTTTTGCTCTTTATAGTAATGGCAAAAGTGGAGGCAGTTATTATGCCGGAATCAATGCCGTTGCTATGGTTGGTGAATACGACATAATTGATAATGATGGTGATGGTTACGCCGCTATTATTGATTGTAACGATAATGAAGCGACTATTCATCCCGGAGCGACAGTGATTTATGGTGACGGTATAGATCAAAACTGTTCGGGTGCTGATGAGGTAGTCAGTTTTGCTAAAACCTTTGGGGGTACGAATGATGAATTTGGAGCTTTTGTCCAACAGACTGCTGATGGGGGTTATATAATTATTGGAGAGACAGAGTCCTCTGGTGCCGGAAAAGAGGATGTTTATCTGCTCAAGATCGATAGCTTCGGCAATGAAACATGGGGCAAAACCTTTGGCGGTACAGATGACGATTATGGCCAATCTGGACAGCAAACTGCTGATGGAGGTTATATCATTACTGGATCTATAAAGTCCTCTGGTGTCGGGAGTTCAGATGTTTATTTACTCAAGACCGATAGTAGCGGTAATAAAACTTGGGCCAAAACCTTTGGTGGTCCAAATTGGGATTCTGCCACATCAGTGCGGCAGACGTCTGATGGAGGTTATATTGTTGCTGGATTTACACACTCTTTTGGTGCAGGGAATGCTGACGTATATTTGCTTAAGACCGACAGTAGTGGCAATAAGGTTTGGGCCAAGACCTTTGGTGGTGCAGATTGGGATTGTGCAATTTCCGTAAAACAGGCTACTGATGGGGGTTATATTATTGTTGGATGGACACACTCATATGGTAGTCTTGGACAATTAAATTTATTACGGTCAAATAATGTTTATCTGATCAAAACAGACAGCATTGGCAATGAACTTTGGTCTAAGGCCTTTGGCGGCAGAGGTACTGATATTGGTCGTTCTGTGCAACAGACTGCCGATGGGGGATATATTGTTACTGGATCTACAGATTCCTTTGGTGCCGGGAAAGAAGATGTTTATCTGCTCAAGATCGATAGTGACGGCAATGAAATATGGGGCAAAAGCTTTGGCGGTACAGATGGTGATTATGGCTATTCCGTACTGCAAACCGCTGATGGAGGTTATATCATTACTGGAGCTACAAAGTCCTCTGGTGTCGGGAGTTCAGATGTCTATTTACTCAAGACCGATAGTAGCGGTAATAAAACTTGGGACAAGACCTTTGGTGGTATAGATTTGGATTCTGCTTCATCTGTGCAACAGACGGTTGATGGTGGTTATATTGTTGCTGGATTTACAGATTCTTCGGGGGCTGGTGGAGATGATATTTATTTGATTAAGACTGATGGTAACGGAAATTTAAATGATGAGTAGTTTGTATGCACTAACTCTAAAGGAGGCTATGGCGCTATCCCGTTAATGGCCGATATATCATTTGTCGGAGATTGGTAATGATTGGCAATAATCGGGATTGGAGTCAAATTAAGTGAAAAGTGACATTTATTGGTTTTGTCATGGATTGATATTGCCAAGGGTAATCTTTAATTGCTATCCACACCTCTAAACTTTACCTTCTCTGCGAATATACGTAACACCTTTCCCGACAATTGGGCTCTGAGTAATAAACGTACTTTAGAGAGATAGAAAAAGCCCTGGGCCAGTTGTTGGTCTCTTTGGCTACTGTGGCGGTTAGATCAGGGATGCTGGTAATCTGACCAAAAAACTGCCTGAACCACTTGACATTTAAATTCTATTGATTAATATATGTAATAGTCTATCGTCGGTATCCTTCAAGGTTTGGCATGGGTTCATGTCTTTAATTTAGCCCTTATTAAATGAAGGATATTATGCTCTTTGCAAAGGAGAAATTTAGGTTTTTGTGAATCAAAAGATAATATCTGTTGTGCTAGAAGATTGGGGTAGCCTTTAACAGCAGGGTACCCTGACAGAAAGAGACATCTTTGATAAGCCGAGCTGGTGTGATCACTGGCTTGATCCGCTACTCTAACTAAAACCACGACGATGGACTCAACAGAAGCAGGCTTCTTAGGTCTGCTTTTTTTGTTCTAGCTTTGCCTATGAAAGACTCGTTACCACTTATAAAATGGTGAAAGTGAAGGTTGCCGCAGCAAACTTAAGAAGAATTACCCTGTAGCAAAAGTATAGCTTGTCTGCGATAGGCCGAGGGTGGTATGTTTACGATGAGTTAGGTTTGTGGTTTGACTGCAAAGTTGAGATTGACAGCGGTAATTTCTTTGCCGGGGGCAATCAACCTTAATACTCTTCTTTTTATCAAAGGTAAAGATTTGACCTCCTTCCTTATTGACACCCAGGAAGGATAGATAGTCAGGCTGGCGGACATTATTGCCTACATCAACCATGGTATCGATGAATAAATTTCCCTGCCACAGCCGTGGCTGATTAAATAAAGAACCATTTCCGAATCGTTTTTGGAGAAGGTATTCAAAAAATTATCTCAGGGAGCTGGAAGGAGGGGACTCATGCAAGAAGAATTAGCAACTCTGCAAAAACTGTATAACGTGCTTATTGAATTTGTCGTTAACTACAGCTTTCAAATGGTGGGCGCAATAATTATCCTGGTGGTGGGATTTTTCATTGCTCGCTGGGTAGGTGGGTTGGTGAACGGACTATGTACCAAACGAGAGCTTGATGTCACCTTGTCGAGATTTTTTGGTAATGTGGTCAAAATGCTGGTCATGGTTTTCGTGATCATTATCACCATGGGCAAATTCGGTATCTCCATTGCACCCTTTATCGCTGCTCTTGGCGCCCTCGCTTTCGGTAGCACCCTTGCGTTTCAAGGTCCTCTGTCCAACTTCGGCGCCGGGCTGGTTATCATCCTTAGCAGACCTTTCGTAGTCGGCAATACACTGGCCGTCAAAGGAGTGGCGGGCATTGTTGAAGTGATTACCTTAACGACGACTATTCTTTCCACCGAAGACGGCGAGCAGATCACCATCCCCAACAAACTCATTGTTGGGGAAATTCTCCATAATTCTTTCGCCAACCGGGTGGTTGAGGGCTCCATCGGCATCGCCTACCATGATCATCCCGACCAAGCCATCGACGTGATCAATAAAACCCTCGGACGTTTCCCCCAAGTGGTTGCCGAACCGGCACCCCAGGTTGGTATCGAGGAGTTTGCCGATTCAGCCATCAGCATTGGTATGCGCTACTGGGTTCCCACCCATCAGTATTACCAGACCCTATACAAAGTAAACCAAGAGATCTACCAGGATCTACTGACTGCCGGTATCACAATCCCCTTCCCTCAGCAGGACGTTTATATCAAGTCGATGCCAAAAGAAGATCAGCACCAGCAATCATAGAGTCACCCGTATAGAACTTAGATGTAAAAGTTAACCTTCTGCAAGAAGGTCTGGTTACGCATATTACGATGAAGCTCAAGTGGATGTCCCATCGAAAAAGTTAAGGTTGCCGGTGGATATCACCAATGGGCACCCTGCTCATTTGGTAGATTGTTTTTAGGTCAAAATGGCAAAATAGATATTGCTTTAAAACAAAGTTTGTGTTTAAGGGTGGTTGTTACATATTATTAGATAAGCCACTCCCGCCGAAAGACGGGGTCGGAAAACCACGGGTCTTATTTCCAAACTCTAAAAGACAGCCGGGTTGCTTCTTTACTAAGAAGCAGCACGACTGTTTTTTTTTGTGAACAAAAAAAGAAGTAAGATCCAAGTATTTACGATTGTAGAATAAGTTTGTTTACGGCGCGAGAGTCAACGTCGCCAATAGTTGCGTGCATTACCAAAAATTTTGATATTTGAACATAAAAGGGGTTGAAAAAGATGACAAAAACTAGTTTGAGGCTTACCTCAATTTTGCTTTTGATCATTTTGGCATTGCCACTTCAGGCCCAGATGACATTAGATGGTTCGGGCAACGTCGGCATCGGCACCACTTCTCCGACAGAAAAACTAACGCTTGCGGAAGGTAATCTACTGCAAACCGCCGGAAACCCTATCCATGTTGGCGCCATTACCGACGACGGTATCACCACTGCACTTCGTGGAGCTTGGTCCATCTATGTTTCTGGAAAATATGCTTACGTTGCTTCATACTATAGTAATGGAGTTGAGATCCTTGATATTTCCGACCCGACCAATCCGACTCATGTCGGCGCCATCGCCGACAATTCCATTACCGTACTGAATGGTGCTAGCTCCATCTATGTTTCAGGTAAATACGCCTATGTCAGCTCTAGCGGAGATAATGGAGTTGAAATCCTTGATATTTCCGACCCGACCAATCCGACCCATGTCGGCGCCATCGCCGACAATTTCATTACCGTGCTGAATGGTGCTACATCTATCTATGTTTCAGGTAAATACGCCTATGTTGCTTCTTACGTTGACAACGGGGTTGAGATTCTTGATATCTCCGACCCGACCAATCCGACCCATGTCGGCGGAATCATCGACAACAATGATACTGCACTTAGTGGAGCTAGCTCCATCTATGTTTCTGGCAAATACGCCTATGTTGCCTCTAGCGGAGATGATGGAGTTGAGATTATCGATATTTCTGACCCATCCGACCCAACCCATGTAGGTGCCATCACCGACGATGGTAATATTACTGCACTTCAAAGCGCTAGTTCCATATACGTTTCAGGTAAATACGCCTATGTTGCTTCTTTCGTTGACAACGGGGTTGAGATTCTTGATATCTCCGACCCGACCAATCCGACCCATGTCGGCGGAATCATCGACAACAATGATACTGCACTTAGTGGAGCAAGCTCCATCTATGTTTCTGGAAAATATGCTTACGTTGCTTCATACTCTAGTCATGGAGTTGAAATCCTTGATATTTCCGACCCGACCAATCCGACTCATGTCGGCGCCATCACCGAAAACGGAATCACTACAGAGCTTTCTGGGGCTTCCTCCATCTATGTTTCCGGCAAATACGCCTATGTCGCCTCTATCGAAGATCATGGAGTTGAGATCCTTGATATTTCGGGCATTGATGTCCCTACGGCCCATATCGGCTCGATTGCGACATGTACGCTGGATGTCTGCGAAAATGCCCAAGTCGGCAACAACCTTCATGTAAACGGCGGCCTCAATGTTGGTTCCGGTGGGGTTAAATCAGATGGCCCGGTTTCGATCCGGGATATTTTGACTTTAGTGCCACGTGCGTCTGCACCTGAAAATCCGGTGATCGGGAATCTATATTATGGAACTGATGGTTACTTACATATTTACAATGGTACTTGGAACCATTGTGACATGACTGCAGATTAACTTATTTATTTTTAATATAATTAAAGATTGCCATTGCATAGTTTTTATTATTGACAGGTCACCACTAATAGAGCTTATCTGCGAATATACCTCTTTGTTACGTATATCGTCCAAACACCTAAACCAAAAGAGCCAGGTCATCAATAGCCTGGCTCTTTTTAAGCTCTCCCTTTCCGGCGTTGAAATAGGCCTCCTCGCGCTAACTTTCAGCTAAAAATTAGCCTGCCTGTATTTGCCCCGGATCTACAGCACTTCTCACGTCACCCTCACTTAAATGGCAAAAGCCCGACAATATTAGTGCCGGGCTTCAAAGCTGTATGATAAAATTATTTCCGGGCTAAATCAGAGCTTAAGATGTTCACCCAATATACGTAACAAGTTGTGCTTATTTGCAGATAAGGTCTTGTTTTGGTGCACAATAATTCACTTGAGATTAGTTGTGGAAATCAATTAACAACCAAGTTCACCTGCCGCTATGAAGCACAGAGGAAGAGCGGTCAGGTGGAGCGTTTTGTTCAAGAAAGGTTCATTGAATGCATAGTTCAAGTAGGCCTATTCTCGAATAACCTCCTTGAGCATCTGCTCTTCATCCTTTGAAACCGCGCCCCCCATAACCTTGGCAATATTTCCACCGAACATCTTCCCCATAAGGCCCATGTTCATTCCTGAGATGTATACCTTGCCATCTTTTCCTTTATAAACGCCCCAAGCACAGGGCATTAGAGTAGAAACTTCAGGATTCGTCATAAGAACATCTTTGGCGTACTTTGCCTTACATAACTCCACGATTTTCACCTGTTTATCCATCTGAACGCCATTTTTGGCCATCGCTTTATTCATATTACGGATTGCGGGACTTTCCCAACCATTGGCTTCAATGGCAGCCTTGAGCCGATTGCAGGTTTCCTCAACACTGTCATACCGGCTCTGATGTACAACGATCATCAAGCTTGGCATTGACAGCCACCCAATAACTCCGACAAGTATCGCTCCAACGACGAGGCCGGAAATAAAAGGTACAAGTTGTTTTGTCTTTTTTAGTTCTGGCATGTTTTCGTTCCCTTTAGTTGAGTTTTGGTTGTGTAACTTCTCTTCCATTGTTCTTCTCCCTTTTAACGAAATATTTATACAGAAAAAATCTGTATATTAACGCTATATATTTTCTGTATAACATGTCATATCGGCGCCTAATAGAGTCTTAAGGGGGGGGTGCCGGGGGCACAGAGAATTAAGGCATACAAGAGAGAGTTAACCTCGTAAGGATCAGATTTGATTACTCGGTCTTGGGTAAATAGATAACACTTACCAACCTCAAGTTTATCGCTAAACTGCAAACTTAAGCTTCTTTATAAATTTCTATATAGCTATATCTATATTTCAGACTAAAGTCAATCATTAAAAAAATGAAATTCTGTTCGAGAAAGGATTTTATGGAGTGGGTGTTTGGGAGGAATTACATATTTGATTGTGGTCAATCTTTTCACCACCAATCTCAACTTTTCTTATAATTGTCGAGGTTAAGATTAATCGTAAATCTTTTAAGCACACCCACCATTTAAACACAATACCCATTTTGTTCTTATGGGTAATAGAAATACGATAATTCTTTCGACGGGCCAATATTAAGGAGCTGTTGGCTAAGCATTGCAATTTCAATCCAACATTTCTTCAAAGTAAAATTTAGTGCTACAAGAGTGCTACATAAAGAAAAATCACCTACCGAGGATCTCGATAAGTGCTTGATTTTATTGGCGCGCCAGGAACGACTTGAACGCTCGACCTACGGATTAGAAGTCCTTATTCGTTAGGAAGATCATTTTATGCAATGATCAGTGCCTAGACCTCTATTACGATCTCAAATCTTGGCACCTATCTTGGCACCCAATTCCCAAACGCAAAAAGGGGTTAACTGAAATCATCAGTTAACCCCTTGTAATTATTGGCGCGCCGCAGAAGATTCGAACTCCCGGCCTCCTGATCCGTAGTCATGATTTTATCATTCATACTCATTCCCTTTTCATAACTAAAACACTTTGACTTTCAGTTAGTTGCCTGGTATATCGTTCATGGTTAATCACTTCTAATAACTCATTATAAGGGTAGATGTGGCGGACAATGTGGCGGACACTTTTGAAGGGGGGTAAATGAATATTTCCAGGTTAACAGACAGAGGACTGCTGGCACTCAAACCGAAAAGTAAACGCTATAGGGTTTACATCGACAGCAGTCCAGGGTTATTTCTTCTCGTCGGTACGGGGGGGCGGATTGCTTTCCAGTTCAGATATCAGATTGAAGGACAGCGCCGCGAGATCAATATAGGAAGCTATCCTGCAAAGAGTCTGAAAGAACTTTTACTTGAGTATCAAGAACTGTCGGTGAAATTTGAAAATGGCATTGATCCACTACATGAACGACAAAAGGAAGAGGTGGAAGCACAGGTTCAAGAGGCTGAACAATCCTTTAAATCCCTTGGAGATCGATATTTGACATATTATGCCACGCCTCAATTGAAACCGCGAACCGTGGTTGAATATAAACGGTTGATTGATAAGTTTATCCTTCCTGCATGGGGTAGTTTTACCATTGATGAGATCGATAAAATGACAATTATCCGGTTGGTTGAAAACATATCTTTAAAAACTCCCATTCAAGCAAATAGAGTGCTGGCTACGATCAAGGGAATCTTGACATATGCCGTGAGTGTTGGATTACTTGAATCGAGTCCAGCTGCTAGTATTCGGCCCCCAGGGAAAGAAGTTGTCAAAGAGCGAGTGTTAAGTGCCACAGAACTCGAAGAGCTGTTTTTCATTCTGAACGACCCAGATAAATGCCCTAGGAACTTTGCTGATGCTCTTAGGCTTATTCTGTTAACCGGCCAGCGGCCCGGCGAAATTGTAGCCATGCGTCTCTCGCAGATCCGAGATGGGTGGTTTGAGATGGAAGGTAAAGATATAAAGCCTGGCAAGGGGCATAGGGTTTTCTTGTCGGTTCCGGCTAGGCAGATCATTGAGGACAGGAAGGAAGACTTTGCTTTAGAAGAATATGTTTTCCCGGTTGAGGGCAAGACGCCACACATGCGGCGGGATACCTTAACGAGCAGAGTCAGGAAAATGCAACAGCACTTGCAAAATGTTGGAGCATTTACCCCGCATGATCTGAGACGAACTGCAGCAACTCATATCGCAATGCTCAAACACGGATCCGTTGTTCCAGATATCTTAGGGCATTCAGTGACTGGAGTCACCCGAACTTTTTATGATAAGTATGATCGAGCAGAGGAGATCGAACAGGCTTTGATTGCTTGGGCGAATGAGCTGCATCGGATAGAAAGTGACAGAAAGGATAATGTTATTGAAGCGAATTTTAAGTAAGGGTTCAATAGCTTAAGTAAATTAGATATTCATTGGCACAGTAAACTACTTTCCCCGATCTAGTACGACAGTGCAAAAGTCTGCTTTCCTTTAGCGACTGATTGAGGCATCTCTCACTGGGCAACCCAACGACAGGAGGTCAAGATTGTGAACACCAGATGGTCGGAACGTTCCGAAGACGGTATCAATCTCTTCTCAGATGAGATCAAAGATCAATTACTAGAAATATTACAGAAAGAATCTGCAGTTTATGATGTCGAATCACAATGTGATATGTACCTGCTTGCGCGAGAAGTCCTCAGTGATAGACCACGCCCCAAAGACGACCGACAATCACTTGAGACGCTAATTGAGTCAACCCAAAACTTTATAGAGGCAAGCGATAAGCTTTTAAAGGACATTCATAAAATTACACCAAAATTGCATGATCAGATTTACCACCACTACAAACATCGATATATGGAGAAAAACGACTTACCTCCCAGCATTCGCTCATATCATCTTGCAGGCTCACTAATTGAACCAATTGACAAGGCAACGATGAGGATACGCTATATCCAGGATTTTCTATCAACTATCACAAATGAAAAGCCGTTTAGAAAACGCGCAAAGTCGAAAGATTTACCAGGACGGCACCTGATCTCAGAACTGTTTAAGATTTATGAGGAGGCAACAGGCAAGCCTGTTGCCAGGTGTTGGAATGAGATTGACGTGATCGAAAGCTCCCCAGTTGGCGATATCGTTAAAATCCTTGATCCATTATTAAACTGCGGGACACTCGCCGGAATTATCCGCGAGTTTGTAGATTCACAGAATCAACAGCAGAGAATAAATGATGAAGACTACAGATGAACAGAGACTATACTTGTGACTTTTGCCAACCCCTGTAATTAGCCGGACAGCAGATCACATGTCTTATTTACCCCTCCTGCCAACTACAAGAGCTCTTACCTTTTACGATAGAGCTCCCCTGTTCAAGCAAACAACCCAATGAAATCAGCAACTTAATCTATGGATATTTATCTTTAATCCAATAGATACGCAATCCCCCCAAATTATCCCGCTAACTCCCTCAAATCAAAAGACTTTCAAGAAACATGAAATTAGTTTGCAATCGAGATTTCTATCCATAAGCATATGCTTATCAGATTTGTCATTACATTCATTATCGATTGATCATTGTGACAATATGGGAGGAACAAAACATGGCTGAAAGGATGAAGGTTAATGTGGTTGGGGTGGAAGCAATTGTTAGTTTCCTGAAAGAGAATGGTGCTGGCTCAATAATTAAGCGCTCGAAAGTTGCTGGGCCCTCCTGTGGCTTTCTACAGCCAGGGACATGCAGAAATGATGACTGTCTTGGCCGAGGGCCTGATGAGCGGATCATTTTCGGTGCTCGAGGCGAGGTGGGTTACCCTATTGAGTCATTGTCTAGGTATATGTTCGGTCGAGGGTTCGTGATTGAAAAACAGCAGGTGGCTTAAAACAGAAACCCGACAATGGAGAGTTGCCGGGGTTCAGTTGGACGGGACTTGCTTAAGATGCAAATACCATAGCAGTTTATGTGGTCTTTGTCAAGTTCCTTGCCGCTGCGCCCACCCTCTCCTGTATGAAAGGAGTAGTTCGTTATGCAAAATGATACCAGAAAGACAGCTCAACTGTCCCTTAAACGGAACGGCATAGTTGAGGTTAGGGTAATTAAGAAACCCAAGAAGGGTAATAAGAATATAGTTGCTTCCGGCTATTACGATAACATTGATGCCCTGGAGAGGGCGGTTGACAAGTTTGATCAGGATGGTCGGGTTAAAGGTGTTTACATCACCTTGAACAAACCCAAGGCCGAACATATTCAGAACCTAAACGAACCCATCCGACAAACAACCCCAAAGCTGGCAGATAAGCATATTGAGCGTTACACACTATTATTGATTGATTGCGATCCAGAGCGGGAGAAAGATACCAACTCGACAGCCGTAGAGCTTGAGGCGGCCCGGTTGCGTTGCGTTGCCGTGGTTGATGCTCTGCGAAATGAGTTCGGCTTCCCGGAACCTATAATATGCATGTCAGGCAATGGCTACCATGCCCTGTACGCTGTCAACTTGCCAGTCGAGGATAAACCGCTGATTCGGGAGTTCCTAAAGGCTATCAGTAGCCGATTCAGCGATGATGCCGTGAAGATTGATACGGTCGTATTCAACGAATCTAGAATCACCAAACTGTACGGTACCATGACCCGCAAAGGCCCGGATACTCCAGATCGACCTCAGCGGCGATCGGAGATTAAGAGTATCCCCAATAAGCGGGTTACGGTATCCCGAGAGCAGCTACAGTCCGTAATTGATAAGTTTGGCTCTCTGGATAAGTTTATGAACCTCACTTCTGGGCCGAGTGCTGGGAGCACAATTGATATTGAAGCCTACTGTGAGAAGGCCGGACTTGAGATCATGGGAACAAAGGATCTTGATGAAGGGGCCATTATGTACAAGTTGAAGGAGTGTGTGTTTAACTCGGATCACTCACCAAATGAAGCCAGCATTATTGTTGGCGCTGATGGGGTTGTCCGGTATCAGTGCTTCCATGATTCCTGTAAAGATCAAACATTTAAAGATGTGTGCCAAGAATTAGATCTTTGGCCCGATGAGTGGGATACCTGGGAGCTTACGATGACAACCTTCCCAGACAACTGTGACGACGCCTTCCCCCCTGAATTTCTTAACTGTACCAGAAAATGTGCTGTCGCTCACGCGACTGACCCGGAGCCGCTACATGGTGTGGCGTGCGCAATTGTCGGGGCTATTGTTGGTAACCAGATCATGGTCGAGGCCAAACCAGGTTGGCAAGAGCCAATGATTTTCTGGAATGCTGATATCAGGATGTCAGGGGCTGGTAAAACCCCCGCTGCCAATGCCTTATGTTCACCAATATGGGAATATCAGAAAGACCTGACTGAGCGACATTTCATGGCGCTTGAGGAATGGAAGACTCCAGATAAAAAGGACAGGGGTCCGGAACCGTCAGAACCACAAGGCAAGGTTTGCAGTGAGCTAACTATTGAGGGCTTACACGCAGACCTTGACGGGAAAGATGGCAATGGTGGCGTTGCGGCAATACATGATGAAATAAGCGGCTTCTTTAATGCTCAGAATCAATACAAAGGTGGAAATGGAAGTGATCGAGAATCCTGGTTAAAACTATTTGACGGAAAGCCTGCCAGGGTAGTTCGTGCTTCTGGAAATCGTCTTATAATGGGTGCGCGGGTAAATATTTGCGGTGGAGTGCAGCCCTCTGTATGGCGGGGGTTATTTAAGGGTGGTGGTAATATCTTTTGTAACGACGGAACCAACTTTCGCTTCTCACTGTTTGTCGGAGACAACGAACCTTTCGATTTGACAGATGAAGCATGGAACGGACTAGAGAAACAATATTGGGATGACCTTTGTGAACGGCTGAGAGCTTTTACTGAGGGAGGGGATAAAGTTGTACTGGTATTAACACCAGAAGCTTGGGATCATTTTAAAGGCTGGCGAAATGACCTTAATAGGAAGAAGTTTTCAGAGCAGTTTAAAGGATTTATTCCTAAGGCATTCAGTTACGCTCTAAGATACGCGGGGTTTCTCGCTCTCTTAGCCCCTTCTACCATTGAAAATGTTACTGATGAAGGTCGGGGTGTTATCGATATCAATATGATCAAGAACGGGATTAAGATTGCAGAATTCCACCTTCATCACGCTGCCAAGGCAATGGCCCTATTATCTGATAGTTTGCATAGCCAGGAACCGGCCAGTCAATCAATCTCAGACAAAGTTATTAAATATCTGGCAGATCATAATGGGGCAAGTAAGCGTGAGGTTTATCGGGGCTTACATTTAACCTCTGGTGTTATTAACCCCGTCATAACTGATCTTATTAATAACGATTTGATCAGACTGGATGATGGGAAATTATATTTAAGCTAAGACTTTGTGTGACACGTGACAAACCTTCTTCTAGGCTTTGTGTTTGCTTGTGTTGGCTGTCACAAACTGGGTTGTGACAAAGTGTGACACCGTGACAACAAATCCCAGTTGTCACGGTGTCACACAAGCAGAGGTGACAAGCAAACCTAGCAATACAAAGGGCTAAACGCCTATTTGTCACATGTCACACTGTCACAAGGTATATTTCAAACATTTTCTATATGGAGGATAATACAATGACCGCACCATTTACAACAGACGGTAAAGAGTTTTACGTTAAATTTGATCACACTGGTATTACTCCACTTGTGGCCGCCATTGATGGTCTAACCATGATTACCTGGGAAACCGATCAAACTACCTACATGAAAGTTAAAGATGTGATCGCTTGGTACGAGAAAGAATTGGGGTTTGATAAACATTGGGAAACCGGGCATGAGATGCTGAAGCATTTCAGGTCGGAACTTGCCAAGTTTAGAGATGGGAAGGTTGACGTTAATCAATAAACCTAGATCCGTCGCCTTCAGGGGCACCCATTCAACCATGGATAAGGCGGAGTCAGTATTGGAATTATTACGGAAATAAGTAACCGGGGGTGCCTAAATTTGGGCACCGCAATACTAACCAATAATTAATTATCGATAAGGGGTTAGACCCATGAAAAAAGAAATCAGTTGCAGCAAAAACACCAATGAGAATGCTCCGGCAAACCTTAGTGACTTAAGGATTGAAGAAATAACGACTTACTTCAAAAAGCTTAAAAAGCAATCGGACTGTATTGAATTTGAAGTTGAGTGCACAGAATCTGGTGTTGCCGCCAAGATAATCGGTATCGACAAAGATGAGGATGCAACCGCCTTTGAACGCCGTACAGCTCTTCATGAATCTACCGGGATGCTCCAACCGGTCGCCAGCGCCCAATTGCTGAGCCAAATATCATCATGTGAAAATCCGACTGGGGTAGCAGAATCTAAAGCATCACTGGAAAAAGCATCTGCAATGATGATGGAACTGCAGCCGCAGGATGCTTTTGAGGGACTACTTATCTCTCAGATGGTTGCGACCCACAGCCAGGCAATGAATTGTTTTAATCGCGCAGAGAAGAGCGATCTGATAGCTCACCGAGAGATGTACCTTCGCTTTGCAGATCGATTCATGCGCACTTTTTCCATTCAGATGGGAACCCTGTCAAAGTACCGCCGAGGCGGCCAACAAAAAGTAGTCGTCGAACACGTTAATGTCAACGCAGGGGGTCAGGCAATCATAGGTGAAGTACACCATCAAGGAGGGGGTAGTGATGAAAAAAAGTGACGATCAACCCCATGACGATTATCCACGTTGTGGGGCTAAAAACAGAACCGGTACACCCTGCCAGCAAAAGGCCGGTTGGGGCACAGATCACGTCGGTACGGGTCGGTGCAAGTTACATGGCGGGAAATCTACAGGGGCACCAGCAGGCAACCAAAACGCCTTCAAACACGGGATGCGGAGCCGGACTTACACGGAACAGCGAAAACAGATGATGGAGCTCTTGCGTGCGTGTCGAAATTATGCGAATAACGTTTGACTTACAGGACACTCCCGGCACTAACTTTGTCAAAATGGATAGTGCTTTTTGTTATGGTCTGTGATACGAACATATCCACAAAAAAATAAAGGTTAGGTTGAGGGATAACGAGGGATCAGCGCCGCTTAACCAGAGAACCACCTTTTTTAGAGGAGATACAAAGAGAAAAAAGTAAAAATTTGAAGTACAAAAAATTATAAGTTTGCGTTTACGCAGATAT